>NZ_JBITKE010000005.1:0-558230 GCF_044460705.1 Nonomuraea sp. NPDC050022
CCGGCCCGGTGTCAAATTGACCCGACCCGCTCCGACCTGCTGGAATAAAGACCGCCCCGTTTCCGGGACAACCCCTCTAACTTACCAGACCATCCGGACAGATGCGAATCAACCGGACGAATCAGGAAGAAGTGGGATGTGCCGGGCACTGCCTTGGTTCCATGAACCCTTGGCCGCCCTGCCTGAGCAACTCTAGCAGCCGTCCACGCCTGCTTCGTGCCGTACAGGTAATCATGAGGTCCTTCCCTGCCCTCAGGATGCTCAAACCCGTCGAGTCGCCGACCGGATCCGCGGCGGGAGGGTGACATGGCCGAGACAAGCCGACAGCAAGTCATCCGCAATCGGGGGTGTGTACGAAGTATGTACGAGCAATCTGCGCCCTCGGAGGTGTCCGCAATGACCCGCTCGGAGTTCGATGACATCCGTGCCTTCCTTGCCGACGATGCGACTCATGCTGGAGACCTCCTCCGAGTCGCCCGGACGCTGATCGATGACCTCGAGCACGCGCGCATGCGCGAAGCTGTCCTGCGGACGTACTACTTGCGCCTGCTCACCGCCGCTCGGGCCACGGTGGCCGCGGAGACGGTGGGCGCGCCCGATCCGCTGGCCTTCATCAAGCACGAGCTCGCCGAACGCGGTCAGCTTCCCGAGGACGGGGAGGCCGTGCAGCGCATCCTGTCCGACGCGCAGGCGGCGGCCGCCTTGCTGGCCTGTCTGGAGCAGCAGCAGCCGACTCAGGTCCGGCCGAGGGGCATGCGACTGCGCCGCTGTGTCGGCACCGCTCGCACGCTCCCCCGGTAGGCCAGCCGGATCGCGAAGCCCCACGAACCTGACGGACCAGACAGACCTGGCGAAGCTCGAACGGCTCTTGGAACCCAGACGAAGAGGCCGCTCGCGTGCCGAACAGGGCGTCAGGTAATGTTGCCGTCCCCAGCGATGGACCCGATCGAGGAGGTGAGACCCATTAACGCTGCAGCAGGCTGGGTGCTCCCGCCTCATGATCGTGCGGTCCACCTGACATAGGTGACCGAGGGAGCGCTCATTGGCTTTCCGAAAGGCGCTCATGTCGGTTTTTCCGTCACCTGTCCCCCCAACCGCCATCATCACCAGGCTCCGGGCCGCCGGCTGTGTCTTCGCCGAGGACGAGGCGGAGTTGCTCATCTCGACGGCGAGGACGCCGGACGAGCTCGCCACCATGGTCGATCAGCGGGTCGCCGGGCTGCCTCTTGAGCATGTTCTCGGGTGGGCGGAGTTCTGCGGGCTGCGGATCGCGGTGGATCCCGAGGTGTTCGTGCCGCGCCGCCGTACCGAGTTCCTCATCGACCAGGCCGAGGCCGCCGCGCTGAGCGATCCTTCCCCCACCGTCATCCTCGATCTGTGCTGTGGCACGGGCGCGATGGGCGCCGCGCTCGCCGCGGCCCTCAGCAGAGAAGGGGTCGAGTTGCACGCCGCGGACCTGCACCCAGCCGCCGTACGGTGCGCGCGCCGCAACCTGGCCCCCATCGGCGGTCACGTGTACGAGGGGGACCTCTACAAGCCCTTGCCCGCCACGCTGCGCGGCCGCGTCGACATCCTGATCGCCAGCCCTCCCTACGTGCCCACCGAGGCGATCCGGCTGCTGCCCTCGGAGGCCCGCGTCCACGAGCCGCTGGTGGCGCTCGACGGGGGCGCCGACGGGCTCGACGTCGTGCGGCGGGTGATCGCGGAGGCGCCGGCGTGGCTGGCGCCGGGTGGTCATCTGCTGGTCGAGACGAGCGAGCGCCAGGCGTCGCGGACGGCCGAAGACATGGCCGCCGCCGGGCTGACCCCGCGCGTGGCCGGCTCTGAGGACAGGTACGCCACCGTCGTCATCGGCACCAAAACCGCCGAGTAGCCCGCTGCCCAGGTGACCAGAAGACGACCGCTCACTTACCCAGCCTTGGCCGATCGGCTGCAAGACTGCGCATATGTGGCAGCGATGGTTCAACTGGGCAGCAATCGCCCTAGTCGGCGGTTTCAGCCTCATATGGATGGGTGTCGTCATTTACGTTGAAGACACCCCAGCCCTCTGGGTGCGCGTCGGCCAACTGGTCTTCGGTGCCGCGCTGGCCGCTTGGGCCGTACGCAAGACAACCCTGATGATCACCAAGGCGTGAGTCTCATGAGCGATCAACTCTACGAAATCAGTCATGACATGGGGGATGACGTACAGCTCTCCGCCACCGCCATGTACCTGGACAGACTCCCGCAACGGCACAGGATCCTCGAGATCGATGACGAGGCCGCACGCAGCATCTCCAGATGGGTGAACGAGGAGGACGATCGTGAGTCCGACGCCTTCGCCGATCCGCTGGAGGACTCCTTCTTCTTCGAGCAGGAGTAGGGACTATGGCTGGAAGCGATAGCCCATTCCGGGCTCTGTCAGCAGGTGCACGGGATGTCCCGGGTCGCGTTCCAGCTTGCGGCGCAGTTGCGCCATGTACTGCCGCAGATAGTGGGTCTCCTTCACGTACGAACTCCCCCACACCTCGTTGAGCAACTGCCGCTGGCTGATCAACTTGCCGGGGTTCCGGGCCAGCAGCTCCAGGAAGTGCCATTCCGTGGGCGTGAGCCGTACCCCGCCCGAGACCGTCTTCGTGGCGAAATCGATCACGTGCTCCCCCACCCGCACCGTCGCGGGCTCGTCGGCGGCCGTTGCGGTGCGGCGCGTCACCGCGCGGATCCGCGCGAGCAACTCGTCGATCCCGAACGGCTTGGTCACGTAGTCGTCGGCCCCCGCGTCGAGGGCGTCCACCTTGTCGGGGCTGCCCGCCCGGCCCGAGAGCACGATGATCGGCACGCTGGTCCAGCCACGCAGCCCCTGGATCACGTCCACCCCATCGAGGTCCGGCAGTCCTAGGTCCAGAATGACCAGGTCAGGATGCCAGTCGGCGGCCTGGCGCAGGGCGGCGGTGCCGTCCGGCGCGACGGCCACCTCGTAGTATCTGGCGACCAGGTTGACGCGCAACGCCCGCAGGATCTGCGGTTCGTCGTCCACCACGAGCACACGGGTCAAGGAGTCCTCCCCAAGAAGACGGTCGTGGTCAAGGAGCCCTCCACAGCGAGACGGTCACACTCAAGAAGCCCTCCGCAGCGAGACGGTCATGGTCAAGCCCCCTCCGGGCGTCTCCTCCGGGGTGAGCGTGCCGCCCATGGCCTCCGTCAGTCCCCGGGACAGCGCCAACCCGAGCCCCAGCCCCACGCCCTGCCGATCGCCCAACCGCTGGAACGGCAGGAACACCCGCTCCTGCGCCTCCGGCGGAATCCCGGGCCCCCGGTCGATGACGCGGATCTCGACGTGCTCGCCGTACGCACTCGCGGAGATCACCACCTGGCCGCCGGGCGGGCTGAAGCGGACGGCGTTGGACATCAGGTTGACCAGCACCCGCTCCAGCAGCGCCGCGTCGGCCATGAACTCCGGCACCTCGCCGGTGAACCCGTCATGGACGCGCGAGCGCAGCGGTCCGAGCTCGGCGATGGCCTGGGGGACGACGTCCTCGACGGCCAGCGGTTCCAGCGTGACGCCGAGCACGCCCGCCTGCAGGCGGCTCATGTCGAGGAGGTTCGACACCAGCCGGTCGAGCTTGATGAGCGACTCACCGGCCGTGGCCAGCAGTTCTTCGCGGTCCTCGGGGGTCCAGTCGACCTCTGTGCCGCGCAGGCCGTCGACCGCGGCCCTGGCCGCCGCGAGCGGGTTGCGCAGGTCGTGGCTGACGGCCGCGAGCAGGGCGGTGCGCATCTTGTCGGCCTCGGCCAGCGGCCTGGCCCGGTCGGCCTCCGCACGCAGGCGTTCCTGCCGCAGGGCCACCGCCGACTCCGCCGCGAACGCCTCGAGCACCTGCCGGTCGGCCGCGTCGAGCAGCCTTCCCCGTACGGCGAGCACCAGGTCGTCGTCGATGGGCACGTCGGTGTCGGCATGGCCCGGCGAGGTGGACGGCGGTCCCCCGGCCGTGGCCACGACATGCCACGAGTCGCCGTCGCGCTCCAGCAGCGTGACGGACTCCAGGCCGTACACCTCCTTGAGCCTGGCCAGCAGGGACGGCAGCGCCGCGTCGCCGCGCAGGACGTGGCCGGCCAGCGTGGACAGCACCTCGGCGTCGGCGCGTGAGCGGGCGGCCTCCCTGCTGCGGCGGGCCGCCTGGTCGACGACCGTGCTGACCATCGCGGCGACCAGCACGAAGGTGGACAGCGCGAACAGGTTTTCCGGCGCGGAGATCGTCAGCGTGTGGAGCGGCGGCGTGAAGAACCAGTTCAGCAATGCGAAGCCGAGCACCGCCGCCGTCAGCGCCGGCCACCTGCCGCCCACCAGCGCGACGGCGACCACCAGCAGCAGGAAGAAGAGGATCTCGCTCGGCAGTGTGAGCCGCTCGGCGAGCATCAGCATGACGGCTGTGAGCAGCGGCACCGCGAGCAGCGCCAGCGCCCAGCCGGCGATCCGCCGGTCCCGGTTCAGCGCGGCCGGCGAGCGGGCGGGACCGCGTACGCTCCGAACCGCCTCATGGGGCACCAGATGGACGTCGATCGAGCCGGACAAGGCGGTCGCCGTGACGCCCACGCCGCGGGACAGGATCTGCGCGAACCGGCCCCGCCTGGACGCGCCGAGCACGAGCTGCGTCGCGTTCGCGCCGCGGGCGAACTCCAGCAGCGCGCGCGGGATGTCGTCGCCCACGACCTGGTGATAGGTGCCGCCCAGGCTCTCGACGAGCGCGCGACGGCGTACGAGCGTCGCCGGCTCGCCATCGGACGCCGGACCGTCGGGTCTGGTCACGTGTACGGCCAGCAGGTCCACGCTCTTGGACCTGGCGGCGATCCTGGCGGCCCGCCTGATCAGCGTGTCGCCCTCGGGGCCCCCGGTGAGCGCGACGACGACTCGTTCGCGGGCTTCCCAGGTGCCCGCTATGCCATGGTCCGCCCGGTAGCGGATGAGCTGGTCGTCCACCTTGCCGGCGACCCAGAGCAGGGCCAGCTCGCGCAGCGCGGTGAGGTTGCCGACGCGGAAGTAGTTGGACAGGGCCGCGTCGACCTTGTCCGGGGCGTAGACGTTGCCGTGCGCCATCCGGCGGCGCAGCGCCTCGGGGGACATGTCGACGAGCTCGATGCGTTCGGCCCGGCGTACCACCTCGTCGGGGACGGTCTCGCGCTGCGGGACGCCGGTGATCTGGCGTACCACGTCGTTGAGCGTTTCGAGGTGCTGGATGTTGACGGTGGAGACGACGTCGATGCCCGCGTCGAGGATCTCGTCGACGTCCTGCCAGCGTTTGGGGTTCTTCGATCCCGGGACGTTGGTGTGGGCCAGCTCGTCGATCAGCGCGGCCTTCGGCGCGCGTTCGATGACGGCGGCCACGTCGAGTTCGGTGAAGGTGGCGCCTCGGTGGACGAGCGTTTTGCGGGGGATCGTCTCCAGCCCGTCGAGCAGGGCGGCCGTACGGGCGCGGTCGTGGGTCTCGACGAAGCCGACGACCACGTCGCGGCCGCGTTCCCTGGCGCGGGCCGCCTCGGCGAGCATCGCGAACGTCTTGCCCACGCCGGGGGCCGCGCCGAGGTAGATGCGCAGCCGCCCGCGTGTCATGCCTCGCTCCCCGGTGGTAAGTCTGTGACCTCCAGGCTACGACCAGGGACGCGACGGCCTGTCTACGGCTGGTACGGCGGCGCGACGCCCCAGCCCCAGTGGGGCACCGGAGCCTTGGTCGGAGGCTTCGCGCCGGGCTGGGAGTTGTGCACCGCCAGCCGGGTGCCCCACTCGATGTAGCCGGCGAAGGCGGCCCTGAACTCAGGGTCGTCAGGCAGCCCGACCTCGTCGGCGGCGTCCATGAGCAGGTTGACCCACCTGCGTCGCTGCGGCTCGGTGATGGCCTTGCCGAGGTGCTGGGAGAGCATGTGGGGGTAGCCGCCGCGCTCCTCGGTGTAGCGGTCGGGGCCGCCGAACACCTCACCGAGCCACATCGCCACGTATCGGGGATGGCCGGGGTCCATGTGCGCGAACAGCGGCCCGATCAGCTCGTCCTTCTTGACGTGCTGGTAGAAGACCTCGGTGAGCCGCTCCAGCGCCTCCACCCCGCCCGCCCACTCGTAGAGGCTCGGCACTGCTTCATTGTCCATGTAATCATGTAATCATCAAGGGGATCAGGTGGTCAATCCACGGCGATGGCCCTGAAAGTTACCCGCCGTTCCGGGCAGACGCCGCAGGTCGCGAGCCCCTCCAGAGCCGGTCGCCTTCCCGCCACCGCTCCGCGCTCCTACGCTCTCGGCAGACCCACGATCTTCGGGAGCCGACGATGTCGAGGACGAGCGCCTTGCTGGTGGCGATGCTGACCCTGATCGGAACGGTACTCTTCCTGACCACCACGCCGGCCGGCGCCGCCGCCATCAGGATCATGCCCCTCGGCGACTCGATCACCGGCTCACCCGGCTGCTGGCGGGCCCTGCTGTGGAACAGGCTGCAGAGCACCGGCTACACCGACATCGACTTCGTCGGCACCCTGCCGCCGCAGGGCTGCTCGGTGGCGCACGACGGCGACAACGAGGGCCATGGGGGCTTCCTGGCGACCAACGTGGCCAACCAGAACCAGCTCCCCGGCTGGCTGGCGGCCACCAGGCCCGACATCGTGGTCATGCACTTCGGGACCAACGACGTGTGGAGCAACATCGCGCCGGCGACGATCCTCAGCGCGTTCACCACGCTGGTCAGCCAGATGCGGGCGAGCAATCCCGCGATGAAGATCCTGGTCGCGAAGATCATCCCCATGAACCCGGCCAACTGCGCCGACTGCGGGCAGCGTGTCGTCGCCTTCAACAACGCGATCCCCGCCTGGGCCGCCGCCACCTCCACCCAGCAGTCGCCGATCGTCGTCGTGGACCAGTGGACGGGGTTCAGCACGAGCGCGGACACCTACGACGGAGTGCACCCGAACGCCTCGGGCGACCAGAAGATGTCCGACCGCTGGTACCCCGCGCTGGCGAACTTCCTGACCCCAGGGGGAAGCACCCCCACCCCCACCCCGGTAGGTGGCTGCACGGCGACGTTCAAGAACGTCGGGCAATGGACGGGCGGCTTCCAGGGTGAGGTCACGGTCAAGAACACCGGGGCCGCGACGCCGAACGCCTGGACGGTCCGCTGGACGTTCGCCAACGGTCAGCAGATCACCCAGATCTGGGGCGGCACTCTCAGCGCGAGCGGGGCCGCCGCGAGCGTGCGGAACGTCGCCTGGAACGGCACCCTGGCCGCCGGAGCCTCGGCCACCTTCGGTTTCCTGGCCTCCTGGAACGGCACCAACACCGCGCCCGTCCCCACGTGCTCCCCCACCTGAGCGCGCCGGGTTCCCGCGCGGAACGAGCCTGACCGCCTTCAGCGGGCGGACGCCCTGATGGCCAGGATGCTAGGGATGGGCTGCTCGCCCGGTTCGTACACCCGCTCGATGGCGAGCCCCGCGTCGATGAAGGCGTTGATCAGGTCCGCCAGCGGCACCTGGCTCATCCCGACCCGGTCCCTGATCCCGCCCTGGCGCCACCAGGACCCGCGCTGATGCCAGCCCTTGAGGTGGTACGTGGGATGGATGATCAGCGCGCCGTCCTCGCGGTTCTCGATGTGCGGGCCGTTGAAGCACGGGTGGACCCCGTAGAACAGCAGCAGCCCGCCCGTGCGGAGCACCCGGGCGGCCTCCCCGAGCAGTCCGGGGAAGTCGCCGATGTCCGTGGACACCCAGAGCATGGTGACGGTGCCGAACACCCCTGAGGCGAACGGCAGCGTCGTCCCGTCACCCTGGAGCAGCGGCGCGAGATCCCGGCGGCGGGCAAGGCGCAACTGGTCGCCGGACCGGTCGAGCCCCACGACGGTCCTGCCGGTGGATCGGATCGCGTCGAGGTAGCGCCCGGTGCCACAGCCCAGGTCCAGGCATGTCCCATCGCCTGGGCCCAGGAGTTCGGTCACGTCCGCGAGGTTCGGGACGATGAGGTCGTCGTACCACTCGGACAGACCGTCATAGCGTGCCGCCATGATCCCTTGATACCTCGAAATATGCCTGAACGGCGGGTTATTAGCCGCGCGGCTGCCGTAGCTGGCGTATTCCGAGGATGGCGACAACAGCGCCGACGATGAGGACGATGGGGCCGATGATGGCCCAGAGAGTAACGCCGCTCATCACGCTGCCGCCGACGATGCCCAGCCCTTGAAGCGTCCACAGGGCGCCCATCAGGACCAGGAGAACGCCGAGGACTAGGAAGATCCAGGCTTTCACGGCATTTCTCGTTTCTGTCGTGGAGGGGAAGACGGCGAAACTATCGGGTTTGTATCGGTCATTATGCTGCGCGAAGATCCTCGCCGCGAGCGGCCTCGACAAGGTCGTACAGACCGCCATGTTGATCTCACGTCGCCCGAGCCAGTGACCGATTCGTGATCCGACGCCCCCTTGTTGGGTCTTCGCATGCTATGTACGGTCCTTTCATTGCCACTTAACAACTTGTTCAGTCAGGTCGATCAAGAGGTTCGATGACGGAGTCGGAGACCGAATACTTAGGTGTACGCATCCGGGCCTACCGGAACATGCGCCAGATGACCGTCCGTGGACTCGCCGCCGAGGCCAAGGCGAGCGCCAGCTTCATCAGCCAGTTGGAGCGGGGGCGGACCAGCGCGAGCATCGGGATGCTGCGGCGGATCGCCGGGGCTCTCGGGATCACGGTCGCAGACCTGTTCAACGAGCAGGACGAAGTCGGACACCGGGTGCTACGCCGCGCCGGACGCCCGGAGCTCCCCACCCAACCCGGCACCCGCAAGTACCTGATCTCCCAGCGCCCCCTGCAGAACCTGGAGGTGTACGCCGGGGAGCTCGACCCGGGCGCCTCCACCGGGGACGAGCCGTACACCCACGGCGACTCCCAGGAGATCTTCCTCATCGTGCGCGGCCAGGTGACCCTCTGGCTCGGCCCCGCCGACTCGGCCGCCCCGCACGTCCTGGCGGCCGGCGACAGCGTGGAGTACCGCACGTCAGTGCCTCACCGCGTGGTCAATGACGGCGACGAGACAGCCGAGGTCCTCTGGACGATCAGTCCGCCCACACCCGCTTGACCAACCCCGTCGCGGTGACGAGGTCACGCTCACCTGGCGCGGGTCCGACTCCGTACTCCTGGCCGACGAAAGTGATGTGGAGGCAGTGCTCACGTGAAAGGCATCCCGCTGACCGAGGACTTCGCCAACGGCGGCGTCTCCTTCTGGTATCGGCAGATCGGCGTGCCGGACCGCCGGGCGGCGCTGCCCGGGTCCCGCTCGTACGACGTGGTGATCGTGGGTGGTGGCTACACCGGCCTGTGGACCGCGTACTACCTCAAGAAGGCCCAACCCGACCTGCGGATCGCGATCCTGGAACGGGAGTTCGCCGGGTTCGGCGCGTCCGGGCGCAACGGCGGCTGGCTGTCGGCGGAGTTCGCCGGCTCGCGCAAGCGGTACGCCAAGGCCCGGGGCCGCCAGGCGATGATCGACCTGCAGCACGCCATGTTCCGGTCGGTCGACGAGGTCATCGAGGTGACCCGCCAGGAGGGCATCGAGGCCGACATCCACAAGGGCGGCCTGGTGCACGTCGCGACCAACCCCGCCCAGCGCCGCCGCCTGCGCGAGGAGCTGTCCTCGTTGCGTACCTGGGGGTACGGGGAGGACGACCTCAGGGTGATGTCCCGAGACGAGCAGCAGGAACGTCTGCGGGTGGCGGGGACCCTGGAGGCCACGTACTCGCCGCATTGCGCCCGTATCCAGCCCGCCAAGCTGGCCGTCGGACTCGCCTCGACGGTCGCCGCGCTGGGCGTGGACATCTTCGAGAACACCACGGTGACCGAGATCCGCCCTCGCCAGGACGGTATGGCCTCGGCCGTCACCTCGCGCGGCGTCGTCTCGGCCGAGTACGTCATCCGCGCCACCGAGGGCTTCACCGCCAGCCTCGCCGGGCAGCACCGGCAGTGGCTGCCGATGAACAGCTCCATGATCGTCACCGAGCCGCTGCCCGCCGAGGTGTGGAAGCACATCGGCTGGTCGGGCAACGAGCTGCTCGGCGACGAGGCGCACGCCTACATCTACGCCCAGCGCACTGCGGACGACCGGATCGCGATCGGCGGGCGCGGCGTGCCGTACCGGTACGGATCGCGCACCGACTCCCGGGGCGCCACCCAGGCGCAGACGGTGGCGCTGCTCTGGCGGATGCTGGTCAAGCTGTTCCCCGCCGCGGCCGACGCCCGTGTCCAGCACTCGTGGTGCGGCGTGCTCGGCGTGCCGCGCGACTGGTGCTCCACGGTGCACCTGGACCACACGACCGGCCTCGGCTGGGCGGGCGGTTACGTGGGCAGCGGCGTCACCACCACGAACCTGGCCGGCCGTACGCTGCGCGACCTGGTGCTGCGCCGCGACACCGAGCTGACGGCACTGCCCTGGGTGGGCCGCCAGGTCAGGCAGTGGGAGCCGGAGCCGCTGCGGTGGACGGGGGTGCAGCTCATCTACGCGCTCTTCAGGGCGGCGGACCGGCACGAGAACGACCGCGGCACCACGACCTCGGCCTACGCCCGCCTCGCCAACCTCATCTCAGGCCGCTGACCCTCGTGAATCTCAGCCGCGTGGGCCGCCCGGTTTGCCTCGTCGCGTTCCGCGGGGCCACAGTGGCAGGCGAGACCCGCGCCGGCTACCTTCCCGAAGGGCGCACCATGAGCGACACGCCTTCCCCTGATGATCGCAAACGGAGCGATTCGTTCCCCGATTCCATCGGTGCGTTCCTCGCCCCTTTCGTGATTCTCACGCTGATGTTGGCGACCGGCTCATGGCTGACCAAGAAGTACGACTGGGCCGACCACGGCGGCTTCCAAGCACCACTCGGTCATCTCGTGGGCACCGTCGTGGGTGGCGTGATGCGCACTTTCGCGACGTTCTCCCTACCCATGCTCCTGTGGCGATTGGGGCGGTCGATCCTCCGTCGTGCGTACAGCCGCCTGAGCGCCGGGCTCCTACTCTGCGGACTCGCCACCTTTAGCTTCGTACTCTGGGTGCCCGACGGCGGCGGCCCCGTCCAGACCTGGCCTCAGTGGCTCTTGATCGAGGTTTCGGCCGGTTCGACGTTTTGCGGCCTGGTAGGTCTCGGGCACTGTGCATTCCTTGCCCGTAAGACGCGCGAGACAGGCGATTAACCCTCCACACGATGCTTCTCATCGCCTGGGCCGGCCGCACGCTAGCGGCCATGCACAGGCGCGACAGCAATACCGCCGAAAGGCCGATCACCAACATCGCCCCCTCTGGATCAGCTCCAAAAGGGCCTTTTACCTGGTAGTGGGGGCAGGAATTGAACGGGCGGCCTGACGTGATCAGAGTCGCTCACGCAGCCGCACGTACTCACGGCCGGCCTCGGTGATCGCGACGTACCGCTTGAGGTCGAACTCCTCGTAGGTGTGCCCGTAGTCCTGCGGAATCGCGTTCAGCCCTCGCGGGTCGACCGGCTCGACGAACCCCATGGCGTCGAGCCGGTCGAGCTCCATCTGCAGCTTCCTGTCCTGCCGGAATTGCGCGGGCACGGGCCCCTCCGCCGCGAGCCGCCGCAGATGGCCCCACTCGTACTTGGTCACCAACCCGCTCAACGCCACCTGCAGCGCCCGCAGCTCGGACTCCAACACGCGCTGCTTGGCCTCGGCCCTGTCCAGCCTGGCGCTGACGCCGCCGGCTCCGATCGAGAGATCGGTGATGGAGTACGACGAGGCCGTGAAGCAGACCCCGACCAGCAGCCCGGCCGCCAGCACCAGCTCGTGCGCTTCGAGCCGGTGAGACCTTCTTGGAATTCGCCTGCCTAGCGATGGACGTTGGGAGTACTGATCACTCAGGACGCTGCCCAGAAGTACCAGCCCTGGTCATCGAAGCAGGGATGGGTCTGTGTCCCACCTGCCTGCACACCGTTCCTCCAGTATTCGCAAATTCCCTGAGTGGAATAGGGGCCGTACCAGTGACCCGCCGTTTCCTTGGCCTGTGCGGGACTGACGGAGAGCAGTAGGGCCGAGAGGCCGCCGAGCGCGGTAATGGCAATTCTCCCGGTCACGTTTCGCTTCATTTCTCCGCTTCCTTCCAGTCGTTTCATCGTCATACGGCCGGCTACGTCAAGCGCGGAACCGGTATAGGCGACCACTACTTGCCCGGCAGAGAAGCGACCGGCCATTCGGTTCCACGTGATTGAAGACGGACGCATTTCTGGAGGTGCCGACAATTTTCGCCACCCGTGTGTCATTAACGCTAATGTCCAAGAAGGGCTTGACGCCAGGTAACCAGCAGGACATTCATAGGGCGTTTCGCTGCCAATGGAGCAGCTCGTGAGAGCTCGTATCGGCGTGCGGGGTTCAAGTGCAGAGCCATGGACAACAAGCACCGCTCTATCGCTGATCTTGGGACGTGGCACGATCCGGCTAGTTGATCGTATGCGGAATGCGTTGAGGAGCTGCTCCCGCATTGGGCGGGGATTGTGGTCGAGGTCGCGGGTTGGTGAGCGTGATGCCCGATACCGAGCCGATGTGGGAGTGTGCCCGCAGTGCGGTGTGGCGTCGGGCCGGGCGCATGACCGGTACGTTCGGTGGCCGGCCGACGCCGCGCCGAGCGGGATCAAGACCGCGCCCTGTACCTACGCCGAGGCCGCCCGCATCGGAGCACCCCAAGCTCGGCAGGTCGTTGCGCGCGCTGCGGGCGCGCTTGGGGACGGCGGCCGGAGCGAAGCGGAGGCACTTCAGGGGTCGGGGCTCCGGCGCGACCGGAAGCAGCGTCTGAGCTCCGAGAGCGCGAAGCGCACCAGACGAAGCCCTTCGTGCGCCGCCCCAAGTAACACAGCCCTCGCGAAGTGAGGCCCATCGTGGCCAGACGCGAAAAGGCCCTCCGGGATAATCCCGGAGGGCCTTTTCGACTTGGTAGCGGGGGCAGGATTTGAACCTGCGACCTCTGGGTTATGAGCCCAGCGAGCTACCGAACTGCTCCACCCCGCGTCGGTGTGTGTCTAAAGACTATAGGCGGCACGGGGTGGACGCAAATCGAAGAGGCTACGTACCGCCTGTCGGCGTGGGGGTTGCGGTGGGCGTCGGGGTGGCGGAGGTCGACGGTGACACCGTGGGTGACGCCGACGGGGAAGCCGTAGGTGACGGCGTCGGGGTGGTGGCGGTGGACGGCAGAGCGCCCAGCCCCTCCAACGCCTTCAGCGCGTCTTGCAGCCGCTTCTGGGCCTTGCCGTACTCGTCCCAGTTGGGCGGGCTTGACTGCAGGGCCTTCTGGGCGTCGTTGTAGGCGCTCTGCGCGCTGTCGATCGCCGACTTCAGAGCAGTGGTGTTCTGGTTGGGTTTGGCCTGCTCGTTGTTGGGCGTAGTCTGCTGCTGCTCTCCGCCGAACACCTGTTTCAGCGCGTCCTCGAGGGTGCGGGCGACACCGATCTTGCTGCCGAACGACACCAGTACGCGCTGCAGGATCGGATACGGCTCCTGCCCCCCACCGGCGGCGACCTGGATGTACACCGGCTCGATGTACACCAATCCCCCGGCATAGGGCAGAGTCAGCAGATTTCCGTATCTGACCGACGAGGCACCCACGCCCAACAGGTTGAGTTCGCCGGCGAATCGGCTCTGGAAGGCGTTCTGTGCCTGTCCGGGGCCCGGAATGGGGGTATTGGATGGCATTCGCAGGATGCGCAACTTGCCGTAGTCAGGGCCGGCCACCGAGTCGACCGCCATGAAGGCCGCCAGGTTGGGCCCCGATTTCGGGACGAACGTCGTCGTCAGCGAGAACGTCGGCGCCGGATTCTGGTCGGGCATCGTGGTCGTCACGTAGTAGGGCGGCTGCTTGGTGTTCGTGTCGCCCTGTGACGGGTCACTCGGGATGTTCCAGAAGTCCTGGCCGCTGTAGAAGGCGGCGGGGTTGGTGATGTGGTAGCGCGACAGGGTGTAGCGCTGCACCTTGAAGAGGTCTTCCGGGTAGCGGACGTGGGCCTTGAGGTCGGCGCTCATCTTCGATTCCGGCTGGATGATGCCGGGGAAGGCCTTGCTCCAGGTCTTGAGCACCGGGTCCTTGTCGTCCCAGGCGTACAGCGTGACCGTGCCGTCGTAGGCGTCGACGGTGGCCTTGACCGAGTTGCGGATGTAGTTGACCTTGTCCTGCGGCTGCTGGGCGACCACGCGGCGGTCGGTGTTGCGGTCGCGGGTCATGTCGCCCAGGCTCTCGCTCTGCGCGTAGGGGTATTCGTTGGAGGTCGTGTAACCGTCGATGATCCAGGTGATCCGACCGTCGACGATCGACGGGTAGGGGTTGCCGTCGAGGGTCAGGAATGGCGCGACCTTCTGGACCCGTTCGCGCGGGTTGCGCACGTAAAGGATCTTGGAGTTGTCGTTGACGTCACCCGAGAGCAGGATGTTCTTCTCGCCGTACTTGGCCGCGTAGACCAGCCGGTTGAGGAACGAGCCGACCGGGACACCGCTCTTGCCGGTGTAGGTGGTGTTCTTCTGCTCGGTGCCGCCCGTTTCCGGGTAGTCGAGCTCCTGCGGGTTGTTCGGGTTACCGCCGGCGATGACGTATTCGTTGGACGCCGGGCTCTCACCGAAGTAGACCCTCGGCTCCTTCAGCTTGGTCGTGTTGACCAGCGGGCCGACGACCGGCATGTCCTTGGCGTCGTAGTCGGGCAGGCCGCCGGAGTCGACCTCGTTGCCGGGCGCCGCCACGATGCCGTAGCCGTGGGTGTAGACGAGGGCGTTGTTGATCCAGTTGTTCTGGCCCTCGGGTGCCCCGAGCAGCTCGCGTACGCCGACGACGTGGTCGACCTGCTTGCCGCTGGCATCGGGATAGCGGTCGACGTCGAGCTGGGCGGAGAAGCCGTAGAAACCGCGGATGCGCTGGGTCTGCTCATACGTCGCCGAGACCAGCGCGGGGTCGAGCAGCCGGACGCCGGACACAGAGGCGTCGCCGCCGGTCTGGACCTTGGTCGGGTCGGCCTCCGCCGTGTAGGGCAGGATCTCCGTCTTGTCGACGTTGTACGACGCCCGCGTGGCGTCGATGTTGCGCTGGATGAAAGCCGACTCCTTGAGCTGCTGGTTGGGCTTGACCTGGAACTGCTCGACCAGCGCCGGGTAGACGCCGCCGATCAGGATGGCCGAGAGCACGAGCAGGCCGAAGGAGACGCCGGGCAGCATGCCACCGGGGCGTATGACTCCAGCGAAGAACAGAGCGGCGCAGATCAGCGCGATGATGGCCAGGATGGTCTTGGCCGGGAGCACCGCGTTGACGTCGGTGTAGGAGGCGCCGTGGACGAAGCCGCGGTCGGAGAAGACGAGCCCGAAGCGGTCGATCCAGTAGGCGACGGCCTTGAGCAGCACGAACACACCGAGCAGCACCGACAGGTGGGCACGCGCCGCGCGGGAGGCGTGCACGCCGGGTGACTGCAGCCGGAAGCCGCCGTAGAGGTAGTGCGTGATCCCCGCCAGGATGATCGAGATGATCACGGCGGTGAACAGGAAGTTGAGGATCATCCGGATGAACGGATAGTCGAACATGAAGAACGACACGTCCATCCCGAACAGGGGATCCTTCGTGCCGAAGGGCACCCCGTTGATGAACTGCAGCCAGGTCGTCCATTCCCCGGCGAACGACGAGCCCGCGAAGAGCGCGAGCAGGCCCATGCCGACGATGAAGATCAGCTTGCGGTGGGGGTCGAGCGCCATCCGATAGCGGTCGGCGCCACTGCCGCCACCGAACATGGCCGGGCCGAACATCGGCCGCATCCGGAAGGCCAGCAGCATGTTGCCGCCGGCGATGCCGACCATGAGCACCGCTCCGACCAGGAACAGCACGATCTCGGTCAGCAGCACGCCGGAGAAGACCGAGGTGTAGTCGACTCCAGGGTCGACCGTGTCGAACCACAAATAATCGGTATAAATACCGGAAAATAGGAAAAATAGCGCCACAATCGCCACGAGCGCGATCGCAACTGGAAGAAGCAGTCGCGGTCGGCGGGGCAAACGCATTGCCCTGCCGCCGGCTCCTGGGGTCCGGAAGCTCAAGGCCAACCCCTCGTCGTGATGAACAAACGGTCCGTGTCTGGCAACCTACACCGCTGTGCCAGCCGTACGGCTAACGGATGGCATTCGCCAGAAGTTTCATCCAGCAGCGCAAGCGGGCACATCGCCCTTGCCGGTGCGCAGCGCCTCAAGCGCGCCCACCGCGGCGTGCAATGTCTCGGCCTTCACCAGGCGGAGGCCGTCGGGGACGGCCTTCATGGCCTCGGCGCAGTTGTCCGGCGGGGTGAGGAACACGGTCGCGCCGGACTTGCGGGCGCCGACCATCTTCTGGGCGATGCCGCCGATGGGTCCGACCTCGCCCGACGCCTGGATGGTGCCGGTGCCGGCGATGTCCTTGCCGCCGGTGATCTCGCCGGGGGTCAGCTTGTCGAGGATGCCGAGCGAGAACATCAGCCCCGCGCTCGGCCCGCCGACGTCACCCACGTTGATGTCGACCTTGAACGGGAACTTGTAGCTCTCCTGCATGATCACGCCCACGACGGCCTGGCCATCCTTGTCCGCCACGGTGGGCACGCTGACCTGGCTCTTGTCCTTGCCCCTCGTGACGGTGAAAGCCACGGCGTCGCCCGGCTTGTGCGCCTTCACGGCGTCGCTGACGGTCTTGACGTTCACTACCGGCTTGCCGTCGACCTCGCTGATCTCGTCGCCCTGCTTCAGCTTGCCGTCGGCCGGCTTGCCCTTCTGCGTGGACGCGACCGAGACCTTCATGCCGAAGGGGATCTTGAGCTCGGTCAGCGCGGCCGCGGTGGCGAAGTCCTGGGAGTTGGTCATCTCGACCGTGTTCTCCTCCTCGACCTCCTTGGGCGAGCGGGACTTGGGGAAGATGGTCTCCTCGGGGACGACCGCGACGGTCGGATCCACCCAGCCGCGCAACGCGGTCAGCAGATCGATCCTGCTGCTCGGCCCACCCTGGTAAGCCACCGTGACCAGGCGCAGCGCGCCCTTTGTGGGGAAGGTCTGATGCCCGCTGATCGTGATCACGGGCTTCTTGTCGACCTCGCCGATGGTGTTCTCGGTCGGCCCAGGACTCAGTACGACGTACGGCACGGGCAGGAAAGCCCCTGCGACACCGAGCGCTAGCACGAGGAAACCCGCAACCAGCAGGGTCAAGGCGCGTCGCGACATGAAGACGAGCTTATTGGCAGGCGCCGACCCACTCGGCCGACCCGTCGGCGAAGATTTGGTGTTTCCAGATCGGTACCTGGGACTTGAGGTCGTCGATCAGCCTGCGCGACGCCTCGAAAGCCTCGCCCCGGTGCGGGCACGCGACCGCGACGATCACGGCGATGTCGCCGAGCTTCAGATCGCCGACCCGGTGCACGGCGGCCAGGGCGGTGACCGGGAAGTCGGCGGCCACCTTCTCCGCCACCTGCCGCAGCGAGTCGAGGGCCGAGGGGTGCGCCGAGTAGGAGAGCCCGGTCACGGGCTTGCCGTGGTCCTGCTCGCGCACGGTGCCGACGAAGAGTGTGGTGCCCCCTGCCGCGTGGTCCCCCACAGCGGCCAGCACCTCGTCCACCGAGAGCGAGGTCTCGCGAATCCCGAGCAACCGGATGACGTCCACGAACAGAGCCTACATAGTCACAGGCGGCGCTTCTTGCGCACCTGACGGACGATGGCGGCGGTGCCGATGACCGCCACCGTGGCACCCGCGGCGGTGAGCGTGGCCTCCTTGACCGGCAGCCGCCTGCCGACCACGGTCGTCCTGTTCTCGCGCAGCTCCAGGAGCTGCTCGAACACGGTCTCGTTGGTCCAGGCGGGCTTCCACCCGGCCTCGCGCAGCGCCGTGCAGTCGACGACCCACGGATAGACGACGTAGTGCAGGTCCGTCGCGGGCGCCGGGGTGATGCCCAGCCGGTGCAGGCGCTGCGCCGTCCCGAAGGTGAGGCCGGCCGGCAGCTCGAAGCGCCGCAATCCGGACAGCTCCTCGACCTGCTCCTGCTCCAGCCAGCCGTCGGAGCCGACGGCGGCCACGCCCGTCACCACGCCGCGCGCGGCCAGCTCCAGCGCCGTGATCAGGTCGTCGACGTGGCAGAACTGCCAGCGCGGCGAGCAACCCTTGACGGTGAGCAGCCTCGGCGACTCGAAATGGCGGGTGATGACCGTGTCGATGCCGGGGCCGACCACGGCCGCGGGCCTCAGCACGGTCACCTCCAGGCCGGGGTGGCTCCGTGACGATCTGCGTACGAGCGCCTCGATCTCCAGATAGTCGCCCACGACCCCCGTGTCGGGTTCGGCCGCGACCGGGGACTCCTCGGGCAGGGGCACGTCGTTCTCGGGCGCGGCGCCGTACACCATCGCGCTCGTGACCAGCACGACGCGCCGGACGCGCGCGGCGGCGCTGGCGGTGAGCACCGTTTGCGCAGCTCGCAGATTGTACGCGCGCCGCTCGGCGGGATCGGAGTCGACTGCGTAGTCACCGGCCAGGTGGACCAGGACGTCGATGTCGGAGATGCGGTTCGCCAAGAGCGGATCTCGTACGTCGATCACTCTCCACGTGGCTTCCTGGACGTCACCGCGTTCCTCGTCAATGGCCACCACCCTGCGGAAATCCGCGGAGGATACGAGCTTTGCTAGCAGCTCGCGGCCGATGCCCGAGGCGGCCCCGGTGACGGCGACGACGGGGTGGCGCGGGCGTTTCGAGGTAGGCACCAGGTCCTCACTTTGCACTGATCCGCCGTAGGACGACTAACGTGGCGGATGTGGACTCCTCCATCCTGCACGAGGTAGAGCGGTGACTGACCTGCCAGGTCGCGAAAACGACCCCAACGAGAACCCGTTCGCCATGTTCGGCAACCCTGAGCAGATGGCTCAGGCGATGCGCCAGTTCGCCGACATGCTGTCGGCGCCCCAGGGCTCCGGCCCTGTCAACTGGGACATGGCCAAGAACATCGCCCGCCACGCCGTGGTCGCCGAGAGCGATCCGAGCGTCATGGAAGGCGAGCGCCGCCAGATCGTGGAGGCGCTGCGCCTGGCCGATCTGTGGCTCAACGAGGCGACGACGCTGCCCAGCGGCGTGTCCAACCCGCAGGCGTGGAGCCGGTCCGAGTGGATCGAGAACACCGTCCCCGTGTGGCGCACGCTCTGCGAGCCGATCGCCGCGCGCATGGTCGAGACCATGGGCGGTGCGCTCGGTGGCGCGGGCCTGCCCGCGGAGGCCCAGCAGATGGCCGGGCCGCTGATGGGCATGCTCAAGCAGATGGGCGGCATGATGGTCGGCCAGCAGATCGGCCAGGCCCTCGGCTCGCTCGCCCGCGAGGTGATCGGCACCACCGACATCGGCCTGCCGCTGTCCGACACGGCCGCGCTGCTGCCCGGCGGCGTCGCGTCCTTCAGCCAGGGCCTCGACAATCCCGCCGACGAGATCCGGCTCTATCTGGCGCTGCGCGAGGCCGCGCACCACCGGTTGTTCCAGCACGTGCCGTGGCTGCGGGCCAACCTGCTCGGCGCCGTCGAGGAATACGCCAGGGGCATAACGGTCGACACCTCGGCGCTCGAAGAGCAGATCCGCGGGCTCGACATCAACAACCCCGAGGCCATCCAGGAGGCGTTGAGCGGCGGCGCGCTGCTCAAGCCCGAGGAGACCGAGCGCCAGAAGGCCGCGCTGGCCCGCCTGGAGACGATGCTCGCCCTGGTCGAGGGCTGGGTGGCGACCGTGGTCGACGACGCCGCGGAGGGCAAGCTGCCCTCCGCCGTCGCCCTGGCCGAGACCGTACGCCGGCGCCGCGCGACAGGCGGTCCCGCCGAGCTGACCTTCGGCACGCTCGTCGGGCTGGAGCTGCGGCCCCGGCGGTTGCGCGAGGCGGCGGCGCTGTGGCGGGCGTTGAAGGAGGCGCGCGGCGTCGACGGGCGTGACGCGCTGTGGGGTCACCCCGACCTGCTGCCGCACGCCGAAGACCTCGACGACCCCGAGGCGTTCGTCCGCGGCGAAGCCGCCTGGGACATCTCCAAGCTGGAGGCCAAGCCTGACGAGGACGACCAGAGTTGAGCCTGCGCCAGGACGCGGTGGCCGCGCTCTCCGACTGGACCGCGCCGACGCCCGGCGAGGAGTCGCTGCGCGCCGAGTTCCTCGATCACCTGCGCACGCATGACGACGCGATGCTGCGCGAGTGCGTGCCGGGCCATCTCACGGCGACGACCGCGGTGCTGTCGCACGACGGCGCGCGGGTGCTGCTGACGCTGCACCCGAAGGCCGGTATGTGGCTGCCGATGGGCGGACATTGTGAGATCTCCGACACCTCCCTCGCGGGCGTCGCGTTGCGCGAGGCGGTGGAGGAGTCGGGCATTCCCGGTCTGGAGCTGTTGCCCGGGCCGCTGGCCCTCGACAAACACCAGGTCTGGTGCCATCCCCCGCACAGCTGGCATCTCGACGTGGAGTACGCGGCCGTGGCCCCGGCGGGCGCCGAGGCGGTGATCAGCGAGGAGTCTCTTGACCTGCGCTGGTTCCCGATCGAGGAGATCCCGGAGCTCTCCGACGAGGCGACGCGGCGGTTGGCCGCACGTGGCCGCGTGGCGCTGACGGCGGACTCACGCGCGCTTGGTTAGAGTCCGCGTGGGCCGTACCGTTCCGAGGGGGTTATGTGCACACCGAGAGCTCAGTCGGCGGCACGATCGTTACACCCGCCCGCAAACGGCGTAAGTTCACCGGCACCACGCTGACCTGGCTGGCTCTGACGCCGTTCGCGGCCTGGGCACTGACCAGAGTGGCGGGGCTCGAACGCGGCTCGCTGGCCACCCAGCTCATGACCGCCACGCCGTACGCCGCCGCGGGCTCGCTCGTCCCGCTGCTGATCGCCGCGCTCAGCCGCAAGCGCGCCGCGACCGCCGTGGCGCTGCTCACCACGACCGCTTTCGGCTTCGCCGTCCTGCCAAGGGCCCTGGGTACGGCCGACACCACAGTGGGCCGGCCGTTCCGGGTGCTCACCATCAACATGCTGTTCGGCAGGGCCGACCCGCAGACGATCCTCGACCTGGTGCGCCGCTACGAGCCTGACGTGCTGAGCACCCAGGAGCTCACGCCCGACGGCGTCGAGGCGCTCGACACGGCCGGGCTGTCCGGGTTGATGCCCTACCGGGTGCTGCAGGAGGAATGGTCCGCGAGCGGCAGTGGGCTCTACTCCAAGCATCCGCTCAAGCCGATCTACAACCTGGTGCCGCCGGTCGGGCACAACATGCCCGCGGCGATGGTCTCGCTGCCCGGCGGCAAGCCGGTGGAGTTCGTGGACGTCCATCCCTTTCCGCCGCTCGGCCCCCAGGTGACGCAGTGGATCGAGGCGCTGGACGGGCTCCCCGCGGCTTCGGGTGACACCGTGCGCGTCCTGGCGGGCGACTTCAACGCCACGCTCGATCACACGCCCATGCGCCGGCTGCTGTCCCGCGGCTACAAGGACGCCGCCGCCCAGGTCGGGGCGGGGCTGATCCCCACCTGGCCGGCCAACAAGCGGGTGCCGCCGATCATCACGATCGACCATGTGCTGGTGGACCAGCGCGTGGGCGTGAAGGAGGTCAGCGTGCACACCGTGCCGCGCACCGACCATCGGGCGGTGTTCGCGGAGCTCAGCGTGCCTTGAGCAGGGCTCTTAGGTTGTCCCAGCCCTCCAGGCCGGGGTCGAGCCGGGTGAGGTCCTCGGGGGTGCGCAGGCGGTGCCAGCCAGGGCCGGTGGCCACCATGCGGCGGCCGGGCGCCTGGGCGCGCAGGGTCGTCACCGGGTCGGGGTCGTCGAGGTCGGGGTCGGCCCATTCGGGCATGGGCAGGCCGCAGGCCAGCGCCACGGCCCCGCCGTCCTCGGCCGGACAGAGCGTGATCTGGGCGCGGCCGAGCTCGCGGAAGAGCTTGCCGACCAGCAGGGGCGGCAGGTCGGGCGCGTCGGCGCCGATCACCACCGCCTGATCACCGTCGAACCGACTCATGATGGCCTTGAGCGGTTCGTCCTCGTCGATCGTGAGCACTTCGGTGCCGGGCCAGACGATCGCGTCGAGCCCCGGGACGCTGGTGACCAGGACGGGGGTGACGAGTTGGAGTCCGGCGACCATCTCGTATGTGTCCTCGGCCATGGCCTCCAGGAACTCGTCCGGATCCATGCCCTCGGGGGCGGCCTGCGCCATGCTCTGCCGTACGAGGACCGCGGCTATGCGCGTCAACACTCCTCCGGTGCCGTGTTGGCGGCGGCGGAGAATCCTTCGAGGAACCCGCGCGCCCGCTCCGCCTTGGGATATTGTTCGACCAGCGCCCAGAACCTGGCGCCGTGACTGGGGACGAGCAGATGTACGAGCTCGTGGATGATCACGTAGTTGATGACCCACTCAGGTAGACCCTTGAGGCGGGTCGAGATCCGGATCGTGCCGTTCTCCGGGGTGCATGATCCCCATCGATGCTGCTGATTGTCCACCCAGCGCACGCTGGCCGGCATGGCCCTGCCGTGGAGATACTTCGCCGACAGCTCTTTGGCCCGCTCCAGGAGTGCCTCGTCGGTCGGTCTTCGCCGGTTCTCCTTGGCCGCAAGCCGATCGAGCATCCGGCTCACCCATTCATCAGCGTCTTCGCCGCTCAGCCAGGCGGGCAGGAGCACGATCGTCTTGTCGCCGTCGCGGTAGGCGGAGACCGTACGCCGGCGACGAGAACTGCGACGGACCTCGACTGTCTCGGGGGGCACATATGCACGTTAGCCGAGACTGGCGAAATTCCACAGAGGGGGAGAGGTTGTTTCTGCTGGTCAGATGATTAAGACCCGGTGAATTTGGGCATGCGCCTTTCCCGATGCGCGGCCAGTCCCTCGATCATGTCGGCAGATGCCATGGTCACCGGCTGGGCGAGAGACTCCCAGCGCAGAGCGGCGTCCAGGTGTTGATGGTCCTGGTTCAGGGCGACCTTGGTGAGTCTTGTGGCAATCGGGGCGTTCTGCGCGATGGTCTGGGCGATGGCCTCTACTTCCGACATAAGGTCATTTTTCGGGAAAGATTGATTTATAAGACCTTTAGCGGCGGCTTCCGGTCCCATGACCGTGCGGCCGGTCAGCAGCATCTCCCTGCCGAAGGCGCCCGCCCTCCTCGGCAGCAGGTACGTGGCCGCCATCCCGGGATGCAGACCGAGCTTCGTGAACGGGGCCAGCAGCTTGGCGTCGTCGGCGGCGTACACGAGATCGCAGGCCAGCGCCACGCACAGACCCGCCCCCACCGCCGGGCCGTTGACGGCGGCGATGGTCGGCACCTCCAGCTCGGTGATGGCCAGCCAGGTGCGGTAGAAGGCGAGCATCCGGTCACGCAGCTTCGGCACCGTCTCCACCCCCCGTTCGCCCAGCCAGGACAGATCACCGCCGGAGGAGAACGCGGTGCCGGCCCCCGTGACGATCACGCAGCGGACGCCGGGGTCGACGGCCAGGGCGGCCATGGTCTCGCGCCACTCGTCGGTCATGCCGTCCGTCATGGCGTTGCGCCTGTCGGGGCGGTTGAGGGTGATCAGGACGGTTCCGTCGTCTCGGCGATCCACCAGGAGTTCGTTCGTGGGGGTTGTGGGGTTCGTGGCGTTCATGGGCTGAGCGTAACGGCGGGGAGTTGTCCACAGGGGGTGCGACTGTTCGACGCTCGGGGCCTTGGTGGCGGCGAGAGTTATCCACAGACGGACTCAACCATTAGGCCCGCGAGACCCTGATGACGGAGAGTTATCCACAGGCGGCTTGTAAGTCGCTCGGGATCTTGGTTCGGGGTGGCAGTCTTGCCCGCCATGAGGCCACGTGTGAAGCCCGCCCTCCGGCGGATCGTCCGCGACGAGCAGACCTTGCAGCTGGGGGCGCATCCCCTGCGGGCCGTCCTGGTGACGGGTTCGGTCCACCGGTGGGTGTCCGGGCTCGACGGCACCCGCGACCTGGGCCAGGTGCTGCGTGACGGGGCCGCCGCCGGTCTGGCCGAGGCGGACTGCCGGGCGGTGCTGGATCGGCTCGCCGCGCAGGGTGTGCTGGAGGACGCGGCGCTCCCACCCATTCGCCTATCTCTCGGGGAGCGTGATCGCCTGGCTCCTGACCTGGATGCCCTCGACCTGGGCGGTGGCTCGTTCACTCGGCGACGGCGGGCGCGGGTGCGCGTCTACGGGGCCGGGCGGGTGGGGGCGCAGGTGGTGGGATTGCTGGCGGCGTGCGGGATAGGGGCGATCCGCGTCTTCGACGAAGGGCCGACCCGGCCGTGCGACCTCACGCCGGGTGGGCTGACGTGGTCGGAGCTGGGCATGAGCCGCCAGGACGGGGCGGTGGCGCTCGCCCGCCGCCTCACCTCCGGCGGCCCACTGCCGCCGGCCTCGACACTGGCGGGTCCGGCTGCTCCACGCCCGATGACTCCAGGCCCAACTGCCCGAGGCGCGGCCGCCCGAGGCACGACCGCACCGGGACCGGCGTCCCAAGGCCCGGCGCCCCGAAACCGTGCGGCTGCGGGCCCGGCCGCCCGAGGCCCGGCCAGTCCAGAGCGAGCCTCCCAAGGCCCGGCCGCTCCAGGACAGGCGTCGCGTTCCCGTACGGCGTCCCGGATGCCGGACGGCGCCGCGCTTCCCGGCACGCCCTCGATGCCGTCGACCGACGCGCGGGCCGGTGGACCTCACCTGGGTGATGGCTCCGACCGTCCCGACCTGGTGATCCTGGCCCCGGTCACCCCGCTGGACGGCGTACTGGTCAACGACTTGACCGTCCTGTCCATCCCCCACCTGCTAGTGTCCGCCTTCGAGGGCCACGGCTCCGTGGGACCGCTCGTCCTCCCCGGCGAGACCGCCTGCCTGCACTGCCTCGATCTGGCGCGCCGCGACGCCGACCCGGCGTGGCCCATCGTCACCGCGCGACTGGGCGGCTACCCACCGGGCGAGATCGCCTGCGACGCGACCCTGGCCACGCTGGTGGCGGCCGCCGCGACGGGCCACGCGCTCGCTTACATCGACGGTCGCGACCCTGTTGTGACCAACGGCACATTGGACGTCATGCCTGATTGGCAGTGGAAAACCAGGTCATGGACCCAGCATCCGCAATGTCGTTGTATGCGAAACCATCCGTATCGCCCAGAATGGTCATGTCAGTCGCAAGCGATGGGCTGACGCAGTACGGGGAACCTCGAAGGGGGGAAGCGGTGTCTCAGCCACGATGCCGCGCTTCAGTGTGAGCGATCTGCCGCGCCGCGCCGTAACGCGTTCCGCCAAGCTGGCCACTCTTCCACTCGGCTACGCCGGCCGCGCCGCTCTGGGGCTGGGCAAACGGATCGGCGGCAAGCCGGCCGAGATCGTCGCCCAGGAGATCCAGCAGCGCACCGCCGAACAGATCTTCAAGGTCCTCGGCGAGCTCAAGGGCGGGGCGATGAAGGTCGGGCAGGCACTGTCCATCTTCGAGGCGGCCCTGCCTCAGGAGATCGTCGGGCCCTATCGCGCCACGCTCACCAAGCTGCAGGAATCGGCTCCGCCGTTGCCCGTGGCCACGGTCCACAAAGTGCTCACCGAGCAGCTCGGTGACGATTGGCGCGACTATTTCGACTCGTTCGACGACCGGCCGACCGCCGCCGCCTCGATCGGCCAGGTGCACCGGGCGGTCTGGCATGACGGCCGCGACGTGGCGGTGAAGATCCAGTATCCGGGTGCGGGCAAGGCCCTGCTCGGCGACTTCGCCCAGCTGTCGCGGCTCGGCAAGCTCTTCGGTGTGCTGATGCCCGGCCTCGACATCAAAGCGGTGCTGGCCGAGCTGCGCGAGCGCATCGCCGAGGAGCTCGACTACCTGCGCGAGGCCGAGGCCCAGCACGCCTTCGCCCTCGGCTTCATGGACGACCCCGACTTCCACGTTCCCGACGTGGTCGCCGCCAATGAGATGGTGCTGGTCACGGAGTGGATGGACGGCACTCCCCTGTCCCAGATCATCGCCGACGGCACCAAGGAGCAGCGCGACCACGCGGGGCTGCTCTTCGTCCGCTTCCTGTTCTGCTCCCCGGCCCGGGTCGGCATGCTGCACGCCGACCCGCACCCCGGTAACTTCCGCATACTCGACAACGGCAAGCTGGGTGTCCTCGACTTCGGCGCCGTCAACCGCCTGCCCGACGGCTATCCCAGGTCCTTCGGCCAGCTGACCCGCATCTTCAACCAGGGCGACATGGACAGCGTGGTCGCGGGCCTGCGCGCCGAGGGCTTCATCCGCCCTGAGATCGAGGTGGACGGCGACGCCCTGCGTTCGTTCCTCTCCCCCTACGTCGAGCCGACGGCGGTCGAGGAGTTCACCTTCAGCCGCGAATGGTTCCAGGCCCAGGCGGCCAGTGTCACCGACTTCCGCCCCACCAACGTGGTCCGCCAGCTCAACCTGCCGGTCTCCTACGTGCTCATCCACCGGGTGCACGCGGCGGGCGTCGGCGTCCTCTGCCAACTGGGCACCACGGCCCGCTTTCGAGACGAAGTGATCCGCTGGGTCCCAGGCTTCGCCGACGACCCCGACGACGAGGCCCTGCCGGTCAGCTGAGCCCGGATGTGGCCGCTCGATGGTTGGCTGAGCCCGAATGTGGCCGCTCGCCGTACACGATGGCAAGCAGGCAGCCACAGGTAACCAGTCGAGCCGTCGGGGCGGATGGGCAGGAGGCGCTCCCAGTGGACGTAGTCGTCCGCTTTCAGCGCGGCCTCGTCGATCTCTCTCCCCCAGCCGGGCCGATCCGGGCGTAGCTCCAGATAACCGTCCACGGGCAGGTACGGATCCGGGCACCAGGTCGTCTCGCAGGGCTTGTACTCCAGCATCTTCAGCCCATGATGCGAGGCGGCGAAGTGCACGTTCACCGCCGTCGCCAGCGGGCCCATCGGGTTGTGCGGGCCACGGTCACGAAGTGGGCCTCGGTGATCGCGGCGATCCCGCGTATCTGCGCGAGGCCGCCGACCACGCAGATGTCCGGCTGGACGATGTCGGCCCCGCCCGCCGCCAGTAGAGCGAGGAAGTCCTGCGGCAGGAACAGGGACACGCCGGTAGCCAGGGGCACGTCGAGCTGGGCCCGCAAATGCCCCCGGGCGGGGATGTGCTCCGGCCGGATGGGCTCCTCGAACCACAGCGGGTCGTACGGGGCCAGCGCGTTCCGGAGTTGGATCGCCTGGCGCGGCTCGAAGATCCGGGCGTGCGCGTCGAAGGCTTACTCCCACTTGGGCGGGCTGATCGAGCGGATCTCGGCGGCGGCTTGGGGCGGGGTGCCGACGTGGGAGCGAGAGGCCGAGGAACACCGCCAAATCCTCCAGGCTGCCCAGTCCGGCTCCGCCACTGAGGCCGCCGCCTTGCTACGCGACCACATGCGCTGCTTCGTCGACCGCGTGAAGGACAGCGGCGGCTTGGAGGGATAGACCCCCCACCGGCAGGCGGCCGGTCACGACCTCTGCATCACGGGCCGGGGAGCCGTACGGCTTTTCGAACAGCGGCCCGATCACGACCGGTTGAACAGCGGCCCGATCATGACCGGTCGAACAGCGGCCCGATCAGGGCCTACCGAGCAGCGGGTCGGTCCCCTCCCGGTTGGCGCATGCCTCTGAGCAGAGCGCTCACCCCGTCGGCCAGCACACGCGCGCCCTCCTCACGCGAGTCCAGAAACCAACCGGGCAGCGGACTACGCAGCGAGCAGGTGAGCTCGATGCTGACGAGGCCATGGATCGTGGTCCACACCAGGTATGCCATCCGGGTGGGCTCTTCTGAACCCGCCATGGTCTCGGTGAGCAGGCTGAATGTCCGCCCAAGGGCGTCCTGCCGCAGCTCCGGCGAGGGGTCGAAGTCAGGCAGCGGCCGCTCGAACATCAACGCGTAGAGCGCCGGATCGGCCAGCGCGAACTCCCGGTATCCGTAGGCCACCGCCATGATCCGCTCGAACGGCTCCGCTTGACCGTCGAGCGAGCGCAGCAGCACCTCCTGCAGCACGTCGAACCCGTACCGATAGATCGCCTCAAGCAGCCCCGCCCGTCCGCCGAAACATGTGTAGATGCCCATCGTGGACGTCCGCGCTTCCTCGGCCACACGGCGGAGCGTCAGATGCGGCGCCCCTTGCTCGCGCAGAACGCGCACGGCCGCGTCCAGCAGGTCGCCGCGTAATTCGCCGAGTTCTTTCGAGGCGCTTACATCTCTCTGCACCCTCTAACTCTAAGGGGCTATAACGCGCATGATAACGAGCGTTATCGCCTACGGAGAAAGGGACTCCGACATGCGTTCATCGGCTCTCTACCGGGCCACTGCGACGGCCGGGTTCGCCTGTGCCGTGCTGCTGCTGGTCAACGTCCTCCGCCGTGCGGGTCTGATTCCGGAAACAACGCTCACCCACGCCATCGCCCCATTCGGCGCGTTAACCGGCTTACTCTCGATCACCGGCCTCTACCTGCTCATTCGCAATACAGCCGGCACCCTCGGCCTGATCGGCTACCTGCTCAACGCCGCGGGACTGGCCGGCGCCTACGCGATCGAGTACACCTTGCACTACGTCTTCCCCCTTCTGGGCGGAACCAAGGTGAATGAACTGCTGGTCGGAGGCACCGGCCAGGCATTCCTCGCCACTTCGGTCGTACTGTTGGCGGGAGTCCTGACCTTCAGCGCGGCGGCCCTACGAGCAGGCACGCTGCCGGCCCTCGCGGTCGTGCTCTATGCGGCCGGCATGATCCCCGGGGCGCTGCGGGGCATGGTCCCGCTCCCGGTCTATCTGATCGGCCTGGCAGTGGCCGCGGCGGGAATCGCCTGGATGTCGGCCCGTCTCTGGTCGGCCCAGGAGGAAGCGGCGCTACTTCCCGCCGGACGGCGAATGCCCGCTTGAATTTTCCGGAATAGCCCGCCCGTTGAAGGTGAGGATGACCTTACCTTCAACGTGGGGGTCAGCGTGGACGACGATCGGGGCCATGACGGGAAGAGTCGGAGGCATTGCCGACTCCTCTCGTCCAGTTGGTTCCCATGTCCCATGGAATGTCTCGCCGGAGCGTGTTGCTCGCTGGATCAACGGTTGGCGCCTCTGCGGGCGCACCCAAACTCGCCGCCGCCGGCTCGAAGGTCCCGATGATGCGATCGCGCTCACCCGGGTGACGGTGATCGATGCGACCGGAGCGCGGCCCCGGCCTGACCAAACGGTGGTCATCAGTCGCGGACGCATTGCCGCGATCGGCCGACGTCACGAGGTGCCATCACGCGGGCGAGCGACGCTGGACAACGCTCATTCGAGCACTTATTGGGCACGCTGTTCGCGACATCGGACCGCGAGGCCGAATTGCTGCGGGCGACCCGACGACCGTAGCGACCCCGATCAGTGGTTGCGGATGCGTCGGCCCCTGAACGCGAACAGCGGCCGGGCGCTGGATGCGCCCGGCCGCTCACTCACTCCGCGTGGATCAACGCAACAATTGGCTGGCTAGATCAACCGCGTGGAAAAACCGCTGGATCAACTAAGAGCCCGCAACGGGAGATCCTGCGCCGGCGGCAGGATCTCCCGTGTCAGACCTCCTGGCCAAGAGCCCGGCTGAGGCGCTCGTTCGCCCGCTCGACATCGCGGCGTGCGCGCTGCACACGACGGATGCGGGCGGCGAGACGCTGCTCCTCGGCTTCGCGGTGGAGGGTTTGTATTCGGTCGTTTACCAGTTCATGGTAGAGATACGGCACCTTGAGGCTCCTCGTGGAGAACGGATTCATCTGTCTGTCTGCTTTCTGCTCGAAGGGGACGGCGGATTGTTGGTCAGGCAGCGACCGGGTGCTTCCGCGGACGACCGCGGGGCCGCTTGCGGGGAACGACGGCTCCCCGGAGGATCAGTTCGCCGCCCCAGACGCCCCACGGCTCCTCGCGCTCGAGCGCGCGGGCCAGGCAGGCCTTCTGGATCGGGCAGCCGCCGCAGAGCGCCTTCGCGAACTCCACGTCCTCCGGCGACTCGGCGAACCACAGGTCAGGGTCGGTACGACAGGGGATCTTGGCTTCGTCGATCAGGTCCATGATCGTCATCGCCCCCATCACGTTCTCCTTCTGATCGATCTTTTTGATCTTGGTCGGGCACCTCGTGGGTGGTGGGGGTTCGCGGACAAACAAAGAGGCCGCGGATCCGTCTGCGGATCCGCGGCCTGGAGGCTTGTTGCCGGTCAGGTTATGACCGGCACATCCCTCCAGGGATGCGGACCACGCAGTCCACCCTTGGTGATCTGCTGGGTCGGCAATTCACTAGCTGCTGCCATGTACACGAGAGCGCTCGGCGCGGCCGCGGCGTAGCGGGCATGCGCGAACACGGCGGGCTCCTGGCGACGGGCAGACTTGTCCTGTCGCGGCTTGGCCGGCCCATCGGCGAGCCTCACCAGGTCACGACATGCGAAGGCGAGCCACGGCGTGGCCGACATGTTGATGCTGATCACTGGGACTCACCTCCACTCATGAGATCGTCGGACAGGACCTGTCCGACTCGCTTGACCATGACCCTAAACCGGGAACCGAAGAACCGGCAACATATTTTCTACCTGCGATTTTGTGACTTTGTCACGCGGATCATGGCCTCCTGTACGACGGAGACGACGAGGTCACCGGACGCAGTGAACATCTCACCCCGCGCAAGCCCCCTCGCTCCCCCGGACCAGGGGGACTCATGTGCGTAGAGCAACCAGTCGTCCGCCCTGAACGGCCGGTGGAACCACATCGCGTGGTCCAGCGAGGCCCCCATGACATCGGACGCGCCCCACGCCATGCCATGCGCCAGCAAGATCGTGTCGACCAGCGTGAAGTCGGACGCGTAGGCGGCCAGCACCACGTGCAGCAGCGGATCGTCAGGGAGATCCGCGTCGTAGCGGAACCACACGTTGGTCTCGGCGCTGCGCAACTCGGGGTTGCGGTGTGCCTCCCACGTCAAGGGCGAGGCATAACGCGCGTCGACCGGCCGCGGCCGAGACAGCCACTCCTTGTATTCGGAGTTGTCGCCGACGATCTCCGCCATCCGCTCCTGAAAGGTCGCAAGCGTCGCAGGATCGGGTACGGCCGGCATCACGGACGCCTGATGCTCGACGCCCTCCTCGAAGATGTGGAACGACGCGGACATGGTGAAAATGGCCTTGCCATGCTGGATCGCCTGGACCCTGCGCGTGGTGAAGGACCGCCCGTCACGCACCCGCTCGACGTTGTAGACGATCGGGATGGACGGGTCGCCGGGGCGGATGAAGTAGGCGTGCAGCGAGTGCACGTTCCGGTCGGAAGGCACGGTACGGCCGGCGGCGACGAGCGCCTGCGCGGCCACCTGACCACCGAAGACGCGCTGAATACGCTCCTCCGGGCTACGGCCACGGAAGATGTCGAGCTCGATCTGCTCCAGGTCGAGCAGGTCGAGCAATTCCTTCAACGCCTCGTTCACGAATCCCCCTACCAACCACCATTAGCCCCTAAGTCTGGCGTGCCCTCACACCTCCCACCAACCCGGCACCCCTTTACCGCGGATCTCCCCCAGAGAACAGGCGGGGGTCGGTACGCCACGCGAAGGGCTGAACGGATGAAGCGGCCCGGCAGCGGACCACGGACACGGCCAAGGGACGCGACGTAACGGCGGCCCGCCGGGGAAGCTGGTAACCGTATCCCTGGAGGGCCCCCAGCCACGTACGGCGGTTGGCGCCCTCCCGTGCCTGCCGTACAAAAAAGCCGTATAAAAAAGCTCACGCGCGGCACAGCGCGAGCACGGCATCCCCGTAGCGGTCGAGTTTGACGCGGCCGATGCCCGTAATGGACAGCAGATCCTGCTCGGTGACCGGCGCGCGCTCAGCGATGGCCTGCAGTGTCACGTCGGTGAACACCACGTACGGCGGCAGCTTGGCCTCCTTGGCGGTGGCGGCGCGCCACGCCTTGAGCCGCTCCAGCAGCTCCTCGTCGTAATCGGCCGGACAGGTGACGCACCGCCCCAGCTTCTGCTCCGTGGCCGCCACCAGTGTCTTGGCGCACACCCGGCAGCTGACCGTAACGGCGACCGACCGCCGCTCACGGGTAACCGAACCAGAACCAATGCCGCCGCCGGAGCCGATGCCAGCGCCGGCCGCGCGCGCGGGGCGGCCGGTGAGGCCGTCGAGGAAGCGGGACGGGCGGCGGCCCTTGCGGCCGCCGGGCGCGCGTGCCAGGGCCCAGGAGATCGACAGGTGCTCGCGCGCCCGCGTCACCCCCACGTAGAGCAGGCGCCGCTCCTCCTCGATCTGCTCCGGCGTCTCCGCGTAGACGATGGGCAGCATCCCGTCCGTGACGCCGACCAGGAAGACCGCGTCCCACTCCAGTCCCTTGGCGGCGTGCAGGGAGGCCAGGGTGACGCCCTCCACGGGCGGGGCGTGCTGCTCGGAGGCGCGCCGCTCCAGCTCCGCGACGTATCCGGCCAGGTCGGCGCCCTCGGCGGCCATGTCCTCGGCGAGGTCGGCCAGCGCTTTGAGGGACTCCCATTTCTCGCGCGCCTTGCCGCCGCCCGGCGCCGTGGGCGTCAGGCCGACGCCCGCCAGGATGTGGTGGACCTCCGTGGCCAGCGGCTCCTCGGAGGCGGATCTGGCGGCGCCGCGCATCAGTACGACGGCGTGCCGTACTTCGGGGCGTTCGAAGAAGCGCTCGGCGCCGCGCAGGACGTAGGGGATCTCGGCCTTGGCCAGGGCCTCCTCGTAAGCCGCCGACTGGGAGTTGACGCGGAACAGCACGGCGATCTCGCGGGACTGCACTCCCTGGTCGAGCAGCTTCCTGATCGCCCTGGCGACTCCGGCGGCCTCGGCGGGCTCGTCGTCGTAGTCGGCGAAGACCGGCCGGGGGCCGTCAGGCCGCTGGGCGACGAGTTCGAGGCGGTGCGGGGAGCGGCCCTTGGCGATGACCAGATTGGCCAGGTTCACCACCTGGGGGGTGGAACGGTAGTCGCGCACCAGCTTGACGACGGCGGCCTTCGGGTGCTCGACGGCGAAGCCCGTGAGGTAGCGCGGCGAAGCGCCGGTGAAGGAGTAGATGGTCTGGTTGGGGTCGCCGACCACGCACAGGTCGTCGCGACCGCCGAGCCAGGTGTCGAGCAGGAGCTTCTGCAGCGGGTTGACGTCTTGGTACTCGTCGACGACGAAGTAGCGGTATTGCTGGCGGATCTGCGTGGCGACCTCCTGGTGCTCGGTCATCACCGCGGCGGTCAGCTCCAGGATCGTCTCGAAGTCGACCAGGTGCCGCTCGCGCCTGATCCGCTCGTACGCCTCATAGAGCCGGGCCACCTCCTCGGCGGGCACCGGAGGCGTCCTGGAGGACTTGGCGGCGGCAGCGGCGTAGTCTTCGGGGCCGACCTGGGTGACCTTGGCCCACTCGACCTCCGCCGCGATGTCCCGCAGCTCGGACCGGTCCGGATTTTTCCGGATCTGGCGGCAGGCTTCGATCAGGATTGGCAGCTTGGATTCGATCACTGAGGGCGCTTCGCCGCCGATGACCCGCGGCCAGAAGTAGGTGAGCTGCCGCAGCGCCGCGGCATGGAACGTCCGCGCCTGCACCCCCGGCGCCCCCAGCGCCCGCAACCGCTGCCGGAGCTCCCCCGCCGCCCGTGTGGTGAACGTCACCGCCAGCACACTGGGTGCGTCGACGACCCCGCTGCGTACGGCGTGAGCGATCCTGTGGGTGATCGCCCTGGTCTTACCCGTGCCCGCACCTGCGAGAACGCACACGGGACCGCGTACGGCCTCGGCCACCTCGCGCTGCTCCGGATCGAGGCCGGACAGGACATCGTCCACATTGGTCACCTGTCAATCCTCCCAGCCAGTGGCGGTGAAGGGCTCCATTCTGGCAACATGCCGCCCGTCGTCCGAATCGTGGCAAGATGCAAAGAACTGGTCTCTTCCCCCACAATGGGGCCCGACCAACTGCATGGGGGAAAGGGCAGGCCGTGCGAACTGCGGTGCTCGTGAGCGTTCTCGCGCTCGCTGCCGTCACGTTGACACCGATGTCGGCGCAGGCGACGAAGGACCCGACACCGAGCCCCGTGTCGACCACGACCCCCGACCCGTACGGGCTCAGCGGTTTATCCACCGAGACCGTCTCGTACGGCTCGCGGCGCCGCCAGGACATGGACGTGTGGTGGACCTCGGACGGCACCAAGCGACCCGGCGTCTTCCTGATCCACGGCGGCTGGTGGTCCAGCGGCGACAAGAAACAGATGACCGAGATCGCCCGTAGTTACGCTGATCTCGGCTACACGGTCTTCAACATCAACTACCGACTCTCCGGCGAGGCGTCGTGGCCCGCGCAGCGGATCGACGCTATGGCCTCGATCGCCCTGGCGCGCAAGCACGCCGAGCGCTGGTCGTTCGACCCGAACAACTACGTCGTGGTGGGCTTCTCGGCGGGCGGGCACATCGCCGCGGCGGTCGGCACGTACGGCGACGGGCAGCGGGGGCTCAAGGGCGTGGTCGGGCTCTCGCCGATCATCTCGCCGCTGCGCGCGTACGCCGACGGCGCGACCTCCACGGACCCGTACAAGCGCAAGCTACGCGCCTCGGCGATCAAGCTGGCCGGTGGCTGCCTGCCCAGGGGCAAGTGCTCGCGCGTCTGGGCCAGCATGGAGGTGGCCTGGCACGCCAGCCACAACGACGCGCCGGTGCTGACCGTGCACTCCACGGACGAGTTCGTGCCGCCGGCGCAGAGCCAGCTGCTCAAGGAGATGCTCGGTCAGGTCGGCGTGCCTGTGACGATCTTCACCTCGCCCGGCGTCGCGCACAGCGCGCCTCTCTACCGCGAGATGGGTGTGGCCGAGCGGGTGCAGGAGTGGATCGCCGATCGCATCGGCTAGGGATTACCTGAGGGGCCCGGGTTGTTGCACCGACCGGTCTGCTTTACGCCTCGAAGGGATGTCCACATGGCGCTCACGGTCTACAGCACCACCTGGTGCGGTCCCTGCAAGCGACTCAAGTCGCAGCTCACCCGTGAGGGGATCAGCTTCGACGAGATCGACATCGAGCGGAACCCCGATGCCGCCGAGTTCGTGATGAGCGTCAACAACGGCAACCAAGTGGTGCCCACCGTGGTGATCGAGACGCCCGCGGGGCGGGTGGTCCGCACCAACCCGTCGGCCCGCGAGGTGAAGGCGCTTCTCGAGGCGGCCTGAGGTTTTAACGGGCTCGGGCCCCAGCGGAGAAGCTGGAGCCCGAGAAGAGTGGCCTAGCACGGCCACGAGGGCCTGGGCGGTTGGTGCGCCCAGGCCTTTTAGTTCAGGTGGCTGTCGAGCTTGCGCTCCAGGAGCTTGATGTCGACCTTGAGCTGAAGCACCGCGCTAAGTGATCTACCAGTCCCCTGAAAGCGGTCCCCCGTACCAGGTCTCGATGAGGCGGCGGGCGATCGAGACCGGTGGCGGGAGGCGGATCTCGCCCGACTGCAGGGCCTCCACCAGCTCCTCGCGGGAGAACCAGCGGGCCTCGGCGATCTCCTCCGCGTCGGGGGTGAGGGTCGTCGTGGTGGCGTGGGCGAAGAAGCCGAGCATCAGGCTGCGCGGGAACGGCCACGGCTGGCTGCCGAGATAGCGGGGGTCGACGACGGTGACGCCCACCTCCTCGGCCACCTCGCGGATCACAGCGTGCTCCAGCGACTCCCCCGGCTCCACGAACCCGGCCAGGATCGACAGCCGCCCCTCCGGCCACTGCGGGCCGCGGGCCAGCAGGCAGCGGTCGTCCTCGTCGCGGACGAGCATGATCACCGCCGGGTCCACGCGCGGGAAGTGCTGGCTGGAGTCACGCGGGCAGACCCGGATGTGGCCGCCCGCCTGCACGTCCGTACGGCTGCCGCAGCGCGGGCAGAACTCGTGTGTCGAGTGCCAGGCCTCCAGCGCCACCGCGTAGACCAGCATCCCCGCGTCGCGGTCGCCCAGCAGGCCGCCCACCTGGCGCAGGCCCGCGACGACCAGCTCGCCCTCGGCCGTGTCGCGCAGGCTCATCGGCATCGTGACGCGGCCGTTGACGTCGCCGGCCCGCGAGCCGGGCAGCGGCGCGGCGACCGCGAAGTAGGCGGTCCCGTCCTCGACTCCCAGCAGGTAGCGCTCGCCCGCCGGCGCCTCCGATGGCGCGTAGAGGACCGCGTGCACCTCATCGCCGGCGCGCTTGACCAGCGTCCGGCCGTCGTCGATCACCAGCACCTTGGTCGCCGGATCCGCCCAGGCACGCTCCAGCCAACCGGCGTTCGCCCGCAGCGCGGACGACCTGTCGATGGTGCCGCGCGCGAGGAGCAGCGGTCCGATGAGTTGCTCTTCCACCCTCGTCTGCACGGGCCCCACCCTTCCCAAATCCCATGTCATCCTATGACCGCCACCGAATGTGGGGTCTTGCATCCGGGATGATCTCCCAGCGGCTAGGATCAGCGAGTTAGGTTAGGCTTACCTGATTCTCCGGGGGTATCTCGCGTTGCGGCTCTACCTGACCGCGCTCAAACCCACCGATTCGGTGACCGATGGGTTCCTGCCCGCCGCCGAAGCTCTGGGCTGTCGTGTGACGATTCTCACCGACCAGCCGGAGCGGCATCCCGGTGCCGTCGCGTGCGACGTACGGGATCCGCGCGCGGTGATCGACGCGATCGAGCAGCTCGGCCGGCCGGACGCGATCTTCTCAAACTCCGACCACCTGCAGGCGGAGACCGCGCTGGCGGCGGCCTATTTCGGGCTGCCCGGCAAGGACTGGCGGGCCTGCCTGGCGGCCAAGAACAAGTTCCTGATGCGCCGCCGGCTCGCCGAGGCGGGGGTCGAGCGGGTCTCGTCCGTACGGTTGGCGCCCGGCGACCCCGTGCCCGACGACCTGCCGTACCCGCTGGTCGTCAAGCCGCGCGAGGGAGTCGCGAGCGAGGACGTGCTGCTGGTCGAGCGGGACCTGGCCGGAGCGGTGGCGAAGGTCAGGAAGCGGCGGCCCGGCGAGGCGCTGGTCGTGGAGGAATACCTGGAGGGGCCGCTGCGCACCCTGGAGACCCTCGGGGACGCCGACGGGGTACGGGTGCTCGGCGGATTCCGTACGACGCTCGGGCCGTTGCCGCACTTCATCGAGGAGCGGCTGGACTGGACGCCGCCCGATGGAGCGCGTGAGCACGTTCTGGGGGCGTTGGCGGCGCTCGGGGTGGGGTTCGGCGCCTGCCACACCGAATACATCGTCACCCCGGCCGGGCCGCGCATCGTCGAGGTGAACTATCGGGTGATCGGCGACCATTGCGACTTTTTGCTGGCCGATGTGCTCGGGGTGCCGGTGTTCGAGTGGATCCTGCGGGTGCACCTGGGTGAGGCCGTGCCTGCCGTGCCGGATACGTCCAGGTACGGCAGCGCGGTCAGCCTGGTCGCCGACCGGTCGGGGACGATCACGGCGGCGCCGGGGGCGGAGGAGCTGGTCTCCCAAGGCGTACGACTGTGGCACCGGCCGCTTCGAACCGTGGGTGATGTCGTCGAACAGACCCATACGAACCGCGACTATCTCGGCGTCCTCCGGGCCGTCGGTCCGGACCGGGCGCGGGTGGACGCGGCCATCGAGGGCTTCCGGGCGGCCAAGCCGTGGATCGTGGGATGAGCTCGGGCGAGGCCGAGGATCGTGAGCTGAGTACGCGGGAGGCGTATTTGGCCAGGCGGGTGCTGGACGCGCTGCTGCGCGAGGACTACGGCGGGCTGTCGGCGCGGGTGGCCAGGAGCCGTGACGGCGTGGAGCTGGAGCTGGCCGGCGGGCGCCGGGTACGGCTGGTGCCCGGGCTGCTGTTCCAGGACTTCGTGGTCGGTCCCGACGAGCGGCTGGGGCTGGCGGAGGTGCTCGGCACGCTGGCCGAGGTGGCCGATCCGGCCGACGCGCCGGGCGTGGCGGCGTTCGCCGAGGAGTGCGCGCAGGCGCTGGCGGCGCTGGAGCTACACGACGTACACAGGGCCGAGGTGCTCGCCCGGCGGCCGTCCTACGAGTCGCTGGCGGCGTTCGTCGACCATCCGGTCTATCCGACATCCCGGGCGCGGCTGGGCGTGCCCGCCGCCGCGCTGCCCGCGTACGCGCCCGAGTTCGCGCCGTCGTTCGAGCTGCGCTGGGCGGCCGTGCCGCGCCACCTGCTGACGCCGGGCTCCACCATCGTGCCGACGCCGTTTCCGGCGCATCCGTACGCGAACCACGAGGCACGTCCGCACACGACCCACGAGGCACGTCCGCTCGCGATCCACGAGGTGCGGGCCGACGAAGTGCTGTTTCCCGTTCATCCGCTCACCGTCGATGAGGTACGGCAGATCGACGGGGTGCGGCTGCTCGGCGAGCCGTGGCTGACCGTGCGGCCCACGCTGTCGATGCGGACCGTGGAGCTCGACGATCGCACCCACCTCAAGCTACCCCTGCCCACCAGCACCCTCGGAGCGCGCAACCGGCGGTCGATCAAGCCCGGCACCCTGCACGACGGCGCCATGGCCGAGCTGCTGCTGCGGCGCCTGGCCGACCCTGACGTGCTGGTCGCCGACGAACAGACCTACGCGCACGCCGGGCACGAGTATCTCGCCTGGATGGTGCGCAGGCTGCCGGAAGGGCGGATGGTGCCCGTCGCCGCGCTCAACGCTCCTGGCGTGCTCCAGCAGGTGGGCGACGTGCTGCCCGGCTATCTGCGCCTCCTGCTGCGGTGGAACGTACGGCTGTTCGTACGCTACGGCGTCGCGCTGGAGGCCCATCAGCAGAACCTGTCGCTGGTATTCCAGGACGGGCGGATGAAGCTGCTGGTCAAGGACAACGACGGGCTGCTGGCGTCCCCTTCGAGGCTCGCCGCGGCGGGTGTCGAGGTGCCCGCGTTCGCCGACGAACGGATGCTCACGGACGACCCGCACGCTCTGGCCGACGTGTTCGTGACCATCACGCTGCACCTGGCGGCGGCGGCCGTCGTGTTCGGGGCCCTGCCGCCCGGCCGGGCCGCCGCCCTGCTGCGCCACACGCTGACCGAGGCGCTCGACGAGTACGGCGACGACCCCATGGCCCGGCTGCTGCGCGCCAGGACGCTCGACGCGGCCAGGCTCACCGGCAAGTCGATGATCACCGCGGGGACTCTCGTGGCCAAGGAACGCTCCGGGGCGCGGGACATCAACAAGTTCTACGGCACCAGCGGGCCCAACTATCTGAGGAGAGCTTGAATGCACGGTCTGGTCCTCGACTCGCCGGCCAACCAGGTCTCGGCGGTTCCGCCGACCGCACCGACCGCACCGGCCTCATCACCGGCCTCGCTGGCGGAGGAGGCGACGCTGGGCGCCCTGCTGCGGTGCTGTGTGCGGGAGGTGGCCGGGCCGCGCGGCCTGGTCTGGGCCGCGCCGCCGTACCTGCTGCTGAGAGTCGGAGACACGCTGCTGCGAGTCCGTACGTACGGCGGAGCGGCGTTGCGCTTCGACGGCCGACCTGAGCGCCTGGACCGTGGCGCCTGGCGGCCTCTTACGATCGACGAGCTGGTACGGCTGGCCGAGGCCGACCTGACCGGGCAGGCGGCGCCGGACTTCGAGGACTTCACCAGCCCGGACTTCGATGGCCCGGCACCCAACGGGCTGGCCTCCAATGGGTCGGCCGCCAACGGTGAGTTCGCCGGGCAGGTGGCAGCGAGCCGCGACGCCGTCGCCGCGATCCTGGCGGCCAGGGCCGAGGCCGTGGCGCCCGCCGATCCGTGGCTGGCCTCCGAGCAGGCGCTGGTCTACGGGCACCGGTTCCACCCGAGCCCCAAGTCGCGAAGCGGCGCCGACTGGCTGCGGTACGCGCCCGAGGCGCACGCCGAGTTCCCCGTACGGCTGCTCGGCGTCCGCGCGGACGTGCTCGCCGAGGAAGGCGACGCCTCCGCCCTCGACCTGCTGGGCGAGGCGCCGTCCGGCTACCGGCTGCTGCCCGCTCACCCGTGGCAGCTGGACCTGCTGCGCCCCGCGTACGGCGCCGAGCTGATCGACCTGGGTCCCGGCCCGGTGGCCGTGCCAACCTCGTCGGTGCGGACCGTCTACGCGCCCGCGGCGGAGTCGTGCCTGAAGTTCAGTCTCGACGTCCGCATCACCAACTGCGTACGCAAGAACGCCTGGTACGAGCTGGCCGGAGCAGTTGAGCTGACCTCCCGCCTGACGCCGGTGTTCGAGGCGGTCTCGGCCGCGCATCCGGGCACCCGGTGGCTGCCCGAGCCGGGCTACCGCTCCGCCGCGCTCGGCACCCGCCTGCTCGAAGGGCTCGGCGTGATCGTCCGGGCCAGCCCGTGGTCCGTGTGCTCCCCCGGGGTCACTCCGGTCCTGTCCGGGGCCCTCGCGATCGAGGTACCGGCCGGCGATCCGCTCGCGTGGTGGACGGCCTATGTCTCGGTGGTGGCGCCGCCGGTGCTGGAGCTGTACTTCACGCATGGGGTGATCCTCGAACCGCACCTGCAGAACGTCCTCGTCGGCCTGGACCCCTCAGGGCTGCCCGTCGAGGCGGTCTTCCGCGACCTGGAGGGCACCAAGCTGGTCAGCGGCCGTCACTCGCTCGACGGCGTACCCGCGAAGGTGGCCGAGGCCCTGAGCTACGACGCCGAGCGCGGCTGGGCCCGCGTCGTCTACTGTCTGCTGGTCAACCATCTCACCGAGATCGCCGCCACGCTGGCGGGCGATGACGACGAGCTGCTGCGCGAGCTGTGGCGGACCGCCCGGGACGTGCTCGCCCGCCACGCCGGGGCGCTCGGCTGGCCGCTCCCGCTGTCCGATCTGCTGGCCGGCGCGCCGCTCCCGGCCAAGGCGAACCTGACGGTCCGCTGGTCCAGGGCCGCCGACCGGACCGCCGGATACGTCCCGATCGCGAACCCGCTCGCATGATCACGACGAGAGTCCGCGAAGCCGCCCTGCGGCTTCGCGACGCGCCCGCCTACCTCTACGACCTGCCCGCGCTGCACGCCCACGCCTCGGCGGTACGGCGGGCGCTGCCCGGCGTCGAGCTGTACTACGCCGTCAAGGCCAATCCCGACACCGAGCTGCTCAAGACGCTGGCCGAGCACGTGGACGGCTTCGAGGTGTCGTCCGGCGGCGAACACGCCCACGTGTCGGCCCTCTTCCCCGGCGAACCCGGCCTCCCCGGCACGCCTGGCACGACCGGCAAGCCGCTGGCCCTCGGCGGCCCCGGCAAGACCGACGCCGAGCTGCGCCTGCCCTGCCATCGCCTGCACGTCGAGTCGCCCAACGAGCTGCGCCGCCTGCTCGCCACCGGCCGCGAGGCCGACGTCCTGCTCCGGCTCAACCCGGACCTGCCGGTCGAGGGCGCGGCGCTGACGATGAGCGGGCCGTTCGGCATGGACGAGGCGGGTGTACGCGAGTGCCTGCCGCTCTTCACCGACCGCGTACGACTGCGCGGCCTGCACACCCACCTGGCCAGCGGCCTGGCCGCGCCGGGGCTCCTGCGGCTGGCCGAGACGCTGCTGGACACCGAGTACGACGAGGTCAACCTGGGCGGCGGCATGGCGGTCTCCTACGCCGCGCCGGAGTCCCGGTTCGACTGGGCGGCCTACGGCGCCGGACTGGCGGCGCTGCGCCGGGCCGGGCAGCGGGTGCGGATCGAGCCGGGGCGGGCGCTGACCGCGTACTGCGGCTACTACGTCACCAAGGTCGTGGACGTGAAGCGGGTACGCGGGGAGGCGTACGCGATCGTGCTGGGCGGCACGCACCATCTGCGTACGCCGGTCACCAAGGGGCACGACCAGCCCTTCACGGTGCTGCCTACAGGCTCCGGTCCTGCTCTGGCGGATGAGCCGGTGACGGTGGTCGGCCAGCTGTGCACCCCGAAAGACGTTTTCGCCCGAAAAATCGGGGCTTCGCTGCGGGTGGGGGACACGGTGGTGTTCGAGATGGCCGGGGCCTATGCGTGGAACATCTCCCACCACGACTTCCTGATGCACCCCAAGCCGGGCTTCCACTACTTGCGGGACTAGGCCCGTCACACGACGGCCTCGGTCCCTGTGACGGCCCGTGGTGGCGGGGGTCCTTCTGGAGATACCCCCTCCGGGGGAGCTGAAGGAAACGGTCCGTCGTGTCTGGGGTCCTTAGGAAGGGACCCCCTCCGGGGGAGGCGGAAGAAGACGGTCCGTGGTGGCTGGGGTTCTTTAGAGGGATGCCTCCTCCGGGGGAGCGGAAGATGTCAGGCCCTACGAGACGGGAACCGCCTCTATGAGCGCCACCAGGCCGTCGGCATCAAGCAGGTTCACCGGGCGGACGGTCTGGTTCATCCGGACATAGTGGAAAGCCGCCCCCACCCGCTCCAGCGGCACCGCCGCCAGGTGTGACCAGGCCAGCCGGTAGGCGGCCAGCTGCACCGAGGCGGCGCGGGCGGCCTTGCCCCGTGGCGGCGCGCCGGTCTTCCAGTCGACGACCTCATAACGGCCGTCGGGCAGCTCGAAGACGGCGTCCATCCGGCCGCGCACCAGCCGGTCGGCGATCATGGTCTCGAACGGCACCTCCAGGTCGAGCGGCCGGCGCCCGGCCCATTCGCTCTCCTCGAAGCGTTCCTGCAGCTCCGCCAGCCGTACGTCGGCCTCTTCCGGCTCGTCCACCAGGTCCAGGTCGAAGTCGTCGAGCAGGCGCTGCTGGTCCCAGCGCGATTCCAGCCACTTGTGGAACGACGTGCCGCGGCGGGCCAGCGGCGCGGGCTTGACCGGGACGGGACGGCGGATCCTGCGGGCCAGTTCGCGGGCGTCCTCCGCCAGCGTGACCAGCGACGACACGGTCAGCTTCGAGGGCAGTTCGACGGTGGTGGAGCCGCGCCGCCGGTGCAGCTCGCGCTCGCGCAGCAGCAGGTCGGTGTCGCGTTCCCAGGCGCGGACGCGTTCCTCCTCGAAGGCGCGTAGCGGCTCGTCCTCGGCGGGGGCGAGCGTGCCCGTCAGCGCGTCCTCGACCAGCCGCGCCCCGTCCAGCACCGACTCATAGCGCAGGCCCTCCGGCGTGACCGGCCACACGGCCTCGGCGGGCTCGGCCAGCAGCGGGTTGGTCGTGCCGGCGGCGAGCTCCGGCGCCCAGAACGCGACCCGGTCGCTGGTGTCGCGGATCTCCAGCAGGAAGTCCGACGGCTCCAGCGGCTTGGAGGCGCTCCCCCAGCGGTAGCCGGAGGCGATCAGGTGGTAGTGGGCCCGGGTGACGGCCACGTACGCCAGCCGCCGTTCCTCCATCAGGTCACGGTCACGGCAGCCCTCGTCGAACGCGGCCAGCTCCTCCTTGGTGAGCCCCGTCAGGCGCGGCAGGTCGGCGACGTCGCCGCGGAGCGGGTAGGGGAGTTTGCGCGGGTTGTCGGTCCAGCGGCTGTTCATGACCGGCGTCGCGGGGAACATGCTGCCGGTCGCGATCGTGCCCTTCGAACTGACCAGCTGCGACAGTCCGGGCACGACCACGATCGGCCACTCCAGGCCCTTGGAGGCGTGTACGGTCATCAGCTTGACGCTGTTGCTCTCGCCGACCCGTCCGGCCTCCAGCCCGAACTCCTCGGTCTCGGCCGCCTGCAGATAGGCCAGGAACGCGCCGAGCGTCGGATCCTCCGCGTCACCGGCGAACCTGGCGGCCGCGTCCTGGAAGGCGTCGAGATCGGCCCTGGCGGCGAAGGCGCTGACCGTGCCGCCGCGGGCCGCCACCTCGATGTCGAGGCCCAGCCGCCGCTCCACCTCCGTGATCAGGTCGGGGAGCGGCTGGGCGGTGTGCGCCCTGAGCTGCCGCAGCTCCTGCGCCAGCGCGACGAGCCGGGTCCTGGCCAGCGGCGAGAACGCCTCCAGCCACGCCTCCCTGTCGGGCAGCTCGTCGAGCGCGTCGATCAGGCTGCCGCGCTCCTCCGCCAGGTCGGCGACCACCTGGTCCAGCGGGTCCTGCTCATGGCGCGTCTCACGGGCCTCGCGGGTCAGCTCCCTGGCGTACTCGCCCAGCACCCGCATGTCGGCGGGCCCGACCCGCCAGCGCGGTCCGGCCAGCAGCCGGGCCAGGGCGTCACCGGCGGTCGGGTCGTACAGGACTCTGAGCGTGGCGACGATGTCGTTGACCTCGGGCACGGTCAGCAGCCCGCCGAGACCGACCACCTCGACCGGGATGTCGCGCTCTTCGAGCGCTCTGCGCAGCGCGGGGAACTGAGACCGCTTACGGGCGAGGATCGCCACGTCCTGGGGTTGTACGGCGAGCGTCTTCTTGCGTTCCTTCTCCCCCCAGGGCAGGCCGTCGGGCGCGAACTCCTGGCCGAGGATCTTGTGGATGCCGTCGGCGATCCACTTCGCCTCGTCCTCCGCGGTCTCGTGGAAGGCGCAGGTGACGCGCCCCCGGTCGACGCGGTTGGCGCCGGGGACGAGGACCGGCACCTCGCGGGCCTCCATGCGCAGCGGCAGCTGTACGCGGGCGGCGACGTCGAGGACCCGGTCGCCGTTGCGGAAGCTGACGCTGAGCTGGCGTACCGGGGCCAGGTCGCCGGTGCTCGTCCTGAAGTCCTGGGCGAAGCGCCGCAGGTTGCCCGCCGAGGCGCCGCGCCAGCCGTAGATGGACTGGCAGGGATCGCCGACCGCGGTGACCGGGTGGCCGTTGCCGTACAGGGATCGCAGCAGTACGAGCTGGGCGTGGCTGGTGTCCTGGTATTCGTCGAGCAGCACCACGGAGAAGCGGGACCGCTCGATCTCGCCCACCTCCCGGTGGCCGGCGGCGATCCTGGCGGCCAGCGACATCTGGTCGCCGTAGTCGATGACCTCCCGGCCGCGCTTGAGCCGCTCGTACCGCTCGACCAGGGGCAGGAGCTGCTTCCTCGCGGCCTGGACGTTGATCGGCTTGCGCTGGGCCACGGTCGTCCGGCCGGTCAGCGCGGCGTACCTCTCGTCGAGCCAGTCGCCGATCCGCCGCACGTCGGAGGCGGTGCGCAGGTGCTCGGACAACTCGCCGGCCAGCTCCAGGACGGCGGCCGTGACGGACGGCGGACCGAGCTCGATCTTGTCCATCGGCCCGTCGTACATCGCCACCACCCTGGACGCCAGCTGCCACGAGACTGCGGGCGTGACCAGGCGCATGGTGGGTTCGAGGGCCTCGCGCAGGGCGTGGTCGGTGACCAGGCGGGCGGCATAGGCGTGGTAGGTGGAGACGGTCGGCTCGTTGTCGAGCAGCCCCGGCTCGACCAGGCCGGCCTCGGCCAGGCCGTTGAGCCGTTCGCGGACGCGGGTGGCCAGCTCGGCGGCGGCCTTGCGGGTGAAGGTCAGGCCGAGCACGTTCTCGGGCTTGACCAGGCCGTTGGCCACCAGCCAGACCACGCGCCCGGCCATGGTCTCGCTCTTGCCCGAGCCCGCTCCGGCCATGACGACCATGGGTTCGAGCGGGGCCTCGATGACGCGGGACTGTTCGGAGGTGGGGGGCAGGATGCCGAGCTTCTCGGCCAGCTCGACCGGGTTCAGCACACCTGTCCCCCGTTGTCGTTGACGGGGCAGCTGGACCTGGCCGCGCAGGTGCGGCAGCCGTCGTTCACCTTGGCCTGGAAGAACGGGCCCGACATGCCGATCGCCACGGTGTCGACCAGGTCCTTGGCCCAGCCGGGGTTCTTGTCGTCGGCCAGCGCGCCCTGTGTCTGCTCCAGCGCGTCGTTCTTGCCCGCCGCCTTGCCGACCTGGACCAGCGCGGCGCCACCCGGCTCGGTCATGCCGTGCCGGGCGAACGCGCCCAGGAGCGCGGCCAGTTGGTAGACGCCCAGCTGGGGGTGGCGGTCGAGCTCGCCTGCCTTGGGCTTCGCGCTGCCGGTCTTGAGGTCGATGATCACCGCGCGGTTCTCCGAGTCACGCTCGACGCGGTCCACGCGGCCCTTGATCTGTACGCCGTCGGAGACCGTGGCGGTGAACGCCTCTTCGAGGGCGACGAGCTCGCGTGGGTTCTCCTGGTGCCAGCGCCAGAACTTGGTGATCATCTGCTCGGCCACCTGGCGCTGCTTGCGGTTGAACCAGACGCCGCCGAAGTCCAGCTCGTTCCAGATCTCGTCCAGGCGCTTGCCGAGCAGGTCCTCGCTGGGCAGGTCGGTGGCCGCGAGCACGGCCAGGGCGTGGATGACGGTGCCGAGGCCCTGGGCCGAGCTGGTGCCGGCGGCGCCGACGGCCGTCTCCAGCAGCCATCTCAGGCCGCACTTGGTGAAGCTCTCGACCGCCGAGGGCGAGATCCTGACGATGTCGTCGGGCCAGCTCAGGGGGCGGTCGTCGGTCATGGAGGTGAGGGCGTACCAGTCGTTGGGGTGTGCGCCCTGGACTCCGGCCGCGGCCAGGCGGGCGAGCTGGGTGGCGGCCTTGTGCCGAATTTTTCCCGATTTAGTGGGATCGGTTACTGCGCTGCGGAGGTCCGCCACGAGCGCGGACATGTTCAGCCACCGCGCCCGATCGTCCACCGTGGCGGCCTCGACGGCGCCCGGCATGAGCTCGCTGAGGAACCTCGACGGCCGCTCATCGGTGTCCTCCCCGCCGACGGCCGTGACGACCAGCCTGCGCCGGGCGCGGGTGACGGCCACATAGAACAGCCGCCGCTCCTCGGCCAGCAGCTTGGAGGCCAGCGACGCCGCGTTGGGCTTGCCGCCCTCGACCAGCTCGACGAGATCCTCCACGCCCAGCAGCGTGCCGCGCAGCCGCAGATCGGGCCAGACGCCCTCCTGCGCACCCGCGACCACCACCACGTCCCACTCCAGTCCCTTGGACCGGTGGGCGGTCAGCACCCGGACGGCGTCACCATCGGGCGCCCGCTCGGCCAGCGTGTCACCCGGGATCTCCTGCGCGGCCAGATCGTCCAGGAACACCTCGGGGCCCGCCTTGGGCATCCTGTCCACGAACCTGGCGGCGTGGTCGAACAGGGCGACCACGGCGTCGAGATCCCGGTCGGCCTGCGCCCCTCTGGCGCCGCCCGACAGGCTGAGCTCAGTCCACCTCTCGGCCAGGCCGCTCTCGTGCCAGACGGCCCACAGGACCTCCTCGGCGCCGGCGTGGTCGCGCACGGCCTGACGGGCGGCGGCGAGCAGCTTGGCGACGCGTTCGGCGGGGAGTGCCACGTGGGGCTCGATCCGGGTCAGCTCGCGCGCGTCCTTGATGGCCGCGACCAGCAACTCTCCAGAGGTACGCGCTTGCGTGACCTCTTTCGCGGGCTCGCTCTCGGATTCGGCATCCGTCGCCTCGTTGTTGTCGGACGTGGCGGCCAGCGCCTCGTTTTCGGCGATCTTCAGTGCCCGTCGCAGCCGCCGTACGCCGATCATGTCGGTGCCGCCGAGGGGCCCGGTCAGCAGTTCCTCGGCCACCCCCTCGTCGAGCTCGCCCGCGTCGAGGGCGACCCTGAGCATCGTCAGCAGCGGGCGTACTCCGGGCTCCTGCGCGATCGGCACCTCGTCACCGGCCACCATCGTCGGCACGCCCGCGCTGACCAGCGCGCGCCGCAGCAACGGCACCTGACGGGCCGCCGACCGGACGAGCACCGCCATCCGATGCCACGGCACGCCGTCGATCAGGTGCGCCCGGCGCAGCGTGTCGGCGACGACGGCCGCCTCCTGGCTGGTGCTGTCGGCCAGCAGCACGCGTACGTCGCCGCCCTCCATCTCGGGCAGCGACAGCAACTCGCGATGCCCGTGGGGGCGTCCGGCGGCTATGGCATCCGGCATCGGCGCCGCGGGCAGCCGGTCGGCCACCCGCCTGGACGCCGCCAGCAGCTCGGCCCCGCTCCGGCGGCACATCCGCAGCGCCACCACCGGAGCGTCCCGCCCGTCACGGGCCGGGAACCGCTGCGGGAACTCCAGGATCCCCCGCACATCGGCCCCCCGGAACCCGTAGATCGACTGGTCCGGATCGCCCACCGCGATCAGGTCACGCCCGTCACCGGCCAGCTGCCGCAGCAGGAACTCCTGCGCCGGGTCGGTGTCCTGGTATTCGTCCACGAAGACCACGTCGTGCGCCGCCCGCTCCCTGCGGCGCACCTCCGGGTCGGCGAGCACACCCGCCGCCGCCCTGATCAGCTCGGCGTAGTCGAGCGACGGTTCGGGATCGAGGTCGAAGCGCACTTCGTACCGCTCAAGGAATCGGCCGACCGCCACCCAGTCCGGCCTGCCGTACTGCCTGCCGAGCTCCTGCAGCCGTGGGCCGCCGAGCCCGCGCTCGCCCGCGCGCGACAGGAAGTCGCGCAGCTCCTCCGCGAACCCGCGCGTCTTGAGCGGCTCGCGCAACGCGACCGGCCACTCGCGCGCGCCGTCCTCCAGCTCGCCGTGCAGCAGCCGCCGGATCTCCAGCAGTTGCTCGGGCCCGGTGAGCAGCCGCGGCGGCGTCTCACCCGCCAGCACCGCCTCCCGCCGCAGCAGCGCGTAGGCGTAGCTGTGGAACGTGAGCGCCAACGGCGTCCTGGTCGTGCGGCGCAACCGCCCGGTGACCCGTTCACGCAGCTCACCGGCCGCTTTGCGGCTATATGTCAGGATGAGGACGCGTTCGGGATCCACCCCGCGCCGCTCGATCCGGTCGACCACGCTCTCGACGATCGTCGTGGTCTTGCCGGTGCCGGGACCGGCGAGCACGAGCAGCGGCCCGCTCCGGTGCTGAACCACGGCACGCTGGTGCTCATCGAGCACAGGGGCCGCAACAGGTCCCCCGCTCCCACGCCGCACCAACCGCCAGGTCTGAGCACTCACAACACTAGATTCCACCAGACCACAGGGGTAGATCGTGCCGAGTTGACCTCTCTACCACGCGATCGGCCAACGCTATCGGCGGAAACGTCACCACACCCAATGACACGCCGCAGCGCCCCAGCGCCAATTTCACGACATATCTTGACTTGGAGCTAATGCGATATATCGTGACTTCTATCACAACGCTCCACCGTGGCAGAGAGGAGCAACACGTCATGACCAGAACCGACAAGGGCTACAAGGGCATCGGCATGGAAGGCTCGATCGCCCGCTGGTATGCGAGAAACACCGGCAAGGACCCGTCGAGGTTCGCGGAGCAGGCCCAACTGGTCCTGGAGCACGCCCCGGCGAGCGGCGACATCCTGGAGGTGGCCCCCGGCCCCGGCTACCTCTCGATCAGATTGGCCAGAACCGGCCACTACCGGGTCACCGGCCTGGACGTCAGCTCCTCATTCGTCCAGATCGCCCGCCAGAAGGCCGCCGAGGCAGGCGCCCAGGTCGAATTCCGCCACGGAAACGCCTCAGCCATGCCCTTCGACGACGAGAGCTTCGACTTCATCGCCTGCTGCGCCGCCTTCAAGAACTTCTCCGACCCGGTCGGCGCCTTACGCGAGATGCACCGCGTCCTACGTCCCGGCGGCTCCGCCTACATCAACGACCTACGCCGCGACGTCTCCAAGGAGGCGGTCGACGAGGACGTCGCCCGCATGGGCATCGGCCCGGTCAACGCCGTCATCATCCGCTACGTACTCCGCTCGGTCCTTCCCAGGCGGGCGTACGACAAGAAGCAGTTCGCGGCCATCATCGCCCACACGCGCTTCCGGACGTTCAACATCCAGGAGACACCGATGTCCCTTCTTGTCGAACTGCGCAAGTAACCCCGCCCGGACGACATACAAGGCGCCAACCCAACCGTGTGCGATAATGGCACAATGACGGAGGAGCAAGGGTGGCGCGAAGTCGGCAGGCGCGTAGCGGACGCCCGCAAGACACGCGGGCTCAGCCAAGACGAGCTCGCCGGGCAACTGGGCCTGGAGCGTACGGCCGTAACCAAGATCGAGACCGGCCGCAGGCACATCAACTCCCTTGAGCTCGTACGGCTGGCCGAGGTCCTCGACCGCCCTTTGCACTGGTTCGTCGCCACTCCTCCGGCTGCGATCATCAGTCGTCGCGCGGCGACCGCCGATCAACGCTGCGACCCGAACAGCGATTACGCGATCGAAGACATCGCCTACGACCTGTCGGTTCTCGTCGACGCCAGAGCGCTCGGACCGCACCCGGCCAAGGGCGCGTTGAGCGCGGTCAGGCCAGGTAGCGAGGATTGGGTTGTCGAGGCGGTCGCGACCGAGGCCAGGCGGCTACTGGGAGCGGACGCGGGCTCTCCCTTGTCCGATCTCGCCGACCTCGTGGAAGGCGTCGGCCTGTTCTGTTATTCACTTTCCCTGGGCAAGGCCGCCGCCGATGGCGCCTACGCCGAAGTGGACGGCCTCGGGGTCGCGGTGATCAACGGCGATCTCGAAGCCGGAAGAAGGCGCTCCACTCTCGCCCACGAGCTCGGCCACCATCTCTTCGGAGACGCCTACTCCGCCGACTGGGGCACAGACACCAGCGCCATCGAGAAGGCAATCGACTGCTTCGCCGTCAACCTGCTGTTCCCCCGCAACGGCGTCACCCAGCAATGGCGCTCCCTCCGAGAAACTCACGGCCTACGGCCGGCGGCCATCATCATCAGCGCGCAGTATCGAGTCAGCTGGACGGCGGCGCTTCGGCAGCTCAAGACCTTTGAGCTCATCTCGAAGGACGACTACAGGGCCCTCGATTCGCGCTCACCCACGCGCGCGGATTATCTGGAGTGCAATCTGCGCGTCACCGAGGAGCTTGAGCCGCCCTATGTCGCGACGGGGATATCCGCAGCGGCCATTCGCGCATATCGCAGCCACAAGCTGTCGGCCGAACGGGTCATCGAGATGCTGCGTGGTCAGATCGAAATCGATGATCTGCCGGCCCGCGACGAGATTCCCCTGGACGCGCTCCGAGGCGAGCTGCGTTGAGCAACGAGCAGCTGGTCATCGACAGCTCCCCCCTGAACTACTTCGCCCGCTCGAACCAGCTGCCCCTTCTGGGAAAGCTGCTGGCCGGGCTCACATGCTTGATAGTGCGCGCAGTGGAAGAAGAGCTGCTGAACGGCGGATCAAAACACGCGCAGCTTTACCAGGTGTCCATGCAGCCATGGCTGACCACGGTGGACGCGACCACGCTGGACTACCTCAGCCTGTTCTCCGAATATCACGGCCGTCTCGGGCGCGGATCGCGCAACATCGGCGAAGCGGCGACGCTGGCATACGCGGAGCTGCACAACGCCACAGCGATGATCGACGACCGGGCCGGCCGTCGGCACGGCCTGGACAGAGGCGTCAAAGTTACCGGCACGCTTGAGATCCTGTGTACGGGAGTTCGCGAGGGAGTGGTAGAGGAACAGGAGGTGGTGGCGGTGGTCGATCTTCTCCGCGATCACGAAGCCTTCCTTCCCTGCGATGGCGCCGGCTTCTTCGCATGGGCACGCGCCGAAGGACTCCTGAACTGATCCGCCCCTTCCCTCAGGAGGAGGGGCGCCGCCAAAGTGGTCTTCTGCTTTCCCCGGAGAGTGGGCGTGTCACAGCAGTCCACTCGTTTCATAGATTGTGACCTCGGCCCTGTCTTGCCCGAAGTTCTCATGAAGAAGGTCACGTGATCGACGTCCGCAAGCTCCGCCCCTCTGACAGAGCGGCTTGGGAGGTCCTGTTCCGCGCCTACATCGACTTCTACCAGCGTGTCGAGCCGGACCTGATGTACGACAGGGCATGGGAGGAATTCCAGGCGGACACGCGTCTACACGCCCTCGGCGCGACACTGGACGGCAAGCTCATAGGGATCACGCATTTCCTCACCCATCCGAGCACCTCGGCACCGGATACCGACGTCTGCTATTTGCAGGACCTGTTCACGGCTGAGGATGTGCGCGGGCTGGGTGTGGGTCGTACGTTGATCGAGAGCGTGGTCGGCTGGGCCCGGGATCGTGGTTGTGATCGCGTCTACTGGAACACCCATGAGTCGAACGCCACCGCGCGGCGCCTCTACGACAAGGTGGCCGTGAACCGGGGTTTCATCCGGTATCAGATCGACCTGCCGCGATAGGAATCGATCGATCCTGGGTTCTCGACGCCTATGCCGAAAGAGCCGAGTTCTGCGGGATGTCATCCTGATGCCCACTCACTGCCCCTCATAGTCAGCCGAGGGAGCGGCGAAGCGTTCAAAAAGGACCCCCGAGCGGAGCGAGGACCCTCACGGGGTCGGCGCGGGCGCCGACTGGAAAGGCGTCTGAGCCCGTTGCGCGAAGCGCCCGCGGTGAAGCCCTTTTGCGAGCAGACGGCCACCCGCCCCGATGGGTGGGTGGCCGATCGGCTAGGAGAACAGGTGGTCTACGACTCGGGCCGTGGCCTTGCCGTCGTCCTTGGGGGCGAAGGTGGCGCGGAAGGCGTCGTAGCGGTCCGCGTGGGCCGCGGCCACCGAGTCGATCGAGCGTAGTGCGTCGATCACCTCCGCCGACGTCGACAGCACCGGCCCCGGCGCCTGCTCCGGGAGGTCGATGTAGAGGCCGCGCTTTGATGAGTATTTCGCCAGGTCGTACCCGTAGAAGACGATCGGGCGGCCGGTGGCGGCGAAGTCGAACATGACCGAGGAGTAGTCCGTGACCAGCACGTCCGTCACGAGCAGCAAATCCGCCATATCGGGATAAGTCGTGACGTCGTGGGCGATGTCGGGGACGGCGGGCATGGCTTGCATAGGGTGGGCTCTGACCAGGAGTTCGTGGTCGGCGCCCAGTGCCTCGCGGGCCTTCGCCAGGTCGAGCTTCACCATCGCGTTCTTGCGGTCATAGTCTCGCCACGTCGGCGCGTACAGCACCACGCGCTTGCCCTCGACCAGGCCCAGCCGCTCCCGCACCGCGGCCGCCAGCGAGTCGCGGTCCGGCGAGGTGAGCACGTCGTTGCGCGGCAGCCCGCTCTCCAGGATCTCCCCCTGGTAGCCGAACGCGCGCCGCAGCACCGGCGTGGCCCAGGGCGACTGCGACAGCAGCACGTCCCAGCCGCGTACCTCGGCCGCCTGCCGGTGCCAGATCGGCGGGCGGGGGTCGCGGGTCATGTGCGGCTGGTCGTTGCCGATGCGCTTGGCCGGCGTGCCGTTCCAGGTCTGCAGGACGACCTGGTCCTCGCGCGAGCGGAACCAAACCGGCAGGAACGCATTTGTCACGATAAATCGGGACCGGGCGAGCGCAGCGTGGTGCTCGCGGCTGCCGGCGCGCACCGAGGTCGTGCCCGGAGGCGGCGTGAACGCGCCGTCCTTGACGATCCAGATGTGCTCGCGGTCATCACCCCGCCGCACCCGCTCCTCGTAGATCGCCCGGACGCTGTCGGCGTAGAGGCGGCCGTCGTTGACCACGTAGACGGTCGCGTCGGTCAGCGGCTCGGTGCGCTGCGCCGGATAGAAGACCCGCCGCAGCACGTGAGTGCCCGCGACGCCCTTCTCGTCGGCCGGCCGCTCCTCTTCCACGGCCACCACCGGCACGTCGAAGCGTGTCGAGAGCATCCGGAAGGACCGCCCCTCGGACGCGCGCGGCGCCTCGTCGAGGCCGGGCAGCGCCGCGTGGTCCATGCGGACGGGGACGATCTCCCCGGACGGGTGCCGGAGCGACATGTTCCAGGTGCCGGACGACAGCGGCACCACCTCGCCGAAGCGGTCCATCGACGCGGGCTCGACGCGTACGGAGAACTTATCGCCCGTACGCTCCATCGGCATGTGGTAGGACAGCCCCGACCGGTGGCGCAGCGTCAGCACGCGCGGCCCGGCCGCGTCGGGGTAGTCGCCACGCAGCACCAGCGTGAGCCCCTCCCACACCGCCGAGGTGATCACCGGGCGGATGCGGTGGGCGGAGACGAGCACGCGGTCGCGCCGGTCGCCCAGCACGGTGATCTCGCGGTCTCCGGAAGGCATCCTGGTCTCCACCAGGTCGGCGAGCATGACCGACGCCGCGGGATCGCCCTTCGGCTCGACCCAGAGCCGCCGCCCGTCCTTCTCCTGCAACAGGGCGGACACGGCCTGGCTGACCAGCACCTCGGTGCCGTTGGCCACCGGCGTGAACTCGGCGGCCATGCGATGGCCGCCCAGCCGGGCGTGGCCCTTGGTCACCGTACGGCCGGCCAGGAAGATCTTCAGCTCCAGGCGGTCGCCCTCGACGGAGACCCCGGTGAGCTCGGCGCGGTTGGGCTGGAGCACGACCTGCAGCGCCCGATCGGAGGTCCACACCGGCCTGGCCCACCAGCCCGGCCGCAGCTTGAGCCCGGCGGGACGCTCGGTGCGACCAGGGGACGCGCCACGCAGCAGGCCCGTCGCCCGCGCGCCGCGGCTGTAGAAGACGATCTCGGCCCGCCACGTCGTGGTGTCGTGGACGGCGGGCCGGTGACGCATCCGCCTGCGTACGGCGTGCACCAGGCCGCGCACGGCTCCGCGCCAGCGCAGGGACCATGGGCTGAGGTCGGCGGTGAACCCGGACCAGTCGTAGTTGCAGCCGGGCTCGCGCGCGCCGTGCGTGGCCTCAGGGGCCAGCACCCGGCGCGTGCGCAGGCGCACCGGAGGCAGCCAGCGCGGCCCGCGCAGCACCACGGTCGCCCAGTTGAACCGGCGGCTACGCACGGACAGGCCCGCCAGGTAGGCGAAGCCGGTGACGCGCAGCTTGCCGTTGACCCACACGATGTCGTCGATGTGGGTCACGGGCACCAGGTCAGCGCGCCGCAGCCGGTAGAGGTCGGCGGGGAGCTCGTCTCGGAAGGGCAGGTCGGCGTACCAGCGCAGACCCGCGCGGATCCGCTTGGACGGCTCGGCCGCCGCCGCCACGACCTTGGTGAGCGTTTCGCCGTCGACGAGCTCGTCGTCCGGGCGATGCTCGATGAGGTGGCAGATCAGGCGCCGCGCGACCGGCAGGTCGCGCTTGACGCCCGCGTCCACGGCCGCCAGGTAGGGGCGCAGCAACGTGATGAGCTCACGCCTGCGCGCCGCGCCACGCTTGACGGCCAAGTCCATCCGCGCGCCCAGTGGTCCGCTGAGCGCCTCGGTGTCGAACGCCGAGTCGCGGCCGCCCGGTCCGACGGCCCGCATGACCGCGTCGAGCGGCTCACCCCGGTCACAGAGATCCTGGACAGCCTTCAGGCGATCGGCGATCAGATCGCCGCCCTGACTCAGGGCTGTGACGCCGGTTGCCATCGGTAAGGCACCGCCTTTCGAACCGCCATCACTGGTTCTAGCCATCGTAAGGGGAGTCACGTGCGGCGGATTCGCCCAACGAGCGAATCCGCTGGTCAAACTCGTTTCTGAGAATCGGCTGAACGACCGTCCCAGCGCGCCTGGCGCATGTCGACGCGCTCACCGCGCAGGGGGGTGCCCTCTTCGCGCCAGTGCTCCAGACAGCGTCGCACGTGGTCAGGGGCCGCGCCGGTGCCGTCGGAGTGCACCACGCGCCACCACGGCACGCCGCCGCCCCAGGTCGACATGACCTGCCCGACCTGACGCGGTCCGCCCTCGCCGAGATATTCGGCGATGTCGCCGTAGGACATCACCATGCCCGGCGGTATGGACTCCACCACCTCGAGGACCCGTTCGGCGAACGGGTTCACGGAGTCCATGCGTTGGGCCCCGCCTCGATCATCTCGTGGAACTTGCCGATCTCGACCACCGAACCGCCGGCCACCAGCTCCACGATGCCGTCGCGCAGCGTGTAGCTCTCGCCGTCTTCGCCGACGAGTCTGGCGCCGAGAGCGGACGCCAGCAGGACGAGCTGCGCCACTTGCCAGTCGGAGCCCGGCTCGCCGATCACCTGATCGCGCCAGTGCCCCACGACGTGCGTGTCACCGGCGTGTCCGGTGACGATCTCGTCCGGCCCGCGCAGCCCGAAACCGGCCGGCGCGATCGCCTTCGCGAGCTCGGAAAACGCCAGGGGCGCCTCACGAACCACGCGCAGCTCGTATCCCATGACGCGCGACCATAGCGGATCTTTACTCTCTACGCTGATTGAGCACGATGATGGCCCCGCAGAACATCACCAGCGCCAGCAGCACGCCCCCTCCATAGAGCCACAGCCGCCACGGATCGGGCCCCGGACGCGACGGCCCGGGCGAGTCCTCGCCGACGCCGAAGTGCCGGTCGTCGGGCACGGCGACCTCGCGCTGCTCCCCGGCCAGCCGTTCGGCCGCGTTGAGCGCGGCACCGGCGTCGACCACCCCGAACCCGGTCTTGTCGTCATAACCGGCGGCGGGCCGTCCGCGCGCGCTCGCGGCCAGGGCCTGCGCGACCTGCTCGGGCGCCATGGCGGGATAGCGCGACTTGACCAGCGCGGCCACCCCGGCCACGAGCGCGCTGGCCGAGCTGGTGCCCTCCGACAGCTCGTAGCCGCCCTTGCGCTTGACGACAGGCACGCCCACCCCCGGCGCGGAGACGAGGACGGACAGGTTGTCGCTGCTGAACGTCGCCTTCTTGCCCTGCTTGTCGACGGCCGCCACACCGATGACGCCCGAATAGCCCGCGGGGAAGCTCCAGAACGAGGTGCCGTTGTCCTTGGCGTACTTGGTCTGCCCGTCGTTGCCGACTGCGGCGACCAGCACGACACCCTTGCCGAGCGCGTAGGAGACGGCCTCGCGCTCGGACTTGAGCGGCCCGTAGGAGCCGATCGACATGCTGATGACCTTGGCGCCGTGGTTGGCGGCGTAGCGGATGGCACGGGCCAGCGGGCTCTCCAGCGCGCTCTGCTCCTCCTGCTGGGGGTCGATGGTGCCGGCGCCGGGGTCCTCGTCGACGGCCAGGGCCAGGGAGAGGATGCCCGACTCGGGCGCCACGCCGATCAGCCCGTCGTCGGCCCCGGACCCGGCGATGAGGGCGGCCATCGCGGTGCCGTGCTCGCCGGGCTTGGCCTGGCGCTGGACGGTGGCCTCGGTCATGTCGGGCCCGGCGGTCACGCGGCCGCGCAACTCCTTGAGCTTGCCGTCGACACCGCTGTCGACCACGGCCACGGTGACGCCCTTGCCTTTGGTGACCGTCCACGCCTGCTCGACGTTGAGCGCGTCGAGCACCCACTGCTGCTGGTCCCGGACGGGGGCGGCCGCCGGGGCGTGCAGCATGACCAGGGCGGCGGTCAGCGCGCGTACGACGGTCAGCACACGTTCCCCTGAGTGCAGGGCGGAACCTTCGGCGGGTCCGCCAGGAAGTAGGCGATCTGGTTGCCGATCGACTTGCCCGCCGGCCACAGCTCACTGTGGAGGATCTCCTCGGGCGGGATGGCCGCCCGGGTCCTGCCGTCGGTGTAGCCCGCCGTCGAGAACACGATGTACGGACCGGCGCCCACCCAGCCCGTACGCTGGCGCTGGTCGGCCCCGAACCGCTCGGTCACCGTGCCGGGGAAGGCCACGGGCAGCACGCCGACCCGGTCGTCCTGGGTGAGCTGCTCGGTCGCCGAGAGCCTGGAGTCCTCGTCCTTGAGTACGGCCACGCCGACCGTGAAGACGAACATGGCCGTCTGATCCACGTAGGTGGCGCGGAGCATGGTCACGCATCCGTTGTCGTCGAGGACGCCCGCCACGGACGGGTCGACGCCCTTGCCGCACTCGGTCTCGGGGGCGATGCCGACGCGCCGGGCGTACTGCTGGGCCTTGTCGAGCCCGACGTACTTGACCTCTTCGGGGAAGACGTCGGTGGCGGGCCACGCCTGCCAGCGCCTGGCGATCTCCTCTTGTTTGTACTGGTTCTGCTCGGCGGCGGTCAGCGGGCGGGACCGGGTCTCCTCGAGCAGCCCGATCGTGCCGAGCAGCACGAGGACGGCAGAGGCGACCACGATGGTGCCGACCAGCGTCACGAACAGGCGGCGGAAGCGCACACCCTGCCGGAGCACGGCCTGCTCCACCCGCTCCTTGCTCGCCAGCCTGTCGCGGCCGGTGGCGGCCGGCCAGGAGCGCACGCGAGAGCGGCGGCCGGCTGGAGCACCGAGCGGGTTCCTTCGTCCCGATGTGGCTCCCCCGGCGCGCGGCAACCCTGAGGTGGACCTACGTGCCTTCACCACCGCCTCGTTCCCAGGCTCGGTTCGTGTCTATTTCGTCCCCCTTAGCGGGCGGATCATGCGTCTTGCCCATTCTGAGCGCGACGCACGCGTCTGACCAGGGCGAATATCGCCCACATGGAGGAGAGCGCGCCGAGGGCGGCCGCCAAGGCGATCGCCCCATAGACCTTTACGCGCGCTTGGTCCCTGTTGACGACCTCGATCCGGCCCGCCGATCCGCCGGCGAGCGGCCGGGCGGGGTCCTGCGCCTGCGCCCCCGCGGCCGTCTCGGTGTGCTTGGCGAGCCGGGCCGCCTCGGCGAGCGCCTTGGCGGCGTTGACCACGCCGAAGCCGGTGCCGGTGTCGTAGCCGCCCGGTGGCCGGTCGGTCGCGCTCGCTGTCATGGCCTGCGCGACCAGCGGCGGCGACATCGCCGGATATTTGGCCTTGATGAGGGCGGCCACCCCGGACACCAGCGCGGTGGCCTGCGAGGTGCCCCTGCCGACCCAGTACTCGTCGTCGGGGCCCGCTCCCATGATGTCGACGCCGGGCGCGGCCACCAGCACCGATGAGTTCCAGTTGGAGAATGTCGCCCGCCGCAGCCGCCGGTCCGTGGCGCCCACGGAGACGACGCCGGGGAAGGCGGCCGGATAGGAGAAGGGGGCGAATCCCGTCTCATCGGGCTTGCCCGCGCCGTCATTGCCCGCGGCGGCCACCAGCACGACGCCCTTGGAGATCGCGTAACGCACGGCCGCCCGCTCCTCCTCGGTCGCCAGATCCTTGGAGATCGACATGTTGATCACGCGCGCCCCCCGATCGACCGCGTAGCGAATGCCTCTGGCCACCACGTTCTCGAAGCGCACGGCGGTGTTGAACTCCCTGAACCCCGGCTCCTCGTCTTCCAGTATCACCCGGACCGACAGCAGCCGCGCCTTCGGAGCCACGCCGATCACGCCGAGCCTGCCCTCGTGTCCGTGGCCATGTCCGGCGATCAGCGAGGCCATGTACGTGCCGTGCAGGCGACGCGGCGGCACGTCCGGCGGGTTGGCGCCCTCGGTGAAGTCCTTGCCCACGGTCACGGAGCCGACTAGGTCGCGGTGGCCGGGATCGACGCCCGAGTCGAGCACGGCCACGGTGACGCCCGCGCCCTTGCTGATCCGCCACGCCTTCTTCAGCTCCAGCGTGCTGATCACCTGCTGCTGACCGCCGCGCACGTCGTCCGCCAGCGCGGGCGCGGCGTTGAAGAGCCCCGGCGTGGGCCCGGCGCTCAAGGCCCCCAGCGCGGACCCGGCGCTGAAAAGGAGCGTCGCCGTGATGAGCACGGCCGCGCGGGTCAGCACCGCCACTCCTGGGAGGCGCAGTCGGGCATCCGCGGCGTGCTCAGGTCGGCCAGGATCCGCTCGGAGATCTCGCCGGCGAAGGCGAAGATGGCCGGCCGCTGCTCACCGACCGTGCGCGCCGGCCGGCCGTCGACCTGGCCCGCCGTGGTCAGCACGAGGTACGGGCCGGCCTGGCGTACCGAGCCGGCCTGACGTACGGAAGGGGTGAAACGGTCGGAGACCGTGCCCTGGAAGGCCACGGGCCGCAGGCCGGGCACGGGAGCGCCGGCGGCGGGGAAGGCGGACTTGGCGCGTGCGGCCTTGGGCTCGTCGGGCAGGGCCACGACGCCGACGGTGACGAGCACGCCCCGCAGGGCGTCGATGTAGGTGGCGCGCAGCACCCCCAGGCAGCCCGCCTTGCGCAGCGCCTTGGCGGCTTTGGCGTCGACGGAGTCGGCGCAGGTGACGGCCGGTGAGATGCCGATCCGGCTGGCACGTTCGCGGCCGCCCTGCTCGGCGGAGTAGGGCAGGCTGGCGGGGAAGATGCGCCCGCTCGCCCAGGTGCGCCACCGCTCGGCGACCTCCCGCCTGGCCGCCGAGTGGAGTTCGGCCGGGCTCGGGCCGCGGGACAGCTCCGCGCCCGCCGCACTGGCCGCGACCCCGGCGGCGACCGCGCAGACCATGGTCAGCACGGAGGCCGCCACGAGAGCGGGCCAGGGGCGGGCGTCGTCCACGGCATCGACCTTAATGCGGGCGACCGGGCGCCATCCGCAGAAAGGCGACGCCGGTGGACGGACTCACGAAATGAGTATCAGTAGGAGGGCAGGCTGGGGTCGACCGTAGCGACCCAGCTGAGCACCCCACCGCCGACGTGCACCGCGTCGGAGAACCCGGCGTTCTTGACGATCGCCAGCGCCTCCGCCGAGCGCGCGCCCGACTTGCAGTGGAGCACGATGCGCTTGTCCTGCGGCAGCTTCTCCAGGGCCGAGCCGTTGAGGAACTCGCCCTTGGGGATCAGCGTGGCGCCGGGGATGGAGACGATCTCGTACTCGTTGATCTCGCGGACGTCGACGAGGAAGATGTCGTCGCCGTTGTCCTGCATGGCCTTGAGCTCGCGGGCGGTGATCGTCGAGCCCGTCGCGGCCTCGGCGGCCTCGTCGGAGATCGCGCCGCAGAACGCCTCGTAGTCGTCGAGCAGCTCGGTGACCGTCGGGTTCTTGCCGCACAGCACGCACTCGGGGTCCTTGCGGACCTTGACGTCGCGGTACTTCATCTCCAGGGCGTCATAGATCATCAGCCGCCCGACCAGCGGGTCGCCGATGCCGGTGAGCAGCTTGATGGCCTCGTTGACCTGGATGGAGCCGATCGAGGCGCACAGCACGCCCAGCACGCCGCCCTCGGCACACGAGGGCACCATGCCGGGAGGCGGGGGCTCGGGGTAGAGGCAGCGGTAGCAGGGGCCGTGCTCGGCCCAGAACACGCTGGCCTGGCCGTCGAAGCGGTAGATCGAGCCCCAGACGTACGGCTTGCCGAGCAGCACAGCGGCGTCGTTCACCATGTAGCGCGTGGCGAAGTTGTCGGTGCCGTCGACGATGAGGTCGTAGCCGGAGAAGATCTCCATCACGTTGTCGTTGGTCAGCGCCGTGTTGTGGACGACGACGTTGACCAGCGGGTTGATCTCGCGGACCGTGGCCGCGGCGCTCTCGGCCTTCGGCCGGCCCACGTCGGACTGACCGTGGATGATCTGGCGCTGCAGGTTGGACTCGTCGACGACGTCGAAGTCGATGACCCCCAACGTGCCCACACCCGCCGCCGCCAGATACATCAGCGCGGGCGAGCCCAGGCCACCGGCGCCCACACAGAGCACCTTGGCGTTCTTCAGCCGCTTCTGCCCGGCCATCCCCACGTCGGGAATGATCAGGTGGCGCGAGTAGCGGCGCACTTCGTCGACGGTCAGCTCTGCGGCCGGCTCGACCAGCGGTGGCAACGACACTTTCTACGCTCCCGTTCGAGGGGGACTATCCCATCCACCTGTGAAACCTAGTTGGCGAGTGGGGCATTCCCCAAGCGTGTCTCACCGATCAGACTGCGGGCCTCCGCGGCGACCACGCGGGGCGTCTCCATCATCGCCACGTGCCCGGCGCGCGGCAGGAGGACCAGTCTGACCTGCCGGAACGTACGGGCCGCCTTGGCGGCCATGGCGGGGCGCACCAGGCGGTCGTGTCTGCCGTGGATGATCAGGGTGGGCGCCTCGATCAGGGCGGCCTGGCGCCACAGGTTCGCCTCGCCGCGGCGGAAGTACTCGGCCACGATGCCCCTGGCCGAGCCGATCATGGCGGCGGCGGCGTGGGGCAGCCCGTCGCGCCTGCGCTGCTCCTCGATCGCGTCGCGCAGCCGTAGCGGATGGACCGCGGCGACGTCCGCCCAGACCATGGCGAAGGAGGACCTGATCCGCTGCTCGGCGGGGATCAGCTGGAGCTTGCCCGCCACCCACTCGCCCAGCCGGGGCAGTGCCGCGGCGGCGATGCGCATCGGGCCGTACCTGGGCAGCAGGTCGGGCAGCGCCGGCGAGATGAGGACGAGCGAGCGCACCAGGTCGGGGCGGGTGGCGGCCACCCTGACGGCGACCGCGCCACCCATCGAGTTGCCGAACAGGTGGGCGGGACCGGTCTCCTCCAGCAGGCCGATCACCGCGCGGGCGTGCGCGGCGATGGTGTAGTCGCCGTTCGTGGGTTCGGGCGAGAATCCCGCGCCGGGCAGGTCGATGGCGTAGCCGGTGACGAGGTCTTTCAGCTCGTCCATCAGGTCGGTCCAATTGGTGGCCGCGCCGGCCAGGCCGTGCACGAAGACCGCCTTCTCTGGGGCGCCTTCGGGGGTCTTCCTCACGTGCACCGACCCGAACATCCGTCCTGGCCAGTGCGGGATCGGTGCTGCTGTCATGCGTCCTCCTCGCCTCCTCCAACGATAACCGCCCTCGCCCTCCAGCCTACATTTCGGATAAATGCTCCTTTATTGGCATTTATCGGTACGCGATTCGCGGCCTTTAGCCGGATTTCTCGGCGGCGCCTCGCTTCCAGACCATCGCCGCGAGCCGGAGTCGGGGCGGCCGCATCGCGGACCACCCGCCCCCATAAAACGGACAAATCATTTCATTTCATTTCATAAATGCTTAATGAGAGCAATGAGAGAGTTAGCGTATAGCAAAACACAACTACGGCCGTTTATCCCGCCGGAACGTCGGAAATAAATCAGCACGGATGACGCATTCAATGTCATCCCAGATATTTACCATTCACTCCGGCAAATATCTGGAACAGGGCAACCGATCCTTTAGGGGGGAATTCAATGCCCAAGTTCAAGAGTGTCATCGCAGGGCTTGTGATCAGCACGGGTATGTCCGGCGGCCTCATCAGCCTCGGCGCCCTGACCACCGCCACCTCCGCCAGCGCTACGACCGCCTCCGCGAGCACCAGCGCCTCCACCTTCTCGTGGGGCTGTGGCCGTCGCTGCGGCGGCTGGGGCGGCTGGGGCGGCTGGGGCCGTCGCCACCACGGCCGCAGTGGCCGGGTCAAGGTCCACATCCACCTGCACAACAACAACCAGAACACCGTGCGCACGGACTCTGACGCCGACGCCAACGCTCGCTCGTTCAACTTCGAGCGTGAGGAAGAGGAGCGCGCTCGTCGCGAGGCTCTTCAGTAACAACTCGGAGACGGCCGATCCGGTCGTCGAGGAGATAGCCATGCAACCCGTTACGCGGTTGAGGTGAGCTCCGGACGCACCACCGGGTGCCTGTGTTCTCGACAAAGGACACAGGCACTCGGGAAAAGTCGCCACGCCAACGCGTCCGGGCTCGGCGAGAATTGATTCCCATGGCATTTCAGGGGAGCAGTGAAGCGGAATTCCTCCGGCTAAGCCTCCCCCTCCGATAAATGCGGGGCGCCTTCGGCATTTGATGCCGAAGGCGCCTTTGCATTTTGTGCGCACCGCTCGGTATTTGTGCCCACCGCCGGGTGTTTGTGCGCACTTCCCGAACAGCCCGCGTGCGTACGCCGCCGGAGTGCGGTGTCGGTGGAGTGCGGTGTCGGTGGAGTGCGGTGTCGGTGGAGTGCGGTGTCGGATCAGGCGGACTTGCGGGCCTTGCGCTTGGGAGCGGCCTTCTCCCCCGTGTCCTTGTCTCCCGCGTCCTTCGACGCCTTGGTGGCCCGTTTGGGCTTGGCGGCCTCGCCGGAACGCTCGCGCTTGGCCGCGTCGACGCTGGCCCGCAGCGCGGCCATGAGGTCGACGGCGGGACCCGCCTCCTCCTCGCCCTCCGGCGGCGCGATGACCTCCTTGCCCTCCACCTTGGCCTCGATCACCTGCTGCAGGGCCTCGCGGTAGGCGTCGTGGTGCTCGGTCGCGTCGAAGTCCGCCTTCATCGTGGTGATGAGCGACTCGGCCATCTTGAGCTCCTGGGCCCGTACCTCGATGTCCTCTTCGAGGAACCCGAAGTCGGGCACCCGGATCTCGTCCGGCCAGTACATGGTCTCCAGCACGAACACCCCGTCGCGCACCCTGAGCGTGGCCAGCGACTCCCGCTGCCGCAGCGCCACCTTGACGACGGCGACCTGCCCCGAGCTCTCCAGGGCGTTGCGCAGCAGCACGTACGGCTTGTCGCCCTGGCCGTCCGGTTCCAGGTAGTACGACTTGGCGAAGTAGATCGGGTCGATCTGGTCGGCCGGCGTGAACTGGAGGACGTCGATCCTGCGTGAGGTGCTGAGCGGCAGATCCTCGAAGTCCTCGTCCGTCAGCACCACGATCTCTCCGGTGGCCAGCTCGTAGCCCTTGGCGATGTCGGAGTAGGGGACCTCTTCGCCGTCGACCGTGCACACGCGCTTGTAGCGGATCCTGCCGCCGTCCTCGCGGTGTACCTGGTGGAAGGTCACGTCCTTCTGCTCGGTCGCGGAGTAGAGCTTCACCGGGATCGTGACGAGGCCGAAGGAGATCGCCCCTTTCCAGATGCTGCGCATGGGCACTCCTCAGCTCTAGCGGGCTCGCCCTATGGGCACATACCCGTCATGGTGCAACCAATGCCATACCCCATCGAACCAATGCTCGCCGTACCCGGACGACTACCGGAAGATCGCGAGCGGTATGGCTTGGAGGTCAAGTGGGATGGCATCCGCGCCATCCTCCACCTGGACCGTGAACTGAAGGTGACGGGAAGGCACGGAGTCGAGTACACCCGCCGGTATCCCGAAATTTCGAGGTTCGGGGTGAAGAATGCGGTGATCGATGGCGAGGTGGTCGCGCTCGATCCGCGCGGGCGGCCCAGTTTCGTCCGGCTGCAGCACCGCATGCACCTCACCGACCCGGAGGAGGTGATGCTGGAGCTGTACCCGGTCACGTACCTTCCGTTCGACCTGCTCTACCTCGACGGCACAACGCTGCTGGACCTGCCGTACCGCGACCGGCGCAGCCTCCTCGACGAGCTGGACATCGGCGCCCCGCCGTACTTCCCGGGAGATTCCGACCTGCTCGCCGCCACCCAGGAGCAGGGCCTGGAAGGCGTCGTCGCCAAGCGGCTCGACTCGCCGTACCGGCCGGGCACGCGCTCGCCGTCGTGGATCAAGGTGAAGCACCTCAGCACGAGGGACGTCGTGATCGGCGGCTGGAAGCCCGGCAAAGGCCGCAGGTCGGGCGGGATCGGCTCGCTGATCATGGGCGTGTTCACCGAGCAGGGCCTGACGTACGTCGGTCACGTCGGCACCGGCTTCACCGAGGCCGTGCTCGACCAGCTCTACGCGTTCCTGAGCCCGCTGGAGATCCCCCGCAGCCCCTTCCAGAACGTCGTCCCGTGGCGCAACCGCTGGGTTAGACCCGAGCTCGTCGGGGAGGTGGCCTACACGATGTGGACCGACGATCTGCGGCTGCGCCACCCGGTGTGGCGCGGCCTGCGCCCGGACAAGCTCCCTTCGGAGGTGACGCTGTGAGCCCAGCGAAGGTCCCGGTGCGGGTCGACGGGCGGCAGCTGGTGCTGACCAACCTGGACAAGGTGCTCTATCCCGAGGTCGGCTTCACCAAGGCCGAGGTGATCGACTACTACAGCCGCGTCGCCCCCGCGCTCCTGCCGCACCTGGAGGGCCGGCCGCTCACCGTCAAGCGCTACCCGAACGGCGTGACCGGCCAGTCCTTCTTCGAGAAGAACGCCCCCGACCACACCCCGGACTGGGTCAGGAGGGCCACCCTGCCGGTGCCGGGCAGCACCAAGAACCGCGACGAGATCGACTTCGCCGTGATCGACGGCCTGCCGTCGCTCGTCTACTACGCCAACCTGGCGGCCCTGGAACTGCACGTGCCCCAGTGGCGGGTGTCCGACGACGGCGCGGCGCTGCCGCCCGACACGCTCGTGTTCGACCTCGACCCCGGGGCTCCGGCGACCATCGTCGAGTGCTGCCGGGTGGCCCTCATGCTGCGCGAGGTGCTGCGCGCCGACGGCCTCACCGCCCGCCCGAAGACGAGCGGGAACAAGGGCATGCAGCTGTACGCGGAGTGGGACGGCCGCGAGGAGCCCTCGGCGTACGCCAAGAGGCTGGCCCAGGTGCTGGAGAAGGCCCACCGCGACCAGGTGGTCAGCGTGATGGCCAAGAAGGCGCGCCCCGGCAAGGTGTTCATCGACTGGAGCCAGAACAACCCGGCCAAGACCACCGTGGCCCCCTATTCACTGCGCGCCGGGCCACAGCCCACGGTCTCGACGCCGCTGCTGTGGAAGGAGGTCGAGGGCTGTGAGCACCCGGAGGAACTGGTGTTCACGACACACGCCGTACTGGCCAGAGTCGAGGAGCACGGCGACCTTTTCGGTCAGGCGTAGTCTGGTTCCGTCCGCACCTAGAAGGGGACTGCAATGTCGGAGATGGACGTACGTGGGGACGACCTCCCCTTCGACGAAATGGAAGAGCTGTCGATCGAGGCCCCCGAGGCCGACGCCGCCGAGCAGCACCGTGACGTGCGCGACGCGGAGGGTGAGACCCCGCTGGAGGTCGATCCGGCCGACGCCGCCGAGCAGTATCGCGAGGTGGACCTCGATGACGACGACTATCGCTGATGACGACTATCGCTGATGAGTCGTTGAGTCGCACGTAGGATGTCCGAACAGCCGACTCGGAGCCCCATGGAGACCAGCGTGACCGCAACCCCGGACGCCAAGCCCCGGGGCACTCGGCTGCCCCGACTAGCCCGCCGCCGGCAGCTGCTCAGCGCCGCGCAGGAAGTGTTCGTGGAGAACGGCTACCACGCGGCCGCCATGGACGAGATCGCCGATCGGGCCGGAGTCAGCAAACCCGTCCTGTACCAGCACTTCCCCGGCAAGCTGGAGCTCTACCTGGCGCTGCTCGACCTGCACGTGGACGACATGGTCAACCGCTGCCGTGAGGCGCTGGCCTCCACGCACGAGAACAAACTCCGTGTCCAGGCCACGTTCAGCGCGTTCTACTCCTTCGTCTCCACCCAGGGCGAGGCGTTCCGGCTCGTCTTCGAGTCCGACCTGCGCAACGTGGCGCCGGTGCGCCAGCGGGTGGAGCGCTCCCTGCGCGAATGCGCCGAGATGGTCAGCGCGGTGATCCAGGAGGACACCGGCTGCACCAGCGACGAGGCCCACCTGCTCGGCGTCGGACTGGTCGGCATGGCCGAGGTGAGCGCCCGCTACTGGGTGACCACGCAGGGCTCCATCCCGAAGGACGCCGCCGAGCAGCTCATGGCCCGGCTGGCCTGGCGCGGCATCAGCGGTTTTCCGCGTACGGCTTAAACCCGTTCGCTGGGCGCGATCATCGGCGTTTCCTGGCCCACCAGCGGCGACGATGGGAGGAGCCAGCCCCGTCGAAAGGGAGCATGATGGAAGTCAAGATCGGCGTACGCTCCGTACACCGCGAACTCGTTGTCGAGACCGAGCTGTCCTCCGAGCAGGTCGAAGAGGAGATCAGAAAGGCGCTGGCCGCCGATCGCGGCGTCTTCTCCATCACCGACGCGAAGGGGCGGCGCGTGATCGTGCCGGTCGCGTCGATCGGCTTCATCGAGATCGGCGAGGACGAGTCGAGGCCGGTCGGCTTCGGCGGCACTCTCTAACGGCTCATATGGGGTGCGGCGACGCCCTCCAGCGGCTTGAGCGAGGGTGCGGCGGCACACGCCGTACCCTCGCTGGAGCGACGCGCAGGGCGCGGGGGCGGTTCAGAGGCCGAGGGCGGCCATCCGCTTGCCGTGCTCCTCGGTCAGCTTGGCGAACAGGCGGGAGATCTGCGTAGGGTCGTCGGCCGCCGGGCCGACCACCAGCAGCGCCAGTTCCGGCCGGGCCGCCGCGACCTGCTGCCCCTGGCTGAGCGCCTCGCCGACGAGCCGGCGCGCCCACAGCGCCAGGCGGCCGCTCACCGCCGGGTCGGCGGCGACCCCGGCCCTGACCCGCTCCACCGCGAACTCCGAGCGGCCCTCGTCCACGAGCACCTCGTCGACCAGCTTCGCGATCGACGGTTCGAGGTGCCTGGCCGCCTCCCGGTAGAAGTCGAGCGCGATCCCCACGCCCACGTACGCCTTGACCAACGCCTGCAACCAGTCGGCCGGGGCCGTCTGGGTGTGCCAGGCGTCCAGCGCCTCGACGAACGGCGACATCGACTGCTCGGGATCGGCGCCGAGTTCCGTCAGCCTGTCGTGCAGGAGACGAAAGTGGGCATATTCGGCTACGGCCAGCTCGCTGAGCGCGGCCTGATCGGCCAAGGAGGGGGCCAGGGAGGCCGCGTCCTCGGTCATCCGCGCGAAGGCGCTGAGCTCGGCATAGGCCAGCACACCGAGCAGATCGACGACTCCTGGAGACTCGTTCATGGAAGGCAGCGTACTTCGGGAACATTCGGAAACTCGGCCAACGTTGTGGTATCGAGTACACTGCTCTGTGAAAGTGCGACCGCACTGTGTTAATTCGGGGGATTTCCCCGTTAACCCCCCGCTTCCGGGTCTGCGGTCGCGATGACGCGAGAGGGCTGGCTCTACCGCGAGGACCCAGGCACGGGGTTTGTTTTCCGCCCGTCGGTCCCGGCAGGCCCGCCTTCATTTGAGACTGAGGCAGGCCACGCTGACGACTTTCCGAGACCTCGGAGTCACACCAGAGATCGCTGATGCCCTCGAGACCGAGGGCATCACCACACCGTTCCCCATCCAAGAGATGGCACTCCCGCTCGCGCTGAGCGGCCAGGACCTGATCGGTCAGGCACGCACAGGCACGGGAAAGACCTACGCGTTCGGCATCGCGATGCTCCAGGGCATCGGCAAACCGCGTAAGAACCGTAAGAAGCCACGCGGGCTGGTCGTCGTGCCCACCCGCGAGCTGGCCGTACAGGTCAGCGAAGACCTGGTCACCGCGGCCGGCAAGCTCGGCTCGCGGGTCCTGACCGTCTACGGCGGCCGGGCGTACGAGCCGCAGGTCGAAGCGCTCAAGGCCGGCGTCGACGTCATCGTCGGCACCCCCGGCCGCCTGCTCGACCTGGTCAAGCAGAAGCACCTCGACCTCAGCCAGATCACCTCGCTGGTGCTCGACGAGGCCGACCGCATGCTCGACCTGGGCTTCCTGCCCGACATCGAGCGGATCTTCAAGCTGATCCCCGAAGAGCGGCAGACCATGCTGTTCTCGGCGACCATGCCCGGTGAGATCGTCGCGCTGTCCCGCAAATACCTCAACCGGCCCACGCACGTACGGGCCGAGCACGAGAACGGCGAGGGCGGCGAGGGCATCCCGCACCCGCAGGTACGCCAGATCGTCTGGCGCGTCCACCGCATGGACAAGATCGAGATCGTCGCCCGGCTGCTCCAGGCCGAGGGCCGCGGGCTCACCATGGTCTTCTGTGAGACCAAGCGGGCCTGCGACATGGTCGCGGAGCAGCTCGAGACGCGCGGCTTCGCGGTCGCGGCCGTCCACGGCGACCTCGGCCAGGGCCAGCGCGAGCAGGCCCTGCGGGCGTTCCGCAGTGGCAAGATCGACGTGCTGGTCGCCACCGACGTGGCGGCGCGCGGCATCGACATCGACGACGTCACCCACGTGGTCAACTACGACTGCCCCACCGAGGACAAGACGTACGTGCACCGCACCGGCCGCACCGGCCGGGCCGGGCGCACGGGCATCGCGGTCACGTTCGTGGAGTGGGAGGAGCTGACCCGCTGGAAGATGATCAACCAGATGCTCGGGCTCGACTTCGCCGAACCCGAGGAGACCTACTCCACCTCGCCGCACGTCTTCACCGAGCTCAACATCCCTGAGGGCACCAAGGGCGTCCTGCCGCACGCCAGCCGTTCGCGGGCGGGACTGTCGGCGGAGCGCATCGAGGACCTCGGCGAGACCGGCAGGACCCGCACGCGCAACGGCGGCCGTCGCCGTGACGAGCGGGAGGGTCGCCGTGACGAGCGGGAGGAGCGTCCGGCGCGCGCGCCGCGCCAGCGCCGCCGCACCCGCGGCGGCATGCCCACGGAAGAGGGCACCGCACCCGTCGAGACGCCGGAGGTCGAGCCTGTGCCCAGTCGCTCCAGCAAGGCGAGCGCCCGAAAGACGGAGGAGACACCCGCCATCATCTCAGCGGACGAGATCGAGGCGGCCGCCGAGCCGCGGCGCGGTCGCACTCGCAGGGGGGCCGCGTCGGCCGCCATCGAGAACGCCCTCGCCGACGCCCCGGAGGCCCCGCTCACCGAGCGCGAGCCGGTCACCGAGCAGAAGCCGGCCCGCAGGTCGGCCCGTACCTCGACCCGTGAACCGGTCGCCGAGCAGGCCGCTGAGCAGGTTCAGGTCAGCGAGCGCAGGCCGGCCCGTACGCGCAAGCCCGCCGCCGAGCGCGGTCAGGTCGTTGAGCAGGCTCCCATCGTGGAGCGGATTGTGGAGGAGCAGATCGCGAAGGAGCAGGTCGTGGAGGAGCGGGTCATGGAGCGTGCACCGATCGCCGAGCCGAGCTTCCTGTCCACGCCGCAGCCCGCGGCGCGCCAGGAGCCGGAGCGGATCGTGCCGGCCAGCCCGTTCATGGTGATCTTCCAGTCACCCGACCTGGCCACGGACGACGACGACATCGCCCCGTCCGCGGCCACCGAGCGCAAGCAGCAGCGCCGCCAGCCGCGTGGCGGCGGCAACAACGGCGGCGGTGGCAACCGCCGCCGCGCCGGCTAGACCGCTCGGCCTCTGGCCGACGCAAGCACGTCGGCCAGACTCCTGGCAGACGCAGGCACCTGATAGACGCAGGCGCGCACCGCATCCCGCGGTGCGCGCCTGCGCCGTTTCGCACCAGCGTGGGGAGTATGCCGGTGTCGAGGCGCTGACCTCTGGGTATTGTTGCCTCACGTGAGTACGCCGCGCTTCCTCGACCTGCCTCCTGGCGTTGCACCACAAAAGATAGAAACGTCCCAGGGCACCTTCGCGGCCCTTGAGGCGCTTCCGGTCAGTGGTGTGGTGGAGCGCTGGCCCGCGCTCCTCGTTCCCGGTCTGACCGGCAGCAAGGAAGACTTCATCGCGATCCTGCAGACCCTGGCCCAGTCGGGCCGCCGGGTGGTGGCCGTCGACCTGCGCGGGCAGTATGAGACGCCCGGTCCCGACGACCCCGCCGCCTACTCCTTCGCCGCGCTCGGCGCCGACGTCGACCTGCTGGCCCAGACGCTCAGCGGCGACGAGCCGATGCACCTGGTCGGGCACTCCTTCGGCGGCCTGGTCGCACGCGAGGCGGTCATCGACGGCCGGACGAAGTTCGCCTCGTTCACGCTGATGAGCTCAGGGCCCTCCGGCATCGTGGGTGAGCGGGCGCGCAGCGGCAAGACGATCATGAAGGAGCTCCCCACCCTGGGGCTCGAACACCTCTGGTCCACCAGGTTCGAGCCCGAGGCGCTGGCCAACGGCGTGCCCGACGAGATCATCGCCTTCCTGCACAAGCGCCTGCTGGCCAACTCCCCCACCGCGCTGTCGCGCATGGCCGAGCAGGTGCTGGCCGCGCCGGACCGTACCGACGAGCTCAGGCAGATCGAGGTGCCCACTCTGGTCCTCTACGGCGAGCGCGACGACGGCTGGCCGGCCGAGCTGCAGTCGGAGATGGCGGCCCGGCTGGAGGCGGAGTGCGTGGTGCTGCCCGGCGCGGCCCACTCACCGGCCGTGGAGGCTCCGGAGACCACGGCCACGGCGCTGGTCCGGTTCTGGAACGCCGCAGAGCATCAGCAATTGGACATTCGATCCAATGATCTGTAACCATGTACTTACTATGACGAGCATCGAAGAGATCGTCGTCCAGCCGCCGCACAGCGCGACCTGGCTGGTGCACCTCGACCGCGCCATGTGGGTCGGCGGCGTGCGCGGCCTGATGCTCCAGGCGCTGCATCCCCTCGCTATGCGCGGCGTCTGGCAGAACTCCAACTTCCAGGAGGACCCGTTCGGCCGCCTGCGCCGCACCGCCGACTTCGTGGGGCGCGTGACGTTCGGCAGTCCGGCCGAGGCCGACGAGATCGGCCGGCGGGTGCGCGGCATCCACAAGAGCCTGCGCATCAGCGACCCCGACACCGGCCGGACGCACCGGGTGGACGAGCCCGAGCTGCTGCTCTGGGTGCACTGCGCGGAGGTCTCGTCGTACCTGGAGGTGGCCAGGCGCGGCGGGCTGGGGCTCACCGAGCGCCAGGCCGACGCCTACCTGCGGGAGCAGCGAAAGAGCGCCTCCTACGTCGGCCTGCACCCCGAGGACGTGCCCGGCTCGTGCGCGGAGATGGACGCCTACTTCAAGCGGGTACGTCCCGCGCTGCGCGTCACCGAGGAGGCCGCCGCGACCGTGCGGTTCCTGCTGTGGCCGAGGCTGCCGCAGGAGTTGCGGGCGCTCACACCGGGCAAACCCGCCTATTTCCCGTTCGGCGCGCTGTGCTACTACTCGCTGCCGGAATGGGCCAGGCGGATGTACGGGGTGCTGCCGGCGGTGCCGCGGGCCACGGTGACGGCCGGGCTGAGAGCGTTCCGGCTGGCCATGAACTCGTTGCCCGAGCCGCTGCACGACCACGCGTTCATGCCGGCGACCAGGGAGATGCTGCGGGCCGCCCGCGAGCGACTCGCAGCCGCCGGCTACGACACCGGCAAGGGGCTCAGGGGGTTGACCGATCCGCGCCGCCACCCGAAGGCGCTGGCCGCCTGAAGGTCCAGGTGCCGCCGCTCGCCAGGTCGTCGAGGAGATGGTGGTCGGGTGACAGGCGGCATGCCGGGTCGGTGCGGCCGGCGTCGCCGGTGAGCGCGTACGCCTGGCAGCGGCAGCCGCCGAAGTCGAGCTCCTTGCGCGGGCAGCTCGCGCAGGGCTCGCCCATCCAGTCGGTGCCCCGGTAGGCGTTGAAGGCGGGCGAGTGCTCCCAGATCCAGCCGATCGAGTGGTCACGGGCGTTCGGCGGCTCCAGGGGCAGAGCGTAGGCCGCCGGGCACGGCAGCACCCGGCCGTCGGGCGCGACGGTGATCGAGATCGCGCCCCAGCCGCCCATGCAGGGCTTCGGCACGCCGTCGAAGTAATCGGGGACCACCCAGATCAGCTCAACATCCGTCTTTTCCCGATATTTCGTGACTGTAGCCTCGGCGCGGGCGAGTTGCTCCCTGGTGGGCAGCAGCGCGGTCCTGTTGAGCAGCCCCCACCCGTAGAACTGGGTGTTGGCCAGCTCGATGCGCTCCACGCCCCACGACAGCCCGAGCTCGATGATCTCGCCGACGGCGTCGAGATTCTCCCGGTGCAGCACCACGTTGAGCCCGAACGGCAGCCCGCTCGCCGCCACGGCGTCGGCGGCCCGCTCCTTCCACGCGAACGAGGCGACTCCGGCGATCCGGTCCGACTCCGCGCTCGTCGCCGACTGGACCGAGAGCTGCACGCTGCGCAGTCCCGCCGCGGCGAGTTCGCCGAGCCGTCGTTCCGTGAGCCCGACGCCGCTGGTGACGAGCTGGGTGTAGACGCCCTCCCCCGCGGCCGCCGCCACGATCGCCGCCAGATCCGGCCTGAGCAGCGGCTCGCCACCGGACAGATGGGCGTGCACGACGCCGAGCGCCGCCGACTCGGCGAACACCCGCTGCCACTCGCCGGTGCTCAGTTCACTCGACCTGGCCGCCAGCTCGGTCGGGTTGGAGCAGTACGGGCAGCGCAACGGGCACGCGTGCGTGAGCTCGGCCAGCATGGCCCAAGGAGCGCTCATCGCACCCAACCCTCGGCGCGCACCCGGTCGAGGAACTCCACCACGTCGGCCTCCGCGCCCTCGGGAAGCTCGGCAACGATGTCGGCCACGGTCCGCTCGCCGTCGCAGAGGCCGACGATGGCCGCCGCCTCCTCGTTCAGCACGACGATCCGCTCGGGCACGATCAGCAGGTCGGCCTGCCGTACCGGATCGTGGCGGAGCATGGCCGCGCGGGACAGCACGGGGCGCCAGGTGGTCGCCCCTGTCGTCGGCTCGGCCGTCGAGCCCGTCGTCGGCCCGGTCGTCGGCTCGGTCATCGGTACGCCCCGTCCACCGCGTCGAGCAGCGCCCACAGCACGTCGCACTTGTAGCCGAGCGCCGCAATGGCCCTCTCCTGGTCCGTACGGGACCGGGCCCACTCCATGACCAGGGCCAGTGCTTCGCCGCTGTCCTGGCGGCCCTGAGAGACGCGTACGCGGAAGTAGCGCAGCCCCTCGGGGTCGATCCACGGGTAGTGCCGCTCGAAGGCGGCGATCCGGGTGCGCATCAGGTCCGGCGCGAACAGCTCCGTCAGCGAGGCGGCCACGGCTTCGAGCACGGAGCCGTGGCGGCACAGGTTCACGTAGCCGTCGACGGCCAGCCGCACGCCCGGCAGCACGCCCTCGCCCGACAGCAGCAGGGCCCGGTCCAGTCCGGCCGCCTCGCCGAGCCGCAGCCACCGCTCGATGCCGCCCTCGCCCGGCGCGGTGCCGTCGTGGTCCTGGATCCGGCGCAGCCACGTTCTGCGCAGGTCGGGCGTGGCCAGCTTGGCGAGGATGAACGCGTCCTTGATCGGGATGTGCCGCTGGTAGTGGAAGCGGTTGAGTATCCAGCCCCGCAGCTCGTCACGGGTCAGCTCACCGGCGTGCATGCGCTGGTTGAAGGGGTGCAGGTGGTGGTAGCGCTTCTCCGGTACGGCACGCAGCTCGGCCTCGAAGCCGTTCACAGGTCGATCACCATCCCGTCGGCGGCCACCTCGATGCCCAGCTCGGCGAGCACCTTGTGCTGCTCGGCCGCCGGGTCCACGAGGGGGTTGGTGTTGTTGAGGTGGGTGTACAGGCGACGGCCCGGTAAGCGGGACAGGCGCTCCATGGTCGCCTCTATCGGGAGGTGGCCCATCTGGGTGGCGGTCTTCGCCGAGATCCCGGTGCGGCGGGGCTCCTCGTCGTCCCAGAACGTGCCGTCGATGATGACGCACTCGGCCTCGTCCAGCGCTGCGGGCCACACGCCCATGGCGGGCGCGTACACCACGGCTCCTCCCATCAGGCGCAGCGCGGAGACCCAGTCCGTAGCCTCCGGGGAGTCGGCGTACCGGGGTCGCTTCGCCGATATCGGGATGAGGTCGGCGTCGGCCCAGGAGATCCGCACGTACGGGCGGAGGATGTCGGCGAAGGAGCGCAGCGCCTGCCGTACCACTGGGGTACAGCGGACCTCCAGATCGTCTGCCTCCCTGAGCCTGAGCAGGCCGATCGTGTGGTCCAGCTCGGCGTCTGTGAGGATCACGCCCTTCAGCGGCGACTCGCGCGGCCCCGGCCCCGGCCGCAGCCACGCGCACGCCTCGATCTGCTCGGCGATGTCGGGCGTGGCGTTGACGACGTAACACCCGTCGTCCTGTTGTACGGCCAGGCTGGCGTGGCGTCTGCGGCGGCCCGGATGAGCGCGTGCCCCGGAGCAGCCAGGGCACGCGCAGTTCCACTGGGGCACGCCGCCACCGGCCGCGGTGCCGAGCACCTGCAGTCGCATGGCGGTGCCCAGTTACCTGGTGGCCAGGAAGTACGCGGTCATTTCCATCGACGCCTCGACGACCTGGTAGTCGGGCTTGTGCCAGGTCATCTCCTCGCCGCGGGCCCTGACCTTCTTCTCATGGATCCTGCGTGGTTGCTTCTTGCCCTGTTCCTTCGGCTGGGACATGCGCACCTGCCTTCCATAGGGGTTACACCAGATATGACCGCTCTGGAAGCTTGGCGTCAATGGCTGAGATCGGAGCTATGCCCTGAGATTTCTCCCTATTGCTGGTTTTTAGCTCTTTTGACGAGATTCTTCATCCGATGTCTCGACGGGGATGATAAATCCGGCGAGCAGGATGAGCGTCGAGGCCGTGACCATGACCCAGCCGCTGGGGGCCATGGTCTCGGGGGCGTACAGCACGCCCGTGATCGAGGCGGCGGTGGCGGCTCCGATGTACCGCGACGCCTGGAAGAGGCCCACGGCCAAGCCGGTCTCGTTCCGGTCGGCGTGTACGAACACCAGCGAGTTCAACCCGAACTGGCTGAACGCGGACGCCAGGCCGATCAGCGACGTGATCACCAGCACCACCCCGACGGGCCCGACAAAGAACATGACACAGGACCCCGCCAGCAGCAGCCCCGCGCTCACCAGCAGCACGGCCCGCATCCCCACACGCGCGGCCACCGCCACCGCCACCGGCGTCATGAGGAGAGCCGACACGGCCATGGGCAGGACCAGCAGCCCCGCGAGGTGCGGCGGCAGCCCGGCCGAGCGCTGCGCCCAGAGCGGCACCATGATGAACGCCAGATAGAACACCACGTTGACCATCGCGAACACCCCGTAGGTGGCCATCAACGCCGGCTTCGGCCTGGGCAGCCACGCCTGCCGCCGCCGTACGGGGGCCACCTTGGGTAGCCAGTGCAGCGCCGGTACGAGCGCCACCGCCGCGAGCGGGACGTTGACCAGGAAGATCGCCCGCCACCCCCACAGGCTGACCAGGAACCCCGCCAGCACCGGCCCGGCGGCGGCGCTGGCCGTCAGCACCATCGAGATCAGCGCGATGACGCGAGGCGCCGGCCGCCCCTTCTCCGCAGTCGCCGTGATGATCGCCATCCCGGCCGGGAGCGTCGCGCAACTCCCGAACGCCTGCAGCAGCCGGGCCACCACCAGAACGGGATAGGAGGGGGCCAAGGCGGCCAGGGCGCCGGTCAGGCCAACCATCACCAGCCCGCCGCAGAACACCCGCCTGGGACCGAACCGATCGGCCATCGCGCCCATCAGGGGTGGCACGGCGACGGCGGTCAGGTAGAAGCCCGCGGCCAGCCAGGTGACGGCGACGACGCCGACGCGGAACTCCGTCTCGATGCGGGCCAGGGCTATGGCGATCATGGAGGAGTTCAGCGGGTTGAACAGGGCACCGAGCGCCACCGCCACCGGCAAACGCCCCACCCGACCCACTATCCGACCATAACCGGATGTCTCACCATGGTCACCTGACCACCCGGCCGGAGGCGTCGTACGACCTCCGACCGGGTGTCAGGTGTAGGTGTTATTCGGCCAGGCCGTCCCAGGGGCGGTGCTCGGGTGCGGCGGCCAACCCTTCGGGGCAGTGGCGCCGGAAGTCGCACCAGCCGCAGATCGGGCCGGGGCTGGGGGCGAACATCGTGTCCAGCTCGGACGACACCGCCGGAGGCCCGACGTGCGGCCGCTCCCTGGAACCGCTCGCCGCCTCCGGGACGGTCCCGCCGCTCTTGCCATCGGCCGTCTCAGCGGACGCGGCACGGGAGGAGCGGGCGCGTACGGGGCCCGGTGCGCCCATCACCTCGCGGTAGCGTTCGTCGGCGGTGGCGGCCTCGACCGCGACCTCCTCCGCCCGCCCCAGGTGACGGCCGAGGGACTCGTCCGTGTGGCGCCATTCGACGATCTCGCCGGTCGGCAGGTGGTGCAGCTCGACCGAGTGGCACGGCGTGCGCATCATTCTGGAGGCCGCGATCGCGTAGATGGCCAGCGCGAGCGAGGACCGCGCGTCGTCCTGGGTGAGGGGCCGCCGCCCGGTCTTGTAGTCGACCACGACCAGCTCGTCGCCCCGCCGGTCGAGCCGGTCGATGCGGCCGGACACGGCGATGACCTTGGTGCGCGTGGCCACCGTACGCTCGACGCCGACCGGATCATCCGACGGATCCAGTGTGCCGACATATCCGGATACGAGGTCGCGGGCGCGCCCGAGCCACTGCGCCGACTGGTCGGCGTCCCTGAACCCCTCGGTGATCCACCCGTTGCTCAGCAGGATGGCCGCCGTCAGCGGCGTCCGCCGCTCATAGGGCTCGCGCCACCAGGCCGCCAGCGCGTTGTGCACGCTGGCTCCGACGCTGTTGTGCGCCCACCCCGGCCCCTTGGACGGCTGCGGCCGGTCGAGGTAGGTGAACCGGTAGCGGCGGCGGCAGTCGAGCCAGGCGTTCAGCCGCGACGGCGTACACGAATAGAGCCGTCGCGGCATCCCTTCCAGCGGCAGCTGGTCATACACCCCGGTCGTCATCCGGATCGAGCCTGATCCCGGCGGCCTTCGTGCCGTCCGTCAGCGGGCCCTCGTCCGCGTCGTCCGACTCGCTGATGCGCCACTCGCCGAAGTGCGGCTCCAGGTCGCCGACCGTCACCTCGTCGCCGTGCGCGGCCAGCACCCGCGTCTCGGGAGGCAGCGTGAACAGCCGCGCCCCGATCGCGTTGAGCTGGAAGTTGAGGTCGGGGTATTCGCCGCCGATCTTGCCGGGCCCGTCGGCCTGCAGCGTCTCACCGCTGAACACCACCCCGAGCGCCTCGCAGTAGAGCGAGACCCCGCCGGGCGTGACGCCTGGCGTATCCATGACGTCGAGCCGGACGTCGGCCACCTCGAAGATGCCGTCGTCCTCCATGTCGATGTCGGGCCAGGTCTGCGACCAGGTCTCCCGCCAGAGCGGCTTGTCCTTGGGGTGGAGGGCGATCACCGCCTCGTCCCTGCTGGCCACCTCGATGGCCGCGCCGACGTGGTCAGGCAGACCGTGGGTGCAGATCACGGCGAGCACCTCTCGCTCGCCGACCTTCTCCAGGATCTTGTCGGCGTCACGCGCCGGGTCGATCACGATCACCTCTTCGTCGTCGCCGACGATCCAGATGTTGTTCTCGACCTTGTGCTCGGTGCCGTCGACGTCGACGACACCCTCGCTCACCACTCGCTCGATACGCGCTGTCACGCCTCCGCACTCTAGTCCGTCTGAGTGACAGAGCGAATCGCGTTGACCGTGCCGCGGTCGAGAGGCGTCCGTACGGACTACTCCAACCTCGGCGAGAAAGCGCCGAAAGGCAGGTCCAGCTCAAGGTCACGCAGGTCGTGCAGGCTCAGCTCGGCCAGCGCGATGAGGCACCCGGCCTCGGCGGGCCAGGCGATCGTCCACAGCCAGTTTCCCATCGCCTCGCCGGCGTAGACGGCCCGATCGGCGCCCGCGCCCACGCACCACAGCGCGGTCGGATGCCCGAGCACCACGATCTTCGCGTTCGGCGGCCCGGAGTCGAACCCCTCACCGGGATCGGGCCCGTCCAGCCCCGCGAACGCGGCCCCCAGCCCGACACCGGGCTCCTCCGCGATGACCAGCAGGTCGGCGGGCCCCCGCGTCAGCGAAGGGCCGCACAGCGCGACCACGCTGGCCCGGCCCCCCGTACGCTCGTCGCCCGCCTCCGCGAACCCGGTGACGAGCCAGCCGGGCGGCAAGGGCCATGGCAGCCAGACGGGCACCATCGAGCTCTTCCGCATCGTCTCGACCGCCCTGGCGGTCGGGGGCCAAGGTGGCTGGTAGGGCAGGACATCACCGTGCGCGTCACATCGCCAGGCGCTCGACCACGCACTTGGCCCGTGAAGTGAACCAAAACACCGTGGGCAGGTTGGAACCGCTCTCACAGCTACTCACGCTGCGTCCTCGGGCACCACCCCGTCAAGGCCGCATGCTGTTGTCCAGCCGTAATCTTGACCATGTGCGCGTAAATTGCGTGGGCGCCATCATCGGCGACGCCTCGGGCCGGCTCCTGCTGATCAAGCGCGGTCACCCGCCGGGCGCGGGCCTGTGGTCGATCCCGGGCGGGCGGGTGGAGGCCGCCGAGACGGACGCCGCCGCCCTGCGCCGCGAGGTCCTGGAGGAGACCGGTCTGGTCGTCACGGTCGGCCCTCTCGTGGGCACCGTGGACCGTCCGGGGCCGGGCGGCGTGACGTACGAGATCCGCGACTACCGCGCCACGGTCACGGACGGCACGCTCGCGGCGGGCGACGACGCCGCCGACGCCCGCTGGTGCTCACGGGAGGACCTGGTACGGCTACCGCTCACGGACGGTCTGCTGGAGGCGCTGACGTCCTGGGACGCGCTGCCGGGACAGGCGTCCAGAGCCGATCCATCGGCATGACGTAGAGCCGGTCGTCGTGGCGGAACGACTGCTGGCCGAGATTGAGCAGCACTCCCGCGACGAAGCTCGACCCGAGCCGCTCCCTGAGCAGTCGCAACCCCTGGAAATCCTTCTCCTCGATCGACGACTTGGCCTTCACCTCCACGCCGACGACTGATCCCTCCTGCGACTCGATGACGAGATCGACCTCCCGCTGATCCCGCGTGCGGAAGTGGCTGAACTCGACCAGTTCCTCCGACCAGCCCGCCTGCTTCATCAACTCGTTCACGGCGAAGGTCTCCACGACTCGGCCGAACTCAGTGAGGGTGGCAGGATCGCGCCGGTCCAGCTTCCTGCGCGTGATGCCCAGGAGGTGCGCGGCCAAGCCGCTGTCGATCAGGTGGATCTTCGGTGACCGGGCGACCTTGCTGGCGAGCGTACGGCCGAACGCCTCCAGTCGGTGGGTGAGGAAGACCGCTTCGAGCAGGGCGACATAGTCACCCACGAGCCGTTGTTCAAGCCCGACGGCTGCAGCGATGTCTGCCATGTTCACGGTGCTGGAGGTACGGGCGGCCAACTGGCGCAGGATGACGGGCAGCACGTGGCGCTGCCGTACCTTGCGGATCTCCAGCACGTCCCGCTCGATCACCATCGAGAGGAAGTCGCGGAACCAGGATCCGCGTTCGCTTTCCGGCATACCCAAGGCGACCGGGAAACCACCGGCGAGCATCGCGGCCTCGTACTCGGCGCGCGACGTACGCGACGGCACAGACGTCAGGAGGCTCTCCGGATCGGTGAGCACGGCATCCAAGAAGGTCTCCCGATGACCGCTGAGCTCGCCTTGGGACAGCGGCCAGATGGTCATGACATGCGCGCGACCCGTCAACGCCTGCCCGAGACGGGGTAGCGCGCTATAGCGCGTGGAGCCCGTGAGGATGAACCGGCCCGGTCGCAAGTCGCGGTTGAGCTCAGCCTTGATCGCCGAAAGGATCTCGGGCACATGCTGGAACTCGTCGATGCATACCGGTTCGAGCGGGATGGTCGCGAAATGACCTGGGTCGGCGTCCGCGGCACGCCTGACCGAGACGTCGTCGAGATCGATGACCGGGACGTCTTGCAGGCGCGCGCAGGCGATCAGCAGCGTGCTCTTTCCGACGGTGCGCGGCCCTGTCAGTACGACGACGGGCCGACTGGCAAGCCGCCGACAGATCACCTCCTTCAGATGTCTTTCTACGAGGGCGTCCGGATCCATCGATCTACCCTCCCGACCTGGTACAACTCTGGATTGTCCCTTGTTTTATATCAGGATCGTCCCCACTTTTATGCGCGATCTGTCCCCGGTTTTATGCGGGATCTGTCCCCTGCCCCGTCAGCCGCGCAGTTCCTCTCGGTGGTCGTTCCCGCGCAGACTGGCCAGTGCCACGGCGCTGACGACGCAGGCCGCCACAACGTAGTAGGCCGGGATGTCGACGTCCTTGGTCGTCTTGATCAGCTCGGTGATGATCAGCCCCGCCGACCCGGAGAAGACCGCGTTCGACAGCGAATACGCCAGCCCCAACCCCGTGTAGCGGACCGTGGTCGGGAACATCTCCGCCAGCATCGCGGGCCCCGGCCCCGCCATCAGGCCGACCGCCACCCCGGCCACCAGGACGGCCAGCCCCTTGGCCCAGCTGGGAGCACCGGGGTCCTGGAGCAGGTTCAGCAGGGGGAAGGCGAGCACGATGACCGAGATCGCCCCCGCCAGCATGACCGGCCGTCTGCCGACCCGGTCGCTCAGCATGCCCGCCGGGATGATCGCCAGCGCGAAGCCCAGGTTGGCCAGCACCGTGGCGATCAGCGCCTGCTGGAAGGTGGCGTTCAGCGTGGTCTGAAGGTAGGAGGGCATGACGACCAGGAACGTGTACCCGGCGGCCGACCAGCCCATGAGCCGCCCGATACCCAGCACGATCGCCTTGGTCACCTCACCGGCCCTCGGCTTCGTGAGCGGTCCCGCGGTACGCGCCCGCTCGAACGACGGCGTCTCCTCAAGCCGCAGCCGCAGCCAGAGCGCCACGAGACCGAGCGGGAGGGCCAGCAGGAACGGCACCCGCCATCCCCAGTCCGCCAAGTCGTGCTCCGATAGCGCGGTCGCGAGCACGGCCGCCGCGCCTGCTCCCCCGAGCAGCCCCAGCGCCACGGTGAACGACTGCCACGACCCGTACAGCCCACGCCTGCCACGCGGCGCGAATTCCGTCATGACCGAAACCGCGCCCCCGAACTCCCCGCCGGCCGACAGCCCTTGCACGATCCGGACGAGCGTCAGCAGCCACGGGGCCGCCGCGCCGATCGTGGCGTAAGTCGGGAGTACGCCGATGAGCGTCGTGGCGCCAGACATGAGCAGGACGACCAGGATGAGCAGGGGTTTACGGCCGATCCGGTCACCGAGCCGGCCGAAGAGCGCGGCGCCGAGCGGGCGGAAGAAGAACGCCAGGGCGAAGGAGGCGTACGTCTTGACCAGCGCTTCCATGTCGCTCGCGCCGTCGGGGGTGAAGAAGTTGGCGGCGATGATGGTGGCGAAATAGCCGTAGACGCCGAACTCATACCACTCGATGAAGTTGCCGACCGAGCCGGCGATCAGGGCCCGGCGGGAGCGGGCGGGGTCTGTGTGCTGGGGGTCGGGGGCCGTCGCCGTCATGTGGTGCCCTTTCGGCTGTCCGGTATGACGACAAGCTTCATAGATGCCCACGAGTGTGTCAATTACCTTCAGGAGGCCGCCTAAGCGGTTGCGATCAGGACGTTCGGGGCGACAGGCTGCCCGGATGATCGAATTGCAGGAGCTGTCGGCCGATGACTGGGCCCTCTGGCGAGAGCTCAGGCTCGTCGCGCTGGAGGAGGCGCCGTACGCGTTCGGAGTCCCGCTCTCGGACTGGCAGGGCGACGGCGACCGGGAGGAGCGGTGGCGGGACCGCCTGGGCATTCCCGGCTCGCGGAACCTGATCGCCCTGCTCGACGGCAAGCCCGCGGGGATGGCCAGCGGTATCCCGGGCGAGCGGGACGGCGTGACCGAACTGATCTCGATGTGGGTCGTTCCGGAGGCGCGGGGGCGTGGGGTCGGCGATCACCTGATACGCGCCGTGGCGGCGTGGGCCGTGGAGGTGGGGGCCGAGGTGCTGGAGCTGGCGGTCGCGCCGGGCAACGAGAAGGCGATCGCACTATATCGGCGGCACGGGTTCGAGGACACTTCGCAGCTCGGTGACGAGCTGCCGAACGGGCTGCGGGAGCTGGTTATGGCGAAGAAGCTGGCCGTCTGAGGCGGCGCTGACGACTGAACAGCTCCAGCCCCTCTCCACGCCGAGTGCCGAAAGCGCGCTCGCTTCGACACTCGGCGCGGAGACTGTTACCGCTGCGGTAGGTCCGCCGTCATAGCGCGGTATCGGGCTGTCTCCGGCTCAGTGCTCCACCGCTCGAAACCGGCCTTTTCCAGCACTCGGATCGAGGGCGGGTTCGACAGCTCCACATTGGCGTACACGGTGTGCACACCTGGTGCGGTGAGGGCGTGCGCCGTCATGGCCCGGGTGGCCTCGGGGGCGTAGCCGCGGCCGCGCCGGGAGGCCACGATGCCGTACCCGAGCTCAAGGGTGCCGTCGCTGGGCGGCCAGAACAGGCCGATCGAGCCGACCACAAGGCCGCTTTCGCGCTCGATGACCTGCCGGTGGCCGTACTCGCCCAGCCACGCGGGATGCTCGGCGAAGAGGCCGACGATGACGCCGTCGCCCTCGGCGGGGAAGTCCTCGGCCCAGTGCGCCTGCCGGGTGCCGTCAAGGACGGCGGCGGCCTCGCCGTCGGTCCATGCCCGCAGGATGAGGCGGGCAGTGGTCAGATCGGGGTGGGTCGGTGAAGGGGAAGATGACACGTGTGACTCCTGGTCGTTTTCGTACGACCCGGACCGCGCTAGCTTCGCGCGGGCCGGACAAGGGCATGCTGATGAGAGCTGTTCGCAGCCATATTCATCAACCTCCCTCGTCACACGGCGATCACGCGCCTCTCGCGCTGGCGTGATGCTATCGACGGGTCGACGGGCCGGGCAAATCGTTGTTTCGCCAGAATTCGTCCGCTCACGATGTCGAACCGGGTCGCTCGGCCTCGACGTCCCTGACATATGGAGGCCGTGATGAGCTTTCGCTCTCCATATGTGCTCCTCGTCCTCATAGACGTCGCGAAGGGAGACTTCGATGTCTGAACTGCGTACCTGGCTCACCGGCCTCGGACTGCTGGAGGCGCCGCGTTGGCACGACGGCCGCCTGTACTTCTCCGACTGGACCGCGCACGAGGTGATCGCGCTGGACCTCGACGGCAAGCATGAGGTCGTGGCCCGGGTGGAGTCGATACCCCTCTGCACGGCCTGGCAGCCTGACGGGCGGCTGGTGATCGTCGACTCGGCGCGGGCCCTGCTGCTGCGCATGGAACCCGACGGTTCACTGGTGACCCACGCCGACCTGAGCGGCATCGGGCAGGGCTGGAACGACATCGTCATCGACGGCCGCGGCAACATCTACGTCGACCGCGCGGGCTTCGACATGCTCAGCGGTGCACAGTTCGCTCCCGGGGCGGTCACACACGTCGGTCCCGACGGCTTGGCACGTGACGTGGCCGACGGCATCTCCTTCCCCAATGGGCTGGCCGTGACGCCGGACAACTCAACGCTGATCGTCGCCGACTCGTACGGCAAAAGGCTCATGGGGTACGACATCGGACCCGACGGCAGCCTCGCGAACGGCCGGGTGTGGGCCGACCTCGGAGACGGCGTCCCCGACGGGATCTGCGTCGACGCCGAGCACGCCGTCTGGTACGCCGACGTGCCCAACCGGCAGTGCGTACGCGTCCGCGAAGGCGGAGAGAAGGTGCGGACCATCCAGCTCGACCGCGGCGCCTTCGCCTGCGAACTCGGCGGCGCGAACCGCTCGACGCTCTTCATCGTGGCCGCGGAGTGGCGCGGCATGCCCGAGATGGTGCCGCCCGGAACCGGCCAAGTCCTCTCCACCGAGGCCGAGGTCCCCGGTGCCGGCTGGCCGTAAAGCAGGGTCCGGTGCTGGTCGGCCGTAGTGCAGTACGCACAGCGTTGGATCGCCGCGCACGCCCTCAGTTACCTGCCTTGCCGCCGGAACAGGGCGGCCAGCAGGAAGGGAACGCCGAAGACGGGCGCGTCGGGCGCCTGCTCCTCCATGAGCCGCAACTCGACCTCGGTGTAGTCCGAGAAGATCCAGCGCAGCGCCTCAGGCGCATAGGCCAGCCCGCCGTGCAGCCGACCCTGGCGATAGAACTCCTCGTCCGGCAGCTCGGACCCCATGACGCCGGCGGCGAAACAGGTGAGGCCAAGATGACCGCCGGGGGCGAGCAGACGGTCCAGCAGGCTCAGATAACTCACCCGGCGATGCGGCGGCAGATGGTGAAGGCAGCCGGAGTCATAGACCAGGTCATAGTGCCCGGGCGGCAGGTCGACGGAGAAGATGTCGCCGCAGTGGAAGCGGACCTCGACGCCCGCCTCACGGGCCCGCTCCTGCCCCCAGGTCACGGCGGCCGGAGAAAGATCGACGGCGTCCACCTCGAACCCGAGCGAGGCGAGGTGAACGGCGTTGCGCCCTGGCCCGCAGCCGAGGTCCAGGGCTCGGCCGGGGGTGAGCAGGCCGCGATCGAGGTAGGACACCAGGCTCTCGTCCGGCTTGTCGACGAAGAAGGGGATGGGCGTGGAGCGGTCGGAGTAGAACTCGTCCCACCAGGAGGAGGCGTTCGGCGTCCATCGGTCGGCGTCCGCGGCGAAAAGGCGGTCCAACATGGACAGCACGTCTTCCACGGTGCGGATATCGCGGTTCACTCACGGCCTCCTCAGACCCCGGCCGCCCACGCGATCGGGTCCTTGAATTTTAGCCGCGACAGGCCACGTTTGCCCACGTCAGCAGCCGTTTTCGAGATCATCCAGAAGGGCCTCAAAGGGCGGCAGAGCGACGTGGGGAACTCGCCGCGCCTCTCCCTTGGAGAGGGCTGTCCGTGCCCGGCGACGACCGCGTCAGGGGCGCCCATCGGGCTTCTGAGCGTCACCCCAAGCCTCGTTCTACGGCACCGGTCGAATTTCTTTCCAACAGACCGCAGGCGCGGTGTCCTTACCGGTCGCACGCGGTGTCCAAGGCATACCTCAGGGGAGAAGTCCGTGCTTCGCGGCGATGGCCTCGGTAGTGGTGGCGTCGGGGATTTCCAGGCCCAAGTGGGCGAAGGCTGTGGTCAAGACGGTGGCGAGTTCGTCGGCGACCAGGGTGCGGTGACGAAGCCGCTGCGGCGGCGGCCGGCACACTCCCGAGTGCGGCATCGGGCGGGGGGGGGAAGGGCGCACGGTCCGCCCTTCCCCCGCGCTCGTAGGAGCCGGCAGTTCCAGTGACGCCCGTGCGGTTCCGGTGATCAGATGGCTTTGCCGCGGGCGATGTAGAGGTTCATGTCGGTGAAGTCGACGGTGATGTTGTAGGGCTTCCAGAAGCAGTGGGAAAACCAGCCCATCGTGTCGAACCCTGTCCCGAAGGGGAAGGGCACGTTGACCTGCTGGTTGGGGTTGGTGTAGCAGTAGACCTCCTTGGCGGTGGCAATGCCGAGGCGGATCTCCTTGGGATAGCTGGGGTAGACGACGGCCGGGTGGCTGCTGCCGAAGGTGCCGATCTCGCGGTCGTAGTCGCTGCGGACCCCCAACTGCTCGGCTGTCGGCCCGCGCAGGCCCGCGGCGATCTCGCTGGTTCCGCCTAGGTTCACGCCCACCACTCCTGTGCGGGAGCCGGTGGCGCCGGTGAAGCTGCCCGTGCTGTGCAGGTATTGCTCGCGGGCCAGCCACAGCGGCAGCGGCTGGGTGGCCGCCGCTCGTGCCTTCCTGGCCGCCTCGGGGGTTCTGCGGCGCAGGATCAGTTGCCGGCCCGCGTAGTCGAAGGTGGTCAGCAGGTGGTAGAAGACCCACGTGCCGATCAGACCATCGCTGTCGGTGCCGACATCTTCGCCCGACTCCGTCGACGACCAGCCCACCGGGACGTTGCGCAGCTCGATGCCGCCCAGCTTGATGGAGTCCAGTATCCCGTAGTACGCCCAGATGACGCTGTCCTCGTAGTCGATCTTCTGACTGGCCACAGGGCTCAGCCCGGCCTCCTTGGCCACCGACGCGCGCAGGCTCAGGTTCGGGGCGCCGGTGTAGAACATGAAGCGCTTGGTCGGTCCTCCGTTGACCGAGGCCTCCACCAGCGGAATCGGGTCCATCTGCTTGATCGGCAGCTGTGCGAGGTCGCCGTGGATCTGATACCCCTCGCCGTGGACTGCCGCGAACCACTTGGCGTAGCTGTCTTCGCCGGCCGCTTGCCAGCATGGTGCGGACAGGGCGAACTTGTCCTGCCGGATATAGCAGTCGCCCAGGTAGGCGTTGGTCTCCTTGTCGTCGGGCGCCAGGGTGAGGGCCATCTTGAGGTACTTCTCGGCGTCGGGGAACCGGTTGGCCAGCAGGCCGACATAGCCGCGCTGGCGGGCCGCGTGCAGGTTCTTGGGGTCCTTCTTGAGGATCTCCTCGTACGCGCGGCCGGCCTGCTCGAACTTGCCGGCTTTGAACAGCGCGTCCGCGTCACCGCTGCCGGCTAACGCCGTGGCCGCCCCGCCCAGCAGCGGTGCGGCCGCTGCGGCACCGGCCAGCACGGCGGCGCCCCGAAACAGCGAACGCCGGTCCCATTTCCCGTCATCAGCCACGCCTGCTCCTTTTCGTGATCACCTTCGCCATGACTTTCTGTCCGACGGACGGGCACAACAGCTCCGGCCGCTTCGTCTCGCCCTGCTTGATGAGGGCGACACCGGTGGTGCCGGGGCCACCCAGGCCATACAGCGTCCGTCCCGATGCGGGCGGTCGGATCGCCTCGCAGCGCGCTCCGTAACTCGCCCGCCGGGCCGACCCCGTCCACTGTCGGCCAGCCGTGTCCCCGCCTCGTCCGCGCCGTGTCATGGTCGTGTCACGGCCGGGACCGACGGTGGCAGCCGTCGACAAACCGAGACATGCGGCAGACAACGCGCGCACATTCGGCACCAATGGCAGTTCGTGATGAGCTGGGGAGATGTACCCGGCCTGGGACAAGGTCGGCGACGACCTGGACGGCGATGAGGGCAGAATCGTCATCGCCGAGGGCCCCGGTCCGTGTGTGGGCACCCGACCTGGACGATCTCATTCGCATCGCCCGGTCGAGCGGAGCAGCTCCGACGGCGCAGCAAGCTTGACCCGGCGCACGTGGCTGAACGCGCCGGTCTCAGCCAGTCCGCGGCCTCCCAGTAACTCTCCGTGCTGCGCCGCGGTGGCTCCCCGTCAAGGCCCGAAGGTCTCCGGCTCGCCGTAAACCGCCCCAGTGCCGCCCCGTACTTCGCCGCCGGCGGCGGCCTCGATGCCGTCGAGCAGCCAGGCGAGACCCAGTGTGAAGGCCGAGTCCCAGTCGTCGCCCGCCACCATCGGGCCGTGCTCCGCGAGGCTCGGGTAACTGTCCCTGCTGGTGCGCAAGTGTTCGCGAGCGGCCTGCCGGATGTCCGGGTCGGCGTTCGTCTGCCAGGTCGCCTGCATCAGGGCGGAGCCGACGATGTAGTTGGACAGGCCGTACGCCGCAGCGGTGAGGGATGGCCCGCCGACCCCCGCCTTGATCAGCGTGGCGTACAAGAACTCGCTGCGTGCCAACACGTTGGGGCCTAGCATCGGCCGGCCCAGCAGCACGGCCGACCAGGGATGCTTCAGCAGGACGGAACGCCACCGGCCGGCCAGTGTGGTGACGGCGGCCCTCCAGTCCGCGTCCTCTTCGGGGATCTCGACTTCCCCAAAGATCATGTCGAGGGTCAGATCCAGGACGTCTTCCTTGGTCTTGACGTGCCAGTAGAGGGTGGTGGAGCCGGTGCCGAGGCGCTGGGCGAGCCTGCGCATGGTCAGCCGGTCGACGCCTTCCCCGTCCAGCAGGGCCATGGCCTCGGCGGCGATGCGCTCCCGGGTGAGCGGTGGCCCTTCGCGGCCCGCCCGCGTGGCCGGCCGCAGCCACACGCCTCCGGCCGCTCCCTTGGTCGTTGGTCCCGCCTTGCTCATGTCCACGGACGCAAGTCTAATATTACTGGATCATTGATCCTGTTCCTCGACCAATGATCGAGTACCCTGAGGAGGCGCGACCGTGGCGGGACATGTGGAGGTGGACGGGCTGACCTACGTGCTGCCCGACGGGCGGCTGCTCCTGCACGAGGTCTCGTTCCGTGTCGGTGACGGGGCCAAGGCCGGTCTCGTCGGGCCCAACGGCGCGGGCAAAACCACGCTGCTGCGCCTGATCGCCGGTGACCTCCAGCCGGAGGCCGGTCGCGTGGTCTCCTCGGGCGGCCTGGGGGTGATGCGGCAGTTCATCGGCAGCATCCGCGATGACCGTACGGTGCACGACCTGCTGTTGTCCGTCGCGCCGGAGCGGATCCGCGCCGGGGCGGCGGCTCTGGCGCGGGCGGAAGCGGCGATGGCCGCGCACGACGACGAGGCGGTCCAACTCGCCTACGCACAGGCCGCCGCGGACTACGCCGAACTCGGCGGCTACGACATGGAGGTCGTCTGGGACGTCTGCGTCACCGAGTCCATGGGCCTGACCTACGACGCGATCCGCTACCGTCCGGTGACCACCCTGTCGGGCGGAGAGCAGAAACGCCTGGTTCTGGAGGCGCTGCTACGGGGCCCCGACGAGGTCCTGCTGCTGGACGAGCCCGACAACTACCTAGACGTGGCCGGCAAGCAGTGGCTGGAGAGCCGGTTGCGGGCCGCGTCCAAGACCGTGCTGCTGGTCTCCCACGACCGCCAGCTCCTGGCCAACGCCGCCGACCGGATCGTCACTGTGGAGGACCGCGGCGTCTGGGCGCACGGTGGCGGGTTCGCCACGTACGCCAAGGCCCGCGAGGAGCGCGTCAACCGACTGGAGGAGCGGCGCCGCCGCTGGAACGAAGAGCACTCCAGGCTGCGGCAGATGGTCAACACTCTGCGGCAGACCGCGGCCAACAACGACGCGCTGGCCTCGTCCTACCGGGCCGCCCGCACTCGGCTGGTCCGCTTCGAGGAGGCCGGCCCGCCGCAGCGCCCGCCCAAGCGGCAGAACGTGCGGATACGGCTACGCGGCGGCCGTACCGGCAAACGCGCCGTCATCTGCGCGGACCTGGAGATCACCGGCCTGACTCGGCCGTTCGGCACCGAGATCTGGTACGGCGAACGCGTCGGCGTGCTCGGCTCCAACGGCACGGGCAAGTCCCACTTCCTGCGGATACTGGAACAGGCCGCGGACGGCGCGGTGCCCGCGATGAGCCACAGCGGTACGGTGCGGCTGGGCGCGCGGGTGGTGCCCGGCCGGTTCGTGCAGACCCACGCCCGTCCGGACCTGCACGGCCGCACCCCGATCGAGCTGATCATGAGCGACCACCCCCTCATCCTGAACGAGTCGATGGCGGCGCTGGCCCGCTATGAGCTCGCTCCCGCCGCGAACCAGAGATTCGAGACTCTCTCCGGCGGCCAGCAGGCCCGGCTGCAGATCCTGTTGCTGGAGCTGTCCGGCGCCACCCTGCTGTTGCTGGACGAGCCCACCGACAACCTCGACCTGGCGAGCGCGGAGGCCCTACAACAGGGACTCGATAATTTTTCCGGCACGGTGCTGGCGGTCACCCACGACCGGTGGTTCGCCGCCGACTTCGACCGGTTCCTCATATTCGGCGCCGACGGCACGATCCAGGAGAGCGACGAGCCCGTCTGGCACGAAGGCCGCGGCTCCGACCATGACCCCATGTGAAGACCCAGTGCTCACCCCTCAGCGCGGCCCGCACCCGCAAAGCCCCCCGCGCCCGAGGAATGAAGATGAACGGCTCATCACGCTGTGGCCACTGCACCGCCAGCGCCACCCCGAGCCGAGACAGGTCCCAAGTCAGTCGCACTAAGTGAATGAATCTTTCCTCTTCGTAATCGAAGTGCCGCATAAAGGACCCTTTCGACGAACCGAAGCTTCACAGATCGCGCGTTGATCACATTGGGCGAATATCGCGTTGATCCTCTTTCGGGAGAGCCCTGACCCGCCATCGCGGATCGCGGCCCTACCCATTCCGCCGATCCCTGTCGTTGTGGCAGGTCCCACATCAGCCACGCCCGATTGAGAACTGCTCGCACTCTCGGCCAATACCGCAAAGAGTGCAATTCCGACGGGATTTGGCGACCCTTGCTGGCACCCTGCCGATGCCATAGTGCCTTTGGCATGCAACTTCTGGCAAGATGCCACTAGATAGATTCTGAGTTGCTGGAGTCCACCCGGTGCGGGACTCTCATCAGGTTCGGGATATGCGCTCTGAGTGTCGAGGTGACGTACGGTATGACCGCCGGCAGTAGCCCCACCGTGAGACGCCGACGCCTTGCAAGCGAGCTTCGCCGCCTTCGCAAAGAGTCCGGGATAACCGCGGAAACAGTCGCCGAGCGACTTGAATTCGATCAGTCATGGGTAAGTCGCATCGAATCGGGACGCCGAGGAATCCGCGCCAACGATCTTCGTGCGCTTCTCGACGTGTACGACGTCCACGGGCCCGCCCGCGAGGAACTCCTCCTGCTGGCTCGTCAAGCCCGCCAGCGAGGATGGTGGCACTCCTATGGCGACGTCATTCCGGAGTGGTTCCAAGTCTTCGTTGGCCTGGAGGCGGAGGCATCAGAGCTGCGGAGCTACGACCCAGAACTGGTACCCGGTTTGCTTCAAACGCCCGACTACTACCGGGCCTACCTCAGCGTCGCCCCCCTGTCGGAAAGCACAGAGGAGATCGATCGCAAGATCGAGTTCCGCCAAGCCCGGCAGGACCGGGTCACGGGGAGCGACCCATTGCAGCTATGGGCGATCATGAACGAGGCCGCCATTCGCCGCCTGATCGGCAGCCACGAAACCATGAAGGAGCAGGTTAGCCACCTGATCACGATGTCGCACAGAGCCAACGTCACCATCCAGATACTGCCCTTCTCTGCTGGGCCGCATCCCGCGATGGACGGCGGCTTTGTGGTCATGGGATTCCCACAGGCACCAGATCCCGACGTGATCTATTTGGAGAGCCAGGTCGGTAGCCTCTATCTAGAAGAACCATCCGCCGTAGACCGGTATAACCTGGTCTTTAACCACCTGCGAGCCAAGGCGTTCGACCCAGATCGAAGCCGCAGCCTACTCGCATCGGCGTTGAAGGAAGTGTGATGATCACTAACTCGGATGGCGCGGAGATGGGGTTGGAAGCTGAGCTTGCGCGTGCGTCATGGCGCAAGAGCAGTCGCAGCAACAACGGCGGCAACTGCGTGGAGATAGCCGTAGTTTCGGCAGGTACAGGGCCGAAAGTGGGGAGCCGCTTGTTCGCGGTCCGAGACTCCAAGGACCCGAATGGCCCCGCGCTGATCTTCACCCCAGGCGAGTGGGACGCCTTCGTGTCGGGGGTTAAAGACGGCGAGTTCGACGCGACCAACGAGAGCTAAAAGCGCCTCCGGCGTGCCCCCTCTCATCGGGATGGGGGCCGTCAAGCTGTTGCCTCATCCTTGGCGATATCGGTCGCCCAGACTGGAATCCTGTTAAATGCGCTCAACTGCATGGCGTCCTCTTCTCGCTCGGCACTCGACTCGCGAGGCCGCCTGCCCAGCGTCGAAACAATCACGTTCCTCTGCCTGATCGCTTGAGCGATGCGGGTTCCGTCCCGGCGAAGCGGGGCGCGGGCGGAGCCCGCGCTGGGAAGGCGTCCGAGCGGAGCGAGGTCCTCCAGGGGCCGGGGCTCCGGCCCGGCTGGGAGGAAGCGCCTGAGCCCTTACGCGCGGAGCGCCCATGGCGAAGCCCGTTGTGCGCCGGAGGCGCCCCCAGAAGAGCGTCCGGAGCGTAGCGGAGGCCCTTTGGCTCTCAGCGGTCAGACGAGAGGGAAGACGTCCACAGGATCATGTGATCGGCGTTGTAGGTCGTCGAACGGCCCAATGCCACCACCTCCGATCCCATCACCGTCACCGCCGCCAGCCACTGCATCCCCGGCCCCGCCAGCCGTCCCTTCGTCAGGTCCACTCGGTTCCACGTCAAACCATCCTCAGACAGCCAGACCGCGCTGTCCCCCTCCCCCGGCGTGCCGTGCCAGCCGACCGCCACCAGCCCCTGGTCGGCCGCCGCGAGGTCGTACACGGCCGCCGCCTGGTCGGCAGGCAGCCAGGCCGTACGCCAGGTCGTACCGTCGTCTTCCGAGACCGCGGCGAAGGCGCGGCGCGAGCCGGGTGTCTGGGCCGTTCCGATGGCGACGAGCTTGTCCTGGTAGGCCACCACCTCCCGCAGTCCGGCGGAGCCGGCCTCCGGTGGCGAGACGCGGTCGCGGGACTTCCAGTTGACGCCGTCCTCCGAGAACCAGACCACGGCGCTCTCCCGGTCGCCGGTGCCCGAGCCGCCTATGGCGACATATCCGGATTGTGTGGCGGCCACGTCGTACACGCGCACACCGGAGCCCCCCTGCGGCAGCTTCTTCGACCGGGTGAACTTGCGCAGGTCCGGCGTGAACCAGAGCGCGGCGCCCGGTATGCCGGCCGCGTTCCGGTCCTCGCCGGCGAGCACATAGCCCGACTCGCCGGCGGCCACGACGTGGAGGGCCAGGTACGGATGGTCCTGGGTACGGGCCAGGTCACCGGAGGCCGTCACCTTCTTCCAGGTGCGGCCGTCCTCGGAGGACACCAGGAGCGGGTCGGTGACCGACGTGTCCGCCTGGGTGCTGCCGACGGCCAGCCAGCCGCGGCGGCCGTGGGCGACGTCGTCGAGGGTCTGCTGGTTCGTCCCGCCGAGGCTCATGGAGGTCCAGGATTGCCAGTTCAGGCTGGTCCAGATGCCGGCGTCGCCGGAGGCCGAGCCGACCGCGACGTAGCGGCCGTCGAAACCGGCCAGGCGGTTGGTCTGGCGGGCGATCCGTGACAGGCCGTCGACGCCGGCCAGCCGTACGCGCGTCGCGTCGCCGCGCGGGGGCGCGGTCATGAGGACGAGCTGGTTCTCGACGTCCGCCGTGGCCTGGTCGCCGCCCGCGAACAGGGTGCCCGAGTCGGAGATCGTGAAGCCGCGCAGCGTGGCGCCCGGCAGGTTGGCGAGGTCGGTCCGCTTGGCCCAGCCGCGCCCGTCGGCGCTGGTCAGGATGGAGTACTTGCCGAGGTCCGCCTGGCTGACCGCGGCGATCCCCGACGGGTAGCTGATCAGCGAGTCGATGCCGGGGCTCGTACCACTCAGGCCGCGGATCGAGCCGCACTGCGCCCACTGCGCGCCGGTCGGTGAACAGTAGACACGTACGTCGCCGGTGATCGTTCGCTGCCTGGTGGGGACGAGGACGAACTGCTTGGGCAGTACGGCCAGCGACGACCCAGTCCGCGCCTCGGGCAACTGGAACCCGGTGGCCTGGTAGGTGGCGCCGCCGTCGCTCGACCGGACGACCCTTGAGCCGTCGCCCGGAGCGGACTCGGCGATGGCCACGACGGTGTTCCCCTTGGCCACGACCGCCTTGAGCTCGCGTACGTCCAGCCCGCCCGTGTTCACGCGCTCCCATGCGCGCCCGTCCGGCGACTGCCAGGCCGCGGGTCCCGTCGCGCCGCCGGTGAGCGTCGTACGGCCGACCGCCACGAACCCCGACGACGTCCTGGCGATATCGGAGATCAGGTCACCGGTCCTGAACGCGGACAGACCGCTCTGCTCCACAGCCGCCCAGGTGAACCCGTCGGTGCTCGTCCAGAGGCCGCGCTCGGCGCCCACCCCGTCGCCGCCGCTGGCCAGCCAGCGCCCGTCGCCGCCCACGACCCGCTGGACCGTCGCGGTGGTCGACCCGTTGACCTGGCCGAGCTGCCACGTCTTCCCGCTGTCCGGCGAGAACAGGAACAGCGGCCGCGGCGTCGGACTCGTCGTGTCGCTGCCGACGGCCACGACCGCACGGCCCACCGAGGTCATGTCGTTGAGCTTCTGATCGGAGCCGTCACCGGCCGACGGCACCGTGAACAGCTCGTCGCCCGAACGTTCCGTGCCCTCGGACAGCGCCAGTCCGGGCTTGTCGGAGGAGCGCCACTGCCACACGAGCACGCCGCCCGCCACGAGCAGTACCAGCGCCAGGAGTATGGCCGTCGGCACGGCCAGGCTGCGCCTGCGTACCGGACTCGACCGGCGGACCGCCGACGGGGCGGGGCCGCGGTGGTGCCTGCCGCTGGAGCCGCCGGGACGCGGCGGGCCCGACGCGACGAGGCGGTCCGGTCTGGTGGGGCGGCCGGCGGGCGGGCGTCCGACGCGCCGCACCTCGGGCTCGTCATCCTCGGGTTCGTCATCCTCGGGTTCGTCATCCTCGCGTTCGTCGTCCGGGACGTCCGGCGTGCTGTACGGGGCCTCGTGCTGGGGCTGATCCTCGTCCTGCGGCTGGTCCTCTGTCTCGAACCAGGAGCGGGGTGTGACGTCAGGGGGCTCATCCCCGGTCCGGGGCTCGGGCTCAGTCCGGGGTGGGCCGCCGGCCACGAGCTTGTCGGGGTGGTTCACGACCCGGCGGAGGCGCGGCTCCGTCTCGGGTTCCGCGGTCGGGGAGCTGTACGGCCGGCGCCCCTTCGGCGGGTCCGGAGGCTCGTCTCCAGGGACGGGGGAGGAGAACGGCGGCATACCCCACGGTGAGGCCGCAGGCAGGCCACGAGCCCGATCATCGGTGGGGCCCGGTGGAGAGTGCCGGATCCGGGGCTCGTTGGCGGCATGGGGGTCGGCGGCTTCCTCGGGCCGCGGGTCGTCATCACCCGGCGGTCGCCGTGGCGGGTCGCTGGGGCCGGAGGCCACGCGTCGCACCTCCTAGTACGTACTGATCGAACTGAGCGAACGACCCGGTAGAGAGAGGTATGCCGAATCGTTCCAGGGCAGCCTGTCCACGTTTATGCGCTTATTTCGTTTTTTATGTCACTGCGGCGTGAAATATCGCACATGAGTGCTAGTTACCCTGTCTCGCCGAGATGATCACCTCCGGAATCCTCGCCCACCCACTGGATCCAGAGCAACACGACTGAGCCCGAATGGCGAGACCTCTCTAGCGAGATTCCTGGCACCAGCTAGCTATTTATCCCGAAAGATCGCTAACTGACCGTTTTTTCGCCAGGTACAGCACCCCAACCGTGTACGCCCCCAACTGCACCACGGTCCCCACCAGCGCCTGCCAGGGCACGTCCCCCTGCTGCAGCGCCTTGTCCAGATGCCCGGCGGCCGCGCTGATCCCGAACGCCAGCATGTTGTTCGCCACGTGCAGGGCGATCGGGGCCTCCAGCCCTCCGGTCCGCACCGCCAGCCACGCCATGAGGGCACCGAAGCTGAAGACGTCGATGAGCCCGATCCACGAGTACCCGTGCAGGGACGCGAACAGCGCCGAACCCAGCACGATCCCCCATATCGGGCTCCGCAGATGGGCGCCGAACGCCTGCATGACCCAGCCGCGGAAGATGTACTCCTCGGTGGCGGCCTGGAACGGCACGAGCAGCACGATCGCGATCAGCGCGGGAAGGAACGCGCTCCACCCGGCCCAGCCGAACAGGTCCGTAACCGGTTCCCTGGTCACCGTCATCATGGCGACCTGAGCCACCTGCCCCAGCGCCAGAGATATGACCGCCACTCCCAGGCAGCGCAGCAGCCACCCCCACCGCAACCGCCCGGCGACCGAGGAGAGCGACCCGGGCCGGCGCCGCTGGATGAGCGCGACCGTACCGAACACCGCCGGGAGCACGGCCGCGATCGAGAGCAGCAGCACCACCAGCGAGAACACCGGATCGCTGAACAACTCCCCGGCCGTCAGCGAGGAGCTGATGCCGAGGATCCTCGCCACCACCATGCCGACGCCTATGACCACCGCACCGACGACGAAGAACGCGACGCCCACCAGGATCGTCCCGACGATCTCCCGCCAGACACCGCGGTCACCCACTCGGGCCAGGTAGTCGTACCGCGCGCCCCTGGGCATCGGCCGGAACCACGGCTCTCGCACGGGCATGGGCGGCGGCTGGTAAGGGTAGGCCGGCCGGCCCGGCGGCTGCGTCCCGTACGGAAGCTGGGGTCCAGGATTTTCCTGCATCTCTACATTCTGTCTGGGAGATGAGCATTAGTTCACAGACGATCCGTTAGTTTGAGCGGATGCTCGGTGGAGTAAGCATTTCGACCCTGGGAGCAGTTCATGTCAAGGCTGGGACCTGTCATCACCCTGACAGCGGGCGCCGCGCTCGCCGTCGGGCTGGGTGTCGCCAGCATCACCGCGACACCGGCGGCGAACACAACGGCTGCCGCCACCTCCAACGAACCCCCCGCGACCGAGACCGCCGCCGCGGCTGAACCTTCGGCGGAACCCGCCGCCACCGCCGCCACCATTACCCCCGAACCCACCGAAACCGCCGAAGCCGCCCCGAAGACCATCGACAAAGCGGACTACGGAGGCTACGTACGCGGCAACGGCGGCTTGATCGCCATCTCCACCCGCGACGGCAAAACCATCGGCTACTTCTGTGACGGCAAGTCCGAGGCCTGGTTCAAGGGCAACGAGAAAGACGGAAAGATCACCCTGAAGGGCTTCGGCGCCGCGGCCGTCGGCGGAACGCTCGGCGGTGGCAAGGCCACCGGCTGGCTGAAGATCGGCGGCAAGAAGTGGACCTTCGCCGCCAACACCGTCGTCAAGCCCTCCGGCCTCTATCGGGCGACCGCCCAGGTAAGGGGCGCCAAGCTACGAGCCGGCTGGATCGTACTGAAGCGCCCGCAAGGCGGCTTCACGCAGGTCGGTGCCGCGTTCGCGGACGAGAAGCAGCTGCAGATCCCGCAGCTGAACGCCTACCAGCCGACCAAGCCGGTGCCGCTCGACGACGACACCACCCTCTACCCGAAGGACGTCGACGGCTTCATTCAGGAGATGCAATGAGCGTCACCTCGCACCGGCCGACCAGCTTCCACCCCCTGTCAGTCCCGCTGCTGATCGGCGGAATGGTGGCGATCGCCCTCGGCGTCTTCGGGCGCATCCACGCCCCCACCGGCTTCGCGGTCGGCCCCGCCGGCTTCTCCGCCGCGCTGCCGATGAAGGCGTGGCTGACGACGGGCGCGTTCGTGCTCGCCGCCGTCCAGGTCATCTCCGCCCTGTCGATGTGGGGCAAGCTCGGGGTCTCCATTCCGCCGGCCGTACATCGCTGGTCGGGCCGGCTGGCCTTCCTGCTGACCATCCCCGTCGCCTTCCACTGCCTGTACGCCCTGGGGCTGCAGTACGACGTGCCCAGGGTGCTCGCGCACTCGCTGCTCGGCTGCTTCTTCTACGGGTTGTTCACGGCCAAGATGCTGGCCCTGCCGAAGCGGGGCACACCAGGCTGGACGCTGCCCGTGATCGGCGGGCTCGCGTTCACCGCGCTGGTCGGGCTCTGGCTCACGTCGTCGTTCTGGTTCTTCACCACGATCGGCTTCAAGGTCTGACGGCTTCAAGGCCTTGACGGCTTCAAGGCCTTGAAGCCGTCAGACCTTGACGGCTTGAAGGCCTTGACGGTCATGACGCTGGACGGCTTCAGGGCCGTCCGGACGGCTCTAGCTCTCCGGGCTGAACGTCTTCGTACGGCTCAGCCCGGCAGCCCGCCCCTTGGCCACCACGACGAGCGCCATCTTGCGCGAGGCCTCGTCGATCATCTCGTCCCCCAGCATGACCGCGCCGCGCTTCTCCACGGTCGTGTAGTAGTCGTACGCCTCCAGGATGAGCTCGGCATGGTCGTAGTCCTCCTGCGTCGGCGAGAACACCTCATTGGCCGCCTCCACCTGCGACGGATGGAGCACCCACTTCCCGTCGAACCCGAGCGCCGCGGCCCGCCTGGCCACCCGCTTGAACCCCTCGACGTCCCTGATCTGCAGGTACGGCCCATCGACCACCTGCAGATCGTGCATCCGCGCGGCCATCAGCAGGCGCATCAGGATGTAGTGGTACGCATCGCCCTCGGTATAACCCGGCGGCTGCTCCCCCACGACCATCGTGCGCATGTTCACCGACGCCATGAAGTCGGCCGGCCCGAACACCAGCGCCTCCAGCCGCCTGGACGCCCCCGCGATGGCGTCCACGTTGACCAGCCCGCGCGCGTTCTCGATCTGCGCCTCGATCCCGATCCGCCCGACCCCCAGCCCCATCGTCTTCTCGATCTGGGTGAGCAGCGTGTCGAGCCAGACGACCTCGGTCGAGTCCTGCACCTTGGGCAGGATCAGGCAGTCGAGGTTGTCCCCCGCACCCTCCACCACCTCGATCACGTCACGGTAGGTCCACTGCGTCGACAGATCATTCACGCGTACGACCCGCGTCTTCCCCGTCCAGTCCCCCTCCCGCAACGCGGTCACGACGTTCTTACGAGCCTCATCCTTGACCAGGGGCGCAACCGAATCCTCCAGATCGAGGAACACCTCGTCGACCGGCAGCGTCTGGGCCTTTTCGAGGAACCTCGGGTTACTACCGGGGACGGCGAGAACAGATCGACGTGAGCGCATGCGCACACGCTAGCCCCCTCGCCCCCACCCTTTCGCACCCCCCACTCACCGCGCCCCCACCCGTTACCCACTTACCGGCTTGACCGTCTGATGCCCGCCCCTCAACAAAGGACTTCGCGGGTGGGCGCTTCGCGCTTCGGGGCAGGCGTTACTTCCAGTCGGGCCAAGCCCCGACCCCTGCAGGCCCTCGCTCCGCTCGGACGCCATATTGGCGGGCTCCACCCGCGCACGCTCCGGAGCCCGCCGTGTCCCCGGAAAGGCGGCATGCGCGTGCAGCGGGTGGACGAACCCGAAGCCGTGTCCAGTGGAGGTCGTATAGGGACTTCTGCTGCGGCATGGCGCAAGTGGCGATGGCACTCTGTCGCCAAGAGGCTCCCCGTTACGGCCGACCGGGAAATCAACACGCTCCGAGAAGGAGGCGCCTAGACTGCGGGTATGACCGCTGAGCCGCTGCATGAGATCGGGGATGACCCTGCGGAGATCTTGCGTCTCCTGCCGGAGAGGTGGCACGAGCAGTTCCTCAGCGACTATCACACCGCCTTGGACGCAGCCCACGAGGTGTGGCGCTTCAAGCAGCTTCAAGAGCTTTTGCATGTCTGGCGGTTGCATGCGATCGCGGTCTCCAACCCTGATTTCGACCACGCCGAACGGGCGGTGCGTGAGGGACGGACCGATGAGTTCGTTTCGATGGACATGGCGTTCCCGGGCTGGGCCGACCGTCGGTGAACTATCGCGTGGAGCAGCACGTGGCAGCACTGGCCCAGATGAAAGGGTTGCCGAGCAAGGCGTTCGACGCGCTCCTCGCCAGAACCGTGGATCTGGTCGAGAAGCCGTGGGATGCCCGCATGCTGTACGCGGATCAGCCCGAGTATCGACAGACGACCTTCGGTGACTTCGGCATCATGTATTTCAAGGTCGACGAGGCCGCCGAGTTGATCTTGATCTTCAACGTGACCTGGACGGGCTGATGGCGGCAGCAATGTACGTCATCTAGATTTCGTAGATGACGTCCTGAAGACCAGATGGTGCTCGTGGGTTTTCGAGACGGATGCCTTACGGATCACACCCGCCCCCTCGAAACCCCCAGACTGCTCTCCGAGCTCGGGACCGACTCCTGTCGTACCAGGCTCGGCGTGATGAGGCGACCGCCGAACCCACTGTCTGTGACGATCAGTTGAGGGTAGGAGATGGCGGGGCGGGTGAGATCCGATGACCAGGCCGCGCTTGATGATAAAGATCAATTCCAGTAGATCCAGGTAGCGGCGCGGCGTTCAAGCTTGCCGGCTCTTGCCCACTTGCCGGGCGCCGTTCACGACAACGACCCGCGTCCCCCGCCAGCGCTTCGAGCGCCGTTGCCTCGCCGCCTCGCGGAACAGAGACGGATCCATCACTCGCCGCACATTACCGCAGTTGAATGGGGCCGTGTGGGCGGTCTGCCGGTAGATCGGTGGGCGTTCTGCCGGAGGGTCCGTGGACGTTCTGCCGCCAGGCCCGTGGGCGTTCTGCCGGAGGGTCCGTGGACTCCCTGAGCGAGCTAGCGGCTCGCGCCACCGGCATCCCGCCCCGGCCAGTCGGGAGGTGAAAGTTCCCTTCGGGGCCTTCGCGAGCGCTGACACAAACCAGATGATTCTCCGACCCCGGAGCCGCCACAATCTCCGCATGACGATCACCCGCCTCAACCCCGACGAACTGCACAAGACTCCCGGCTACAGCCACATCACCGTGGTCGAGGCCGGGCGGACAGCGTTCCTGGCCGGACAGTGTCCGCTGGATGTGACCGGCGCCCTGGTCGGCGAAGGAGATCAGGACGCCCAGGTGGACCAGGTCGTCGCCAACGCCCTGACCGCGCTCGCGGCCGTGAACGCCCGCCCGGAGCAGGTGGTGCGCTCGGTCATCTACGTGGTGAGCCAGGACCGCGCTGCGCTCGGGGGAGTATGGCAGCGCCTGCTCGACTCGCCCCTCGCCGCCGCCTTCACCACCGCGAGCACCTTGCTGGGGGTTACCCAGCTCGGCTTCACCGGTCAACTCGTCGAGCTCGACCTGACCGCCGCCCTCGGCGATTGAAGCCCCGGTACAGTCGAGGCGTGAGCGACATATCCGCGGCCATCGAAGAGGGCGCGAAGAAGTCAGGCGTCCTCTGGCTCACCCTCGACCGCCCGCGCCTGGCCTGGCATGCCTGGCACGAGGGTGCCATCTACCTCGTCACGGGTGGCGGCGAGCAGCAGTTGCCGGGCATCGAGGGGCTCGACACCGTCCAGGTCATCCTGCGCAGCAAGGACAACGGCGCCAGGCTGGCCGACTTCGAGGCCGAGGTCCGGGTGGTGGATCAGGCGGCGGAGCCTGAGGCCGTCGCCGCGCTGGCCAAGGAGCGGCTCAACGCTCCCGACAGCGAGCACCTGACCGACCGCTGGGCGCGGGAGTCGACCGTACTCAAGCTCACACGCCGCTAACGCCCGCACGGCGCTAAAGCTCACGCCGCGCCAAAACCAAAACTCACACGGCGCTGTCCGACCGAAACTCACACCACGCCGACCGGCTGCTCAAGGTCGTCCGGGCTGGGCTTCGTACTCGGTTCCGGTCGTTGTTCGGTGGCGGTTTGGGCGAGGAGGGCGCCGGTGAGGACGATCAGGCCGCCCACGATCTGGAACACGCCCAGAGTCTCCCCCACCAGCGCCCACGCCACCACCGCGCCGCCGATGACCTCCAGTGAGGCCACCGTGGCGCCCACCGCCGCCGTCAGTCGGCGGACCGCGTTCACGCCCAGGATGTACGCGACGACCGTGGCGATCAGGACCATCAACAGGTACGCCCCGAGCACCGGCAGCGTGTGCGCGCCCGCCGAGGGGGTGACGGTACGGGTGAAGGCGTCCCACGGGATGTCCCACGGGCGGGCGAAGGGCACCAGGATCACGGCCGACCCGATCAGGCCCCAGCCGATCAGGCCGAGGGGGTCGACGTCGTCGCCGAAGCTGTCGCTCATCAGGAAGTAGCCCGCGCAGCAGGCTCCGGCGAGCAGGCCGAGGAGCAGGCCCAGGGCGTCGAGTCGCAGGCCCTGCCAGGCCTCCACGACGATAGCGAGGCCGGCCACGGCGGTTATGGCGCCGACGAAGGCCGCGCGGGCCAGCCGTACCCGGCGGACGAAACGTACCCAGAGCACCACCATCACCGGCGCCATGAACTCCAGCAGCAACGCGATCCCCACCGGCAACCGCGTGATGGCCACGAAGTACAGTGACTGAACCGCGGCCACCGCCACGATCGCGTACATGGCGAAGAACGGCAGCCGCGACCGCGGGATCCGCAGAGCACGCGGCTTGACCAGGGCCAACACGACCACCATGAGCACGCCGGCGCCCGCCATGCGCGTCCAGACCGCCTCGATCGGGGCCAGCCCGGCGGCGATCAGGTACTTGGCCATCGGGCCCGAGAACGCGAAACAGCACGAGGACACGAAAGCCAGCGCGAGCCCTGGGTACTTCACGATCGACCTCAACTTCGTAATCACCGTAATGTACTTTTGATACTGACACGCCGGGCGTCCGGAGCGCAATGGAGGGGCACTGTTAGCCTGCTGACGTGAAGATCTTCGTGGCCCGCCTGGCGGGGACCCCGGTCTTCGACCCAGCGGGCGATCAGATCGGCCGCATCAGAGACGTCGTGGTCGGGCCGCACGACGGCAATCCGCCGAGCGTGCACGGCATGGTGGTCGAGATCCAGCCGCGGCGCCGGGTCTTCCTGCCCATCACCAGGGTGCGCGGCATCGAAGCGGGCGCGGTGATCTTCACGGGCCGGCTGAACATGCGCAGGTTCGAGCAGCGCGACACCGAGACGCTGGTCATCGCCCAGATGCTCGACCTCACCGTGCGACTCGACGGCGAGCCGGTCACCGTCTACGACGTGGCGATGGAGGAGACCAAGCCGTCGTTCTGGCAGATCACCAAGGTGGCCGTCTACCGGGGCAGGCGGCGGCGCGAGACGAGGATCGTCGACTGGAGCGAGGTGTCGGGGTTCGGCGTCCTGCAGAAGGACCAGGGAGCCGCCGGGTTGATCGCCGCCTTCGAGTCGATGCGGGCCGCCGACCTGGCCAGTGCCCTGCACGACCTGCCGGACAAGCGCCGGATCGAGATCGCCCGCGCCCTGGACGACGACCGGCTCGCCGACACCCTGCAGGAGCTGCCGCCCAACGACCAGATCGCCATCGTGCGGTCACTGGAGGTGGAGCGGGCGGCCGACGTACTGGAGGCGATGGACCCCGATGACGCCGCCGACCTGCTGCACGACCTGCCGAGCGAGCAGGCCACCCAGTTGCTCGCGCTGATGGAGCCGCAGGAGGCGGCGCCCGTACGGCGGCTGCTCACCTACGCCGACGACACCGCGGGCGGCATGATGACCAGCGAGCCGGTGATCCTGCCGCCCACCGCCTCGGTCGCCGAGGCGCTGGCCCACCTGCGGCAGAAGGATCTGGCGCCCGCCGTCGCGGCGCAGGTCTACGTGACCAGGCCGCCCACAGAGACACCGACGGGCGCCTACCTGGGGATGGCCCACTTCCAGCGGCTGCTGCGCGAACCGCCCTCCACGCTGCTCGGCTCGGCCATCGACCCTTCGGTCGACCCGATCAGGCCGGAGCTGACCGTGCACGAGGTCGCCTCCTACCTGGCGAACTACAACCTGCTGGCGGCGCCGGTCGTGAACGAGCTGGGCAGGCTAGTCGGCGCGGTGACGGTCGACGACGTACTCGACCACATGCTTCCCAAGGACTGGCGCGAGAGGGCACACCGTGACGACTGAACGCCTCGACCAGCCACGCGCGCTGCGCCGCTCGCTGCGCCCGCACTACGACCCCGAGGCGTTCGGCCGCCTGTCGGAGCAGATCGCCCGCTTCCTCGGTACGGCCAGGTTCCTCGTCTACATGACGGCGTTCGTCGCGGTCTGGGTGACCTGGAACGTCCTGGCGCCCACCGACCTGCGGTTCGACCCCTATCCGTTCATCTTCCTCACGCTCATTCTGTCCCTGCAGGCGTCGTACGCCGCGCCGCTGATCCTGCTGGCCCAGAACCGGCAGGACGACAGGGACCGCGTCCAGTACGAGCAGGACCGGGCGGCGGCCGACCGCAACCAGGCCGACGTCGAATATCTGACCCGCGAGATCGCCGGGCTCCGGCTGGCGATCAGCGAGGTGGCCACCCGGGACTATCTCCGCTCGGAGCTGCAGCGATTGGCGGAGGAGCTCAATTCAAGAAACGGCAGTGAGCGCGGCGGCGCTTAAGGAGCGGTGGCCCTTAAGGAGCAGTGGCCCTTAAGGAGCGGTGGCCCTTGAGGAACGGCAGGGCTCAGGGAGCGGCGGTGATGGGCAGTTTGGCGAGCATCTCGCGGACCAGGCGGATCTCGCCGGGCCCCAGCAGGTCGAGGAACTCGGATCTTATTCCGCGCAGGTAAGTGGGGGTGGCCTCGCTCAGCCGGGCCGCGCCGCGGTCCGTCAGCACCGCGAACAGCCCCCGCGCGTCGCTCGCGCACGCCTCGCGCGCCACCAGGCCGTCACGCTGGAGCCGGTCGATGAGCCTGGTCAGGCCGCTGCGGGAGAGCAGCACCCGGCCGGCCAGGTCGTTCATCCGCAGTCGCCGGTCCGGTGCCTCGGCCAGCTGCGTCAGCACGTCGTAGGAGGCCAGCGGCAGGCCGTGGGCCACGAGCAGCTCGGCCTCCAGGTGGCGGGTGATGTGCACCTGAGCTCGCTGCAGCATCCGCCAGACCGCCAGCTCCTCGGCGGTGAGGCCGGTGGGGCCGGTGAGGCCGGTGGGGCGGTCGGTGGTGAGGCCCTCGTCGCGCAGAAGAGTCACGGAGTAACCTTAGAACGTTGCACGGACACCTAAACAGCGCGGATTATCCGCAGGGGGTCCCTGGTTCATACGATGGAGGGGCATCCTCACCGGCGTGCAGCGCCAGGTCACACATATACGACTAAGGAGGGACGGCACTCCCTCGTGCCGAGACTTAGATGGCACCAACACAGGAACTGGTGACGGCCGCTCTAGCCACCGTCATCGACCCCGAGATCCGTCGCCCGATCACCGATCTCGGAATGGTCAAGAGCATCGACATCGGTGCCGACGGTGTCGTTCGCGTGGGTGTCTACCTCACCGTGGCCGGATGTCCGATGAAGGACACGATCCGCCGCGACGTCGCCACTTCGGTGACCAAACTCGAGGGTGTCACTGGCGTCGAGATCGAGCTCGATGTGATGAGCACCGAGCAGCGCAAGAAGCTCCAGACCACGTTGCGCGGCGATCGGGGCCCCGAGAAGGAGATCCCCTTCAACCAGCCGGGCTCGCTGACCCGCGTCTTCGCGGTGGCCAGCGGCAAGGGCGGGGTCGGCAAGTCGTCCGTCACCGTCAACCTGGCCGCCTCCATGGCCGCCGGCGGGCTCAAGGTCGGCATCGTCGACGCCGACATCTACGGCCACAGCGTCCCGCGCATGCTCGGCGCCTCGGAGCGCCCCACCAAGGTCGAAGACATGATCATGCCGCCGGTGGCGCATGACATCAAGGTCATCTCGGTGGGCATGTTCAAGCCCGAGGGCAACAGCGCGGTGGTCTGGCGCGGGCCGATGCTCGACCGCGCGCTCCACCAGTTCCTCGCCGACGTCTACTGGGGCGACCTCGACGTCCTGCTGCTCGACCTGCCGCCGGGCACCGGTGACATCGCCATCTCGGTGGCGCAGCGGCTGCCGTCGGCCGAGCTTCTCGTGGTCACCACCCCGCAGATGGCCGCCGCCGAGGTGGCCGAGCGGGCGGGCTCGATCGCCGCGCAGACGCACCAGCAGATCGCCGGCGTCATCGAGAACATGGCCTGGCTGCCGTGCCCGCACTGCGACGAGCGCATCTCGGTCTTCGGCGAGGGTGGCGGCCAGACGGTGGCCGACGCTCTGACCCGGACACTGGGGACTCGGGTCCCCCTTCTGGGCCAGGTGCCCATCGACCTGCGCCTCCGCGAGGGCGGGGACGAGGGCAAGCCGCTGGTCCTGACCGACCCCGACTCTCCGGCCGCGGCCGAGCTCCGCACGATCGCCGCCGGGCTGAGCAAGCGTTCCAGCAGCCTGAAGGGCCTCCAGCTGGGCCTGTCCCCCAACCGCTGACGTCCGGTCCGACGTCCATCGGTACGGGCCTACCCGGCCAACCGCCGACGTCCGGCCCAACGTCCGTATTGCCCACTCCTCCGACCGTGGAGGTCCAAAGGGGCCCGCTCCTCAGAGCGGGCCCCTTTGGCAACGGCTGATTTCGTAGAAGCCCCAACCGTTCATCCCCTCTCGGGCGTCTTGTCTATATGACGGATTCCGAGGCGTTCGAGGCCTTCGTCGCCGCCTGGCACCCGCGGCTGCTGCGTGCCGCCATCCTCATCAGCGGTGACAGGCATCTGGCCGAGGACGTACTCCAGGATGCCCTGATCAAACTGGCGCGCCGCTGGTCGAAAGTACATACCGACCCGGTCAATTACGTGCGTACCACCCTGTACAGGGACGTGGCGTCCACCTGGCGGCGGCGACGGGAATTCGCCTACGGAGAGCCGCCCGAGCAGACGGATCACGACACCTCGGAAGCGTCGGACCTGAAGGTGGTGTTCGCCCGCGCGCTGGCCAGGCTGCCGGTGAAGCAGCGGGCGGTGCTGGTGCTGCGCTTCTACGAAGACCTGCCGGTCGGGGAGGTCGCGGCGATCCTCCGAGTCTCGTCCGGGACGGTCAAGAGCCAGACGCACGCGGCCCTGAAGCGGTTACGCGAGGTCGCTCCCGAGCTGGAAGAGGTGTTGATATGACCGACCAGGGGCTGCGGGAGCTCTTCAATGATCTCGCCGAGACTCTGCCCGAGGGGTCGTCCCGCGCGGGCGAGCTGTGGCGGCAGGGCACGCGGAGCCGTACTCGCCGCCGGTGGACGGTGCTCGCGGCGGCCGCGACGGTCACCGTTCTCGTCGTGGTGGGGATCGTCGTGTCCCCGGAGCCGGTCGAGCGCGGCGTCACCGTGTATCCCAGCGTCACGCCCACACCCACGGCCACGATCCCGCCGACTCCCCCCATGGACACAGCTCCGCCGCCCAGCGGCGAGGCGGGACTGCCCACCCTGGCGACCGCGCTGCCGGAGAGGTGGGCCGACATCCCCGTCGTGACCACCGTTTCCGGGCCCGTCCTGGCGCTGGCCGAGTACGGCGACGGGCGGATCTACATCATGAAATCCGGCGGGCGCATCCCTCTCGATGTGAAGCTGGGTGATTCTGTGGATTCGGCCGGCAACGGCGGGACTCCGTTGAAGCCCAACTCGCTCGCCCCCGACGGGACGATGGCCGCCTTCCCGCAGAAGGACGAGGTGGTGGTCGTCGACCTCGTGATCGGCCAGGCCAGGCGCTACCCGGTGCCCGGGTTCAACGAGATGGTGCTCTGGCGCGGCGACCAACTCCTCGTCGAGCAGGAGGAGGCGAACTACCAGCTCGACCTGTCCACGGGGAAGGCGCGGCGGCAGCCGTACAAGGGATTCACGGGTGTCGCGGGCTACCGCGACCTCAGGATCGTCTCGCCCGCCAAAGGCGGCTGGACGGTCATCCAGGAGGGCGGGTCGGAGGTGGCACTGAACGTCCGGGACATCACCGACAAGGGCGGCATGCCCGTGGGCGTCCTGGGCAACCACGGATGGCAGCGCGGCGGCCTCGTCGCCAGGTCCGCGTTCGCCCGCCACGACCAGGCGAAGGAAGCCGACGTGGTCGTCGTGGCCGACATCGCCACGGGACGGGTGGCCAGGACGCTGCTCCTGCCCTGGGGAGATTCTTCCGGCAGGAGGTGCGGGAAGGGCGGGTGCCCCGTGCGCGGCTGGATCGGCCAGGACACGGTGATCGTCGAGAGCGGGGACAGGCTGCTCGGCTGGAACATCCACACCGGCGCCCTGTCACGCGTCGCCGACCTGCCCAAGAGTGTGACCGCCTACTCCCTGCGCAGTGGATGAGCCTGCCATGCGCGTGAGCGGCCGTGCCCCGGCAACGAGCGCGATTCTCGCCAAATGCCAGCGAAATAACCATGTCCCACCAGGGGATTTGTTGTGGCTGGAATTCCCCTGCAGTCAGATCGGAAATGTCATCAATTTGCGCATTATTATCACTGAATGCACACAGACAATCACATACCTTCCTTAACTCTCATAATGTGATTAAACTCACGTTGATGACGACGCATCCAGTCCATTACCTCACACCGATGGAAGACAGCTCCCGGTGGGACGCGTTCGAATTCCGGCCCGGCGATATTGTCATTAATTCGCCGGCCAAATGCGGCACCACCTGGACCCAGACGATCTGCGCGCTCCTGATTTTCCAGACGCCCCAGCTACCCGCGCCACTGTCGAGCCTCTCACCGTGGATCGACATGCTCGTGCGTCCGAAACAGGAGGTTTGGGACAACCTGGCCGCGCAGCAACACCGCCGTTTCATCAAAACCCACATTCCGCTCGACGGCATCCCGGTCGACCCGCAGGTCACCTACATCACGGTGGGGCGGGACCCGCGCGATGTCGCCATCTCCCTGCGCAGCCACGGCAAGAATCTCAAGCGTGACGTGATTCGTCGATTGATCCATCAGGCCGCCCACCCCGGAAACGCGGCGGCTGAAGTCCAGGTCGACGATCATGACGAGAGGGACTTCCTCGACGAACGAGAGTACTTATTACGCTGGGTGGACAACGACGACTCGCCGTACGACAATCTCGACTCGCTGCGTGCGCTGATCTGGACGCAGAGCCGCGCATGGGTTCGCCGCGCGGAGCCGAATGTCATTCTGCTCCACTACGCCGACCTCTCCAACGATCTCGCCGGCCAGATGCGACGGCTCGCCGAACGGCTCGGCATCGAGATCGACGAGAGCAAGTGGCCGGAACTGGTCGAGGCCGCCACGTTCCAGCAGATGCGCAATCGCGCCGATGAACTCGCACCCGACGAGCAGCTGGGCTACATCCGCGATCACAAACGCTTTTTCCGCAGTGGTAAGTCGGGCCAATGGCAGCAGTTCCTCACCGATGAGGATCGAGCACACTACGACCGTCGGATAGCCGAGCTCGCGGAGCCAGACCTGCGCGAATGGCTCCATCACGGGGCCAGGTGACGGTATGACTGCCGGGTTTCGATGAAGCATCAGGAAATTCCGGAGATGTCGCCAGAAGCGGCCGGGCTCGTGACGGTCGAGCGCGTCCCCTCGTTGGACGACGTCGCCGGGTGCGTGTGGGATGACGTCGCTGACCCGCGGGACATGTTCCAGAGTCGTGCGTGGCTGACGGCTCTTGAGCGATCCGGTGACGGGCCCGTCATGTACCTGATCGCCCGACAATCTGGGCATCCGCGAATCGTCGGTGCCCTTCCCCTCTATGACTCGCTCCCCAGTCGTGGTGACTACCTGTACTGGCCGGAGCTCCACTTCCAAGACCTGCTGCACGCCGCGAGTTCGCTCGACGGCCGGCTGGGATTGCTGGCCGGTTCCTGCGCGGGATTCAGTACGCGGCTCATCGTGGACCGCACCCTGCCGACTTCGACCAGGACAATGGTCCTGCACGCACTTCGGGATGCCGCCCGCGCCGTCGCGGTCGAGCGCGGGCTTCCGTACACCTTCTTCTTGTTCCTCGACGCCTCCGCGTGGAGAGACCTCGCTCCGGTCGTCGGCGACGGAGACCATCATCGATTGGCGAGCGTCGCGCAGACTGAACTGGAGCTCCCCGGTGGGGACTTCGAGGATTACCTGGCGACGCTGCCACGGAACACCCGCACCAGCGTCCGCAGGGAGGTCGGGCTCTTCGCCAAGGACTGTGCGGCCGAGACCGTACCTCTCGGTGAAGCCATCACGACCATCGCGCCGATGATCGTGAACGTGCGGGCCAAGCACGGGATGGCGTACAGCGTGGAGGCGGTCACGCGACGCCTGTCCGCGTACTCGGCCGCGCTGGGAGACGCCTCGTCGATGGCTGTGCTGTGCCGTGTGCGGGGTCGTCTCGTCGGTGCTGGAGTCATGTGCCGCTGGCATGACCGGCTATACGTTACGGACTTCGGGCGCCTCGATGACGAGGCGCCGGACCCGTTCGTGTACTTCAACGCGGCGGTCTACGAACCCATCAAGTACGCCTATTCGGTGGGGCTGTCGAGAGTCGTCACCGGCGCCGGGGCGGAGCTGGGCAAGGCCCGGCGTGGTTCGGCCGTGCTCCCGCTGGTGCACCTGGCGTGGGCGGCGGCCGGAGGCGGCCCCAACGGCCAGATCGACACCACGCCGGCGGAGAACCGCAGGCAGCACTGGCGCGAACTACGCAGCGCTCACCCCAGGTACTTTCACTCGGCGTGGGATGAGCTGCTGTGAACGCAACATCGATCCGACGGGCTGGATGTCATGCCCACGAGGGAGGTTAGCGTGAGCCGAGTGGACGAGCCGGCCGGCCCCGTCCGTGACACGACCAGAACGACGACCAGCACCACATCCAACACCGCGACCAACACCGCCACCAGCGCCGTCCCCCCAGGACTTCTCGGACGGGTGCCTCGTGACCTGAGCAGGGTCGCCCTGGTTCATGAAGATCGTGGCATCACCTTCGGCGACGTCGCCGCGCTCAGCGAGGACATCAGCGGCGTCGTGCGGGGTCACCACCTGACGCGCCGCGTGGTGGGCGTGCCGGCGGACCGGAGCCCGGAGTTCGTCGCGCGGATCGTGGGGCTCTGGAGCGCGGGAGCCGTCCCGGCGATCCTGGGAGACTGGGGTGCCGCGCGGGTGCGTGGAGCATTGACGGCCACTGGCGCCGTGGCGACCTTCGGACCATCGTCCGCCCCGGCCGGCCTGGAGCTGCTGGACGACGGTGTCCCGTCACCCTCGCGCCTCGATGGGGGCGATGGACTCGATGGGCTCCACGGACTCCGTGGGTTCGACGAAGAGGACGAAGAGGATGTGAGAGGAATCAGTCATATCCTCTTCACGTCCGGCACGACGGGCAGGCCCAAGGGGATCGTCGTCGGACGAGCGGCCTTCGAGGCCGCCAGTATGGCGTTCTTCAAGGAACTGCCCATGGACGAATCAGATCGGATCGCCTTTCTCAGCAGGCCCGGCCACGATCCGAGCCTGCGAGAGCTGATCGCGCCCTGGCTCACCGGTGCGACGTTGTTCATTCCCGACAGTCGCACGGCCGCGGATCCCCGGCTGCTGGCGGCCTGGCTCTCGAAGCATTCCATCACCGTGCTCCAGGGCTCGCCGGTCCTCCTCCAGCTCATGGCGGGCTCGTCGGGGCTCCCCGTCGACAGCCTGCGGGTGGTCTGCTCGGTGGGGGCCCGGCTCACGGCAGCGGCGCTGCGGTCGACGGCACGGTTCGCCCCACAGGCCACCATCGCCAACTGCTACGGCGCGTCGGAGACGCCGCAGGTCGTGTGCGTGCACCAGGTGCCGCCCGGTAAGGGGGTGGCGGGTGAGGACCCGGTTCCCATCGGGCGCGCGCTCGACCATGCCGTGGTCAAGATCGTGCCCATCGACACGGCCGGCGGCGAGAGTCCGGAAGGCCGGCTGCACGTGGAAGCCGCCGCCTGCGCACTCGGCTATACGGACGGGACCCCGCTGCTGACCACCGGCCCTGACGGCCGCTGGTACGACACCGGCGACATCGTCCGTCGGCTACCGGACGGCTCGATGTGCTTCGTACGCCGGGCGGACCGGCAGGTCCAGGTCAACGGCGCGCGGGTGGAGCTGGACGAGATCGAGGGCGCGGCCGCCCTGGTCGCCGGTGTCGCCGAAGCGGTGGCGACGTTCGTCGAAGACAGCAGCGGAGTCGGATCCGTACGCCTGACCATCGTACGGAACTCCACGACGGCGATCGACAGCGACGAGCTTCGTGCGGCGCTCCACGACCACCTGGACGCCGCGGTCGTGCCCTCAAGCATCGAGGTGCGCGACTCATTGCCAGACGAACCGGCGGTCGTGGACGCCGCACAGGCTGAGGACCCCGCGGCGACGCTGTGGGAGGTACTGCACGAGAGCGCGCGCTCCGCTCTCGGCCAAGGCCGCAGCGACGGCCGGATCGACCCTGACGACGGCTTCTTCGAGGCCGGCTTCACCTCGATGTCCCTCATGCGGTTCGTGTCGGAGGTCTCCGTACAGCTCGGCACGGAGATCTCTCCCCTGCTGGTCTTTCGCTACCCCACCCTGAATGCCTTTGCCAACTATCTGCGGGAGAACCTGGACGACGTGTCCTGACCCCGCGACGGCTCGCTCCCCGTACGGAGCGGCAGCAAGCGAATCGGAGGGCGGACGATATGGGCAACCTCGTTGAGCCGATCGCGATCATCGGGATCGCCGGTCGTTTCCCGGGAGCGGTCGACACCCAGCGGCTCTGGCGGAACCTCGTGGCCGGCGAGGAGGCGGTGCGCTTCCCGTCCGAGGACGAGCTCCGGTCGAGCGGCGTGTCGCGTGAAGCGCTGGACGACCAGGCTTACGTGCGGGCGGTGGCCGAGCCTGAGGGCATCGACCTGTTCGACGCCGGGTTCTTCGGCCTGAACCGGCGTGAGGCCGAGGTGTGCGACCCGCAGCTACGGCTGTACCTGGAGACCTCGCACGCCGCTGTCGAGAACGCCGGTTATGACGCCTTGAGGCTTGGTAAGGCAGGTGTGTTCTCGTCGGTCGCCGCGAACCGCTACGGGGTCGGCCGCATCCTCGGAAACCTTGAGGCGCTCCGGAGTGCCACCGGCATGGCGGCCGGCATGTGGAACAACCCTGACAGCGCGTCCACGCTGGTCTCGTACAAGCTGAACTTGCACGGCCCCAGCATGACCGTGCAGACCGCGTGTTCGAGCTCGCTCGTGGCCGTACATCTCGCCGTGAACGCGCTCCGACTCCACGAGTGCGACGTCGCTCTGGCCGGCGGTGCCGACGTCGAGTTCCCCGTCGGTCACGGGTACTGGTGGGCCCAGGACGGCCCGCTGAGCCGGGACGGCCACTGCCGCCCCTTCGACGCGGCGGCCACGGGCACGATCTTCGGCAGCGGCGTCGGCGTCGTGGTGCTCAAGCGGCTCGCCGACGCCATGGCAGACGGCGATCGGATCACCGCGGTGATCCGGGCTGTGGCCGTCAACAACGACGGCGCGAACAAGGTCGGCTTCACCGCGCCCAGCGCCGATCGGCAGGCGGAGGTCGTGCTGAGAGCCATGGAGCTGGCCGGCGTGGGTCCCGAGGACATCGGGTACGTGGAGGCGCACGCCACCGCTACTCGACTGGGTGACGCCATCGAGATCGCGGCGCTGAGGAAGGCGTTCAGCGCTCGGGCGACGTCGGGACTCGCACCCGGGCGGTGTCCCATCGGATCGATCAAGGGAAACGTGGGCCACCTGGGTCACGCGTCAGGGATCACGTCGCTGATCAAAGCGGCGCTGTCGCTCGATCATGAGCAGATCCCCGCGAGCGTCAACTTCACGGAGGTGAACCCGTTCCTCGAGCTCGGGAGCTCACCCTTCTTCGTCAACGACACGCTGCGGCCCTGGCCTCGATCGGCCGGGCAGCGACGCCTGGCAGGGGTCAGCTCCTTCGGCATCGGCGGCACGAACGCGCACGCGATACTCGAAGAGCCGCCGCCCCGCGTGGTCGACCCCGCTCCGGGGCCTACGCAGCTGATCGTGTGGTCAGGACGGACGCCGTCCGCGGCCGAGGCGTACCCGGAGCAGCTTGCCCGCTCCTTCAAGGAGAGCGCGGACCCGCTCTCCAGCGTCGCGTTCACGCTGCGGCAGGGGCGTACGCCGCACCCGGTGCGAGGCGCTGTGGTGGTCGAGAGCATGTCCGACGCGGCCAATGCCGTACGTGACCACGGGAGGCGAATCGTCACCCCGGAGGAGCAGGCAGACCGAAGCACCGTCTTCCTGTTCCCGGGCGAAGGGGCGCGGCACGCCCACATGGCGGCGGAGCTCTATCGCACCGAACCAGCGTTCAGCGAGGCACTCGACGAGTGCTTCGCTCTCTTCGATGCCTGCGGCCTGCCCCAGCGGCAGATCTGGGAGCGGGCGCCGGAAGAGCCGTCGCTCTTCAGCGTCGAGTACGCGCTGGGGCGGCTGTGGCTGGCCCTGGGCATCGAGCCCGACGCGCTGCTCGGCCACGGCGTCGGGGAGTTCGCGGCCGCCACGCTCGCCGAGGTGTTCACCCTTCCGGAAGCGGTACGGCTGGTGAGCGCCCGAGCGATGGGCGAGTCACCCGGAGGCGCGCGGCCGGCCTTCGACGGCATCGAGTTACGTCGTCCTCGGTGGAAGCTCTACTCCGCGTCCACAGGCGGCCTGGTGAGCAGCGTGGACTTCTGGAGCCGGCAGCTCACCCAGCCCGCCCTGTTCAAGCAGGCGCTTGAGGCTGTGTTGTCCGACGGTGACCGCGTGCTGGTGGAGGTGGGTCCCGGGCGGACGCTCACCACCCTGGCGCGCTCACATCCTCAGGTGCGCACCAAGCGGCATTTGACGGTGCCGACGCTGCCGAGCGGGCCGTCCAAGGGCGCCACCGAACGCAGCTCGTTCCTTCACGCGCTGGCCCGGCTGTGGACCCTTGGCGCCGATGTGGACTGGTCGGCGCTGGCCGCGACGGGTGAACGCGTACCTCTGCCGGGCTACCCGTACCAGCGCGAGCGGTACTGGATCGAGTCTCCGAGCGGCCCCGCGCCCGTCCACGAGGCGCGGGAACCAGCGGGCCGCGCGGTGTTCCGTCTGCCCACGTGGGTGGAGGCCGCGTCGGCCGGGCACACCGAGGTCTGGGACCGGCCACTGGTATTCCTGCCCGACGATGCGCGACGAGCCGCCGAGCTGATCGGCCTGCTCGGCAGGGCCGGTCTGGAGGACGCGTTGCTGGTACGGCACGGTTCCGCCTATTCGGGAGCAGCGGACTATTCGGGAGCCGTTTCGGGCGCAGCGGACCGGAGCTCGGAGTTCGTGATCCGTCCCCGCCACGATGCGGACGTCGTCCGGCTGCTGGACGAGCTGAGAGACTCGCGGCGCTACCCGGAGCTCATCATCGACGCGACGCAGCTCGGCGGCGACCTGGCCGAACCCGGCCTGAGCGGCATCGACGACCAGCTCGACACCGGTTTCCAGCGAATCGTCGACCTGCTGCAGGAAGCGGCGCGACGGGCGCCCGACAAGCGCGCTCGCGACGTCCTGGTCATCACCGAGCTGTCCGCTGACGTGACAGGCGGCGAGAACGTGCACCCGGTGCGGGCCATGCTGCTCGGGCTCCTGCGGAGCTACATCCTTGAGAACCCGCGCGCCATGTGCAAGCTCGTCGACATCCAAGACGGCGTGACAGACGAGCGGCTGATCGCGGAGCTGGGCGGCCGGAAGCGATCCGAGATCGTCGCCCTGCGGGGGGATCGGCGTTGGGTGCCCGGGGAGCGGGAGTTCGTCCCTGACGGTGCGGGCCCTGTCGACCTGCGGCACAGGGGTGCCTATGTGATCACCGGCGGACTGGGTGGCCTCGGTCTGGCGGTGGCGCGCGGCCTGGCGGACACCGGTCTGCGACCACGGTTGCTGCTGCTGGGCCGCCATGTGGCAGGCGGGCACGAAGCCGAGCTCGCCGAAATCCGGGCTCTCGGCGCCGAGTGCCGCGTCGAGGCCTGCGACGTGACCGACGTGGCCGCGCTGCGCCGGGTGATCGACCAGGCGTCGGACTCCTTCGGGGGCATCAACGGGGTCTTCCACCTGGCCGGCGTGGCGGGAGGGGGCATGCTCCAGTTCCGGACGCGGGAGCAGGTGTCGCGAACGCTCGCACCGAAGGTCCACGGTACGTTGGCGCTGGTCGAGGTGCTGCGGGGCCGGGCGGACCTCGACTTCTTCGTGGCCTTCTCCAGCCGCGCGGCGCTCAGGGGCTTGGTCGGCGGTGCCGACTACGCGGCGGCGAACGCCTTCCTCGATGCGGTGGTACGCCGGCAGCCCTTGGCAGGCTGCGCCTCGATGACCATCAACTGGCCCTCGTGGGCCGAGGTCGGTATGGCTGCCCGCCAAGGGCGGCCACCGCAAGACACATCATCGGATGTGCGTTGGTGGTCGACCCCGCTGTCGGCCGAGAACTATCCGATCCTGGACGAACACCGTATGGACGGCGTACCGGTACTGCCGGGCACGGCCCAGGTCGACTTCGTCCTGCGCGCCTTCCACGAGGCGATCGATCGCCCGAACGGGCGGCCCGCGCAGCTGCGCCACATGGTCTTCCGGAAGCCGATCACCACCCCGGAGCCGGTGTCACTCGAGGTCGGCTTCGAGCCGCACGAGGACCTCTGGCGATTCACCGTTCGCACCGCGCCGCTCTCCCCCGACTCTCCTGACGGCTACCGCGTCCACACGACGGGGGAGATCCTGCTGGTGGACGCCGGGGCGGACACGGTGGACCTGGACGGGCTGCGCGCGTCGCTGCCCGAGCGGCGGATACCCGTGAACGACGCGGAGAACCGGCTGTTCACCATCGGGCCGCGATGGCCGGGAGAGGAGATCTGGACCTCCGGGGAGGACATCAGCACGAAGCTCGCCGTACTCACCTTTCCCGAGGCGTTCGACCATGAGCTCGACGAGCACGCGCTGCATCCCACCCTTCTGGACGCGGCGGTGTCGCTGGCGCGGGATCCTGACCTTGAGCCTCCGCACGCGCCCTTCGCGTACCAGTCGATCGTGGTGCACCGGTCGATACCGGGGCTCGCATACAGCCACATCCGCCGGCGCCCGAGCGGTTCGGACACGATCGTGGCGGACATCGACGTGCTGACGGCCGGCGGTGACGTCGCCGTCGAGGTCAGGGGCTTCACGATGCGCCGCGTCGACGAATCCATGGTCGCCCCCGAGACCTCTCGTGACTCTCGTGAAGAGCGAGGCGCCGATGCCCCGTCATCGCCCGACGACGGGATCACGCCCGCGACCGGGGTCAGCATGCTGCTGCGCCTCCTGGGTCGGCCCAGCCACAGACAAGTGGCGATCACCATGTCGGGGGAGGACTCGGTCCTGAAGAACTCCCCCGAGGGCATGCCAGACTCCGCCGACGCCGACGCCTCTGAACAGCCGACGGCCATGGCACGTGCGCCCGAGCGGGTCTCGGATGGAGCGCCATCGGACGAGGCGTCGCTCGAAGCTCGGCTGACGGAGATGTGGTGCGCCGAATTCGGTGTGGAGTCGGTCCGCCCCGACGAGGACTTCTTCGAGCTGGGCGGCGACTCCTTCGCCGCGGTGGGTCTGGTCGAGGAGATCCGCAGGGCTTTCAGTGTGGACGTCGGCATCGCGGTGATCTTCGACCACCCGACGGTGGCTGAGCTGGCCGCCGAACTGCGCCGGCTGACGTCATAGCGGCGTTCAGCCACGAACCTTCCTGACCCATTCGTGAAGAGTCTCGGGAGGCAATTGCTCGACGATCTGGTGGCCGCCGTCGATCATGTGGACCGACAGCCATTCTGTCGTGTACTGGCTCCAGTCATTGAGACACTCGGTGTTCCATGAGCTCGCATCATCCTTGGCGCCGACCGCGATTATCGGCGCGTTGAGCATCGGCCGCGGATCTGTCTCAAGATAGCGATTGAGCAGCTGATATTCAGACCGCCAGAGACGTGCGTACTCGGGGAGAGCCGCCGTTTCCATGATGTGTGACGGCGCCTCCAACTCCTCGGCCAATGCCCGGTCCGGCAGCTCCGCCAAAGGCGAGACCGGCGTGCGATGCGGCGGATACTGGCACATGACGACGGTGCCGCGAAGCTGTCGCTCCAGGTGTTTGGCCGCCTCCAGGCAGACCAGAGCACCCATGCTGTGGCCCACGAGCACGACATCCGTGGCGCCAGAGTCCGCGATGAGGACCGCGAGCGCCGCGCCGCGCTCGTCGACGGAGGGCACATTCATCGGCTCGCTCCAGTTGGCCCGGCGGACGACAGGTTCCTGGCCCGGCTCGTTCCACCGCTCCACGAACTTCGTCCGGCCGCCCAGACCGGGAACGAAGATGACGGCCTGGCCACCATCGAGTGCCGGGCTGACAATGTAGCTCGCAGGCTCCTGACCACCCATTTCATTCGCTCCTATTGACAAGTGACGAAGTACAAGGGCCAACCATTTACCAACGTGTAACTACCCCATCCCGGACAGTCTCCATATATCGCAACGCCAACCGCCAGAGGCAAATTTTCCGAGAATACTGGTTCATTTCAGTAGATCATGGCAAAGTGTGGCAGGTGTCCACGCTGCTAGCTGCCGCCGTGATTATCCTGATCGCTTCAACAGTGCACGCGGTGACCGGATTCGGGTACGCCCTCGTCGCCACTCCCCTACTGGCCCTCACGGTCGACCCTCATACAGCGGTGGTCGCCACGACGATGTCCGCCCTGGCCATGACCGTCACGATCGCCGTGCGGCAGCGTCACCACGCCGAGTGGAAGGTGGCCATGATCGCCATGGCCGGCATCGTGCTCGGCATGCCGCTCGGCCTCTGGGTCTATGGAGTGACGTCCGAGCGAGTGCTCACGGCGCTCATCGGGGTCGGAGTCCTGGGCTGCACGGTGATGGTGTGGCGGCGCGTGAAGGTGCCGGGGAATGTTCCCGTACTGGTGGGAGTCGGCTTCATCTCCGGTGCGCTCTCCACCTCGACCGGCACCAATGGGCCACCGATGGTCGCCGCCTTCCAGGGCATGGGCTACGACCCCACCAAGTTCCGCGCCACCCTCTCGGTGGTGTTCGCCGGCACCAGCGTGCTGAGTCTGGTCGGATTCGCCGTGGCCGGCGAGGTGAACACCCAGTCGATCTGGATCGGAGTGGTGGGCCTGCCGATCGTGCAGCTGGGGTGGTTCGCCGGCAACGCGGTCTTCCGCCGCATCGATCCGGACCGCTTCCGCAAGATGGTGCTGGCGGCCCTCCTGGTCAGCGCGGTGGTAACCCTCTCCGCCGCACTGAACGGCTGACGTCCTTTTACCGCTTCTACAGCTTTTACGGCAGGCCCGGTGGGCCCCAACCGCCGCACGGGGTCGGCCTCTGTCCAGGGAGACGCTCCTCCGGTGGAGGGGGCCGGCCGCCGTGACGAGACGGTGAGACCGCCCGCGTGGACTTCCGGCCCAGCTGGCTTCCGAGTGGCCGGAAAACGACTCCCCGGCTCAGATCGCTTCCGCGTCGGCCGGGGAGGTCGTTCGTCGCTCGCACGGGCAAGGAGCAGTAGCTGCCGCACGTGGCTTAGGAGATCTTGCGGCGGTAGGTGTTCATGGCGAAGGCGTAGGCGACGACGAGGATGCCGACGCACCAGGCCAGGGCGATCCAGATGTCGGTGCCGACCGGCTGCTGGGTGAACAGGGCGCGGATGGCGTTGACGATGGAGGTGACCGGCTGGTTCTCGGCGAAGACGCGCAGCGGGCCGGGCATGGTGTCGGTGGGCACGAACGCCGAGCTGAGGAAGGGCAGGAAGATGAGCGGGTAGGAGAAGGCGCTGGCGCCTTCCATGGTCTTGGCCGACAGGCCGGGGATGACGGCGATCCAGGTCAGCGCCAGGGTGAACAGGATCAGGATGCCCGCCACCGACAGCCAAGCCAGCACTCCCGCCCCCGAGCGGAAGCCCATGAGCAGGGCGACGAGCGTCACGACCACGAGCGAGATCAGATTGGCGACCAGCGAGGTCAGCACGTGCGCCCACAGCACCGACGAGCGCGCGGTCGGCATGGACTGGAAGCGCTCGAAGATGCCGCCCTTCATGTCCATGAACAGCCGGTATGCGGTGTAGGCGATGCCCGAGGCGACCGTGATGAGCAGGATGCCGGGCAGCATGTAATTCACATACGAGTCCGACCCTGTTCTGATCGCGCCGCCGAACACGTAGACGAACATCAGCATCATGGCGATCGGCATGATCGCGGTCGTGATGATGGTGTCCGGGCTGCGCGTGATGTGGCGCAGGGATCGTCCCAGCAGGACGGTGGTGTCGGTGAGGAAATGCTTGCTCATTGTTGTTCCTTATGCCTTCGTGCCGACGAGGGTGAGGAAGACGTCCTCGAGGGTCGGCTGCTTTTCGATGTATTCGACCTTGGCGGGTGGGAGCAGTTGCTTGAGCTCGTCCAGGGTGCCGTTGACGATGATCCGGCCTTCGTGGAGGATCGCGATCCGGTCGGCGAGTTGTTCGGCCTCGTCCAGGTACTGCGTGGTGAGCAGCACCGTTGTGCCGCGGTCGGCGAGCTCCTTGACGGCCTGCCAGACCTCGATGCGGGCCTGGGGGTCGAGGCCGGTGGTCGGCTCGTCGAGGAAGATGATCGGCGGGTTCCCGATGAGGCTCATCGCGATGTCCAGACGCCGGCGCATGCCGCCGGAGTACGTCGCGACCTTGCGTCCGCCCGCATCGGTGAGTGAGAAGCGGGCGAGCAGGTCATCGGCGATCTTGCCGGGCTTCTTGAGATGCCGCAGCCGGGCGACCAGCACGAGGTTCTCCCGCCCGCTGAGGATCTCGTCGACGGCGGCGAACTGCCCGGTCAGGCTGATCGATTCGCGTACGTCCGCGGCCTGGGTGGCGACGTCGAAGCCGTTCACCCGTGCCGTCCCCGCGTCGGCCTTGAGCAGCGTGGACAGGATCTTCACGACCGTGGTCTTGCCGGCCCCGTTGGAGCCGAGCAGGGCGAAGATGCTGCCCCGCGCCACGTCGAAGTCCACGCCGCGCAGCACCCGCAGCTCCTTGTACGCCTTCTCCAGGCCCTGCACCTGGATCGCCGCAGCTTGTTGTGTCGTCATCAGTCCGTCCTGTCCTTTTTCGTGGTGTTCTCGCCGGCGGCACGCTCGATGGCAGTGGCGAAGCGGTTCCGCTCGTAGACCCTCGGGCGGCTATTTAGCGTTGCTGACTACCAGTACAAAGTACCACTGACTACCGGTACTTAGCAATACAGAATAGTCGAGGTCTGAGCGTGTGGGTGCGGGCGGCCTGATCGCCGTTCGTGAGTGAGTCCGTCATCCCTTGGGCGAAGACGGGCTCCGCCGGATCACTGGAGAGTTCGATCGTCGCGGCCGAGGCGGGAGCGCCCCGCGGCCACGAGTGCGATCGCTGAACTGTTCATGGCATCCACCATCGCCGAACGCGCTGATACCAGCCCGTTGCCGTGCTGACATGGACGCTGACACGACATTGCGGCAGGCCCGCCCACCACCGGCCTGACACGCCTCCCGAGGGACGATTCGGCGCCCACAGAGCCCTCCCCGGGCCCCTGGGATCTCACCGTCGGCCGCCCGCTGGACGCGCGGGCGGGTGTCCACCAACCGAGCGCCGCGGGCGACCGCGACGCCGGCTTCGGCGGGAGACAAGCGGCGCGACTCGGCGCGCGCAGCGGCAAGCGGGCTGTCGATGGCCAGGGGCCGGAAGAACTCCGCCTGGCACCGGTCGACGGTGTTACTTCTCGGCCGCGCCGGATTCCCCGCTGATGGACTCCTGATAGATGTCCGCGTAGGTGCGCGAGTCCTTGATCAGATCGTCGCAGAAGGCAGCGACGTCGTTGCCGATGAGTTCCAGGACTCCCCTGTCGGCCGCGACGCCCTCCTCGAAGAAATCGAGGATCCCTGTGAGCAGGGACCCGTCAAACAGGTCGATCGGTCCGACCTTGAAGAGGTACTTCTGAATCTCCTTGTAGACGATCCGGTAGTCCGGCGGGAGCGCCTTGACCCGCGCCATATGCGCCCGCCACTGCTTCTTGCCCTCGATGATGTCTTGGATGCCCACGTCAGCCTCCTAGCCGGCCCAGTTTCCTTGCGACGTTCCTGTTCAACTGCTCGCGCCACCGGTCGCGATAGCTCCGAGCCCCTTCTCCGCCGACCAGCGCCGCGCAGAAGCCCGCGATGTCGTCACCCAGCACCTCGTGAATGCTCTGCTCATCGGCCGCCGTCTCTTCGAGCAACCCCAGGGCGCTGTCGAGGATCGGCATCAGGTTGCGACCCGAGAAGTCCCCGTAGGGAAAAAGATGACCCTTGATCTCTTCCCACGCCGCCCGGTATTCGGCCGGCAATGCCGCGGCCCGGACTTCGAACGCCTTCCAGTCCCTGGTGAGATCGCTGCCTGTCATGGCCTCCCAGAAGTTCATCTCCCGCCCTCCTTGAGCTTGTCGATCCGTGATGTGACGTACTCCCATTTCGCCCAGAACCTCGTGAGCTCTTGCCGCCCCGCGTCGTTGAGCGCATAGAACTTGCGCGGCGGGCCCACCCCGGACGGTCGTTTCGTCACCTGGACGAGCTTGTTCTTCTCCAGCCGCAACAGGATGGTGTAAACCGTCCCCTCGACGACGTCGGCGAAGCCGAGTTCATTCAGCCGACGCGTGATGGCGTACCCGTAGGTCTCCTCGCTGCCGATGATTTCCAGCACGCAGCCCTCAAGCGTGCCCTTCAGCATCTCCGTCAGGTCGTCCATCGTGGTTCCTCTTCGATCTCCCAGTACTTTGTAGTACCGAGTACCACTATACAGTAGCACAGAGTAGAGAAGAAATGCCTAGCGAGCGGACCGGCGAACTAGAAAGGATCATGGCCGCACGCCCGCGCAGCTCCACGGGCGTGTGCACCCGCGACGACGCCCCGGGCCCTCGGACCCGCATCTGGCGTCAAGGCGTCAGTGACTGCCACCCGCCAGGTTGAGACCGACAACGCCGAGGAGGATCAGCGCTATCGAGGCGATCTTGATGACGGACACGTCTTCTCCCAGCACGATCATGCCGAGAGCGGCCGTGCCGACGGCTCCGATGCCTGTCCAGACCGCGTAGGCCGTACCGATTTCGAGAGTCCTGAGCGCCAATGCCAGCAGGCCGAAGCTGAGCACGGCGAAGACGAAGAAGCCGATGCTCGGCAGCAGTACGGAGAATCCGTTGCCGTGCTTGAGCGAGTAGGCCATGGCGACCTCGAACAGACCGGCGACAATGATCATGAGCCAGGCCATGACAGCCCCTTTCTTCAAGGAGCGTCGTCTTCGCAGGCCGGGTACGGCGCATCTCGTCCGGGTGGGACCCGATCGGCCCCACATCGCTGACAACGGCCGCGACCACCTGAGGATTCCCGGCCGCGGCCCTGGTTGTTGATCACTCATGACGCCGCCAGCGGTTCGCGGGCGGCGACACCGACACGACATCACTGCCTACCACCGAGATCTTTGCCAGACGAGCCCTGGCCCGCGTCCCCGCATCGGCGGCCTCGCGAGTAGCATCACGCCCGCGAGAACGGCTAGGCGAGGTCGACGACCTCGTGCAGGCGCTGCCGGCGGTGGAACTCGCCGGTGATCCGCGCCACGACGGTGCGCGGCAGCAGGCGCGCGGGCCAGGTCAAGGCCCGGTTCACGGCCCGGCCCGGGTAGGACACCGGCCGCCGCCGGGCGTAGTCGTCCAGCGTGCGCGCCGCGACGGTGGCCGGCGTGTCGGCCCGGGGGTCGATCGCGGCTGAGGTGCCGTCGAAGAAGCCGGTCGCGATCGCGTGAGTCAACGCGATCAGGCCGCTGACGTTGAGCCTGACGGAGCGCAGCTGTGGCTCGAGCGGACGATTGAGGAACGGACCCGCGCTGCCCGCGCCGGCGTTGTTGAGCAGGAGGTCGACGGTCAGGCGGCGGTCGCGCAGCTCCCGCAGGATCCGCTCCGGGCCGTCAGGAGCGGCGAGGTCGCCGACGATCACCTCGGTGTCCGGACCGCCGTGCCGTTCTCGAATCTGGGCGGCGAGCTCTCGCAGGTCACCGTACGAGCGGGCCAGCAGGATCACCCGCGCTCCCCGGCGCGCCAGCTCCAGCGCGTATGCCCGCCCCAGCCCTTTGGACGCGCCCGTGACAAGCACGGTGACGTCGCGAAAGTCGTCTTTCACCAGACTCCCATTGCTTCAAGTCTCGAAGCATCGAAGCTAGCCCGATCCTTCAATTCTCGAAACGTCTATAGGATGGCGGCATGACCACGCCCGAGCTCACCGCGGTGGTGGCCGCGACCCACGAGATCTGGATGCGGACCAACGACCTGATCGGGCACGCGCTGGCCGGGCACCAACTGACACCGGCGACGTTCCACGCGCTTTGGGCCATCGACCCGGAAGAGCCGCCACCCTCGATGAAGGTGATGGCCGAACGCCTGTATTGCAACGCCCCCAACCTGACCTTCATCACCAACCAGCTCACCGACCGGGGCCTGGTGGAGCGCGCCGTGGACCCGGCCGACCGCCGCTCTCGCGTCCTGGTCCTGACCGCCAAGGGCCGCCAGGTCCGCGACGAACTGGTCCGGACGGCGCTGGAGAAGACCCCGCTGGCAGCGCTGACCGATAGCGAGCTGCGGCAGCTCATGGCCCTGCTGAACCGTGCCGTCGGACCCGACTGACTCACCCGGCACTCCCGGGAGCCGGGGTCGTGAAACCCTGGAAGCGGCTGACCGCCGCGAAACGGCAGAGGAAGGCGCGTGTGACCTACGTGTCGATCACTTCGTCGTCGCGGATCCAGCCGCAGGTGTCATCGCGGGGTGAGTCGGACGTCGACATCACGGGGGGCGCCGGGACCGCGTTGCCGGGGGCGACGTGCCGGCGCCCCACGGTCTAGGTCCGGTCGTAGACGACCGCGCCGTACACCGAAACCCCGCCTCAGGTCGCTTCCAGGCCGTACCCCGGCTCAGGTCGCTTCCGCGTCGTAGGGAGGCAGTTCGCCGTAGCCCAGCTCGTCGACCGGCTCAGGATCGTAAGAGGTGGTGACGGGCTCAAGCTGCTGGGGCTTGCTGGCCCAGTCGTCCTCGTCCTCCAGCAGATGCTTGCGGACGAAGTTCTTGGGGTTGAGGTCGCTGGGGTCGAAGTTGGAGAACTCCGGGCCCAGGCCCGCCCGCAGGTCGTCGCGTGCGCTGTTGGCCATCCGGCGCAGGTTACGCAGCGTCTTACCGGCTTGCGAGGCCGCCTGAGGCAGCTTGTCGGGACCGAAGACGAGCAGCGCGATGACGACCAGCGCGCAGATCTCCATCCACCCGAGTCCGAACACCGTTTGCTCCTACCGCAGTCCAACCAAACCGGGGACAACCCGACCCCTCAAGACTAAGGCCAAACCACCCCGGCCAGGTCGCCAGCCCCCGTCTCGGTTCAGCAAGACCACGTAGGCGGTCTCCAAGACCACGCGGGCGGTCTCACCGTCTCGTCGCGGCGGCCGACCACCTCCACCGGAGGAGCGTCCCCCTGGACAGACCCCGGCCCCGCACGGCGGGTGGGGCCCACCGTGCCTGCCGTAAAGCTGTGAAAGAAAAAGCTTTTGAAAGTCAGGACGGCGTCGGAGCCGGAGTGTCATCCGCGGTAACAGTCAGGGTGGCGGTGCGGTCTTGGCCGGCGCGTTGGTATTTGATAGTGATCTTGGAGCCCGGAGACTTGCTGCGGATCAGGGCGATCAGTTCGTTGCCGTCCTGCAGCATCAGCCCGTCGATCTCCATGATGACGTCGCCCGCCTTGAGGCCCGCCTTGGCGGCTGGGCCGCCCGCGTCGACCGGCTGCCGGCCCTCCGTCGGGCCCGAGGCGATGCGTACGCCCTGGCCCTTGTAGTCCTTGTCGAGGACGATGCCGATCTTCGGGCGCTTGGCCTTGCCGGTCGTGATGATCTCCTCGGCGACGCGGCGCGCCTGGTTGACCGGGATGGCGAAGCCGAGGCCGATGCTGCCGCCCTGGCTGCTCATGGAGCGGCTCAGCGTGGCGATCGCGGAGTTGACGCCCACGACCTCGCCCTTGCCGTTGACCAGTGGCCCACCCGAGTTGCCGGGGTTGATGGCGGCGTCGGTCTGGATCGCGCTGATGTAGGCCGGCTCCTCGCTGCTGGTGCCGCTCTCGTCGCCCGCGATGACCGGGCGGTTCAGGGAGCTGACGATGCCGGTCGTCACCGTGCCGGTGAGGCCGAGCGGGGAGCCGATCGCGATGACCGGGTCGCCCACGACCACGTCCTCGGAGTTGCCGAGGGTGATCTCGGGCGTGCCGAACGTCTCCTCCGGCTTGACCACGGCCAGGTCGGAACCCGGGTCACGGCCGACGATGCGGCCCTTCGTGGTCTTGCGGTTGTTGAACATGATCTGGATGTCGCCGCCCTTGGCGGCCGGGGCGACCACGTGGTTGTTGGTGACCACGTAGCCGTCCTTGATCAGGAAGCCAGAGCCCGACACGCCCTCGGCGCTGCTGGCGTTGACCTCCAGCGAGACCACGCTGGCCCGGGCGCGGGCGGCCACTCCGGCGACGGAGTCGGGGGCCCGGTTCGTGGCGCCGCTCGGGATGGGGCCGAGGCTGTAGGAAGGGTTGGTGCCGCTGCCGCCCGACCTGGTCAGCAGGTAGGTGCCGACGCTGCCCAGCCCCGAGGCGACCAGGGCGATGACGACCGCCAGGACGATCAGGACGCCCGTGCCGGGACCGCGCCTGGGAGCGGGTGCCGACGTCAGGCCGCCGGGCGGTGGCGCCCAGCCCGCGCCCATGCCGAGCGCGTTGGGCGGCGGGGGCGGACGCTTGTCGCCGCCGCCGAACGGCGGCGGGCCCGCCGAGTTGCCGAAGAACGGGCTCTCGTAGGTGCGGGTGCTGTTGGGCGGCGGTGGCTCCTCAGCCGGCCCTTGATCCGAGGCCGGAGCCGCGTAGGAGGCCGGAGGCGGGTAGGAGGGGCTGCCATAGGACGCGGTGTCTCCGGGGCGGCCTGACGGGTCACCCCACCGGCCGCTCTCGAAGGAGGCCGTCTCGGACCGCCATCCAGACTGTTCGGCCTGGTCGTCGGCCGGCAGGAACTCCGGCCGCCCCTGTGGCTCAGGGAAGTCCGACGGCATGCGTCCTTCTGGTGGGCGCGTCTCGTCGGTCATCTAGATCTCACCACTCCTTGCCTCGGACACCGCAATCCTGGCGTGAACGGCATACGAGAGTCGTAAAGCAATTGTCAGGCAATGAGCCAACATATGTGGACACCTGACAGATTCCCGAACTCAAATCGTATGCCCCTGACGCCGTCGACTACGCCACTCGAGTATCCCAGGCATTCCTGAGAGCGGGCGGGAGATCAGGGCGTGGCGGTGGGCAGAGTAGTGGTGGGCGACGAAGTGGGCGTGTGCCGCGCCTGCTCGAACAGCTCGACCGGCGGCGCCTGGGCGCTCTGACCGACCCCCGAGACAGCGAAGAAGGTGCCGAGCGCGACGGCCGCGGATACCACGCCGACCGCCACGTACGCGCCGCGCCGCCTACCCCCGCGGCCAGGGCCCGAACCGCCACCAGCCGCGTCCCTGCGCGGGCGGTTGTCCAGCGGAGCGATGCTGTGCGGCCCAGGGATGGGCACTCCGCCGAACGTCCGGGTAGGGAAAGGCCGCTCCCTGGGGGGCAACGGGCCACCGGGCTCGGACATCCGCAGCAACGACATGGTGAGATCGGCCGGCATCACCGGGCCGTCGAGCGAGCGCAGGCGCGACTTCAGCGCCCGCATCGACTCGACCTCCCGCCTGCAGTCGCCACAGAAGGTCAGATGGGCTAGAGCGCGGTCGCGTTCGGTGTGATTCAACTCACCGTCCACGAGCGCGGAAACGCGTTCTCCAAGATGCGACATATCAGACTTCCTCCCCACGGGTCCCCGACGGGAATGATGGCGGGGGGAGTTGGGAATTACGGGGGGCCCGGTGATCGAGCGCCTCCCGCAACTGCGCCCGGCCACGGTGAATACGGCTTCGGACCGTACCCAGCTTGACGCCGAGCGTGGCCGCGATCTCCTCGTACGACAGACCCTCGATGTCACACAGCACGATCGCGGCCCGGAACTCCGGTGCGAGCGCGTCGAGCGCGGCCTGGATGTCCGGCTCAAGGTGCGCGTCGTCGAACGCCTGCGCCGGTGACGGCTCGCGCCCGCGCAGCCGTTCGGCCGCGTCGTCGGCGAGTCCTTCGAACCGGATGCGCTGCTTGCGCCGCGCCATGTCGAGGAACAGGTTCGTCGTGATCCGGTGCAGCCAGCCCTCGAACGTTCCGGGGGTGTAACTCGACAGGGACCTGAAGACCCGCACGAAGACCTCTTGGGTGAGATCTTCGGCATCGTGGACATTGCCGGTCAGGCGATACGCCAGCCGGTATACACGTGCGGAATGAGTCCGCACCACTTCCTCCCAGGTGGGAGGCGTCCAGTCAGACACGGGAGTATCGGCCTGGTGGTCACTTTCGTCCACCAGAACTCCTCTCATTGGGACCACCGCTACCGCCATAGTGCCTGGTTTCGTCCCTTCGTGCGTACTGCCTGCCTTCCGGACCGGCAAAGCCCGTTTAAACCTGCAACGCCTCACGGTCGTCTTGAGTTCCCGTCCCGGCGTGTCTCCCCTAGGCTGCGATCGGTGACCAATCGCACGAAAGTGGGGGGAGGAGGCCGATGACCAGTCCGGTAGAGGCCACTCTGGCCTATGCGGAGCAGTTCCATCATGAGGATGAGATCCTGCACGCGGCGCGCCTGCGCGGCCTGGAAATGGGTGCCACGCCCATCCTTCCCGGGGGCGGGGCGGCGCTCTGCTTCCTCGCCACCGCCGTCAACGCCAAGTCGGTCGTCGAGATCGGCACGGGCTGCGGCGTCTCCGGTCTCTGGATGCTGCGTGGCATGCGCCCCGACGGCACGCTGACCAGCGTCGACGTGGAGCCGGAGCACCAGCGGCTGGCCAGGCAGGCGTTCGCGGAGGCCGGGTTCTCCGGCGGGCGGGTGCGGCTGATCACCGGCCGGGCCCTCGACGTGCTGCCCCGGCTCTCCGACGGCGGTTATGACATGGTCTTCGCCGACGGGGCCAAGCAGGAGTACGCCGACTACCTGGCCGAGGCGGTCAGGCTGCTGCGCGTGGGCGGCATCGTCGCCTTCGACAACGTCCTGTGGCACAACCGCGTGGCCGACCCGGCGCAGCGCGACCCCGACACGGTCGCGCTACGCGAACTGGGCAAGCTGGTGCAGTCCGACGACCGCCTGCGCTCGCTGCTGATGCCCCTGGGCGACGGCCTGCTCGCCGCCGTCAAGATCGCCTCATAGCGCCCTCATAGCGCCAAAACTGCGGCGCGTACTCCTGACGCGTCAGCCACACCAGCAGCGTGCGTACTCCTAGCGCGTCAGCCACTCCAGCAACACGCGCACCCCGAACCCGGTGGCGCCCTTGGTGAGCACGCCCTCGTTCACGGTGCTGCGTCCGACGCCCGCGATGTCCAGGTGCGCCCACGGCCGCTTGCCCGCGAACTCCCTCAGGAACAACGCCGCCGTGATCGACCCGGCCCCATAGGTGGAACCGCTCTCGACGTTGGCCAGGTCCGCGATCGAGGACTCCAGCGCCGGCGCGTAGTCGTCGATCAGCGGCATCCGCCACAGCCGGTCGTCACTGGCCTGCCCCGCCTCGACCAGCCGCTGGGCGAGGTCGTCGTCGGTGGCGTAGACGGCGCCATAGCCGCGGCCGAGCGCGACGGTGATCGCCCCGGTGAGCGTGGCGATGTCCACCACCGCGTCCGGGTCGAGCTCGGCGTCGGCGTAGGCGAGCGCGTCGGCCAGCACCAGCCGCCCCTCGGCGTCGGTGTTGAGCACCTCCACCGTGCGGCCGCCGTAGTGCTTGATGACGTCGCTGGGCCGCTGGGCCGTGCCGGAAGGCATGTTCTCGGCCGCCGCGACCAGGCCGGTCACCCGCACGGGCGCGCCCAGCCGGGCGAGCGCGGAGATGACGGCGATCACCACGGCGCCGCCCGCCATGTCGGTCTTCTGGGTCTTCATGTTCTCGTTCGGCTTGAGCGAAAGACCGCCCGAGTCGAACGTGATGCCCTTGCCCACCAACACGACATGCCGATCGGTCGGCTCGGGCGGGGTGTAGGAGAGCTGGATGAAGCGGGGCGGGTTGGCCGAGCCCCGGCCGACGGCCAGGATGCCGCCGAAGCCGCCCGCCTGCAGCTGCTCCTCGTCCCAGACGCGTACCGGCACGTCCTGCTCGGCCGCGCGCTCGGCCAGCCAGAGCGGGTTCTTGACCGACGCGGGCGTGTTGGTCAGGTCGCGGGCCAGCGCCACCGCCTGGGCGACGGTCTGGCCGCGCCGCACCGCGTCCTCGTCGGCGCCGACGAACCTCAGCGCCCGCACGGACGACTTGCCCGGATCACCGATCTTGAAGGTGTACGCCGCCAGCAACGCGGCCTCGGTGAAGGCCGTCACGTCGCCCGCCGGCGTCACCACGACCAGCGCTTGCCTGCCCTTGGCCTTGCGGGTGAGCGCGGCCGCGGCCTTGCGCAGCGCGCGCGGCGAGCCGTCGCCGACCCCGTACAGGAGCACCCGGCCGACCCCGTCCGCCCGCGCCACCGGGACCTCCACCACCTCACCCGCCTCTCCCTTGGCGTCGTAGTGCGCCAACAGGGCGGCCGTCGGCAGGTGCAGATCCAGCTCGACGGCGGGAGCGAGATCGGCGTCATAGGGCACGGCGAGCAGCTCGACATCCGCTGGTACGTCGGCCACCACCGATGCCGTGGTCTCAATGGGCACGGAAATCCCCCTCAAACGTCAGCGGCCCTGGCGCGGACGCACGCCAGGGCCGTGGAACGACCTGTGTCTCGGGAGCTCTCAGCCGACGACGTTCTTCAACGCTTCGCCGAGCGCCTTCGCCTCGTCGGCGGAAATCTCCACGACGAGCCGGCCGCCACCCTCCAGGGGGACCCGCATGACAATGCCGCGCCCTTCCTTGGTGACCTCCAGCGGACCATCGCCGGTCCGCGGCTTCATCGCCGCCATGCGTGCATCCCTTCCTGCCTTGGGCTCCCGCGGCCCGCGGTTTCCGGCCGCCCCTGAGGATGGCCGACGCATTCACGTCATCTGTGATGTCCTATTCTCCCGCATCGAGAGCGCTCATGGGTAACGATCTCCTCCCAGAATGCGTTGTCCATGCTGGCGAAGGCGGCCAAACTGGACTTCGTGCATGCTCGCGCCGCTCTGTTCGACCTCTATGGAGACCACCTGCGCTCGCGCGGTGGACAGGCGTCCGTGGCCGCTCTCGTACGGCTCATGAAGCCCCTCGAAATCGCCGCCCCAGCCGTGCGGACGGCCGTTTCCCGCATGGTGCGGCAGGGCTGGTTGCAGCCCGTCAGGCTGCCCCAGGGCGCCGGTTACGGACTTACGCCGAAGTGCGTCAGACGTCTGGACGAAGCCGCCTTGAGAATTTACCGAGCCGGAACTTTGAGCTGGCGTGGCCGGTGGCACCTGATCGTCCTCGAGCCGGTCAAGGACCGTCCGCGCAGGGAACGGATCCGCGCCGACCTGACCTTCCTGGGGTACGCCGCGCTGTCGGAGACGACGTGGATCGGCCCGCGTTCGTCGATCGAGCTGGACAACCTGCTGGAGGGCGAAGGCGTGCGCGCCGACAGGTTCGACGCGGCGTTGGAGGGCGACCCGCGCGAGCTGGTGGCCCGCGCCTGGGATCTGACCGCCATCGGCGCGGCGTACGAGCACTGGCTGTCGGAAGCTGTCACTCTGGTCGGCGCGCTGCCCGGTGGCGCCCCGGCTGATCAGGTGTTCGCGACCAGGAGCAAACTCGTGCATGGATGGCGCAACTTCCTGTTCCGGGACCCTGGCCTCCCCCCGGAACTGCTGCCGTCCGCCTGGCCGGGCGAGAAGGCCAGGGCCTACTTCGAGCAGGAGGCGGTCCGCCTGCTGCCCGCGGCCGCCGCGTTCGTCGACAGGGAGCTGCCTTGATCCGCTATGACGTGTCCGATGCCGTCGCCACCATCACCCTCGACCGGCCCGAGGCGATGAACTCACTGACGGCCGAGGTGAAGGCGGCCCTGCTCGACGCGCTGCGCCGCGCCGCCGCCGACCCCGAGGTGCGCGCGGTGCTGCTCACCGGCTCGGGACGGGCCTTCTGCGCGGGCCAGGACCTGCGCGAGCACGCCGACAACCTGGAGGCGGGCCGCGGCCTGGCCGATACGGTCCGCGCGCACTACAACCCCATCGTCGAGCTGATCACCACGATGGCCAAGCCGGTCGTGGCGGCGGTCAACGGCGTGGCCGCCGGGGCGGGCGCCTCGCTGGCCTTCGCCTGCGACCTTCGGGTGGCCTCGGACAAGGCCAAGTTCGCGATGGCGTTCGCCGGGGTGGGCCTGGCGCCCGACTCGGGCGCGTCGTGGACGCTGGCCCGCCTGGTGGGTCTGGGACGGGCGACCGAGCTGCTGCTGCTCGGCGAGCCGCTCGGCGCGGCCCGCGCGCTCGAACTGGGCGTGGTCACGCGCGTGGTGCCCGCCGAAGACGTGCTCAAGACCGCCCATGAACTGGCCGTACGACTGGCGGCGGGGCCCACCAGGGCGTACGCGGCCACGAAGCGGGCGCTGGCCTACGCCGCGACGCACTCACTGCCCGAGACCCTGGCCGTGGAGGCCGACCTGCAGGACGAGTGCGTGGCCACCCAGGACCACCTCGACGCCACGCGGGCCTTCCTGGCCAAGGAGCTGCCGACGTTCCACGGCCGCTGACTGTCAGGGCTGTTCCTGCCGGGCGACGCAGCCCTCGATGTGGTCGTTGACCAGGCCGATGGCCTGCATGAGGGCGTACGCGGTGGTCGGGCCGACGAATCTGAAGCCACGCTTCTTGAGGTCCTTGGCCAGCGCCTTGGAGGCCGGGGTGATGGCCGGGACGTCGGTCATCGACCTGGGGATCGGGGACTCGGCGTCGGCGTACTGCCAGACCAGATCGGACAGGCCGCCGGGCAGGTCCAGTGCGACCCGCGCGTTGGCGATGGTCGCCTCCACCTTGGCGCGGTTGCGCACGATGCCGGGGTCGCCGAGGAGCCGGGTCACGTCCTCCTCGGTGTACGCGGCGACCTTGGGGATGGAGAACTGGTCGAAGGCGGCGCGGAAGTTCTCGCGCTTGCGCAGGATCGTCAGCCACGACAGGCCTGACTGGAAGGCTTCCAGGGAGACCCGCTCGAAGACACCGTCGTCGCCCCGGACCGGGCGGCCCCATTCCTCGTCGTGGTAGGAGATGTAGATGGGGTCCGCCATCCCCGGCCAGGTACAGCGGATCACTTCGGTCGCTTGCGTCACTTGCTCTCGTCCCTGTCCTCGCCCGGCGCCACCCGCACCGGCTCGCCCTCGCGCTCCAGCCCCTTGTCGCTCGGCTGGGCCGCGATCGGCTCCCCGTCGTCGCTGGGCTGGACCGCGACCGGCTCGCCGTCGCGAACCGGCACCCCATCGCGGACCAGCTCACCGTCGCGGACGGGCTCGTCTTCTGTTGCCGCAGCCGAGGCGTCGAACGCGGCCGTGCGATCGGCCGGCGCCTCGGATGGCGTGGCGTCGTCTTCCGGCTTCCCCACAGCGTCCGGCCCCGCCACCACGTCCCGCAGGTCGGGCACCGCCGCCACGTCCTCCGGCTCGTCCGTGGACGGCTCGGCGTGGTGGTCGCTCGAAGCGTCCGGGTCGGCGTGCTGGTCTCCCAAGTTGTGCGGCTCGGCCGCCGAGTCCCCCTCCTGGGAGAGGTCCCGGGGCGCGGCCGGTGGCTGGTGGTCGGTACGCAGACCGGCGCCCGGAGCCGCGTAGACCTCCTGGCGCGCGTACAGCCGGCTCGACAGCAGCTCGGAGACCCGCTGTTCGAGCACCGCGATCCTCGTGTCCCGAGCGCTGATCGCCGTCGCCGCCCTGCGCAGGGTCTCGTCGACACTCTGCGTGTGATAGCCGACCAGGTTGACCGGCAGCTGCAGCGCCATGAAGTCCACCGCCGTGAGCTGCCCGGGCTCGGGCAGGTCGAGAGGCGGCACGTCCGGCGGGAACTCGGTCAGCTCCCCGCCCCTTCCGAGGGAGACCAGGACCACGCAGGCCAGAATGGCGAGCGCGGCAATGGCGAGTACGACCAGCACATTGGCATCGTACTCATACGATCGAGGCACGAGTCCCGCACTTGCCGCGCCTGTTGCGTCTTGGGACTCCCCGGGACGGGTCAGCCGGTGGCCTCGCCGAGCTCCTCGACGCTGGGCCGAACCGGCTTGCCGGTGGCCTCCAGGTGCGCGAACGCCTCCTCGACCGTGTTGGTCCAGGAGATGGCGTCGAAGATGTTGGCCCGGGTGAAGCCCGCCTCGTACATGTTCTCGATGAGCTGTCGCAGCGGCGTGTACAGACCCCATGGGTCGAGGATCACCAGCGGACGGTCATGGATGCCGAGGACGCGGGCCGTCCAGATCTCGAAGAGCTCCTCCAGCGTGCCGATGCCGCCAGGCAGGACGAGGAAGGCGTCGGAGCGCTCATCCATGGCGGCTTTGCGCTCGCGCATGCCGGTGGTGACGATCAGCTCGTCGGAGGCCGTGTCGGCGACCTCGATGTCGACCAGGACCTGGGGGATCACGCCGATGGTCCGGCCGCCGGAGGCGCGGGTGGCGGCGGTGATGGCGCCCATGCACGAGACGGTGGCGCCGCCGCTCACCAGCGTGTGGCCACGCTGGGCGAGCTCGGCGCCGACCTCTGTTGCGAGTTGGAGGTACTTCTCATCAATCTTCTGACTTGAGGCGCAAAACACGCAGATATTCACATATTTGAGCTTATTGGGGCTCGGCCGGCTGGGCGGCGACGGCGCTCTGCTCCTCCCGGAGCTGCTCGGACCGCTTGAGGTCGGCGTCGACGATGATGCGTACGGCCTCCTCGACGTCGTCGGTCATGGTGATGAGGCCGAGATCCTGCTCGGCGATCTTGCCGCTGTCCAGGAGCGTGCCCTTGATCCAGTCCATCAGGCCGCCCCAGAACTCCGAGCCCATCAGCACGACGGGGAAGGAGGTCACCTTCTGCGTCTGCACCAGCGTGAGCGCCTCAAACAGCTCGTCGAGCGTGCCGAACCCACCGGGCAGCGCGATGAAGCCGCACGAGTATTTGACGAACATCGTCTTGCGGACGAAGAAGTAGCGGAACTCGATGCCGAGGTCCACGTAGTCGTTCATCTTCTGCTCGAAGGGCAGCTCGATGCCGAGCCCCACCGACATGGCGCCCGCCACGTCCAGAGCACCCCGGTTGGCCGCCTCCATGATCCCGGGGCCGCCGCCGGTGATGACCGCGTATCCGGCCTGGGCCAGCGCACGGCCGAGCGCGCGGCCCATGCCGTAGTCGGCCGAGCCCTCGGGCGTGCGGGCGGAGCCGAAGACGGTGACCGCCGGGGGCAGCTCGGCCAGCTGCCCGAACCCCTCCACGAACTCCGCCTGGATGCGCAGCACTCGCCACGGGTCCATGTGCACCCAGTCGGCGGGACCCTGACGGTCGAGCAGCCGCTGATCATGGGTGGTTTGAAGCGCGAGACTGCCGCGGATCACGGCCTGCCCCTGACGGCGTTCCGGACGTGTCTGTTCCATGCGGTCACGCTAGCCCAACGCCGGGCGGCCCCGCGCACAACGAGGACTAGTCACCCGTTAGAGGGCCTCTGAGGCAAATGCCCTGGTAGATGGCCTTAAGAACCCGCGTAAAAAATCTTGTAAGAAGCAGGAACCAGATTTCGACCTGCCTGCGTCTAACTGCCGAGGGTGCTGCTCGGGACTGAAAGTGGCTTTCCCCGCCAAATGGCCGGCGAGGAAAGCCACTTTCACTTTGTCAGCCAGTTCAGCAGAGCCCGCTCGCTCTCCACGATCTTGGGAAGCGACACGTACTCCCCCTGCTGATGCGCCAGGTTCGGGTCACCGGGACCGTAGTTGACGGCCGGCACCCCCAGTGTGGAGAAGCGCGCGACATCCGTCCAGCCCAGCTTGGCTCGCGGTGTGCCGCCGACCGCGGCGGTGAAGGCCGCCGCCACCGGGTGGGTGAGGCCGGGCCGCGCCGCCGGGGCGCCGTCGGTGAAGCGGACCGCGAACCCGTCGAACACCTCGCGTACGTGCTCCTGCGCCTGCTCGATCGACAGGTCGGGCGCGAACCGGTAGTTGACCGTGACCACGCACTCGTCCGGGATCACGTTGCCCGCCACGCCGCCGCGCACGCCGACCGCGTTGAGCCCCTCGTGGTAGGCGAGCCCGTCGACCACGGGCTGCCGGGCCTCGTAGGCGTTGAGCCGGGCCAGGACCGGCTCGATGCCGTGAATGGCGTTGACCCCGAGCCACGATCTGGCGCTGTGCGCGCGCTTGCCGGCCACGGTGATCTCGGCCCGCAGGGTGCCCTGGCAGCCGCCCTCGATCACCCCGTCGGTGGGCTCCATGAGCACCGCGAAGTCGGCCGCCAGCCAGTCGGGGTGCTCGCGCGCCACCCTCGTCAGCCCGTTGCGCTCGGCCTCGATCTCCTCGCAGTCGTAGAAGACATAGGTGACGTCACGGTTGGGCGCGGGCACGGTGGCCGCCAGCTTGAGCGCGACCGCCACCCCCGCCTTCATGTCCGAGGTGCCGCAGCCGAAGAGCAGGTCGCCCTCGACGCGGCTGGGCAGGTTGCCGGCGACCGGCACCGTGTCGAGGTGCCCGGCGATCAGCACCCGCTCGGCGCGGCCCAGCTCCGTGCGCGCGACGAGCGTCTCGCCCGATCTGTCGACCTTGAGGTACGGCAACGCCGCCAGAGCCTGCTCGACCGCGTCGGTCAGCGTCTTCTCGTCGCCGCTCACCGACTTGATGTCCACGATGGCCGCGGTCAGCGTCCGTACGTCCTGCGTCAGGTCCAGCATCTAGGTGTTCACTCCGTGTTCGCGCAGCGCCTCGTTGAGCGCTGCCTTGTCATGACGCTGCCCCGGCTCCAGGCGCTTGATCACCAGCACGCAGGGCAATCCGAACGTGCCGCCGGGGAACTCCTTCTGGCGGGTGCCGCCGACGGCGACGCACCAGTCGGGTACGCGGCCGCGGGCCAGCTCCTCGCCGGTCTGCACATCGATCACCGGGATGGAGGCCGACAGGATCGTGCCCGCCCCGATGACGGCGCCGCGTCCCACCCGGGCGCCTTCGACCAGCATCGCACGGCTGCCGATGAGCGCGTCATCCTCCACGATCACCGGCACGGCGTTGGGCGGCTCCAGCACACCGCCGATCCCCACACCGCCCGACAAATGGACGTTTTTCCCGATTTGGGCACAGGAGCCGACCGTGGCCCAGGTGTCGACCATCGTGCCTTCGCCGACGTACGCGCCGATGTTCGTGAACGACGGCATCAGCACCACGCCGGGCGCCAGATAGGAGCCCCAGCGCGCGATCGCCCCCGGAACCACCCGCACCCCGTCGAGCGTGGTCTTGAGCGGATGCCGGTCGTGGTGCTGGAAGTCGCCCACCTGCGACCTGGCCAGGCCGAGCACCTGGAAACTGAGCAGGATCGCCCGCTTGGCCCGCTCATCCACGACCACCTCGCCGTCGGACAACCGGGCGGCCCGCGCCTGTCCCCTGTCCAGCAGGTCGATCGCGCTCACCACCACCTTGCGCGCGTCCAGGTCGCGGGGTGACAGCTCCTCGCGACGCGCCCACAGCTCGTCCACCGCGGATACGATCGGTGACACACCGCTCACGTGCCTCATGGCCACGGAGCTTATCTGGCCGGGTAGGTTTTTCAGGGTGCGCCTGCGCTTCTCCCGCGGAGTCATCACCATCGCGGTCATCGTTCTGCTGCTCGCGGTGGGGATCTCCGTCGGCCTCTTTCACCTGCTCAAAAAGACGGAGCCGCTGGCCATTCCGGAAGCCCACTGCAGCGTCAAGACCCCCGTGGGCGACCGGGATCTCGACATCGAGCAGGCCCAGATATCGGCCACCATCGCGGCCGTCGCGGAGCGCCGCAAGCTGCCCGAGCGGGCGGTGGTGATCGCCTACGCGACCGCGCTGCAGGAGTCGAAGCTCTTCAACCTCGACTACGGCGACCGCGACTCCGTCGGCGTGTTCCAGCAGCGCCAGTCGCAGGGGTGGGGCAAGCGCAAGCAACTCCTCGACCCCGTCTACGCGACCAACCGGTTCTTCGCCGCGCTGGTCAAGGTCAAGAACTACCGGAAGATCCCGCTGGAGGACGCCGCCCAGGCCGTGCAGCGCTCGGCGGGCGGCTACGCCTACGCCCAGCACGAGGAGGACGCCAAGATCCTCGCGGCGGCCTTCACCGGGCGTGTTCCGAAGGCGGTGCACTGCTGGTACCCACCGCCCAAGACGGGCACGCCCGCCCCTCAGGCCAAGACCGCCGAGGCGCGGCGCCAGCTCGTCCGGGCGCTCGGCGACCCGTCCATCTCGACGCGCAAGCGCGGCTGGCTGATCGCCGCCTGGTCGGTGGCCCACGCGCGGAAGTACGGACTCAAGCACGTCGGCTTCAACGGCGCCACCTGGACCAACGACATGAACCTGGAGGGCTGGCAGTCGGGCGGCAAGGCGACCGACAGCAAGGTGGACATCTCCTAGGCGGATCCGCCCTAGGAAGTGGCGCGGCTGACGATGCTGATCGAGCCGGGCGGCAGCGGCCTGGCGTAGCTGGCCGTCCATCTGGCGCCCTGGATCCGCTCGAAGGAGAGCAGCCGCCCGTCGGAGGCGCGGTAGTCGGCGAAGTCGAGCAGGCCCCGCTCGGCGTTGCCGGTGTTGCCCTCCGACCTGAACGCGGCCGTGCCCCGCTCGATCGGATGGAACTCGACGCCCTCCATGATCAGCATGCTCTTGGCGGGCACCATGCCCTCGGTGGGCACCTCGGTCCAGATGAGCACTTCCAGATGCGACGGCTCGCCCTCGGCCTGCCGCACCTGCACCGACAGCCACTGCATGCGACGGGAGCTGTCACGCAGCCGATATTCGACCCACTGCATGCCCTGCCACGAGACGTACATGGCACCGAGCACTCGCGCGGGCGATCCGTGGACCTCTATCCGGTCACCGACCTTGATGGTACGGGGATCGACATAGTCGGATCCGGTGTACCCGGACATGCTCACCGGTGCCGGCAGCGGGGCCTCGGTGGCCGCGATCTCGACCGGCTGTGCGGTCGCGCGGCCCTTCCTGTCCTGGCGCATGGTGGCCAGGAAGGCACCCAGCAGCAGGAGGACGGTGGCGATGCTCAGCCCGAGTACGACCACGAAGGTCATGCTCATCGATCAGCTCGCTCCACTCGCGGTCTGCCTCAGCAAACGCCGTTATCAACTTATGTGTGCCCTGCTTCGCGGGGGATCCTACTGGAGGCGGCGCACCGCCGCACTGATGCGTTCATCAGTGGCGGTCATGGCGATGCGGATATGCCGCCCACCTGCCGATCCGTAGAATTCCCCCGGAGCAACCAAAATACCGATTTCGGAGAGCTTACTGACCTGTTCCCAGGAACTGGTCCCGTCCGTCGCCCAGAAATACAGCCCGGCGGTCGAGTGCTCGATGCTCCAGCCCGCCTTCTCCAGCACCGGCCGCAGCTGCAGGCGCCGCCTGGCGTAGCGCTCGCGCTGCTCCTCGGCGTGCGCGTCGTCGCCCAGCGCGACCGTCATGGCGGCCTGTACGGGGGCCGGCATGAGCATCCCCGCGTGCTTGCGGATCTCCAGGAGCCGCTTGACCAGAGCCGGATCGCCGGTCACGAACCCGGCACGGTAACCGGCCAGGTTGGAGCGCTTGGACAGCGAGTGGACCGCGAGCAGCCCCTCGTGGGAGCCCTCACAGACGTCGGGATGCAGGATGGAGACGGGTCGCTCCTCCCAGCCCAGCTCGATGTAGCACTCGTCGGAGGCGACGACCACGCCGCGCTCGCGCGCCCAGGCCACCACCTTGCGCAGGTGCTCGACGGGCAGCACCCGGCCCGTGGGATTGCCGGGCGAGTTGACCCAGACGAGGTCCACGTGCTGGGGCCCCAGCGCGAGCAGGCCGTCGGAGGCCGTCGCCTCCGCTCCGGCCAGCCGGGCGCCCACGTCGTAGGTGGGATAGGCCAGCTCGGGGAAGACGACCCGCCGCGCGCCCAGGTAGCTGGGCAGCCAGGCGACGAACTCCTTCGAGCCGATCAGCGGCAGCACGTCGCTCGGCTCGACGGTGACCTCGTGCCTGCGGCGCAGCCAGCCGGCGGCGGCCTCCCGCAGCGCCTTCGTCCCGTGGGTGAGCGGGTAGCCGGGGCTGTTGGCGGCCTCGACGAGGGCGCTTTGCACGAGCGGCGGCACCGGATCGACGGGCGTGCCGACCGACAGGTCGACGATGCCGTCGGGGTGGGCCAGCGCGCGCGCCTTGTACGGCTCCAGCCGGTCCCAAGGGAAGTCGGGCAGGTTGTTCACGGTTCTCCAGGTATCAGGCGGGCACGCCTCCAGCTCTCAGGCGTGCGCGCCGTACGCCCGGCAGCGGGGCCCACCGTTCGGGCGCCCCGCTGCGGGGTGCGGGCTAGTGCTCTTCGGCCTGCGGCGGCAGCGCGGCGATGACCGGGTGGTCCTTGTCGATCTTGCCGACCTTCGAGGCGCCACCGGGCGAGCCCAGGTCCTCGAAGAAGTCGACGTTGGCCTTGTAGTAGTCCTTCCACTGCTCGGGAAGGTCGTCTTCGTAGAAAATGGCCTCGACGGGGCACACTGGCTCACAAGCGCCGCAGTCCACGCACTCGTCGGGGTGGATGTAAAGCATGCGCTCGCCCTCGTAAATGCAATCAACGGGGCACTCCTCGATGCACGCCTTGTCCAGGACGTCCACGCAAGGCTGCGCGATGACGTAGGTCACCTCGAGCTCCTTCTCTCCGCACCATGGCATGACTCTGACGGCGGTCTGCTAGCCCTAGTATTGCCGTGCTTGCCAACTGGCCGAAACGGAGGGTGGCAAACTCGTGGCCGCTCGCCTCGTGATCGCGATCACAACAGCTGACGTCGGCGCCCGGATCACCACCCGCAGACGGGTTCCGGAAGGCTTCCGTGACGCCGTCGGGATTCTCGAATCCTGGGACGGCGGCGTGCTGCGTGTCCGCAAGAGAGACGGCACTCTGGTGGAGATCTCCGAAGAGGCGCTGGTGGCGGCCAAGGTGGTTCCGGCCGCGCCTCCTCGACCTGGACGGAAGTAACGGCGAGTATTCGTCGTGTGACCGTACGTATCTGCGCCGCCGTAACCGTCCTCATCGCAAGCGCCGGATGCGGCGCGTCGTCGTCCCCGGCCGAGAAGCCGCTGCCGCCGGTGAACGTCAAGGCCGCCTCCATGAAGCAGGGTTTCACCACCCTCGAAAACCTCGCCGCGACCGCCAAGCGGGAAGGCTCGCTCACCGTGATCGGGCTTCCCCGGGACTGGGTCAACTATGGCGCGATCATCAACGCCTTTACCGACAAGTACGGCATCAAGGTCAACGAGCTCGAGCCCGGCGCCAGCAGCCGGCGCGAGATCGACTCCGCCGCCCAGCTCAAACCCGACGTGTTCGACCTCACCCTTGACGTCGCGGTGGCCGATGCCGCCAAGTTCGCCCCGTACAAGGTGCAGGGCTGGCAGGACCTGCCCGATCACATCAAGGACCCCGCGGGCGCCTGGTACGGCGTCTACGGCGCCTACATGTCGCTCGGCTACGACCCGCGCAAGGTCCCCGCCCCCGCCTCCTTCGCCGATCTGGCCGCCAAGCCGGGCTACCTGGTCGCGCTCGACGGCGACCCGCTGCACTCGGCGGCGGCCTTCGACGGCGTGATGGCCGCCTCGCTGGTGTCGGGCGCGCCACAGCCGCAGCGCGGTGTCGAGCTGTTCGCGAAGCTCAAGCAGGCGGGCCGGCTCACCGATCCGGCCAAGGCCAACGTGATCGTGGACTGGGACCACCTCAACGCCGCCCGCAGCGCCCGCGACGCGGAGGCGTGGAAGGTGACGATCCCGCGTGACGCGCCGCTGGGCGACTACCACGTACAGGCGATCAGCAAGGACGCGCCGCATCCTGCCGCGGCCCGTCTCTGGCAGGAGTTCCTGTTCTCCGACGAGGGCCAGAATCTCCTGCAGAAGGGCTGGGCCCGCCCCGCCCGCGGCGAGGCGATGCTGATGCGCGGCACGCTCGACGCCGAGCAGGCAGCCAAGATGCCCGTCGCCCCCGGACCGCCGGTGCTCCTCACGATTCCGCAGACAGATGCCGGAAAGTCCTACCTCAAGAAGCGATGGACGCAAAGTGTGCGATGAGACCATTGTGACTTGATATGTCGCGGAGACAATCAGCCTCTAAAGTGAACAGACAGCACGGCCACAGGGGGCCCTTGTCTGACGAATGAGAGCTGATCGTCTTGCGATACGACACACCGAGCTTGGAGCGGTGGAGCAGTCGCGCCTACGACGGCAGTTTCGGCTACGTCTCGACGCAGGGCGCGCCCCTGGTGGACCTGCTCGATCCGCGGCCGGGAGAGCGCGTGCTCGACCTCGGCTGCGGCACCGGGGTGCTGACCGCCCAGATCGCGTCGCGGGGTGCCGACGTCCTGGGGATCGACGGCTCCCCCGCCATGATCGAGAAGGCCCTGGCCCTTTATCCGGGTGTCGACTTCATCGTCGGCGACGGGCACGACTTCAGCGTGGCGCTGGCCTATGACGCCGTCTTCTCCAACGCCGCGCTGCACTGGATGAGTCGCGACCCCGTCTCCGTCATCGCCAACGTGCACGAGGCGCTCTCGCCCGGCGGCCGGTTCGTGGCCGAGATGGGCGGCGCGGGCAACTGCGCCGAGCTCACCGCCGCCATGCACACCGCCTGGCGGGAGTACGGTCTGCGCGAGCCCGACCTGCCCTGGTACTTCCCCACGCCGGCCGAGTACGCCCGCCGGCTGGAGCAGGAGGGCTTCGTGGTCCGCCTGCTCGAGTACTTCGACCGGCCGACGCCGCTGGAGGAGTGCCCGCAGGGGGCCGCCGACTGGGTACGCATGTTCGCGTCCTCGGTCATCGAGGGGCTGCCGAAGGACATCGTCGAGCCGCTGCTCCAGCGGGTCAACGAACTCGCCGCACCCGCTCTGCGCAGGGAGACGGGCTGGATGGCCGACTACGTCCGTCTACGCTTCGCCGCCGTCCGGCGCTGATACGTAGTGGATGATGCGTAGGGGAGTTTTGCCGGACTATGGTCTGTTCGTGGGCGGCGGAAAGAGTGGCGGAGAGAGTAAGGCTGCACCGCTGACGAAGTTGAGGAGCCTTGCGACGATACGGCGGCGTGAGGGGCTGGTGAACGGAACGGGATGAATTTCTGCCTGAGCGACCTCGTACCACCGTTGAGGTGGAGCGACGCGTCCACGATCACGCTGCTCACCGGGCAGCCGGAGCTTCCGGACGCCTGGTGGCGCAGCCTGCCCATGCCGCTCGTGCTCGCGGCCATCGGCCCCGAGCCGCTGGCCGAGCTGCTCACGGAGATCGCGCTTGAGCACTGGCCGGCCGCCGCTGTGGGCGACGTGCTGCCGGCGCTGCACGTCCTGGATCCGGACGAGGCCGACGAGCCGCAGGTGGCGATCGCGCTGGACCGCGCCGGGTCGTGGACGGGGCTGCTCGCGCTGACCGGCAGAGAGCTGGTGGACCAGCCGTTCATCCAGGCGCGTCCGGTGCTCAACACGCTGTTCTCCGCGGCCCTGGTACACCTCGCGCCCCAGCTCCAGCGCCCGTCGGCGCCGGTAGCCGCGCCGGCCCCGGCCCCGGCCCCGGTTGCCCTCGCGCCCGAGGCCGTGCCGGTCGCACTGCCGGTGGAGGCGCCGCCGAGCGCCGAGCCGGTCGTCGAGGAGGCTCGCGTCGCCGAGCAGGCCCCGATCGCCGAGGAGGCACCGGAGCGCGAGGAAGCGCCGGACGCCGAAGAGGCGGTGGCCGCCCACAAGGCCGAGGACGCGACGGAGGCCGAGGAGCCGGTGCTCGACGCCGACGACGAGCCGGTCGTCGACGAGGCCGCCGAGCCGGAGGCCGAGTCCGAGCCCCAGCCCGTCCTGGACGCCGCCGACGAGCCCGCGCCGGAGCCCGCCGCCGAGGAGGCCGCCGCGCTCGAAGCCGAGGGCGCGGAGCCGGAACCGCAGGACGCCGAAGCCGCACCTGAACCCGAGCCCACTCCCGAAGAGGCGAAACCCAAGTACGACACGCCGGACTTCGAGGCGGCCGAATCGGAGGAGCCGGAGCCGGAAGAGCCCGCGGGGCACGAGCTGCCCGAGCTGATCGAGGCCGCGTTCGCCGGTCTGGACGACAAGAGCTGGGCCGTCGCCCAGAACCGGGTCTTCACCGACCAGCCGTCCGCCGTGGACCAGCTCGCCAAGCTGTTCGCCGTGCCGGCCGCCGACATCTCCGCCACCGAGACCGAGTTGCGGGCCCGCCTCGGCCAGTGGCTGGCCAGCGAGGAGGCGGCCCCGTACCGGGCGCATCTGGACGAGCTGCGCCGGACGATCGGCCCGGCCGCCCCCAGGGACCAGCTGATCGGCGCGGCCGACTGGCACGCCCAGGAGATCCGCGCGCTGGAGGTCCCCGCCTGGCAGTTCGTGCTGGCCACGCTGCCGTCGGAGGCGCCCGCCAGGCCGTCTGAGCCGCCGGCTGCTTCGGAGCCGAAAATCATTGAGGTCCCCCCGGCATCCGCGTTCGCCCAGGTGCCGCCGATCCCGTCGCCGCCGCCGGGGACGCCGCAGTTCCAGGCGTTCGCTCCGGCCGAGGTCGTGGTGGGTGAGGGCAACGGAGCGTCGAACGAGCCGGCCAAGCCGTACCAGCCGCTGAAGGACGTCTCGCAGACCAGGCGGTGCTTCCGCCAGCCGGACGGCCGGTGGTGGCTGCGGATCGACGTGACGGCCGAGCAGCTCGGCGGCGGCGAGTGCGCGCTGCCCACGGGGTTCGCCACGTACCTCGGACTGTCGCCGGGAGAGAGCAGGACCGTGCGGAGCGCGGCCGGCGAGCTGACCATGGTCTGGCACGGCAGGCCGGTGCTCGAATCGGTCGAGCGGCTGCTCGCGGACGTCGGCGCGAAGGAGGGCGGGCACCTGTTCCTCACGCTGTCGGACGAGGGCGTGTTGCGGGCCAGGCACCTGCCGGTGGCCGCGCAGGGGGCCGAGAAGATCACCAAGGCGCTGCGCCTGGTCGGCTACACCGCCCCCGGCGGGACCCGCGACCAGGCCGCCAGAGTGATCGCCACCAGGATCGGGATGACCGGACCTGTCGGACTGCCCGACCTGCTCACCAGGCTCCGCGAACGCGGGGACCGCGACCTGCTGCAACTCTTGGACTGAGCCGTGCCGCGGCTGGCGATCGCCCCGGGCTTCCCCCGGGACCTCAGCGCACTGGCACAGCCGGTGCGCAGGGACGCCGTGGTCGCACTCCGCCGCCTGCTGCTGAACGTCTCGGGCGCCCCCCACCCCGAGCGGGTCAGGGGCGCCAGGGACCCGCGGATCGCGACGCTCCGTCTCACTTCGGGGCATCGGGGCGTGGTGGTGCGTCAGCGGGACGTGTACTGGCTGCGTACCGTGCTCCCGGATCCCGAGGCCTGGTCGTACGCGCAGCGCTACCGCTACGGGATCAACCCGGTGATCGGCGTCGTCGAGGAGTGGGACGCCGAGGCGCTCGAACGGGTCGAGCCCGCGTTACGGCGATCGGCGAGTGCTTCGGGGTTGTTCGCCCCGATCTGCGATGGTGATCTGCTCGCGCTGGGCATCGACGTGCGCGCGCTGCCACTGGTGCGGCTCATCAGCAACGAGGCCGACGTGGAGGCGCTCGAACCGCTGCTCCCCCCGACCCAGCACGTGCCGCTCGCGGTGCTGGCCCGGGGCGGCACGCTCGCCGAAGCCTGGCGGGAGCTGGACGCCTGCCGCGCCACGGACGAGGGCGCCGACCTGGTCGATGTAAACGACTTCCACGCGGCGCTGCGCCGCAGTCCGGACCGTGCGGTGTTCGCCGCCGACAAGGTGGAGCTGGAACGGATCCTCGACGCGCCGGAATGGTGCGCCTTCCCGCGTCCGGAACAGCACCGGCTGGCCCGCGCCGCGCGCTACGAGCACCCGGTGCTGGTGATCGGCGGGGCGGGCACCGGCAAGACGATCATCGCGCTGCATCGGGCGGCCTATCTGGCCGCGCACGGGAGCGGGCCGGTGCTGCTGGTGACGTACTCACAGGGGCTGGGCGAGGACCTGTCAGACCGGCTCGACCGGCTGATCGACGACGGGGTGACGCGCAAGCGGGTCGACGTGGACAACGCCGAGCGGCTGGCGATGCGCATCGTGGCCAGCGCCGAGGGCCAGCGTCCGGCGCTGATCGGCCCCGGCGCGCGTACGCTGGCCGAGCTGACCGACGAGGCGCTCCGGCTGCTGTCGAGGGCCACCGGCGACCTGCTCGACGACATCGAGCCGGGCCGCAAGCCGTACCGGCACGTCGTGGTGGACGAGGCGCAGGACATCAGCCCGTCGCAGTGGCGGCTGCTGCGGGCGGTGGCGCCGCGGGCGCACGACGACCTGTTCATCGTCGGCGACCCGCACCAGCGGATCACCGACACGCGCGTGACGCTCGGCTCGGTGGGCATCCCGGCCCTGCAGCACACGCTCAAGGTGTCCTACCGGCTGCCGCACGAGCTGCTGTCGTTCGCGGTCCGGTTGCGCGGCGGCGGACCCGTCGACGGGCTGGTCAAGGGCATGTCCCCGCTGTACGGGTTCCGCGCGCTGCGCAACGGCGAGCGGCCGGTGCTCAGGGCGTATGACTCGCCGGAGGCGGAGCTGGCCGGGCTGGTGGCCACGGTCGTCTCCTGGCTGGACGACGGTGTCCCGGCCGATGAGATCGCCGTCGGCGCGCGCACCTCGAAGCTGGTCCGTGAGGCGCGCAAGGCGCTCGGGCGGGCGGACGTGCGGGTGGCGGCGTTCCAGAATCTGAAGGGCCTGGAGTTCGAGCGGGTCGCGCTCATCGGCGTGGCGGAGGGCGTGGTGCCCGAACCGCCGCCCGACGAACCGGGGGCCCGGGCGAGAGCACTGCAACGGGAACGGAGCATGCTGTATGTAGCCTGCACGCGGGCCCGATCCATGCTCTATATCTCCCATTCAGGAAGAGGTAGCCCCTTTCTGTCGCTCTGATCACATAGTCTGAACTGCGGATATATTCCCATTGCCGGTTGGACCTCAATGAACCTCAGCCTGAGCGACCTCGCGCCACCGCTGCGCTGGACTTCTCCTGTGCAGATAGCGCCGATCGTGGAGGAGCCCCAGCTTCCCGAGGCGTGGTGGCAGACGATTCCCCTCGACCGCGCGTGCGCGGTCATCACAACGCAGACCGTGGCGGGCCATCTCGCCGATCTCGCCGTGGCCTGCTGGGGGCACCTGCTGATCGGCGACATCCTGCCGCTGCTGCGTTTCTCCGACCCCGCCGAAGCCGAGCGTACGCCCGAGATGCTGGGCAAGGACGTCGTGCAGAAGCTGTTCAGCGGGGTGTTCGAGCGCTTGCTCGAACCTCCGTCTGAACCGGTCGCCGCGACCGTGGCCCGGCCGGACAAGCCACTGCCCGAATTGATCGACGCCCTGTTCGCGGCGCTGGACGAGCGGCAGCGGGCGATCGCCCGCGACCGCCTGTACGCCTCGCAGCGGGCCACACTCGACGAGCTGGCGCAGCGCTTCTCGGTCACGCGGGAGCGGATCCGGCAGATCGAACGCGACCTGCGCGACCATGTCGAAGCCTGGCTGGGCGGCCCGGAGGCGGTCTCGCTCGTCGCGCACGTCACCTGGCTGCGCGGCCGGCTCGGCTCGGCCGTACCCGCCGACGACCTGGCCGCGGCCGTGCCGTGGCACCGCGGCGAGCTGCGCACGCTGGGCATCCCCGCCTGGCGGTTCGTCCGCACCCTGCTGACCGGGTACGAGCAGGCCGACGGCTGGCTCATCGCGGGCGGCGCGGACGAGCTGAGGGAGAAGACGCGCCAGCTGTTCACCGACGGGCCGCGGCCGATCGGCGAGGCCGTCACCATGGTCACGCAGCTCGGCATCCGCGAGGACGTGGCCGAGCGGTGGATCCTGGCCGTGCCACAGCTGCGCGTACTGGACCAGCACGTGGTGCCGTGGCCGCGCAGCATCAACGAGAAGGCGGAGGCGGTTCTGGCGGTGGCCGGGCAGCCGATGACGCCGGAGGAGATCCAGGAGCGCATCGGCGAGGACTACAGCCTGGTCGGCATCCGCAACCAGCTCACCGCCGACGAGCGCTTCCGCCGCGTGGACCGGAACAAGTACGGGCTGACCAGATGGGGCGGCGACGAATACCTGGGGATCCGGGAGATGATCGCCAGGGAGATCGAGCGCGCCGGCGGTGAGGCGTCGGTCAGCACGATCGTCTCGAACCTCACCTCCCGCTACGACGTCAGCGAGAGCTCGGTACGCGCCTACTCGGGCGGTCCCGGGTTCGAGCGGACGCAGCGGGGCTGGATCCGGGTGGCGGGCACCTCGCCGACCGGTGAGGCCGAGCCGTACCAGCCGCGCAGGGACGTGTCGGAGACCCGGCGCAGCTTCCGCAGCCGCGACGGCCGCTGGTGGCACCGCGTCGACGTCAACGCCGAGCACCTGCGCGGGTCGGGGTCGCCGCTGCCGACGGGGTTCGCGGCGTACCTGGGGATGGCTCCCGGCGGGCAGCTCACGGCCGCGACGCCGTCCGGCGACGTGGTGGTCAGCTGGCACAACCAGCCGACCATGGGGTCGATCAGGAACGTGCTGGCGGACTTCAAGGCCGGGGAGGGCGACCACGTCTTCCTGACCGTGTCCGACGGGGGCGAGCTGCTGACCCGCTACCTGCCCGCGGCGGCTCCGGGGATGCCGCCGTTGAACCGGGCGCTCTATCTGATCGGCTACACCGCTCCGGTCACCTCGGAGTTGGAGGGGCTGCGGCTGATCGGGGCGCGCATCGGGTTGCCGGACACGGCGACGCGTGACGAGGTGCTGGCACGGCTGCGGGAGCGGGGGGACCGGGACATCGTCGGCTTTTTGGGTGGCTGACGTTGCTTGGAGGCCGGGGGCTAGGCTCGGGGGATGTTGCGGATCTACGACACGCGCGCCAGGCAGGTCGAGGAGATCGCCCCCGCCCGCGCCATGCGCATGTACTCCTGCGGGCCGACGGTCTATCGCCACGCGCATGTCGGCAACCTGCGCTCCCAGCTGCTGTCCGACCTGATCCGGCGGGTCCTGGAACGGCAGCGGGTCCGCATGGTGGTCTGCCAGAACATCACCGACGTGGGCCATCTGGCCGACGACTCGGAGGCCGGCGAGGACAAGGTGCTCATGCGGGCGCGGGCCGAGGGCCGCTCGCCGCGTGACCTGGCCCGCTACTACGAGGACGCCTTCAAGCGGGACACCGCCGCCCTGAACATGCGGCCGCCTGAGCACATGCCCCGCGCGAGCGAGACGATCGACCTGATGATCGAGCTGATCGCCAAGCTGATCGAGCGGGGACACGCGTACGCGCTGCCGGACGGAGCGGTGTACTTCGACGCCACCTCCTTCCCCACTTACGGCGAAATTTCCGGCAACCGCCTCGACTCCCTCCGTCCCGACGGCACCGACCCCCGCAAGCGCTTCCACGCCGACTGGGCCCTCTGGAAGCCCTCCGACGGCGAACTGTCCTGGGAGGCCCCCTGGGGCCGCGGCTTCCCCGGCTGGCACATCGAGTGCTCGGCCATGTCGCTGCACTTCCTCGGCGAGCGCATCGACCTCCACACCGCCGGCATCGACCTGCGCTTCCCCCACCACGAGGATGAGCGGGCCCAGTCGAACGCGGCGGCCGGCCACGAGGTGGTGCGTCATTGGGTGCACGGGGAGCACCTGCTGTTCGACGGGCGGAAGATGGCCAAGTCCACCGGGAACGTGGTGCTCCTGTCCGACGTGACCGAGGCGGGCCTCGATCCGCTGGCCGTACGCCTGGCGTTCCTGGAACACCGCTACCGGCAGCAGCTCAACCTCACCTGGGACACCCTGCACGCGGCCGACAGGACCGTACGGCGGTGGCGGACACGGGTGGCCGAGTGGTCGGAGTCGCCCAGCGCGCCGATGGCGGCCGACTACGTACGGCGGGCGGAGTCCGCCTTCGACGACGACCTCGACACGCCGGCCGCGCTACGTGCGCTGCGGGAGCTGGAGCGGGACGAGTCGGTGGCGCCGGGGGCGAAGCTGGAGTCGTTCCTGCATCTGGACCAGGTGCTGGGGCTGGACCTGGCCGTCGAGATCGGGCGGTCTCGACGGCCGGCGTTGCCGCCGGGGGCGGCGGAGCTGCTGGCCGAACGGGCGCGGGCTCGGGAGGCGGGGGATTGGGCGGCTTCGGACCGGCTGCGGGAGTCCCTTGTGAGGATGGGTGTCCGGGTTTCCGATACGCCTTCCGGACAGGTGTGGGATTGACGTGCTCCTCGCCTGCTGCTTTCGCAGCGGCCAGGATGCTTGACGCTTCACCGACCCGCCTACCGGCAAGTCTCCACGTCCTGTCCCCGCCCGCGCCCACAACATCCCGCCTCAAGACGGGAGCATCGGCCGCATCTCGGTAGATTCCCCCGGCCGCAGTTCGATGTTGGAGCAGTCGGCCCTTCGTTACCCCTGGCCGGCCGTCCCCATGTGCTGGAACCCCGTAGGCGCCGGTGTTTCAGGAGGGGCTCGTGGGGCGGGAGTAGTGATCGTGGGCTGTCAGACTTGAGGGGCTGCGCGAGAGATGGAGGTCTTCGTGAGGTTGCGGCCCTACGCCTGGATGCCCTGGCCGTTCCGGTGGGTGGCGCGGGCATTGACCGTGGTCCTCGTCCTCGCGCTGGTGCTCGCCGGGGTGCTCGTGTACACGGTGCGACGGTCGTTCCCTCAGGTGGACGGAGCCGTGCGGCTACCCGGTTTAACCGGGAATGTGGAGATTTATCGCGATAAAGCGGGAATTCCACAGATCTACGCGGACACGGCCGAGGATCTGTTCATGGCGCAGGGGTTCGTCCACGCGCAGGACCGGTTCTGGGAGATGGACTTCCGGCGGCACGTGACCTCAGGGCGGCTGTCGGAGCTGTTCGGCAAGGCGACGCTCGACAACGACAAGGCCATCCGGACCATGGGCTGGCGCAAGGTGGCCGAGCAGGAGCTGCCCGAGCTGGGCGAAAGCACCGGCCGCTACCTCGACGCGTACGCCAAGGGCGTCAACGCCTGGCTCCAGGCCAACCCCAATGCCTCCGACCGGAGCCTCGAATACTCGGTGCTCAAGGTGCAGAACGGGTCCTACAAGCCCGAGCCGTGGACCGCGCTCGACTCCGTCGCCTGGCTCAAGGCCATGGCCTGGGACTTGCGTTCCAATATGGAAGACGAGATCGACCGCGCTCTGGCGCTTACCAAGCTGCCTCGGGCCCGGGTTGAGCAGCTTTACCCGGATTACCCGTACGACAGCCATATGCCGATCGTCACCCAGGGCACGATCGCCGACAACCGCTTCGACCAGCGCGACCGTCTGCCCGCACGCGACACCTCCATGCGCGGCACCACAACGGACGGCACCACTCCACGCGGCACCACTCCACGTGGCACCACTCCACGCGGCACCACTCCACGCGGCACCACTCCACGCGGCACCACTCCGCGTGGCACCACGACACGCAAGACCACGCCACAGGAGGCGACAACACAAGGCCAGGGCGCGGCCAGGGCGCTCGCCCAGGCCGCGAAGGCGCTCGACGCGGTGCCCGGCACGATGAGCGCCGCGGACCGCGAGGGCATCGGTTCGAACTCGTGGGTGGTCTCCGGCGAGCACACGGCCAGCGGCAAGCCCTTGCTGGCGAACGACCCGCACCTGTCGGCGCAGATGCCGTCCGTCTGGTACCAGGTCGGGCTGCACTGCCGGAAGATCACGGAATCCTGCGCGTACGACGTGACCGGGTTCAGCTTCTCCGGCGTTCCCGGTGTGATCATCGGCCACACCGACAAGATCGCCTGGGGCTTCACCAACCTGGGCCCCGACGTGGCCGACCTGTTCCTGGAGCGGGTGAAGGGCGACACGTACCTGTACAAGGACGAGTCGGTGAAGCTGGAGACCCGACAGGAAGAGATCAAGGTGGCCGGCGGCGCCACGGTCACACTGAACGTCAGGAGCACCCGGCACGGCCCACTGATCAACGAGGTGATGGGCGACGTCAAACCGAGCGACGGCGCGAACGCCGTGGCCCTCCGGTGGACCGCCCTGACGCCCGGCACCACGGTCGACGCGATCTTCGCGCTGAACTCGGCCACCGACTGGCAGGAGTTCCGCGCCGCGGCCGCGCTCTTCGACGTGCCGGCCCAGAACCTGGTGTACGCCGACACCGAGGGCCACATCGGCTACCAGGCGCCCGGCCGGATCCCCGTACGCCAGAAGGGCGACGGCACATGGCCGGTGCCCGGCTGGACCGGCGAGTACGACTGGCGCACCGCCCCCATCCCCTACGACCAGCTGCCCTCCATGGAGGACCCCTCCGACGGCTACATCGTGACGGCCAACAACGCCGTCATCGACCCCAGGCAGTACCGGCCGCTGCTGACCAAGGACTGGGCGTACGGCTATCGCTCCCAGCGCATCATCGACCGGCTCAACCAGGAGATCGCGAAGGGCAAGGTCGACGCCACGACCATGTCCAAGATCCAGCAGGACACCCAGAACGGCCTGGCCAAGACCCTGGTCCCCGCCCTGATGCGGGTGCCTCTGGCGGGTCCTGCCGTACAGGCCAGGCAGTCGCTGAAGGACTGGGACGGCTCACAGGGCGTCGACTCGGCGCCTGCGGCGTACTTCAACGCGGTCTGGCGGCAGTTGCTCAAGCTGACGTTCGACGACGACCTGCCCGCCGGCGCCAGGCCGAACGGCGGCGACCGCTGGTACGAGGTGATCAAGCGACTGCTCGACACCCCCGACGACCCGTACTGGGACGACACCACGACCAAGGGCCGTACCGAGACCCGCGACGACATCGTCCAGCAGGCGCTGGCCTCGGCCTACCAGGAGGTGTCCGACCGGCTCGGCACGGACGTCAAGGCCTGGCGCTGGGGCGACCTGCACCAGCTGACGCTCACCAACGGCTCACTCGGCACATCGGGCATAGCGCCCATCGAGGCACTCTTCAACCGCGGCCCGTTCGAGGTACCGGGCAGCAAGGACGCGCCGAACGCCACCGGCTGGAACGCGCAGCGCGACTACGCGGTGACTTCGGTGCCGTCGATGCGGATGATCGTCGATCTGGGCGATCTGGACAAGTCTGAATGGATCAACCTGACGGGGGCTTCGGGGCACGCGTTCCACGACAACTACTGGGACCAGGCACCGCTGTGGGCTAAGGGACAGTTACTCCCGATGTACTCAAAACCGGCAACCGTCAAGAAGACCGCCGTCCACACCTTGCGCCTCACTCCTTGACCAGGCACGGCGCTTGACCAGCGCCTCACTCTCTGACCCTTGCGGCCTACTCCTGGCCCGCCGGGCGCTCCCTAGTCTGGTGGGGCGCTCCCCTGACCCTTGCGACCCGCTCCTGGCCTGGCAGGGCGCTCGCTAACCTCTGCGCCTCATCCCCTGACCTGGCAGCTACGACCACAGCCGTATGTGGAATCAAGACCCTGGGCTGACGCCCACGCCCCCTCCTCCACGTCACCATGGCGAACATGACTCGCCTCTGGTACCTGATCGGACTGCTCCTGATCGTCTCCGGGCTCGTCCACCTGGGCGTGCTCGTGGTCGACGGTGGCCCGTGGGACGGCCCTGTGTCGTGGCGCAAACCGTTCACGTTCGGGGTCTCGTTCGGGTTGAGCGTGCTTTCGCTCACCTGGGTGTCACAGTTCATCCAGCTACGCAGGCGCAACGTCCTCCTGGGCCTCTTCGCCGTGGCCTCGGTCATGGAGGTCGCGCTCATCAGCGTGCAGGCGTGGCGCGGCGTGCCCTCGCACTTCAACATGTCCACCGACGTGGACTCGCTCATCGCCAGAACCTTGGCCGCCGGCGGCTTCACCCTGATCGCCGTTGCAATCTTCATGACCATCTCCGCCTTCCGCCCATCACACCCGGATACCGGCGAGCCGCCCAGCACAGGTCACGGCGGCTCCCCCACCACGGGTCTCACTGGACCCGCCGCGGGTCCCGGTGGGTCACCCAGCACAGGTCACACCGGACCCAGCACGGATCCCGGCGGGTCTCTCATCGTGCGGTTGGCCGGGTCGCCCAACACAGGTCTCGGTGGAGCGCCCAGCGTACGTCTGGCCGGATCGCCCAGCATGCGTCTGGCTGTCCAGGCCGGGTTCGGCACGTTCCTGGCGGCGATGGCCTTTGGGGGCATCATGATCGCCCGCGGAGTGGTCGAGGCCATGACCGGCTCCCAGCAGCTCGCCTACACGGTGGCCGGCTCGCTCAAGTCCGCCCACGCCATCCTCATGCACGGTGTGCTGCTCCTGCCCGCCCTGGCCTGGCTCCTCTCCCGCACCCACCCGTCCGAGCAGACCCGCCTGCGTGTCGTACGGCTGGCGATCGGGACGTACATCACCGTCTCCGCGATCGTCTCGGCCCTGGCCCTCTTCGGCATCACCATCGTCAGCCCGTCCACCGCCTCGGTGCTCTGCGCGGGCGCGATCTCAGGCTTGGCCATCGTCGCCCTGACTCTGGGCACGCTCCTCCACCCGCAGACGCACAGCCCAAACGCATCGGGAGACGAAGGAACATGACTCCCCCGCCCGCCAGCGCACAGCCCACAGATCAGGAGATGAAGAAGCGTCACCCCCCCCACAAGCCACAGACCCACATCCCACACACATCAGGAGACGAAGGAACGTGACCCCTGCCAGCCACCGACCCACAGCCCAAACCCATCAGGAGACGAAGGAGCGCGACTCCCCGATCGCCAGATCCCACAGACCCTCTCGTGGCAAGCTCTGGGCGCGCCAGGCGGACCGTGCGGCCTTGATCGGCGCCAGCAGCGGCTCCCCCGACAGCACGAACGTGCCCCAGTGCATGGTGGCCATCCGCCGCGCCCCGACGTCCAGACACCCCCGCACCGCCTCCTCGGGGTTGACGTGCGCGGCCTTCATGAACGAGTGCGGCTCATACGCCCCCACCGGCATGAGCGCCAGGTCCAGCCCGCCGAACCTGTCCCCGATCTGCGCCAGCCGGTCTCCATAGCCGGTGTCGCCCGCGAAGTAGACCGAGCCGTCGATCACCCACCCACCCCAAAGCGTCTTACATGTGTCCCAGACGGTCCGCCGGCTCCAGTGGTGTGCGGGTACGAAGTCGAATGTGACACCGCCGATCGACGTGGACTCCCACCAGTCCAGCTCCGTCACCTGGGTGAAGCCGCGCCGGTCGAACCAGGGCTTCAGCCGGGCCGGCACGAGGATCGGCGTGTCCCTCGGCAGCTTGCGCATGGTGGGCGCGTCCAGGTGGTCGTAGTGGTTGTGGCTGATCACCACGGCGTCGATCCTCGGCAGGTCGCTCCAGGCGACACCCGGAGGCGTCAGCCGCTGCCGTACACCGGGAATCCTGCGCGACCACACCGGATCGGTCAGGATCGTTAACCCTCTGATCTGCAGGACGAATGTGGAGTGACCCACCCAGGTGACCATGGTCTCGCCGGTTTTGGCCCGAGGAAGACCGCCGTTGCGCAGCACCGGAATCTGGTCGGCGTCACCGATGTCCGGACGGAACGCGCCATGCCAGGTGACGCTCAGCAACTCACGAAACTCGGGGAGCGGGGCGGTGAGGCGGTCCTTGAAGCTGTCCGGCCAGTGCGGGACCTCGATCGTCTGCGTCATACGCGTCGCTCTGCCCTACGTAGCGGATCAGTCACCCAGACCAATCGTGACCTGCGCCCCTTCCCCATCAGAGGGGTACACGCATCACCTCAACCGCCCCACCAGAGGCTGCGCGGGTCACCCTGACCAACCCCCGTCCCTCCCCACCCGAGGCGCATATAGATCACCCTGAGCAACCACGATCCCCGATCGGGTGAAGCGTCTTGAATTCTCTGTGGTTCCCTGAAGGAGTCAGGTAACTCGGACGGGCGTGGCCTGGCCTGGGCTGTTCCCGTGCTCGATGTGTATGAGCACGGGGGTGGCTTTGGCGTGGTGGAAGCCGGTCCGATGGTGAGAATTCCTGGCATGCCCTGTCCGGTGCGGCTGGTGCCGTCCCGGCTGGGGTGCATGGCCCGCCGGACGCTGTCCACCGCCGGTGGGCGGTGGGGCGGGCACCGTGCGCCGGTCGGGCACACGGCTGGACGTCATCGAGTTGTTTCGTGAGTTGGCCGGGGTACGGGTGGGCCGTTTCGGGGTGGGGCGCCTCTTGGCTCTGTCGCGTGCTGCCGGGCGGGGGTGCAGATCGGTTCGGGTACGGCGGGCGCGGCGGGCCGCCCGGGTGAGCCTGCGCGTTCGGCGGGCGCGGGCGACATTCCTCTCCACGACGGCGTGGATGGTGCGCACCCCGGTGGAACGGTGGGTGCGGGTAGCGTGCTGGCCGAGCAGGCCGCGGGAGACGATCCGCTCGGCCGCTGCCCAGTCCCGATCACAGGACAGGCCGCAGGCCGGGCAGTAAGCCCACCTCCAGCCCCGCTCGGCGAGCCGGTCCGGGGCCGGGCAATGCCGGAGCACCGACGTGCCGTCCCCGCATCGGGGGCAGTACCGGGAAGTGCCACGCGCCGCGACCGTGACCACCGCGATGGCGTACTTGGCCGCCAGATGCCGGATCGCCTCGACGATCCGGCCGCGCACCTGCCCCGACAGGCGCGCGTTCGCCCTGCCCGGCGTCCGCGCGCCTCCAGGGTGGCCAGGTCCTCCAGATAGATGACCGTCGCCCCCGCGGCGGCGGCCTGGTCGACCGCCCACCGCGCCGCCGACCAGGTCAATGCCTTGTTCAGATGCCGGATACGGGCGCACAGCCGCTCATGCTCGACACCGAGGGTCTGGCAGGCCGTACGCAACGCGAGGTAGCGGGGATCAGCAGGCGTGATCCCGGCCAGCAGCCTTTGACAGGTGCCAGTGCTTGGCGGCCAGGTGTTCACGCTCGCCGCGCAGCCGGTGCAGCTTGGCCGACACACCGCTCGCATCGTAGACCAGCGGCCGCCCATCACTGATCACCCGGCCATCGGTCAGCTTCCCTACCGCGCCGACCAGCAGCCCGTTGAGGCCCCAGTCGAACCCGCACCCGATGCGATGACCGGTAGCCGGCGCGAAACCGACCGCGATCTGGAACGGCAGATCGACCCGCACCCGCCCCTTGACCACCCGCACGGTAGGGGCGCACAACGCCGCCTCCGCCGGCACCGTCGGCGGCAACGCGACCGGCAGCACATGCCACGCCCAGTCCCTGGAAGAGGCGGGAAACTCCACCAGCGGAAGCCGCACCCGCAGCCGGGCGCTGCGGCCGTCGTCGCCGACGCGCTCCAGGGTGAGCAGTTGCCGGTCGGCCGCCGCCAGCACGACCTGCGCCGCAACGTTCGGCGGCTCCTCCAGTTCGGTCAGATCGGCCGGGAACACCTCATGCGCGTCGCGATACGCGCGAACCTGCCGGGTCCGGCTGCGGATGTCGGCCGCCGTCACCCCGTCCGGCAGCAGCGCACCCAACGCCTCCCACTCGGCGCCGGTGCGTGCACCCGTATCCTGCGGCCACGTCGCCACGATCGCCGCCACCAGACGGCGCCGGTGCAACGCCAGCCGCAACAAGCGGGCGGCCTGCTCCTGCGCGCACCGCAGCACCCGATCACAGACGTACACCCCCGAGGGCGGGCTCACACCCCAGCCGAGCCTGCGCAGCGCCATCCAGCCCTTCGACGGCAACACCCGCCCGTCCAGCCTCACCCCGGAGGCCAAAGCGTCCAGATCAGCCGCATTCCACCGGGCCACCACCAAACGGGCGGTCACATCGCGTGCCAGAGCGGTCAACCAGGTCACCCGCCGCACCAGCAGCGCCTGCCCGACGATCTCACCGCTCGCCTCCACCACGGCGGCATGGGCGGTGCAGGGAGCGGTCGCGGTGAGCCTACTCACCCACCGCCCCCATCAGGTGATGGGTGACCAGGCGGCATCGACACGTGTACCGCACGGGCTGGAGCCCAACCTGCACCCCGCCCACCCCCCGCCACCACGATATGTGACCGTAACGCTACCAAGAGTTTGCATCTTTGGGTAGAACACGTGAGCGATACCCGCCCGCCGGACACCGATCCATCCCGCGGATCACATTCACCGACACAGCACGGACCACGACCCCAGAGCAGAATCCCAGGTTCTCATAGCGAATATGAAGAACGGTTCATACCTCTGACCAGAGGAGTAGTACGTGGATCACCCCAACCGATCCCGGCCCCCGCCCCTTCTCCACCAGAGGGGTGCGCGTGGGTATCCGCCGTCGTCAAGTCCGGCCAGCCGTTCGAAGACGTTGTACGAGGCCTGGTGCCCGCAGACCACTACGGACACGAGCATGGCCACCAAGTAGAGCGGGAGCATCGGCAGGCCGACGCACCAGGCCCACTGGGTGGCGTGCCGGCCCTCGTGCCGGATGAGCTGGTCTTCCAGCGAGTCGCGCCTGGTCAGGACGACATTTCCGACGGTGAAGGCCCCGGCGATGGGGAAGCGGTAGCGGTAGCCGAACGCGAGGACGAGGCCGTTGGGCCCACTCTGCCTCGTGGCACCGCCTACGACGGAGATCAGCAGACCGAGCGGGGTGGAGAGGTTGACGTAGTTCACCGCCCGCCGGAACCGATAGCGCCTGTTCATGCGTTTCAGCCTTGACCAATCTTGACAAGACGGAATAATGATCCGCGTCCTGAAATCTCCCCCAAGAGCAGGATTATGAGATTCACCATCGTGGGCGCGCTGGTCGGCACCATGGCCTTGGCCGGAGTCGGCGGAGTCGCGATCACCCAGACGTCAGCGTCCGATCCCCTCAATGCCACTGGCCCTCCTCTCCGCGTAGAGGTGGCGTTACCCGCCGCCGCCCCGACGACGACCCCCACCCCTAAAGTCGGGAAGTACACCGCGAAGACGAAGGTCGTCAAGAAGAAGGGCGTCTCGTATCTGGATGTCTCCATCAAGTACGACGGAGCGGCCAGGTTCAGCGTGAAACAGAAGGTCTGCAAGGCCAAGTCGTGCAAGACGACGGCCACCGACCTCCCCGTGACCACCGGTGCCGGCCAGACGAGCAAGAAGATCGGCAAGGGTAGCTACAAGGTCAAGGGCAAACCCGGCATCAAGGTCAAGGTCCTGCCCTGGCCCACTCGCACCGTGACAGCCACACCAACGGCGGCGGCCACGGCGACGATCACCGGCACCCCTGGCACCAGCGATTCGGTGACCAATACGGCGACCGTGACAGTGACCGAAACTGCCACGGCGACCACCACGGTCACCCAGCAGGCCACGGCCACGGTAACTGAAGCCGCCCCAGCGGCCACCGTCACCGCCACGGTCACCTTCACGTGCCAACCCAACACCGCAGCGCCATTGGCCCCCACCGAAACCCCAACAAACCCAGAAACCCCAACAAACTCGACAATCCCGACAACCTCGGCGACTCCAGAACCCACCCCGACCCCGACCCCGTCGGTCACGGTGTCGAACACGGTTTCCGAGACAGTGCCCGAAACAGCGCCCGAGACGGCGTCGAACACAGCGTCCGTGACGGCCACCGAGACGGCGACATCGACCGAGTCCGCTGCAGGCCCGGTCCCCACGTGCCCGCCAGCGGCGGAAACGCCGTCGGCGACCCCCACGGCGGAAACACCGGTGCCCACGGACACGGCGGCCGAAGCACCGGCGCCAACGGACACAGCCCCAGCTCCCGAGGCCCAATAATCCCGACCCGCCGACCCGGCTCCCCCTCCAGCGCCGGGTCGGCGGTCACCGTGGCAAACAGGCACACAAGCACACGGCCACACGCGACCGGACACACGCGCACAGGGCTACAGGACCCATATTCCGCCCGTAGAGCCGACAGAGCCCATCACATAGGGGGCACCGGCCCACGAATGACCACGGCCGGAGTCAAGAATGCGCACGTCACGAAGCTCAGCCACCTCCACCGGAGGAGCGTGCCCCTGGACAGAGCCCAACCCCGTGCGGCGGGCGGGGCCCACCAGGCCTGCCGTAAAAGATTGCAAAACAAATCGGCGCCCAGCCACCTCCACCCGAGGAGCGTGCCCCCGGACAATCCTCAGTCATGCATCCGGGGCGGCCGCAAAAGACTGCTCATAACGTCTTATAGCGGCCCTGGTGGTAAAGCAGCGGACGGTCGTCAGCCCGGGCGCCGAGCGCGGTAACCCCACCCACCACGATCGAGTGGTCGCCGCCCTCATGGACGGAGGTCGTCCGGGCCTCCAGCGTCGCCACGGCGTCGGTGAAGAGCGCCACGCCCGATTCGCCCCGATGGTGCGCCCAGCGTGCCAGCTGCCCGTCGAGTTCCCGCCCCCGATGCGCGAAGAACCGCGACGCGTCCTCCATGGAGGCCGGCAGCACCGACACTCCCCACACACCCGCCTCTATCACGGCGTCGTGGAAGCGGGCCACCTTCTCCGCGCAGAACAGTACGAGCAGGGGATCCAGTGACACGGACGTGAACGAGTTCACGGTCATCGCGTGATCGATCCCGTCGAGCCTGGTCGTGACGATCGCGACTCCAGTGGCGAATCGGCCGACCACCTTGCGGTAGATGTCCCGATCAACGTGCTGCTCTGTGGAACCATGGTGCACGATCGCTACTTTATGCCTCTAAGTCGGGTTCCTTGGCTGCTGGCCATGCAACAACCAGGAACCGCCGCCCGACGAAGGCGCCAGCCAAAAGGCCACGACCACCGCCGCCATGCCCCCGTAAAGGTAGACGAACCCGGCGGGGCCGTTACCGGAGATCACCAGGTCGCCCTGCGACAGCTTGAGCGAGAACGGCATGGACACCAGCAGCCACCCAAGTGCCGTCACCGACACTCCGAGGCGCGAACCCATGAGCTTGCCCGCCCCGAAACAGACGCCGAAGAGCGCGAGCAGCCAGCCGATCGCCGAGCCCGGGATCATCCCGACGAACGGGACAGGACCGACGTGCCAAATCGCCTGCGTGAACCCGCCCACGATGCCCATGACCAGCCCCAACACGAACAGCATGCCGTAGGCGGCCCCACCCAACGCCGACTCGGCCTGGCTGCGTTGCTCCATGAAGAACGAGGTTAGTGGATGCCCGCGAAGAGATCATTCGCGAGGTCAGTGACCGCCCGCCAAGAGACCGTCCGCGAGGCCGGAAACCAGATCATCCGCGACGGTCAGTGGATGCCCGCGAAGAGATCATTCTCGCGGTTGTGCGGCGCTCCCATCCCGCCCGCCTCGATCGGCGCGCCGGGCATCGCGTGGCCGGGCACGCCGAGCGCCAGGATGTAGTGCTCGACGCCCTGCGCCTCCTGGCCGATGTTGTTCGAGAGCGCGAACCACGGGTCGTCCACACTGATCTGCGTGGCGTGCGCGCGCATGGCGTCCAGCTTGTTGCCGACCCACGGCCGCGCGTCGATCTCCGTGGTGATCACCTCGTCGGGGCTGGCGAACGGCATGTCGTCGACGTCCTCGACGAGGAAGTCGATGTCGGCCGCGCGCAGCGCCTCGGCCGTACGGCGCATCACCGACCTGGCGACGGCCGTGTGGTAGAACTTCGTGATCCGCCACGGCGCACCCTCACCGAAGCGTGGGTCGGCGGCGAGTTCGTACGCCCGCCGCGAAACGCGATGTGCCTGAATGTGGTCGGGATGCCCATAGAACCCGTTGTCGTCATAAGTGACCAGGACCTGGGGCCGTACCTCGCGGATGACCTTGACCAGGTCCCCCGCCGCCTCGTCGAGGTCGGCCTGCCAGAACGCGTTGGGCCGGTCGTTGGAGGCGACGCCCATCATGCCCGAATCGCGCCAACGGCCCGGCGCGCCCAGGAAGCGGTGGTCCTCGACGCCGAGCGCCTTGCAGGCCATCGCGAGTTCGGCGATGCGGTGCGTGCCCAGCGTGTCGTCGCGGTCGGCGGCCAGGTGGGCGAGCTCCGGGGGGATGATCTCCCCCTCCTCGCCGAGCGTGCAGGTCACGAGCGTGACGTGCGCGCCTTCCGCCGCGTACTTGGCCATCGTCGCGCCGGTGCCGATCGACTCGTCGTCGGGGTGGGCGTGCACCAGCAGCAGCCGTCGGTCAGTCATGCGTTCGAGCGTACTGGCAGGATTAGGGCATGAGTGAGAGCTTCCCGCGCCTGTCGGCCAGGACCCGCAGGTTCACCCTCGGAGTGCCCAGGGGCTTCACGATCTCCCCCGACGGCGGCAAAGTCGTATTCTTGCGTACGAAGTCCGGCACCGACCCGGTGACGTGCCTGTGGGAACTCGACACCGAGACTCACGTCGAGCGCCTCGTGATCGACCCGCGTACGCTCGACGCCGACGACGGCGACCTCCCGCCCGAGGAGCGCGCCCGGCGCGAGCGCAGCCGCGAGCAGGCGGGCGGCGTGGTCGGCTACAGCACCGACTCCTCGGTGACCAGGGCCGCCTTCGCGCTGGCCGGCGGCCTGTACGTCACCGACCTGCCCAACGGCGACACCCGGCGGCTGGAGACGCCGGGCGCGGTCATCGACCCGCGCATCTCCCCCGACGGCCAGCGGGTCGCGTACGTCAGCGGGGGTGCCCTACGGGTGCACACCCTCGCGACAGGTGACGACCACGCCCTCGCGGAGCCCGAGTCGCCGACCGTCACGTACGGCCTGGCCGAGTTCATCGCCGCCGAGGAGATGGACCGGATGCGCGGCCACTGGTGGTCGCCGTCGAGCGACGCGCTCCTGGTCGAACGGGCCGACGAGGCTCCGGTCCACACCTGGCACATCGCCGACCCGGCCAACCCGGACCGGCCCGCGACGGCCCAGCGCTATCCGGCCGCCGGCACGCCCAACGCGGTGACCCAGTTGTTCGTGCTCGGAGTCGACGGGTCGCGCGTGGCGGTGCCGTACGAGGACGAATACCTCACGACGGCCGCCTGGAGCTCCCATGCGCTGTCGATCGTGACCATGTCGCGTGATCAGAAGAGGCTGCGCCTGTTCGCGGTCGATCCGGCGACCGGCGTGTCCACGCTGATCCGCGAGGACACCGATCCGGCCTGGGTCGACGTCGTCACCGGCGTGCCCGCGCACCTCGACGACGGCTCGCTGGTCTGGGTGGCCGCCGCCGACGGCGGCAACCGCCTGTTCGTGGGTGACCGCGCCGTCACTCCGCCCACCCTGCAAGTACGCGCGGTGCTCGACGTCGACCACGACAGCGTGCTGTTCAGCGCGAGCGGCGACCCCACCGAGATCCAGTTGTGGACCTGGGACGGCCACTCGCTACTGCCCGTCTCGACCCGGTCCGGCGTGTTCTCTGGGCGGATGTCCGGCGGCGTCGGCGTACTGACCGAGCAGAGTCTCGACACCGAGGGCGTGTCCACCACGGTCGTACGGCGTGACGGCATGGCCATCCCGATCCCCTCGCTGGCCGAGCGCCCCGGCCTCGACCTGCGGGTCTCACTCGGCCGCTCCGGCCGCCGCGACCTGTCCACCGCCGTGGTACTGCCCTCCTGGCACGAGCAGGGCTCGCGGAAGCTACCGGTCCTGATGGACCCGTACGGCGGGCCGCACGCGCAGCGGGTGCTCAACCGTCGCGGCGGCTACCTGGAGAGCCAGTGGTTCGCCGAGCAGGGCTTCGCCGTCATCGTGGCCGACGGCCGCGGCACCCCGGGCAGGGGCCCCGCCTTCGAACGCGCCGTGCTCAACGACCTGGCCACGCCCCCGCTGGAGGACCAGATCGACGCCCTGCAGGGGGTGGCCGAGCAATACCCCGACGACCTCGACCTGACGAAGGTGGCCATCAGGGGCTGGTCGTTCGGCGGCTTCCTGGCGGCACTGGCGGTGCTGCGCCGGCCCGACGTGTTCCACGCCGCGGTGGCGGGGGCGCCGGTGACGGACTGGCGGTTGTACGACACGTGTTACACCGAGCGGTACCTCGGGCATCCGGACGAGCAGGCGGACGTGTACGACAACTCCTCGCTGTTCGGCGATGCGGCCAAGCTGGAGCGGCCGCTGCTGCTGATCCACGGGCTGGCCGACGACAACGTCGTGGCCGCGCACACGCTTCGCCTGTCGTCGGCGCTGCTGGCGGCGGGGCGGCAGCACAGTGTGCTCCCGCTGTCGGGGGTCACCCATATGACGCCGCAGGAGGTCGTGGCGGAGAACTTGCTGCTGCTGCAGGTGGAGTTCCTGAAGAGGTCCTTGGGCGTGTGACCGCCTGGCGCGGGCCGTGGCCCGGCTTCCCGCGCTGTAGGTGACACTCGTCGGTCTGCGCTGTAGGTGACACTCGTCGGTCGACCACTCGGGGTGGGCCGCGTCTCAGGTGTCATCAGCCCGTGGCATGACATGCCACGGGCTGATTCGCCTCCCCCCAGACCAGCCCCTGGTCCGATGTGCCCGGAACCCCCGCTGCGGGATCGTCGTGCGCATGCTCAAGCACATCTCCCTCTCCATCGCCATGGCCCTCCTCGGCTCCGGCGTCCAGTCCCAGCAGGCGGCCACCCTCGACTGGGCCGCCTGCCCCAACGACAAAGTCGGGATGACCTGTGCCGACCTCCAGGTCCCCGCCGACTGGCAGAAACCCGACGGCCGCAAGATCACCCTCAAGCTGGGCCGACTGAAGGCAACAGGCACTTCCGCCGAAGGGTCGGTCCTGGTGGCCTACGGCGGCCCCGGCGGCCCCGGCATCGCCTTGACCCAGACCTACGCCGACCTCTGGGCCAAGCTGCGCGAACGGATGGACGTCATCACCTGGGACACCCGCGGCTACGGTGCACAGTTCAGCGGCCTCAGCACCGGGCTGGCCTGCACCTGGACCCGAATCCCGCTGCCCGACCTCCCCAAAGACGACGCCGCCTTCGGACGGCTCTCCGACACCAACCGCGGCTACGCGGAGGCCTGCCGCAACAAGGACCCCGAGCTGTTCGCCAACATGAGCTCGGCCGACCACGCCAGAGACATGGAGGCCATCAGAAAGGCTCTGGGCGACGGCAAACTCAACTTCTACGGCGCCTCCTACGCCGGGATCTACGCGCAGGACTACGCCCGGCTCTTCCCCGCCCAGGTGCGCACCATGGTGCTCGACGGCACGATCAGCCACAGCGGCACCGACTGGACCACCGACATGGTCAACATGGCCAAGGACAACGAGACGTCCTTCAACCGCTTCTTCACCTGGTGCGCCGGTGCCGGCAAGTGCCGAGAGCTGTCCGCCCAGTGGCGCGGCCTGGTGGCCAAGGCCGACCGCTCCCCGGTTCCGGCCAAGTCTGCAGGAATCGCCTATACGGGGGGCGACCTGCAATCCCTCGCCATGGGGTTCGCCCACCAGGGTCCCGACAGCTATCCCAAGCTGGCGGAGGCCCTCCGTAAGGCCGTACGCGGCGACGCGTCCGGCTTCGTCCCCGCCCGCGGCTCCCGCTACCCCGACCAGTCGACCGGCGTCACCGAATGCACCGACTGGCCGCGCCCCGCTGGCCGCGCCGAGCTCGACAAGACGATCGCCCGACTCCGCAAGATCGCCCCCAACGCGGGCGCGGCCAACACTTTGGCGACGGGCACGCTCGGCTGCATCGGCTGGCCGGTCTCAGTGACCAACCCGCCCGCGCCCCTCCCCAAGGGCCTGCCGCCGATGCTGGGCGCTGGTGCCTGGCGCGAGTCCGACGCGGTCGCCCGGATTCTCACGCAGGTGCCAGGCAGCGCCACCATCCGCCATGAGGGCCCGGGACACACACTCTTCGCCTCCAACGAGTGCGCCCGCAATCACATGTTCCGCTACTTGACGGACCGCACCTTGCCGTCCTCTGAAGCGAAGTGCTGACCACCCCCGGAGGCCGGTTCGTCGACCCCCAAAGGCCGCCCATCGGGAGCCGGTGACCGGTGGCCGGTCACCCAGAGTCGATGGCCAGGAGTCGGCGGTCAGGAGTGCTGTGCCAGCGACTCTGCCGACTCCTCCGTTGCGAGGGAGCCGATGGTGGCCGGGGTCCCGTGCCAGCTGCTCCACAGAGCCGCATACGAACCGCCCTCCGCCACCAGCTCATCGTGCGACCCGAGCTCGCTGATCCGTCCGTCCTCGACAACCGCCACCCGGTCCGCGTCGTGCGCCGTGTAGAGGCGGTGGGCGATGGCGATCACCGTGCGACCGTCGAGCACCGCCGCCAGCGACCGCTCCAGGTGCCGGGCGGCTCGGGGGTCGATGAGCGAGGTGGCCTCGTCCAGCACCAGCGTGTGCGGGTCCGCCAGCACCAGGCGGGCCAGCGCCAGCTGCTGGGCGTGGGCAGGAGAGACGGCCAGCCCACCGGACCCGACGACCGTGTCGAGTCCGTCGGGAAGGGCGAGCACCCAGTCGAGCGAGTCGACCGCCATGAGGGCCGCGCGTACGGCGGTGTCGTCGGCGTCCGGGCGGGCGATCAGCAGGTTGTCGCGGAGCGTGCCCTTGAAGACGTGGTGCTCCTGGGTGACCAGCGCGACGTGGCCGCGCAGGTCGTCGAGGGGCAGGTCGACCAGGGGCACACCGCCCACCGACACCGCGCCCGTACGCGGGCCGTGGATGCCCGCCAGCAGCCTGCCGAGCGTCGACTTGCCCGCGCCGGAAGGGCCGACCATGGCCAGCCGTTCTCCTGGCCGGACGGTCAGCGACACGCCGTGCAGCACGTCGCGGCCCTCGCGGTAGGCGTAGCGGACGTCGTCGGCCTCCAGCAGTTCGCCCGCGGGCCGAGCGGTGGAGGCGGTCCGGTCGTCGGGTACGTTCGCCACGCCGAGCAGCCGGGCCATGGCGGCCCCGCCCACCTGCAACTCCTCGATCCACATGAGAAACCGGTCGAGCGGGTCGATGAGCTGCTGCGCGTACAGGGTGGCGGCGGTGACCTGGGCCAGCGACACCCAGCCGTTGGTATAGAACAGGCCGCCGATGAACAGGGTCGAGACGACCGGGATCACATAGCCCAGCTCGACGGCGGGATACCAGATCGTGCGCAGCCACAGCGTGTAGCGTTCGGCGGCGAACGAGCCGCGGATGTCGTTCGCGGTCCGCGCCTCCCGCCGCCGCTGGAGGCCGAGCGCCTCCACGGCTCTGGCGCCTTCGACGGTCTCGGCCAATCCCTCGGTCATGTCCGCGTAGGCGGCGTTCTCGCGCAGGTAGCCGTCGCGGGCGCGGTTGAGGTACCAGCGGGTGGAGATCCAGAGCAGCGGCACCGCGATCAGCATCGGCAGCATGAGCAACGGGCTGACCAGTACCATCGCGCCCACGGTGATCGTGAAAGTGACAATCGCGATCAGCGTCTCGGGCACGGCGTGCCGGACGGTTTGGGAGAGGGAGTCGACGTCGCGGGAGGTCCTGGTGATCAGGTCGCCGGAACCGGCCCGCTCCACCGTCGACAGCGGCAGGCCGAGCACCCGGTCGACGAACTCCTCACGCAGCTCGGCGAGGACCTTCTCGCCGAGCTTGGCCGAGGCGAGCACCGCGTAACGTACCAGAGCGCCCTGCCCGAACAGGAACGCGCCGATACCGACGGCGAAGAGCAGTACGTTGACATGGCCGCCGTCCTGGACGTTCTGCACCAGATTGCCGAGTTGCCAGGGCACGGCCAGGCCCACAATCGCCGCGAACCCGTGCAGGGCCAGCACGACGGTGAGCTGACGCGGATACTTGAGCGTCAGCCGCCTGGCGTAGGCGCGCACCTGTCTCTGGTCGGCGACCGGCAGGATCTCGCGGGCCATCGTCAGTCCTCCCCTCTCGTCACGGTCGCGGTGTATTCCGGTGAGGTCGCCAGCAGGTCGCGGTGCGTGCCTTCGGCGAGCACCCTGCCGTTCTCGACGTAGATCACGTGGTCGGTGCGGTCAAGCACCAGCGGGCTGGTCGTGCAGACCAGCGTGGTTTTACCGACGCGGGCCTTGGCCAGCCGCTCGCCGATGCGGGCCTCGCTGTGGGCGTCGACGGCGCTGGTCGGCTCGACCAGGATGAGCACCTCCGGATCAGCCAGCAGCGCCCTGACCAGCCGGAGCCGCTGCTGCTGCCCGCCGGAGAACTCCCGGCCCGCCTCGGCCACCAGAGCGTCGAGCCCGTCGGGCAGGGCCTCGATGATGTCCTCGGCACAGGCTGCGTACAGCGCCTGCGCCACCCGCTCACCGGAGGAGTCGCCACGGACGTCCAGCTCGTCGGAGGAGTCGCCACGGACCTCCAGCTCGCCTGAGGAGTCGCCACGGACCTCCAGCTCGCCTGAAGAGTCGCCACGGACCTCCAGCTCGTCGCGGAGCCTGCCGGTGAACAGGCGGGCGCCGTTGTCGGCGACCAGGATGCGCGTACGGATCTCGGCCATCGGCAACGTCGCCAGGTCGACCCCGCCGAAGGTGACATCGCCCTCGGCATAGCGGCCCAGCCGGTCGGCGATGGCGATGGCGTCCTCCGGCAGAGCGGCCGCGATCGCGGTCATGACGCCCGGCTGGACGGTGACGCCGCTGTAGGAGTCGCGCAGCACGCCGCCCTCACTGGTGCCCGTGCCCCCTGACACCTCGGGCTCGATGGACAGAATGCGCACCACGCGGCGGGCGGCGACATGGCCCTTGGTCAGTTTGTCGGCGACCTCAGTGAGCGTACGCATCGGGCCGATCAGGAAGACCGCGTAGCCGTAGAAGGCGACGAGCTGGCCGGCGGTGATCTCGCCGCCGATCGCGAACGAGGCGCCTATCCCGGTGACGACCGCGATGAGCACTCCGGGCAGCAGGATCTGCGCGCCTTCAAGCAGCGATTCGACCTTGGACACGTTGACGCCCGCGGCCCGTACACGCTGGGACTCCTCGCGGTAGCGCGCGGCGAACACCTGCTCGCCACCGATGCCGCGCAGCACCCGCAGGCCCGCCACGATGTCGGCCGACCTGGTGGACAGCTCGCCCATCAGGTCGCGCTGGGTCTTCTGCCGCCTGTGCAGCGGCTTGAGCAGAGGTCCGATCGCGACGGCCATCAGCGGCACGCCGAACATCACCAGCAGCCCCAACGGCAGCGAAGTGGAGATGAGGATCACGGTGACCGCGATGATCGCCACGACGGAGCCGGTGCCACGCGGCAGGATCTCCATCGAGTTGCCGATGTGGGAGATATCGGAGTTGCCGACGCTGACGACCTCGCCGGTCGAGACCCGCTTGGGCAGCGTGGCACCGAGCCGCGCGGCCTGCCTGGTGGTCACTTGTACGGTGCGGTAGGCGGCGGCCAGCCAGTTGTAGACCGCCATCCGGTGCCGCATGATCCCAGTGAACGCCTGCAGCACGCCGATCACGAGCATGATCGCCGACCAGGTCAGCAGCGCGTCGGTGTCCTTGGCCGTGACGGCGTCGATGCCCTTGCCGAGCACAGCGGGGACCAGCGCCTGCAACAGCCACCAGGCGGTGGCGAAGCCGATGCCGCCCAGCAATGCCGGGGCCTGGGCACGCGCGTTCCACCACAGGTACCGGAGCGGGCTGCGGATGTCGGGCATGCCGAAATCGGCTTCTGGAAGGGATCGCATAGCTCATCAAGGTTGACAAGGCGCCGGCTGACCCGGCAAACCATTTTCCGACTGGAGCACCGCAACGAGTGCTGACTGATCAGATCCACCGGCCTCCGACCTCAACACCCATAGCGGCGCTCACCAACCAGACCCACCGGCCTCCGACCTCAACATCCGTAGCGGTGCTCACCGATCAGGTCCACCGGTCTACGACCTGAACGCCCATAGCGGTACTCACCGACCAGATCCGCTGATCTCCGACCTGAACACCACACCGGTGCTACCCGACCAAGTGCAGCGGTTTCCGACCTGAGCACCCCGGCGGTGCTCACCGACCAGATCGACCGGTCCGTTGTCTTGGCGGCCGACTGCGCGTACGACCTGCCCGCGACGAACCGCACCGACCTGGATCGCCGACCCCTGCCAGATCGGGATTCCGGCCACGACACTTCCGGCGAAGGCGTCCGATGACGTCCCGCAGAGCGGTGTAGTTTTACCCGCTCAGCCCTGTTCGCCCACGTAGGAAACGCACAACGAGATCGTTGACCCACCCCTGGGCAGGACATCACCGGTCTTCCGCCAAGGCGTTCTGGCGGAGCCGCTCCGGCCACGCCGAGCGCCGGCCCGCGCGCCGACCGCCGGATGCAGCGGCTGCGCATCGGCGGCTCGACCCGCGCCTGCCGCAAGCGGCGTGTCGGCGTGCCACGGCAGTCCCGCCGGTCCGACCGGTCCGGCCACGGCGCTCCTGCAGGGACGGTCCGGCGCTCGATTATCCGGCGGACGGCTCCCGCCCATCATCCGACTGGCGTGCCACGGCGAGCCCCACCGGTCCGACCGCTCCGGCCACGGCGCTCCGGCAGGGACGGTCCGGCACCCGATCATCCGGCGGACGGCTCCCGCCGGATTGTCCTTGCGCCCGGCCCCAAGCAGGTAGCAGGGAGCGCGCTGCGGGGACACGCCGAAGCGCTTTACAGGACGCATGTTCGCATCAGGCTGACACTTCGTCGGGCTTTTGCCGTTCAGCCGCCCGGTGCCTGCGGTTTCCCCACCATTCTACCGCCGACCCGGTTTTACACCGTGTATCGAGGGTGGCTCAGGTGATTCCGGGGATCTTCCCGGTACGCCAGAATCGGTCCTTGTGAGGCACGGGTACACCAACAGCACGGTCGGCGACGACACATGGGTCGTCAAGTGTTACGAAGGTCCTGACGCGGCGATCCGTCTCAAGACCGAGAGCAGGTTCCTGCGCCGACTGCGCGGGCGACTGCCTGTGCCCGCCGTACACCGGGTGACCCCGACGAGTGTGACCACTCGCTACGTACGCGGGGCGCACGGCCAGGACCTGCTCGACGAGGGCCGCGTGACCGAGGTCCTCGCCGGATGCGGGCGGACGCTGGCCCGCATCCACCGGCTGGGGATCGTGCACGGCGACTACGGGCCGCAGAACCTGCTGTTCGACCCGGCCACGTTCGAGACGGCGGCGATCCTCGACTGGGAGTGGGCGCACCCGGGCGAGCCGATCGAGGACCTCGCGTGGTGCGAGTGGATCGTGCGCATGCACCACGCGGAGCACGTACCGCTCCTGCCGTCCTTCTTCGACGCGTACGGCGGCCCAGTGCCGTCCTGGCCGGACCGTCACGCGGCCATGGTGGCGCGCTGCCGTGCCCTGCTCGACTTCACCGGCCGGTGGGAGCCGGGCGGCGACGGCGAGAAACTGTGGCGCGAGCGCCTCGACATCACCGCCTCCTGGACCGGCGCCGCCTGACGCCGATGCGGGCGGGCATCAGGGCGGCGGGCAGCCCGTCAGAGCGATGGCCGTCGCCGGTCGTCGCAGCGCAAGGTCGGCGGGCGACCGGTCCGAGCAAGCGCGGTCGCCAGTCGTCGCAGCGCAACGGCGGTGTCGGTTTCCGAAGTCGAGTGCACAGATGCGCGAAGTGGTTTGCCCGCCGGCAGGGCGTGCGTGACTGCTCCTCCCGCAGTCGCAGACGCCGTCACTGTGGCGGGGCGGCGGAGGTGGTCGCTGGCCCGGTGGCGAGCAGGCGGGTGAGGGTAATGGTGAGCCAGCGTTCGTAGGCGTCGGCGTCCCAGCCGATCATCTGGCGGGCCAGCAGGTACGTCTCGGCGTGCACCAGGACGGCGGTGGTGTCGGTCAACCAATCCAGGTCATGGCCGGCGGGCAGGAGGGCGTCGTGGGCCATCTTGGCCCAGAAGGCGCGCATGTTGTCGCGGGTGGCCTGGCGGCCGGCCTGGGAGGCGGCGGCCAGGTCCGGTTCGGCGGCGGCGGCCTGCAGGGCGACGGCCAGCAGGCCGCCGGCGCGTTCGTTCATCTGGCGGCAGCCGCCGGCCAGGGCGGCGATGCGCTGCTCGGCGGTGGGGGCGGTGCCGGCGCGGGTGTACCAATCGCGGCCGGTGATGTCGACGGGGGCGGTGTCGCCGGCGAAGGCGACGTCGACGCAGCGTTTCAGGAGCGCGGCCTTGGTGCCGAAGCGCACGTAGACGGTGCGCTCGCCCACCTGGGCCAGCTCGGCGACGGCGGTCAGGGTCGTGGCGGCATACCCGTTGCGGAGGAACAGCGTGGTGGCGGCGGTCAGGATCTTGTCCTCGGTCTCGGCGACGCGGGCGGCGCGCAGATCGCGCTTGACGGGGTCCGACATGCAGTGCAGTATAACTGCATCAATGCAGCGAGACTGCAATGGGGGGATCATGTCGAACATCCCAGCACTCGATGGAGTGCACCACCTCAAGCTCCCGGTCAGCGATCTGGAACGTTCCTTGCATTGGTATCGGTCCCGGCTCGGCTACGAGATCGGCATCGAGTTCACCGAGCAGGGGGTGCTCATGGGCTACGCCCTCGACCATCCACGCGGCGGCCCGATGCTGGCATTGCGCCTGGACCCGGACCGGGCCAAGGCCGCCGCCGGGTTCGACTACTTCGCCATCGGCGTGCCAGGAAAAGCCGCCCTCGAGGAGCTCGCCGCGCGCCTGACCGCGCGCGGCGACGCCCACGCGGGGGTGCACGAGGCCACGATCGGCTGGATCCTGCCGCACCTGCACGACCCCGACGGGCACGAGGTGCGCTTCTACACCACTGAGCACCACACCGAGCCCGGCCCGGAGGGGCTGCGGGTGGACAACCCGCGCGAGAGCGCCGCGGCGCGCGAGACCGGGCGGCGGCAAGGCAACGAGCAGCGGTGAGGCAAGCCGCCTCACTGTCTCTGATCCACGCTCCTGGCGGGCATCACCACTGGTCATGGGCGCTGTTCTGCCCCGCCGGACGGCCTCGCTGAGCCGTACGGGTTCATCGATCGTGATGAGGCCGGATAGTGCCTCGGAGAGGTCTACTTGGTTGGAGGGGGAGGTGCGGGCTCAGGTCCGCGGTGGAGGGGGTTTCGGTGAAACAGGTGGTCAGGTTCGCGGCCACGCCGCATGGCCGGGTGGCGTACTCGGTGGTGGGCAGCGGGCCGCCACTGGTGTTCCTGCCTGGCTGGGTGTCGCATCTGGGTGTGCTGTGGGAGGTGGTCACGCATCGGCGGTTCGTCGAGACGCTGGCCCGCCGCTACACCGTCGTACGGTTCGACAAACCCGGCTGTGGGCTGTCGGACCGCGGGCGGCAGGTGTTCTCGCTGGACTCGGAGCTGGAGGTCCTGGGCGCGCTGGTCGGGCATTTAGGGCTCAGGCGGTACGTGCTGCTCGGGTCGTGTGACGGTGGGCAGGTGGCGGCGGCGTTCGCCGCGCGCAATCCGGACGCCGTCAGCGCGCTGCTGATCTACGGGAGCTGCGCGCGGGGATACGACCTGGCACCGCAGGAGGTCCGCCGGTCGGTGTTGTCGCTGGTACGGGCGCACTGGGGGCTCGGCTCCCGTGTCTTGGCCGACATCTGGTTCCCCCACGCGTCGGCCGACGTGGTCACCGACTTCGTCCGGCTGCAGCGGGCTGCAGCCACGGCCGACACCGCGGCGGACCTGCTGGAGATGTTCTACGGGATCGAGGTCGAGAGTGAGCTGCCGCAGATCCGGGTGCCCACGCTGGTGCTGCACCGCCGAGGTGGCCGGGCGGTGCGTTTCGAGCTGGGCCGGGAGTTGGCCGCGTTGATCCCCGGCGCGCAACTCGCCACGCTGGAAGGGCGGCTGCAGCCCATCTACGCCGAGGGCGGCGACATCGCGGCCGCGGCGATTCTGGCGTTTCTGCACGATCAGATCGGCCGGGTGCCGATCGGTGTCACGCTCACCGATCGCGAGATGCAGGTCGCGGCGCTGATCGCGGAAGGGCTGACCAACGCCGAGATCGCCCGGGTGCTGGGGGTGTCGGCGCGTACGGTGGACGCGTACGTGGAGTGCCAGGACCTCACCGTCGCGCACACGAGTACGGAACAAGACGCACGGGAGCGCAGAGAACTCTGGACAATCCGGTGCTTCACCGTCCTCTGCCTAGATCCCCGAAAGCCCGGGACATCCACGCACACGACTTCGGAAGGTGGCAGGCGGCCAGCGGCCGGTCAGAGCAAGCTCAGCCGCCAGTCGTTGCAGCGCATCGGATGACCGACCGGGTACTCGAAGTCGACCTCCCCGACGAAGGTGAACCCGGCCTTGCGGCAGATCGCGTTGGACGCCGGATGTTCCACCGATGGGTAGGCGTGCAGGTGCCGGTGCCTGCCCTCCGCCCGAGCCTTGGTCGCGATGGCGATGGCGGCCGCCGTCGCGATGCCCCGCCCCTGAAACTCCGGCAAGATCCCCCATCCCGTCTCATAAACGGTCTCACCCTGCCATTCCCGCTCCCAGAAGCCGATCGAGCCGACCGTCTCCAGCTCAGGCTCGACGACCACGCTGAACATGGCGCCCAGTCCCGGATCATCCAGCTTGAGGTAGCGCTCGTGCCGCCCGACCACCTCTTCCTCGGTCTCGGGACCGCCCAGGTGCTCGGTCATCTCGGGAGCGTTGAGGCGGCGCAGCAACCCAAGGTCGCCCTGCGACCAGGGCTCAAGTCGGACAAAAGGTATCTCCATCCCGCGGATGGTACTGAACGAGTCTGACAATCACCGCGCAAACCTTGCGACGTCCGGACCCATCTTGCGGATAACCGATTACCTTCGCCGACGGGAGCGTTGAAGACGCTCCTTGCCGCGCCGGCCGAAGACAGCATCTGGGATGCGCCGAGATGGGGCTGCAGTGCCGGCCGACAAGCCGCAGGCGCGACGGTTCTGCGAGCGATTCGGGATCACATCGCTGGGGCGGCCGGAGGAGGCGCACCACCGGCTGACGCTCGCAGGGAGTACATGAGCGGGACCCTGGGCGCGCCCTCCGGCAGGCGGTAGCCGGTGTGGTCGCCGGACATCGTGGCGAAGCGGCGGAAGAGGGTGTGGTCGTACTCGTGCAGAAACTCCACCCGCAGGCCCGCCGCCGCCACCGCGCTGACGACGTCGCCGATGCTGTGCTGGAACTGCACGGAGGTGTGGGACTCGATCAGCCGGCCACCGGTGTAGGTGTACGGCTCCTCCCAGACGTGCGGACCCCGGTCGAAGTAGTCGTAGGCGATCGTCGTACCGGTCTCCTCATCAAGGACTTGGGGAAAGGGGTGGAATTCCGCGAGGTAGAGGAATCCGCCCGGTTCCAGCAGCGCGGCGACCGCCTCCGCCCAGCGGGTGAGCTCGGGCAGCCACACCAGGGCACCGAGGCCGGTGTAGACGATGTCGTAGGTCTCGCCGAGCGCCTCGACCGCGTCGTACACGTCGGCGGTGACGAACCTCGCCGGCAGGCCGCAGTCGGCGGCGATGGCCCTGGCCTGCTCGATGGCGGCGTCGGAGAAGTCGAGCCCGGTCACCTCGGCGCCGAGCCTGGCCCAGGAGAGCGTGTCCAGGCCGAGGTGGCACTGCAGGTGCGCCAAACGGCGGCCGGACACGTCGCCGACCTCCGCGACCTCGAATGGTCTCAGGACGCTCCGGCCGTGGGCCTTGAAGATGGCAGCTGTGTCGCCGCACTGTCAGCATTGGAGAATGTCCCGCGATCTTCGGCTGATGCGAGCCACCTTCGACAGGGCCGCTGACTCCTATCAGGACGCCCGCCCCGACTACCCGGCCGAGCTGTATTCCGACCTGCTGGCGATCACGGCGATCACGCCACCCGCGCACCTGCTCGAAGTCGGATGCGGTCCGGGGAAAGCCACGCTGCCATTGGCGCGGATGGGCTTCCGGATCACCGCGGTCGAACTCGGCGAAGCTCTGGCGGCGGAGGCACGGCACCGCCTCGCCGAATTCGCCGACGTTTCCGTGATCACGTCGTCATTCGAAGACTGGGAGCCGCCGACAGGAGTCCGCTTCGATCTCGTGTACGCGGCCACGGCGTGGAAATGGGTGGACCCGGCGGTCAAGTACGCGAAAGCAGCCGAGCTGCTCGCCCCGGGCGGCCATTTGGCCGTGTGGAACGCCGACCACGCGTTCCCGGCAGATTTCGACCCGTTCTTCACCGAGATCCAGAAGGTCTATGACGAGATCGCCGAAGGTGATGGCAGCCCGTGGCCGCCGCCACTGCCTGAGAACCAGCCCGACCCCATCGCCACCGAGTGCGATGCCTCCGGACACTTCACAGTGGTCGGAACAAGACTCTACGTATGGGCATTGCGCTACACGGTAGACGAATACATCGCGCTGCTCGACACGTTCTCCGGCCACATCGCCATGGACCCGGCCAAGCGGGAACACCTCTACCGTGAGATACGCCGCCTCCTCGCCGCACGCCCGGACGGACGACTCGTCCGCCACTGGTCGGTCGGCCTCACCATCGGCCGACGCCTGTGACCTGGAGCTAGCCACTACGCCATGACCAGGAGAAAACCCCCTGCGGACTTGGGTCATCCTCCTCGGGTGGTGAAACGCTCCCGATAGGCCGCCGGCGTGACGCCGAAGCGTTGTTTGAACAGCCGGTGGAGCGTCTCGACCGAGCCGAGCCCGACCGCGTTCGCGATGGCTCTGAGCCCGTTGCCGGTGTGGACGAGTTGCCGCGCGACGGCGTCGACGCGGACCGACTCCACATACTGCGCGGGCGTCACCCCGACCTGCTGACGGAAGACTCGCGAGAAGTGCCGGACGCTGAGGTTCGTCCGGAGCGCGAGCGCGTCGTTGGACAGGTCCTCGGTGAGGTGATCCGGAATCCACGCCTGCAGCCGGGCGATCTGCGCGTCAGTGGCCGAGGAGTACGCCAGAAGCTCGCTGAACTGGCTCTGACCACCCGGTCGCCGCATGTACATGACGAGCCATCGGGCGACACGACGGGCCAACTCGTCATTGTGGTCGTGGGCGACCAGGGCGAGCGCGAGGTCTATCCCCGTGGACACGCCGGCCGACGTCCAGATGTGCTCGTCACGCACGTAGATCGCGTCAGGCTCGACGGTCACCTCGGGGTGGTCGGCGGCGAGCTGACCCGCCGTCGCCCAGTGCGTCGTCGCCCGCCGCCCGTCGAGCAATCCGGCGGCGGCCAGCATGTGCGCTCCCGCGCAGACCGAGGCTACTCGGGACGCGCCGTGAGCGCCGGAGGCCGCCAACCACTGGACAAGCGACTCTGCCTCCAGCGCCTTGACCCCACTCTCATCGAATGCCAGGCCGCCAGGCACGACGAGAGTCCCGATCTCGCGAGGCAGTTCCTTCCAGGAGACGTCGGCGGCGATCGAGGTGCCTCCGGCACAGCGCACGAGCCCAGGCTGGGGCCCGGCGACCAGTGTCTTGTAGCCGGGGACGTCCTTGTTCAGCAGGCGATCAGCGGTGGAGAACACCTCGAGCGGTCCGGCGACGTCAAGAAGCTCGACGCCGTCGAACACGGCGACCACGACGAGGTGAGGGGTCATGGCGCCAAGTCTGCAGGATCACCGGGATGTCCGTGGTGACAAGAACATGTCACATCCGGCCGTGGCCCAGCGACACGACCGTGGCCCGGCGACGCGGCCATGGCCCGGCGACGCGGCCGTGTCCGAATATGACATACCAACGTCCTTGCGGCCATCGGTCGCGCCCGCCGACGATGGTGCTCGTTCGATTCCTCTGACGAACGGACCCATCCGAATGATCCCCGCGTTTCCTCAAACCCCCACGACCCGGGCGGCCGCCGACCTCGCCGCCGAGGCAGCACCCGCTTACCTGCTCAATCACAGTTACCGCACGTACCTCTTCGGACGGTGCATCGTTTCCGAGCCCGAAGTCGACGAGGAGGCGGCCTTCGTCGCGGCGATGATCCACGACCTCGGCCTCACCGACACCTACGCCGCCGAGAGCGAGTTCGGACGCGTCGGCGCCGATCTCGCGTGCCGCTTCCTCGAAGGGCGCGGATGGGACCTGGAGCGCATCCACCTGGTCGAGGAGGCGATCCTGCGGCACACCAACCTCGTGGCCGAGCAGTTGCCCGTGTTCCGGTTGGTCCAGGCGGGGGCGACCGTCGACGTCGCCGGACTCGGCTGGGAAGGGCTCGCGTCCGATGATCTCGCCGGCATCTTGGCGGCCTATCCGCGGCTCGATTTCGCATCGAGCATGCGAAACAGCTTCCTCGATGAGGTCCACCGGCATCCGGAGGGCGCCTTCGCCCACCTCGAACAGACCGTCGCGCTCTCCGACCGATTCGGCGGCAACCCGATCGACACTCTGAGAGCGTGAACGCCCGTGCACCGGATCTTGACACGCTCTCCCCGGAAACCGCACACCGACCTGCTTGGCTGATGGTCATGACGACCGTCGCGTACTTGGACCAACTAGCCGCCAGCGCCCCCGGCCGCGCGTACAAGCGGGACCTGCTGACCATGATGGACCTGCGGCCCGGCCAGACCGTGCTCGACATAGGCTGCGGCCCCGGCACCGACCTGGCCGACCTCTCCGACGGCGTGACCTCTTCGGGTACGGTGATCGGCCTCGACCACGACCCGGCCATGGCGGACCAGGCCCGGCTACGGCTGGCCGACCGTACCAACGTGGAGATCCGCGTCGGCGACGCCCACGCGATGCCACTCGACGACGGCACCGTCGACCGGGCGCGTACGGACGGCGACGGCGTTCAGCCCGGTGATCCGGGACCTGGAGACGGCCGAGCAGCTCTTCGGCCTGCGCCGCACCCTCTCCAGGGCTGTGCAGGCGGGCTACCTGGACGACTCCGCCGACCTCGGCTCCGGGCCCTTCCTGGTCAGTTGCCCGCTGTTCATGGTGGTGGCCGACGCACCTTGACGGCGTCAACACGCACAGGCGGGCGGGCCGTACAAAAACAAGTAGTACGGCCCGCAGCCCTCTACTTGGCGTTCGCCTTGAGGTAGTCGCTGTTCATCTGCGCGATCGTGTCCAGAGGGATCCCCTTGGGACACACAGCGGTGCACTCACCCGTGTTCGTGCACCCCCCGAACCCCTCCGCGTCCATCTGGTCCACCATCGCCTTGGCCCGCGTCAGCCGCTCCGGCTGGCCCTGGGGAAGCAGCGAGAGGTGGGTGATCTTGGCGGCTGTGAAGAGCGACGCCGACCCGTTCGGGCAGGCCGCCACGCAGGCCCCGCACCCGATGCAGGTGGCGGCGTCGAAGGCGTCGTCGGCGTCCTCCTTGCGTACCGGGATGCTGTGGGCGTCGGGCGCCGACCCCGCCGGGACCGAGACGAAACCGCCCGCCTGGATGATGCGGTCGAACGCCGACCGGTCCACCACCAGGTCCTTCACCACCGGGAACGGTGCCGCGCGCCACGGCTCGATGGTGATGGTGGCGCCGTCCTCGAAGTGGCGCATGTGGAGCTGGCAGGTGGTGGTGGCGCGCTGCTCGCCGTGCGCCACGCCGTTGATGACCATGCCGCACATGCCGCAGATGCCCTCGCGGCAGTCGTGGTCGAAGGCCACCGGGTCGTCGCCCGAGAGGATGAGGCGCTCGTTGAGTACGTCGAGCATCTCCAGGAAGGACATGTCCGGGGAGACGTCTTCGACCCGATAAGTAGTCATCTTGCCGGGAGCTGACGGGCCGCTCTGGCGCCAGACCTTCAAAGTCAAGTTCACTTGTAGCTCCGCTGGGTCATCTTGACGTACTCGTACTCGAGCGTTTCCTTGTGCAGCACCGGTCCGTCCCCGGAGAACTCCCAGGCCGACACGTGTGCGAAGTGCTCGTCATCGCGCAGGGCCTCGCCGTCGGCGTCCTGCGACTCGGCGCGGAAGTGGCCGCCGCACGACTCGGTGCGGATCAGCGCGTCCAGGCACATGAGCTCGGCCAGGTCGAAGAAGTCCGCGACCCGCCCGGCCTTCTCCAGGACCTGGTTCAGCTCCTCGGCGGTGCCCGAGACCTTGACGTCCCGCCAGAACTCCTCGCGCAGCTCCGGGATGCGTTCCAGCGCCTTGCGCAGCGACTCCTCGGTGCGCTCCATGCCGCAGTAATCCCACATGAGCTTGCCCAGCTCGCGGTGGAAGGAGTCGGGGGTGCGCGTGCCGTTCACCGCGAGCAGCCGGTCGATCTTGGTACGTACCTTGATCTCGGCCTCGGCCACGGCGTCCTCGGAGACCTCTCCGAACGGCCCGGCCGCCAGGTAGTCGCCGAGCGTGGTGGGCAGCACGAAGTAGCCGTCGGCCAGGCCCTGCATCAGCGCCGAGGCACCGAGGCGGTTGGCGCCGTGGTCGGAGAAGTTGGCCTCGCCGATCACGAACAGGCCGGGGATCGTGGACTGCAGGTCGTAGTCCACCCACAGGCCGCCCATGGTGTAATGAACGGCCGGGTAGATGCGCATCGGCGCCTCGTAGGGGTTCTCGCCCGTGATGCGCTCGTACATCTCGAAGAGGTTGCCGTACTTCTTCTCCACGGCGTCCCGGCCGAGACGGTTGATCGCGTCGGCGAAGTCCAGGTAGACCCCGAGCCCGCCGGGTCCGACGCCGCGGCCCTCGTCGCAGACGTTCTTGGCGGCGCGGGAGGCGATGTCCCGGGGGACGAGGTTCCCGAAAGCCGGATAAATCCGCTCCAGGTAGTAATCGCGTTCGTCCTCAGGAATGTCGCCGGGCGCCCGGGAGTCACCGCCGACGAGCGGCACCCACACGCGGCCGTCGTTGCGCAGCGACTCCGACATCAGCGTCAGCTTCGACTGGTACTCGCCCGACACCGGGATGCAGGTCGGGTGGATCTGGGTGTAGCAGGGGTTGGCGAAGTACGCGCCGCGCTCGTGTGCCCGCCAGATCGCCGTGGTGTTGCAGCCCTTGGCGTTCGTGGACAGGAAGAACACGTTCCCGTAGCCGCCGGAGGCCAGCACGACGGCATCGGCCACGTGCCGCTCGATCTCCCCGGTGACCATGTCGCGGACGATGATCCCGCGCGCCCGGCCGTCGTCGACGATCACGTCGAGCATCTCGTGCCGGGTGAACATCTCCACGGTCCCGGCCGCGATCTGCCGCTCCAGGGCCTGGTAGGCGCCGAGCAGCAGTTGCTGGCCCGTCTGGCCGCGCGCGTAGAACGTACGCGACACCTGCGCGCCGCCGAACGAGCGGGTGTCCAGCAGCCCGCCGTACTCGCGGGCGAACGGGACGCCCTGGGCGACCGCCTGGTCGATGATGTTCACGGAGACCTGGGCGAGACGGTAGACGTTCGACTCGCGGGCCCGGAAGTCACCGCCCTTTACCGTGTCGTAGAAAAGGCGATAAATCGAGTCACCGTCGCCGCGGTAGTTCTTCGCGGCGTTGATCCCGCCCTGCGCGGCGATGGAGTGCGCGCGACGCGGCGTGTCCTGATAGCAGAACGACTTGACGTTGTAGCCCAGCTCCCCCAGCGTCGCGGCGGCGGAACCGCCCGCCAGGCCGGTGCCGACCACGATCACGTTGAGCTTGCGCTTGTTGGCCGGGTTGACGAGCTTGGCGGCGAACTTCCGCTTCTCCCACCGCTCCTCGATGGGGCCGGCGGGCGCCTTGGCGTCCTGGATCTCCGGGCCTTCGGTGTACTTCACTTGATCACTCCGAACGTGACGGCGAGCGGCGGCGCGAGGAAGCCGATGACCAGGACCGCGGACACCAGCGCCGCGACCGGGCGAAGGGCCTTGAAACGGGTGGCCCAGCCGAGGGTCTGGAACATGCTCCAGATGCCGTGCCGCAGGTGCAGGCCGACCATGACGACGGCCACGACGTAGAAGAGCGTGACCCACCAGCGCGACAGGTCGAACCCGGCGATCAGCCGGTCGGCCGGCGCGGCGTCGTACCCCTTGGGGTTGACCACGCCGAAGCTCAGGTCGAGCAGGTGCCAGACCAGGAAGAGCAGGATCGTGACGCCGCCCCACCGCATGATGTGCGTGGTGTAGCCCTTGGCCTGCGACTTCTTGGCCACGTACTTCACCGGCCGAGCCTGACGGGCTCGCCGCGCCAGCGAGATCGCGGCCCACATGTGCAGGACCACCGCGACGACGAGGCCGGCCTCCAGGAGCGTCAGCACCGTCCGGTACGGCGCGAGCGGCTCCAGCAGCGTGCGGAGCGCCTCGGCGTACTCGTTGAAGGAGTCCTTGCCGAGGAAGATCTTGAGGTTGCCCAGCATGTGGAGGATCAAGAAGAGCACCATCGCGGCGCCCGTGACGGCCATGATGGCCTTCTTGCCGTTGGACGAGCGCAGGAATCCGCCGCGCTTTCCGCTGGGGGTCGGCTTTTTCGGCGTGGGCTTCAAGACTGGCGCGGTAGCGGCGCCTCGCTCAATCGTGGCTGTCACGTGTTCCGACGCTAGATATCCAGCCATGATCCGTCCAAGTCATGACGGGCCTGGTTTCCATAGCCTTCGGCTATGATGCTTGGTTTGTACGGCCGGCGTAAGGAAATCCCACGAGCCGGTGCGAGGAAAATCACATGCAGCTGCAACAGCTCGCCTACTTCGTCGCTGTCGCGGAGACCAGGCACTTCACCCAGGCCGCCGAGCGGATGCGGGTCGCCCAGCCGTCACTCAGCAAGCAGATCAAGGCATTGGAGAGCGACCTCGGCGCCCCGCTGTTCTCCAGGGCGCGCGGCAACGTCACCCTGACCCCGGCGGGAGAGGCGCTGCTGCCACTCGCCCGCCGGATGCTGGCCGATGCCGGCACCGCCCGGCAGGAGGTGGCCGAGCTCGCCGGACTGCGCAGGGGCCGGGTCCGGCTCGGCGCCACCCCGTCACTGTGCGCCGGGCTGCTGGCCGACGCCCTGGCCCGCTTCCACCTCGCCTATCCGGGCATCGAGCTGCTGGTCGAGGAGGACGGCTCACGCGACCTGGTCAGGGCGCTGGCCCGCGGGCAGCTCGACCTGTCCCTCATCATCACGCCGCTGCAGGGCGACGACCCGTCCCTGGTGACCGAGGAGATCCTGCGCGAGAACCTGGTCGTGGTGACGCCCTCTCACCAGCCGGAACGCAAGCCGTACCTGCGCATGGAGGATCTGCGCGGCCGGGGGATGGTGATGTTCAGGCGCGGCTACGACCTGCGCGAGGCGACGCTGGCGGCCTGCCGCCAGGCCGGGTTCGAGCCCAGGTTCGCGGTGGAGGGCGGCGAGATGGACGCCGTCCTGCGGTTCGTGGAGGCGGGGCTGGGGCTGGCCGTGGTGCCGTCCATGGTGCTCGACGGGCGGCCGGGGCTGACCGGCACTCCCCTGGCGCCACCGGGACTGAGCCGCACCATCGCGCTGGCCCACCGCAAGGACGTGGAGCCGACCAGGGCGGCGCAGGCCTTCCGTACGACCCTGCTCTCCTTCGTCGTCGAAGCCGGACATGAGCACACGCTTCCGCAAGGGGTAGAGCTCATCGCAGAATAATCCCCAACAGCCCGACTTCTATGAAGAGGCGCGTGTGACGGCAACTCTCAACGAAACGCTGACGCTGCTCCTCATCGAGGACGACGCCGGTGACGCGTTCCTCGTCGAGGAGCTCCTGAAGCAGGCCGAGGCACCGCCGCGCATCACCTGGGTACGCAGCCTGGCCGAGGGCAAGGCCAAGCTCGACTCCCGGATCCAGTGCGTACTCGTCGACCTCACACTCCCCGACGCCACCGGTCTGGAGGCGCTGGAGCAGGTGCTGGGGGCGGCGCCGCACGCGGCCGTACTGGTGCTCACCGGGCTGCGCGACGCCCACGTGGGGGTCGCCGCGGTCCAGGCCGGAGCGCAGGACTACCTCGTCAAGCAGGACGTCGACGCGCGGCTGCTGGCCAGGGCCATCCGCTACGCCATGGAGCGCAAGCGGGCCGATCTGGCGCAGCTCAGGCTGGTCGCGGCCGAGCTGACGGCCAAGGAGAACGCCCGGCTGGAGAGCGGCCTGCTGCCCGTCGCCCTGCTGCGCACCGACGCGCTGGAGCACACCACCCGCTACCTGCCGGGCAGCCAGGGGTCGCTGCTGGCCGGCGACTTCTTCGACACCGTGCAGACGCCCGACGGCGCGGTGCACGTCGTGGTCGGCGACGTCTGCGGGCACGGTCCCGACGAGGCCGCGCTCGGCGTGGCGCTGCGCATCGCCTGGCGCACGCTCGTGCTCGCCGGGCAGACCGGCGAGCGACTGCTGCGTACGCTCGACGCCGTCCTGCGCGCCGAACGCCAGGCCCCGGAGATCTTCACCACCCTGTGCATGGCGACCATCACGCCCGACTTGCGCAACGCCAGGATGCGGGTGGTCGGACACCCGCCGCCCGTCCTCGTCCGTGACGGAGTCGTCGGCGTGGTCCCCGGCGCGCCCTCCGGGCCGCCGCTCGGCATCTTCTCCGACGCCGAATGGACCGTCCTCGACGTGCCACTGGGCGAGGAATGGTCCATGATGCTCTACACCGACGGCCTGATCGAGGCCGCGGTGGGCGAGCAAAAGGAGCTGCTCGGCGTGGACGGCCTGGTCGACCTGGTACGCGAGCACGGCTCGATCGATCTCGACCGGCTCATCAGGCACGTGGGCACGCTCAGCGACGACCTCGCCGTGGTGCGCGTCAGCAGGAGGTCGCAGTGAGCATCCATCCGCTGCCCCCGCCGAAGCCGGCGACGGGCGTCGGCAGACTCCCGGTGGGCCGCTGGTTTCTCGCCGTCGGCGTGGTAACCGCTGTGGTGTTCGTGCTGGGGTCCACGCTGATCATGAAGCTGGTCGCCGACGTACGGGAGCGGGGTCTGCGGCCCGACGTCGCGGTCCAGCTCGACCGGCTGAACGTGGCCCTGGTCGTCCTGCTGGCCGTGCTGGCCGCGGTGGGGATCGGGCTGCTGTTCATCATCCGCTACGCCGTACTCAAGCCCATCGCCCAGCTGACCGACCAGGTGCGCAAGGTCGCGGCGGGCGACTTCGACCACCGGCTGAGTGTGGCGCGGCCGGCGGAGCTGGCCGAGCTGTCGAGCCACGTCGACTCCATGCGCGCGCGCATCGTGTCGGCCTGGCGGCGGGCCGAGGAGCAGTCCGACGAGCTGCGCAGGTCCAACGGGGAGCTGGAGCAGTTCGCCTACGTCGCCAGTCACGACCTGCAGGAGCCGCTGCGCAAGGTGGCCAGCTTCACGCAGATGCTGGAGCAGCGCTACGGCGACCGGCTCGACGACCGGGCCAAGGAGTACATCCGCTACGCGGTCGACGGCGCCAAGCGCATGCAACTGCTCATCAACGACCTGCTCGACTTCTCCAGGGTGGGCCGGGTCACCGGCGAGCGGGTGGTCACCGACACGGACGCGGCGCTCACCACGGCCCTGGACAACCTGTCGGCCGCGATCGAGGACACCGGTACGGTCGTCACCCGCGACGCCCTGCCCAAGGTCGTCGGAAACCGTGGCCAGCTCACCCAGCTCTTCCAGAACCTGATCGAGAACGCCGTCAAGTTCCGCTCCGACCTGCCGCCGCAGGTGCACATCGGCGTCAAGCGGGCCGGGCGGATGTGGGAGTTCAGCTGCTCGGACAACGGGATCGGGGTGGAGGCCAAGTACGCCGACCGCATCTTCCTGATCTTCCAGCGCCTGCATCCACGGGACGTCTATCCAGGGACCGGCATCGGGCTCGCGCTCTGCCGCAAGATCGTCGAGTATCACGGCGGCCAGCTCTGGCTGGATGGCGAGGGCAAGGCTGAGGGGAAGGGCGCGACGTTCCGCTGGACGCTGCCCGCGGCTGGAGATGAAAATGGCGACTGACTGGCGGCCGATCGAGGTGCTCCTGGTCGAGGACGACCAGGGTGACGTGCTCCTCACCAAAGAGGCGTTCGACTTCAACAAGGTCCGCAACCGCCTGCACGTGGTCAACGACGGCGAGCAGGCGATGGCGTTCCTGCGCCGGGAGGACGGCTACCAGGACGCGCCGACGCCGGACCTCATCCTGCTCGACCTGAACCTGCCCCGGATGGGCGGCTTGGAGGTGCTGAGCGAGGTGAAGGCCGACGCCGGGCTGCGCACGATCCCCGTGGTGATCCTGACGACCTCGGAGGCGGAGGAGGACATCCTGCACAGCTATCGGCTGCACGCGAATGCGTACGTCTCCAAGCCGGTAGATTTTGAGCAATTTATCCGAGTTGTCCGCCAAATAGATGATTTTTTCGTGACTGTGGTTAAGCTCCCGAGCAAAGGGCAGCCCACGTGACAGGGGTACGTGACAGGAATCACAGCGAGTCATCGAAAAAGTGAGTGACCCTCCTCACAAATCCCGAGGCGGTCGTCGTAACGTATCCCCCACCAAAGCGCTCTGCGAGCGGAGGCCCTGCCCCGCCGTGCACGCGCCAAGCGAACGACCCGGATTCCCTGCGAGCAGGGTCCGCGGGAGGTGGAGAGGTCCGCGATGACCCAAACGACGCCCGATGCTCCTGTCAGAAGGCAGCGTGCGCAGATAAAGGTGCGCACGCTGCGCACCGACAGATGGTGGCTGGCCCCGCTGCTGACGTTCCTGGCACTCAGTGCCTTCCTCGTCTATGGCGTGTGGGCGATCTTCGACGGCAGCTACTACCTCGACCCGTACATCGCCCCGTTCTCGTCGCCGTGTCTGACGACCTCGTGTGCCGAGGGCGCGCGGCTGTTCGGCTGGGCGCCGATCGGTGACTGGTACACGCTGCCGCCCGGTCTGCTGATCCTCGGCCTGCCCGGCGGGTTCCGGCTGACCTGCTACTACTACCGAAAGTCCTACTACCGGTCCTTCTGGCTGTCGCCGCCCGCGTGCGCCGTTCAGGAGCCGCACGGCAAGTACAGCGGTGAGACGCGCTTCCCGCTGATCATGCAGAACATCCACCGGTACTTCTTCTACGCGGCCATCGTCATCGGCGCGATCCTGAGCTACGACGCGATCCTGGCGGTCGTCCACAAGCCGCTCGGCCTGGGCTCGTGGATCCTGATCGCCAACGCCGTCCTGATCGTCGCCTACACGCTGTCGTGCCATTCGTGCCGGCACATCACCGCGGGCCGGCTCAACCACTTCTCCCGGCACCCGCTTCGCTACCGGGCCTGGACGTTCGTCTCCAAGCTCAACGCCAAGCACCAGCCACTCGCGTGGGCCTCGATGTTCTCCGTCATGGGCGCCGACCTCTATGTCCGCCTGGTCGCCAAGGGCATCATCGCCTTCCCGTTCGCTTAAGGCCCTTTCTGTTAGGACAATTTCTGTGGACATCGAGCGTCACGAATACGACGTCGTCGTCATCGGCGCGGGCGGCGCCGGGCTGCGGGCCGCCATCGAGGCCCGGCAGCAGGGCAAGCGGACGGCGATCGTCTGCAAGTCGCTGTTCGGCAAGGCCCACACGGTCATGGCCGAGGGCGGCGCCGCCGCCGCGATGGGCAACGTCAACTCAGACGACAACTGGATGGTGCACTTCCGTGACACCATGCGGGGCGGCAAGTTCCTGAACAACTGGCGGATGGCCGAACTCCACGCCAAGGAGGCCCCCGACCGGGTCTGGGAGCTGGAGGCGTGGGGCGCGCTGTTCGACCGCACCAAGGACGGCAAGATCAGCCAGCGTAACTTCGGCGGGCACGAGTACCCCCGGCTGGCCCACGTCGGCGACCGCACCGGGCTGGAGCTGATCCGCACGCTGCAGCAGCGCGTCGTCGCGCTCCAGCAGGAGGACTTCGAGACGCACGGCGATCACGAGGCCTACATCAAGGTCTTCGCCGAATGTACGGTCACGCGCCTGCTCAAGGACGGCGACCGCATCTCGGGTGGCTTCGGCTACTGGCGCGAGTCCGGAAATTTCGTGGTCTTCGATGCGCCCGCCGTCGTGCTCGCGACCGGCGGCATCGGCAAGTCCTACGTGGTCACTTCCAACTCCTGGGAGTACACCGGTGACGGCCACGCCCTGGCCCTGCTGGCCGGCGCGAAGCTGATCAATATGGAGTTCATCCAGTTCCACCCCACGGGGATGGTCTGGCCGCCGTCCGTGCGCGGCATCCTCGTCACCGAGTCGGTCCGCGGCGACGGCGGCGTGCTGCGCAACTCCGACGGCGAGCGCTTCATGTTCAACTACATCCCCGAGGTGTTCAAGGACAAGTACGCCACCAGCGAGGAGGAGGGCGACCGCTGGTACACCGACCAGGCCAACAACCGCCGTCCCCCGGAGCTGCTGCCGCGTGACGAGGTGGCCCGGGCGATCAACTCCGAGGTGAAGGCGGGGCGCGGCTCTCCCCAGGGCGGTGTCTTCCTCGACGTGTCCAGCCGGCTGCCGGCCGAGGAGATCAAGCGGCGACTGCCGTCGATGCACCACCAGTTCAAGGAGCTGGCCGACGTCGACATCACCGCCGAGCCCATGCAGGTGGGCCCGACCTGCCACTACATCATGGGCGGCGTCGAGGTCGACGCCGACACCGGCGCGGCGGCCGTGCCGGGGCTCTTCGCCGCGGGCGAGGTCTCGGGCGGCATGCACGGCTCCAACCGCCTGGGCGGCAACTCGCTGTCCGACCTGCTGGTCTTCGGCCGCCGAGCGGGCGCCGGAGCGGCCGCGTACATCGACGGCCTGCCCGCCAGGCCCCAGGTGGCCCAGGAGCTCGTGGAGGAGGCGCACGCCGAGGCGCTGGCGCCGCTGGGCCGCTCCGGCGAGAACCCCTACGAGGTGCACCACGAGCTCCAGCGGACGATGAACGAGCTCGTCGGCATCATCCGCAAGGCCGAAGAGGTCTCCGAGGCCCTGGAGGCCGTGGAGAAGCTCAAGGAGCGCGTGCAGCTGGTCGGCGCGGCCGGCTCGCGGATCTACAACCCCGGCTGGCACCTCGCGATCGACCTGCGCAACATGGTCCTCGTCTCGGAGTGCGTGGCGCGGGCCGCGCTGCTGCGCGAGGAGAGCCGCGGCGGGCACACCCGCGACGACTTCCCCGGCATGAACCCGGCCTGGCGCCGCAAGCTGCTCGTCTGCTCGACGGAGGACGGCTCGTCCGTCTCGGTCGAGGAGAAGGTGCAGCCTACGATGGCCGACCACCTGATCAAGCTGTTCGACCGGGACGAGCTGGCGAAATACCTCACCGACGAAGAGATGACCGAGTTCGACGGGATCGCAAAGTCATGAGCTACAAGGCAAAGTTCAAGGTATGGCGCGGTGAGGGCGGTGAGGGCAAGCTCGAGGACTTCACCGTCGAGGTGAACGAGGGCGAGGTCGTCCTCGACATCATCCACCGTCTGCAGGCCACGCAGGCGCCGGACCTGGCGGTCCGCTGGAACTGCAAGGCTGGCAAGTGCGGCTCCTGCTCGATGGAGATCAACGGCAAGCCCCGGCTGGGCTGCATGACGCGGATGTCCACCTTCACCGAGGACGAGACGATCACCGTCACGCCGATGCGTACGTTCCCCGTCATCAAGGACCTCGTCACCGACGTCTCGTTCAACTACGAAAAAGCACGCGAAATCCCGTCCTTCACCCCGCCGGAGGGTGTGCGGCCGGGCGAATACCGGATGAAGCAGGTCGACGTCGAGCGGTCCCAGGAGTTCCGCAAGTGCATCGAATGCTTCATGTGCAACAACATCTGCCACGTCATCCGCGACCACGAGGAGAACAAGCCCGCCTTCGCCGGGCCGCGCTTCCTCATGCGCATCGCGGAGCTCGACATGCACCCGTACGACGTGGCGGACCGGCAGGAATCAGCCCAGGAGGAGCACGGGCTGGGCTACTGCAACATCACCAAGTGCTGCACCGAGGTCTGCCCCGAGCACATCAAGATCACTGACAACGCGCTCATCCCGATGAAGGAGCGCGTGGCCGATCGCAAGTACGACCCGATCGTGTGGCTGGGCAACAAGATCTTCAAGCGCGCCAAGTAGCGTCGTACCCGTACTGAAAAAGGCCGGTGAGGGCTCCCCTCACCGGCCTTTTTCATGAGGCCGGATGACTTTTTGACTTCTTTTGCTAAGCTGGTCAACAAGTCAGATGGAGGTCGCACGATGGCACTGGGAAGACCGAGCGAGGCGGCCGACCGCGCCGACCGGATCCTCGACGCGGCGGCCGAGCTGACCGTGCGCCTCGGCGTTCGCAAGGTGACGATCGACGACATCGCCCAGCGGGCCGGCATCGGCAAGGGCACCGTCTACCTGCACTGGCGTACCAAACAGCAGCTCTTCGAGGCCCTGTTCGTGCGCGAGGCCATCATCTACATCGAGACGCTGCTGCAGGAGTTGCGCCGTGACCCGGCCGTGGTGCTGCCTCACCGCATGCTCAGCACCCTGTTCTTGGTGAGCTGCCGCCGGCCGATGCTGCGGGCGCTCCTCACCGGCAATCTGCCGCTCCTTCAGGGCAGGATGGCCGACAGCGCGACGCGCAGCCACGAACTGCTCGCCACCGCGCGCTTCCACGAGGTGATGATCCGTCACGGTCTGCTCCGCGACGACGTCGAGCACCTGATCTACGGCCTGACCGCGACGCAGGCGAGCTTCTACCTCCTGGGCACCGTGATCACGGTGCCCGACGAGCCGGACCCCGAGGCCAAGGCCAGGGTGCTCGCGCACATCGTGCGGCACGCGTACGAGCCGGCCGAGCAGCCGGACGCACAGGTGATCGCGGCCGCCGCCGCGGAGATCATCGCCGCCTCGGAAGCCCTGATACCGCCCTACCGGGAGTGGCTCTACGCCGCGTACCCCAGATGAAAGGTCGTTCCATGGCAGCCAAGATCTGCCTCGTCACAGGCGCTTCGGCCGGCATCGGCCGCGCCACCGCACTCGAACTGCTGCGCGCCGGCCACACGGTGTACGGCGTGGCCCGGCGCGTCGACCGGATGGAGGACATCCGCAAGGCCGGCGGCCACACCCTCGCGATGGACGTCACCAAGGAGGAGGACCTGCGACGCGTCGTCGACACCGTCCTCGCCGAGCAGTCGCGCATCGACGTGCTGGTCAACAACGCCGGCGTCGGCGTGTACGGGGCCGCCGAGGACGTGCCGCTCGACACCGCGCGTCACCAGTTCGAGGTCAACATGTTCGGGCCCGCCCGGCTGATCCAGCTGGTCCTGCCGGGGATGCGCGAGCGCCGCTCCGGCACGATCGTCAACGTCTCCTCGATCGCCGGGGTGATCTCCCTCCCACTCGGCGCCTGGTACCACGCCTCGAAGCACGCCCTGGAAGGCTATTCCGACACCCTGCGCCAGGAGGTCGGCCGCTTCGGCATCAAGGTGGTGGTCGTCCAGCCCGGCCTCATCAAGACGGAATTCGAGTCGAGCACGCCCCACGACCTGAGGGAGATCTCCGGCAAAGGCGCCTACGCCTCCGTCGCGAACGCGATGGCGGACCGCGCGGAAGCCGCTTTCGCCGGGAAGAACAAGGCCTCGGACCCCTCGGTGGTCGCCCAGACCATTCGCACGGCCATCGACGCCAAGGCCCCCAAGCCGCGGTACGCCGTCGGCTACATGGGCAAGCTCCTGCTGAGAATCCACCGGCTGCTCCCGGACCGCGCCTTCGACAAACTCGTCACCCGTACGTGACGCTGCTTCACCAGCAGCGCATGTCCGTCCAGGTGCGGTCATACATGCCGTCCAGGTGGATGATCACCTGGTTCGCGGCAGAAGTCTCGCCCGGCTCGTCAAACGGCGTCCAGGCCGTGATCTCGAAGTCATCGAGGTCTCCGTCGGGGTCCTCGATCTTCGCCTGGCGGTAGTACTTCAGCACCTCCTCGACGGGCCGGTCGGTGAAGACCTCGAAACGGATGGTGTAGAAGCAGTCGCCGGAGTCGCCGGTCACCTTCACTTGCGGGTCGATGTACCCGAAGTCCGCTCCGGGCGGCGGCGGGTACTCCTGGATGCGGTCCACCATGCGCGCCAGCAGATAGTCGTTGAGCCAAACGGGCGCCATGACCATCGCCCCGACTAACACGAACGGCACCAACGACAAACCCAGGCAACCGATCCGCCGAGCTACGCGTGAATGTCCTGACTTTTCCGATAATGCGGGTTCAGCCGCGGCTGGGGGAGTCGACATGGATGACATACTCGCGTACCGCGCGAAAAACGGGTCATCGAGCGGTCAGGGCGGCGAGTCGCGTGCCGAATCCGACGGCCGGACGCCACAGTCGCGAGATCGTACGACCGCGTTACCGAAGGTCCGCAGAAAGCCTCGGCCTTCAGGCCGGGAATGTATGCGGTCCCCCCTTTGAGGGATGGCCCGCCGTAGGCGGGGCATCCCGGAGCGCGGAGCGCGGATGTGGGACCTCAGGTGGGGCGGCGCTGCTGTTCGATATACGCCTTGATGATCGATAGGGGCGCTCCGCCACAGGAGGCGGCGAAGTAGCTGGGTGACCAGAAGGGGCCGTGCATGATGGCGCAGTTGACGCCGCCGGTGAACTCCTTGCGCAGGTAGTGCGAGGAGACGCCCTTCAACGAGTTGACGAGTTTGCTGATCGCGACCTTGGGCGGGTACTGGACGAGCAGGTGGACGTGGTCGTGTTCGCCGTTGAACTCGCGCAGTTCGGCCTCGAAACTGTCGCACACCTCGATCATGACGTCTTCGCAGCGGCGCAGCATCGCGTCGTCGAACACGTTTCTGCGATATTTGGTGACAAAGACCAGATGGACATGCATCGCGGAAACCACGTGTCTGCCTCGTCAATATTCCGCTTCCTGGCTCATAGACCAGATGATAATGTGTTCGAGTCGGTGAGACGTGAGCATCCCGAGGGAGAAGGGGGTGTTGCGCATGTTGGCGGGCCGGAAGTATCGCCTGGAGTTCGACTCCGGGCAGGCCGCGTTCGCCGAAAGGCTGGGCGGCATCTGCCGGGCCGTGTGGAACACCGGTCTCCAACAGCGGCGGGATTACCGGCGGCGCGGGCAGTGGATCACCTATGCCGAGCAGTGCGGGCAGCTCGCCGAGGCGAAGAAGGACCCATACTGCGACTGGCTCGCCGACGCCCCCGCCCAGGTGATCCAGCAGACCCTCAAAGACCTGGACCAAGCGTGCCGCACGCACGGCACGTGGAAGGTGCGCTGGAAGTCGAAGGCGAAGTGGCGGCCCTCGTTTCGCTTCCCCACCGCGAAACACCTGCCCGTAGAGCGGATCGGCCGTAAGTGGGGGCGAGTCTTCCTGCCCAAGTTCGGGTGGGCGCGGTTTCGGATGTCGCGCCCGCTCGGGGGAAGCGTCAAGTCCGCAACCGTGTCCCGGGACGGCGAACACTGGTTCATCAGCTTCCTGGTCGAGGATGGGATCGCGGAGCGTGGGGAACATGCCTGCCCTGGATGGGTGGGGGTGGACCGGGGGGTGGTCACGGCCGCCGTGACGTCGGACGGGGAGTTCTTCGACCGCCGCCACGCCGGAACCGGCGGGGTCTCCTCCCGGCAGCCGCCACAGGAGACGAAACGGGAGACGAAACAGGACCGGCAAGACGACCTCGGGTATGTCACACCCGGCGAAGCGGAACGGTATCTACGTATGCAACGCCGACTCGCCCGCACGCAGAAGGGATCGAAGCGGCGCAAGAAGGTCAGGGCCGCGATGAGTGAGATCATGCGGCGGGTGCGGTGGCGGCGCGCTGACTTCAACGCCCAGGCCGCGCACCGGCTCACCCGCGCCTACGGGCACGTTGTCATCGAAGACCTGAACACCAAGGCCATGAGCACGGCCGTCAAGCCCAAGCCCGACCCCGACCGGCCGGGCAGGTTCCTACGCAACGGCGCGGCGGCGAAATCCGGGCTCAACACGGCGATTCTCGACAAGGGCTGGTACGGCCTGGAAGTCGCTCTCCGCGCCAAGGCGCGCTACACCGGCAGCGTCATCCATAAGATCAACCCTGCGTACACGTCCCAGACGTGCCCGGAACCTGCGTGCGAGAAGGTGGACGGGAAGAGCCGCAAGAGCCAAGCGATCTTCTCCTGCACTTCCTGCGGGCACAGCGAGCACGCCGACATCGTCGGGGCGAGGAACATCAAGAGCAAAGGACAGGCGGCCGGGCTGGTCGTCTCAGGGCGTGGAGACCCACCCGGGTCCGCGAAACGTCAAGCACCCCGCTCCACAGCGCGGGCCGCGCAAGCGGCACGAGCTGCCGCATAGCGGCACGGGAATCCCCATCCCTTCAGGGCGGGGAGCAGGTCAAGAGCGACGTCCCCAGCGGCGCTTGGGCTTCTGCGGAGGCAGCGGCTGGATGGCGGTCACATCGGCGGGCGCCCCATCGGCGGCCAGCCCTTCGAGTGTGGGCCCTTCGAGGGTAGGCCCTCCGGCACCAGGCCCTTCGGCACCAGGTCGAGGCTGGCCAATGCTCTGCCACGGCTCGGCGTCGCCGGTCTCGGCGGCTGAGGCGGCGCCCAGCGGGCGCTCAGGCGAGTCTTCGTACGGACCGGCACCACCGGGCGGGATGTCCGCGGGCGGCTGCTCAGCAGGGACCAGAGCCTCGAACGGGGCCCGGTACGACTCCCCCTGGGGCTCGGGACGACTGAAGGCATCGAAGTCGGACTTGGCCGGCTCCTGGCTGAACGTGTCGAACTCGTCCGGATGCAGCACCATGGGCTCGCCCGCCGCCATGGGCGGCTGCGCGGGCTGGCCGTACATGTTCGGGTCCTGATAGACCGCGCCGTACTGGACCTGTCCCCCCGGATAGGTCTGTACGGGGACGAAGCTGATAATCGGCGCATACGCCGTACCGCCCGGATAACCGGGCGCCGCGAAACCGGCAGTGGCATAACCGGGGCCCGCCGGATAGCCCATCCCGCCCGGTCCACCGGGGGCTCCCGGGAAGCCGGGCTGACCAGGGCCGCCCTGTGGACCCGCCTTGCGTACGGCCGCCGCGTGGGCCATCCGGCGCAGCCGCCCCTCGAAGATGAGCACCGCGAACAGCACCAGCAGCACCAGTACGAGCGCCGGGATGCTGAGCTGCTGCGTCAGCGTCCGCTGGTCGTACTCGGGGGCCGCGTTACGCAGTTCGAGCGGGACCGACTCCTCCGTCGAGCTCTCCGTCAGACTCGGCGACGGCGTCGTCGAAGGGGTCTCGACGGGCGCCACGGTGGGCAGGACGACGTCCGTGTCCGTGGGCTCGGGCGTGGACGAGGTGGTGGTCGCGGTCGGCACCTCCACGTTCTGCGACGGCAACGACTGCAGCTGCGAGGGCGTGGTCTTGGGCGTGCTGGGGGTCGAGCTCGGCGTCTTCGACTGCTTCGGGGTGCTCGTCTTCGTCGTCGTCTTCGTGGGCGCGGTGACGGTCTTGGTGATCGTCGTTTCCGGGTCCGGAGTGGGGGTGTCCAGCGTCGTGGTGACCGTGACGGTGGTCTCCGGCGTGATGTCGCACACCTCGCCCGCTTCACAGGGCTCGACGGCGGGGTCGTAGGCGACCGCGGAGGCGCTCGCGCTCTGGAGGACGAAGGGAACCGCACCGGCACCCGTCAGCCCTAAGGCCAGGATCAGTGCGGACACGGCCGTCGCTCGCGTACGTGCCACCTGTGCCCTCCGCGCAGTCCCGGAACCATGGTCAAGGGAATCCTAGCCGGGTAAAAGTAACAGTAAAGACGGAATTACAACACCTTTCGTCGCAATCGCGCCCGTTGTGCCCTGGCGACCAGCCACAGCGCACCGAGCAGCACCGCGATCCCGCCCGCGACCCATGGCAGCCCGCGTACGCCTGCCAGGGGATTCACCCGCTCGGCCGGTTGAAAGCGGTTACCCGTAATGGCGAATGGCAAGGGCGGCCCAACTTCTTCTGCCGATGTCATGGCCCCCCAACCGGTGCCCGCACCGGCGCCGAAACCCGGAGCACCAAGTCCGGGAGTGCCGCCTTGTGGGGCTTGTGGGGTGCCGCCTTGTGGGGTGCTCACTTCTGGAGCCCCGGCTCTGGGCGTGCCGCCGACGACTCCTGAAGTGCCGCCGACTCCCGGCGTGCCGAGCCCCGATGTCGGCGGCGGGAGGACCTGGGGCAGGCTCAGTGCGGGCCCGCGCCGCAGCTCAGGCGCCGGGACCTGGACGGCCGTCCCGTTCGGTACGGGGCTGGACGCGTGCGCATGACCGGCTGAGACCATCCGCAGATGGGACTTCGCGGTATGCCCGTTTCCAGGGCGTACCCTTCCGGCGACCGCCGTCTTGTCTGGGCGAGCGTCCTTGGCGCCGTGTTCGACGCGTACCGCTCGGCCGCTCAGCGTGACGTCACCACGCGGGATCTCGACGAACGTCCCCGCGCTGTCATCGCCGGACTCCCCGCGGCCGCTCGCCCCGACAGGCACGCTCACTGGGGCCTTGACAAAGGTCGTGGTCGAGCCGACGACGGTCGCGACACCGCCGCCCGCCGTGTCACGCGCTCGAGCCGCCGCCGTGAGTACGACCTCCTTCGGCCCGTGCGGCACGGTGAGCAGCACGTCCACGAACCGATCCCCCGCCGCATCACCCAACGCACACACCCGCGCCACGGGGACCACGCCCGGAGCCACCCCGCCCGCCGCGACTGCGCCCCCTGGGCGCGTCCCGCCGGGCGCGGTCCCATCCGACCCGCTCACGCCGTGCCCCGCCACACCTTGCGCCATCGCACCCGACGCGTTGACCACTGGCGCGGTCGGCACCAGCGCGGTCCTCAGCGACGGGGCCGGCGCCGACGACGGCCCGGACGCCAGGACGCCTCGCGACGTCGCCGCCTCGGCGACCGGTCGCCCATCCACCGACGCCTGTCCGTCAGTCGCCTCACCAGCGACCAGGGCGTTCAGCGCGGCAGTCCGAGCCGCCAGAGCACCGCCCGGGGTAGCCTGCCCGCCCGCAACCCGCCCATCGCTAGCCGGCCCACCCGAAACCGCCTGTCCACCCGAAACCGCCTGCCCGCCCGGAATCGCCAGCCCACCCGGGGCTGCCTGCCCACCCGGAATCGCTCGCCCCTCAACCGCCTGATCCCCCGGCCCACCCACGATTCCCGGAGCCGTGTCCAGCAACCCACCAGCAGGCAAGCTGGGGCACGTCATCGACGTCAGCGCGTTCGCCGGGCTGGTCGCCACCGCGAGCCGGGCGTCGCTGCCCATCCCCTCCAGGCTCACCCGAAACCGCAGCGCATCCCCCGTACGTACCCATCGCCCGATCCCGCCGGCATCGCCCAGTCGCTCGAAGACCAGCGCGATCCCAGCCCCGCCAGCGGCCCTGAAGACCTCGGCCGCCACGGGCTCGCACTGGATGCCCGCCAAAACCGACGCCCCCGCGAAGGCCAGTGCCCCCGCCACGATCCAGCCATGTCTGACCACGTCGCCTCCCCTCAGGCCGCGTGACATTACACTCAGTAATCGTTATGTCACCCAGGGGAGATGGTTAACCCTGTCGGAGCAGATCTTCCACGGCTTCCATGACCGGCAGATCCGCCCCGAGCCAGGCCACGTCGTAATACTCGCCAGGTCCGAGCCACCGCAGCGCCAGATGCTCCTTGGCCTCCGGTACGCCCGAGGCCAGGGAGGCCAGCCAGGCCCGCATGACGTACCCCTCGGACAGCGGCCAGTCGCCGCCCACCCGCGCGCCCACCGACACGGTCACGCCAAGCTCCTCGCGGCACTCCCGGATCAGCGCCTCGATCTCGCTCTCGCCGGGATCCACCTTGCCGCCCGGGAACTCCCACCCGCCGGCGAGGGCGGGCGGCTCGGCCCGCTGCGCGGCGAGTACGCGCCCATCCGAGGAGACGATCGCCGCCGCCACCACGATCACCGTCATACCGCCACCACGACCATCATCACGCCGTCACCACGATCACTGTCATAGTGCGGCATTCTGCAGCTTCTTGAGCTGTTCGAGCACGTCGGGGTTCTGTAACGGACGGGTGAAACCCATAATATTGCCGCGCGCTTGATACGTCGTCACCTTGATCGGCCCGCACAGCGTGCAGCGGGCCTCCACCATCTTGCCCTTCGACACGATCATTCCGACGTGCCCGGGGTTGTCCGGCCCCGTGCCCGGCCCGGCGTTGAAGAACACCAGGTCGCCCGCCTGCTCGTCACCCTGCGGGATCTTCACGCCGAACGGCCACTGCCCGAACGTGGTCCGCGGGATCGACAGCCCGGCCGCCCGGTAGGCGGCGTAGATGATGCCCGAGCAGTCGAAGGCGTCGGGTCCGGTCCCGCCCCACAGGTACGGCTTGCCGCGCTGGGCCAGCGCGAACTCCAGGATCTTGGCCACCACGTCACTCGGCGCGGCCTCGACCAGCGGATCGTCGCAGGCCTCGTCGGCCTGCGGCGGCACCTCGACGTCACCGGACTTGGCGTAGCCCTTGGCGATCTGCTCGACCTGGTCGACGTACCACCAGGCGCGGTTGTAGATGAACAGCGCCTGGCGTACCTTCTCCGGAGCGCCGTTGCGCTTGAGCATCTTCGCGGCGCCCAGGATCGCGTCGGCGGGGTTGTAGATGTCAGCCACGCCGTCACCGTCGCCGTCGGAGGCGTACCCGTTGAACTTCGACGACATCGCGATCCGCGCCTTGCCGCCCCACGTGCCGATCAGGAACTGCATCGGCCCGGCCGCGCCCGCGTAGTTGGTGCCGCTCTTGACGCCCGCCATGTTCGAGCGGCCGTGGTCGGTCTCGCGCTTGCCGACGGCGGCCAGGATGTTCCACTGGACGCCGATCTTCGTGCCGAACTTCTTGTAGAGCTCCAGATAGTCGGCCGGAATGTCGGAGGCGCCGGTGTCGGACACCTCCTGTACGGGCGTGTCGCCGTTGACGCAGTCGGTACGGGCGGTGCTCCCGCTGCCGAGGAACGACGGGATCGAGGTCATGAGCATCGGCGACATGATGACGACGGCGAGAAGCAGCACCCCGGCGGCTCCAAGCGCCAGGGCGACGCGAGCGCGGGAGGTGTTCACCCTTGGGTGTCTCCGTCCTGGCCCGCGTCGGCGGGTTGCAGGTCGAAGACCCGCCAGTCGGCGCCCATCTGACTCACGGTGACCGCGTAGTCGTCCACGACCTGCTTGTTGCCGCTCTTGGCGGTGATCTGCTGCGTGCCGGTCACCACGAAGATGACGGACGACTTCTCGACCTGCCTGATCTCCTTCATCTTGGCCGTCCCCGCCGCCACGAGTTCGTCGGCGCGGTCGCGCTCGACGGTGCCGGGCGAGGTGCGCGTCCTGGCGAGCACGTTGCCGAACTCGGCCGTGGTGAACACCTTGACCCGATCCACATAGGCCGAGGGCTCCTCGTCGTAGCGGAACGTTCCGTACGCGGCGGTGAACCGCTCGGCCAGGTCGGACGCCGCGGCGAGCTGCTCCTTGGTCATCGGCAGGTAGGAGTAGATGTCGAACGGCTTGCCGCTGGCGGTCGCCAGCGGCTTGCTCGGCGCGGCCGGTGAGACGGTCGTGGTGTGGCCGGCGGGCGCCTTCCCTGCGTCCGGTTCGCCGGAGTCCGGCCACATTGTCAGGTAGATGCCGACGGCGGCGATGACCACCACGATGGCGGCGAAGGCGACGCCCCGCCTGTCACCCGGCTGCGCCATGATCAGTCCCTGTCCGGATTGCTGGGCTTGAGCCAGAAGGGCACGGACGGCTCGCCCTCACCGGAGCCGCCGCCACGGCGGCTGCTCGGCAGCCAGAGCGGCGGCGCCTCCGAGGAGCGGCCCTTCGGCTCGTCGGCCGGACGCCGACCACCTGAACCGCCGCCCCCGAACATCCCGCCGCCCGACGACCCACGACTCGCCGACCGGGACCCGCCAGAACCGCCGGAACCCCCCGAACCGCCCGAGCCACCCGAACGACCGGAGCCACTCAGCCAGGACCCACCCGACCCTGACCCGCCCGACCTGGAGCCGCCAGAACCGCCGGAACCACCGAACCGCGTGCCACCCGACCTGGAGCCACCGGAGCCGCCCGCGCCACGCCGTGACGCCCAGCCACCCCCGGAACCTCCACCGAACCAGCCACCTCCACCGGCCCCGCCACTCCCCGCACCGGCGCTCCCGGCACCGGCGTTCCCAGGACCGGCGGCGGACCCGCCTGACGGCCGCGCTCCACCAGGCGACGGAGTGCCACGAGTGCGGGTCGGCGTGCCGCTCAGGTTGAGCGGCGGCGCGGCCCCGGCCCGCGGTGCGGGAACCTGCCGGCCCGCGGCCTTCCCGTCCTGCTTGTCGGTGTTCAGCGGCGCCGCCGTGGCGGGGACCCGGGTGCCGGACGCGGCCACGCCCTCCGCGCTCTCCTGCCCACGGGCCCGCCCCTGGGCGACCGTGGACGCCGCCGCCGCGGTGCCCGCCGACGCGCCCATCGCGGCCGCCTGGATGAGCGGCTCGGCCTTACGCGCACCCCAGCGGCCGATCCTGGCCGCCGCCACCGGCGGCAGCGCCGAGGACGACCGCTCGAGTACGGAGGAGGACGCGGCGTCGCCGAGCATGCGCGTGGTCAGCGTGTGCCCGTTCATCGAGGCGAACAGGTGCTGGAACGGCCGCCGGTAGAAGAACACCGCGATCGTCAGCAGCGCCATGAACAGGATCTGCAGCCCCCACGGCATGGCGGTCGAGATGATCAGCGCATAGCCGTACACCAGCACGCCGAGCACGAGCGCGAGCACGGCCTGCCGGAGCAGCGTGCCGATCAGCATCTCCACCCAGCGCATGGCGATGATCCGCCCGCTGCCCGGATGCACGCCGATCAGCAGGAACACCGGCCCGAGTATGAGCAACAGCAGGAAGCCGACCTTCAGCACCAGCAGCGAGACCGCGACCAGGAAGATGAGCACCCCGGCGACCAGGGCGGCGATCAGCGCGCCGATGGCCACGCCGAGCCTGCTGGTCCAGTCACGGCCGGAGAAGATCATGTAGCGGGAGTCGTTCTTCAGCTTCTCGGCGATCTCGGCGTACTTGGCCTGATGCGCGCCGACGTCCGGCGCCGGTTGGTTGGCCGTCGCGGCGGGGATCGACTGGGTCTCCAGCATCGTACGGCCGAAGTCGCGCACGATCGGCTGGTTGGGGTCGGCGGTGCCGAACAGGCCCATCAGCCACGGCTTGCAGACCAGCGTGGACCACAGCGCCTCGGCGTTCTGGTCGACCCCGGGCGTGCCGGTCTGGCCGTAGCCGCCCGCCTTGACCTGCGGGTTCGTCTGGCCGGGGCCGGGCAGGCAGGAGGCGCCGCCCGCGCCGGGCAGGCCGGAGAAGGCGGAGTTGACGACCTCGCCGGTCTTGTCCGTGACGATCGTGCCGAGGCCGGTGAAGTCGCCGGGCCGACTGAAGAACCAGGTCGCGACCGTGACCGCGAGCACCATCCAGATCACGCCTTCGGCGGTGGTGGTGGCCCGCTTGCGGATCAGTCCGTACCAGGCCAGCCAGATGGCGCCGAGGATGACCAGCGGCCGGAGCAACGGCCAGTACATCGCGTTGGACAGGTTCGTCACGATGTCATCGACCACGTCCTTGATGGACTGCAGCGGCCCTTCCGTGGCCGCTGCCTGGTAGGTGGTGATGGTCACCCGGTCGATCGCCTTGGCCCACAGGAAGATCGTGTTGGCCCAGGTGTTGCCGAGCACCGCGGCGAAGTCGGAGCAGCCCAGGTCATAGGTGTGCCAGAACTGGCCGCTCATGCCGAACTGGGCGTAGTTGGTGGTCGGCGCGGCCGTGGCGCCGCCCTCGGGCGCGGGCGGCTGCATCATGCCGTCGGAGCCGCTGCCGATCACCTCGGGCGCGAGCGCGCCGGACAGGTCACACGGGGCCGCGGCGGCGGGTGAGAGCGAGCCCACCACGATCGGCACCACGAGGATGCCCACGAGCAGGGCCAGAGCGAGCGCGAGCCGCCTGGGTAGCCGGATCTTCATGACCGCACCTCCTGCGCTCTGCCGCCCACTCCCCCTTGAAGATCATGATGCCCGTTGTCGCTGGGTTTGTCGTGTGTCGGATTGGTGTCGAGCCAGCGGAGCAGGTCTTCGGAGATCAGGTCTACTCCGATGCGGCCCGCCCTGCCATCCAGATCACGGAAAATGCATTCGCCGTTGCCGAGCGATCTCAGCACCGCCTTGTGCTCTTCCGATGCCTCCACGCCCAGCAGGGACATCACGTGATCGACCTCCACCCGCTCGGTGGACCTGAACGCGAAGACCGAGGACAGACAGTTGGTGACCTGCTCGTTCAGCAGGTCGCCGGCATTCTGTGAGACGAGCACCAGCGCGGTGTTGCGAGAACGACCCATGCGGCTGACCTCCGGCACCAGCTTCGCACCCTCGGGCGTGGACGTGATCGCCCATGCCTCGTCCAAGAAGATCGCCTTGGGCGCGCGGCGGTCCAGGCTGTTCATCAGCCGCCGGGCGAACTGGGAGACCAGGTAGAGCAGTGCTACCGACAGCCGCTGCTCATAGGAGTAGTCGTCGCGGCCCGTCGCCACGTCGGGCAGCGTCAGGCCGCCGAGCGTGAACACGGTCGTCCAGCCCTCGGTGTCGACCTGGTCGCCTCCTGAGGGATCGAAGCAGAGTTTGGCCAGCCGCATCTCCGACATGGAGCGGAGTACGGCGCCGAGGTTCTTGGAGGCGGCGTCCGTGGACTGCTCCAGGAACTCCACCACCTTGCCGAGCGACGGGTCCACGCCGTTGGAGACAGCCGCGACGGCCTGGATCATCGCCGACTCGCGTTCCTCCGACATCCGGGGCAGCAGCAGGCGCAGCGTCTCGGTGGCCATGGTCTTCTTGGCCGCGATGTCGTCGCCGAACGAGAACGGGTCGAGCAGACCGGGCGCCGCCGAGCCGAGCGGGATGACGCGGGCCTTGCGCTCGCGCTTCTGCAGCAGCTGCACCAGCGACTCGGCGTCGCCCTTGGGGTCGATCACGGCGACGGTGACGCCGCGCAGCGCCATCTGGTAGATCATCAGCAGCGCGAGCGTGGTCTTGCCGCCACCGGGCTCGCCAGTGATCGCGATGGCCGTCGGCCGGTTGCGGGTGGCCGCGACCAGCGGGTCGAAGTGCACGATGCTGCGGGCCCTGCCGACGGTCTCCCCGATGTACGGCCCGAGCCAGCCCTCGCTGCCGTCGCCCAGCCGGTCGCCCAGGTCCACGGTCGCCGTGGCCATGCCGCCGGCGATCGTCCGCAGCGGCTGCCGCTGGGCGTAGGCGTTGACCCTGACCTTCTCGCCCGGCAGCGCCTCGCAGAACAGCGAGAACTGGTCGCCCGTCGAGCTGACCACGTCGATGCCCATGTCACGGTAGTGCTCGACGACCGCTTCGACCCGTTGTACGCACAGGTCCTCGGTCGGGGCCGACACGATCAGCCGGTGCCAGCCGTACACGAAGGGCAGCCGCTCCTTCGTGATGCCGTGCTCCAGCATGCGGGCCGCGTCGATCTGCTCGGCGAGCGCGAGCGGCGCCTCCGCGCCGGCCTCGCGGATGTGGATGTCCATGTCGCGCGCGTGCGCGAGCTTGCGCGCGACGTCCTTCGACGCCTTGACCGGCGGGATCAGCCGCATCCTCGACGAGATCTCGACGGGGAAGGGCAACTGGTCGGCGAAGTGCAGCCACGGCTCGCCGTCCGGGAACGGCATGATGTCCGGGAAACGGGCGAACGACAACTGCGCCACATAGGAGTCGCCCTGCGGCTGCACGATACGCAGCAGCGACCTGCCGTTGTGGATCTCTCCCTCGACCAGCGACTCGATCTCGCCCTTGCCCCAGCGCCGCTTCGGGCTCGCCGACGGCGGCGGATCGCCGAGCGCGCCCGCGGCCGAGTGCTGGAACAGCCACGCCACCTCCACAGAAGTGGCGTGCCTGGCGTAGAGGGCGCTGGAGGCGAGTGCCCGGCCCAGCCGTTCGGCCTGCTCGGTCCATCTGCCGATCTCGCCGTCCGGCACATGGTCGTCCTCGAGCCCGAGTGCCTTCTCCGTACGCTGATAGAAACCGAACAACTGCCCCAGCACGCCCGCGCCCACCTGCTTGCCCCGGGGACCGAGGCGGACACCGATGTAGACCTCCTTGGACCAGAAGTCCTTGGCCCAGACGTGCCGGTACATCTCCTCCAGATAATCGCGCCAGCCCGACCCTTCGTCGGAGGTGGCGTTGAGCGCCATCGCCCATTCGGCCGCGGGATAGGTGCGGTGCGCGACCCTCAGGTGTACCTCGGCGTCGGGCATCCGGATCGTGGCCAGCGCGATCGTGATGTTGGTGGCCAGCGCCTCACGCTCTTCGGGCGTGACGAACTCGTAGCTGATCGTCGGAAGTCGGAAATACGCCCATGCGCAGGTGTTGGTGAGCAGGATGCGGTCGTCGAAATAACGGACCGCCAGGCGCTGATGCGCTCGGGACCCCCTGCTCATGCCGCCCCCTCGGCGCATGAACAAGTCAGACCTGCTCGCATGTTCACTTATCGCTCACCGATTCTCGTGCCCGGGGGGTCACTCGCCAACTCCTCTTCGCTCGGACGGACCGTCTGTGCCGCAAAGCCCGCGACCACGACCCCGGCGAGGGCGAGGTAGGCCCGCCGCCCGGCCGCGCGCAACTGCCCAGGATCGACCACCCCGTCGCCGCCCGGCGCCAGGTCGTCCTCCCAGGGGACCCTGACGATGGCCCGGCACCTGCCGCTGGCCACCGACTCCGCCTGCTCGACATCGGCCATCGAACGCCTGCTCACGCCGTTGACCACCATGACCGCCCGCCTGCGCAGGTCCGCGCAGCCGTGCCCGTCGAGCCACTCGTACGTCATCGCCACCGCCTCGGGCGCCTCCTCACTCGCGGGGACCACCAGGACCAGCTGGTCGGCGTACGGAAGCACGCGAGCCGCGAGCGCGGCGGCCGGGTCCATGACGGCCAGCTTGTAGTGCCGGTCGAGCAGGTGCATGGCCTGGCCCAGCCGGTGATCGGAGAACAGCGTCCGGTCGGACAGCCGCTGCTCGGCCTCCGCGTCGGTGTCGGCGCCGATCACCTCGAGGCCCGACCCGGTGCGGGTGGTGTAGCCCCGCATGGTCAGGTAACCGCTGACCCGCTCCAGCCCCGCCAGCAGCGAGGCCAGCGTCTCGGGGGTCTCCGGGTCGATCCTGCTGGTCAGGGTGTTGCCACCGATGTTGGCGTCGATGGCCACGACCCGGTCGTCGCGATATTGGGCGAAGGTGTGCCCCAGCATCAGCGCGGTCGTGCTCTGCCCGGCGCCACCGGTGCAGCCGAGCACCACGACGCGGCGACTGCCGCCGAACACCGCCCGCGTCCGGGCCTCGTCGATCTCCGATCCGTCGGTCCGCACGCTGCCGCCGCCGACGACCACCTGCGCGATCCGCCGCCAGCCACCGGAGTCGCGACCGACCACGGACTCGACCCGCCGCACCCGCTCGCCCGGCGTGGGCCCCTGGGTGATCTGCCTGGCCGCGGGCGGCCGCACGACCTGCTCGCTCTGCCCGCTCTCGAACGGCCCGATGCCCGCTGCCTCGTCCGCGTACGACCTGTTGGCCGCTGCCTCGTCCGCATACGCCCTGTTGGCCGCTGCCTCGTCCGCATACGCCCTGTTGGCCGCTGCCTCGTCCGCATACGTCCCGCTGTCGCGGTCGCTTGCCGACGCGGCTCGCTCGCCCTTCGCGGAGCCGGTCCCTTGACGGCCTCGCTCGCTCTTCGCCGGGCCGTTCTCCTGACGGACCCGCTCGCTCTTGGCGGGGCCGATCTCGTGGACGGAGGCGGTGGTCTCGGGCCCTTGGAGGGCCGCGGTGGTCGCGGACTCGTCGCGTCCCACGGGAGCCGTCCCGGCCTTCTGGGCCTCGTCGTCGCGCGTCACCGGCCGGATGAACCGCACCGGCTTGCTGTCGGGGCTGAGCGGCGGCCACAGCCGTTGCACATCCGGGAACACCAGCGGCGGGCTCTGCCTGGGCGGCTTCCCCTTCCTGTGCTGATCCCGCGCCACCTCATCCGCCCCGGCCGCACGCACCTCCTCGGGACCGGCCACACGCACCTCATCCGCCCCGGCCGCACGCACGTCCCCGGAACCGGCCACACGCACCTCGTCCGCCCCGGTCGCGCGCATGTCCCCGGGACCGGTCGCACGCACCTCTTCGGGGTCGGCGCCGTCGCCTCGCCGCGATCCCTCACTCCGGCCCACTCGCGAGGACCCGCCCGCCTCCGCCACTCCACCAGCCACGGCCTCACGAGCCGCGGCTTCGGTGTGCGGCGCCTCAGCGCTGGTCACGTCTTCGGAGGGAGTCACGTCAGCGGAGGTCACGTGAGCGCGCGCTGCCTCAGCGCGGGCCGCGTCGGAGGGGGCTACCTCAGAGGGAGCCGCCTCAGTGCGGGCCGCCTCAGCGCGGGTCGCCTCGCTGGACGCCGTCGTGTCGGCGCTCGCCGCCAGCCTGCGCAGCCGCCGCAGCGCCTCCGTGTCGATCGGCTTCCCGGCCTCTCGGGCGACGTCTTCGCGGCCCTCATCCCCCTGTACGGCGATCAGCGGCCGCTCTGTAGGCCGTGAACCGCTGTCAGCGGTCTTGCCCACCCTCGGCCCCACACCCGATGTCTTGTCCGCCGACGAGCCCGCCTTGGCCGGCCGTGAGCCCATCGCGAGTGTCTTGTCCGGGAGCACGGAGGGCTCAGGCTGGAGTACGGGCGGCTGGACCGCGAGCTCGGTGCCCAGGGCGGGCGCGGTGCCGCGGCGCGTGACCGAACCCCAGCCGGGTCGGGCGGGCCTGGGCTCGGCGACCGGGGCCTGGGCGGCCGCCGCGGCGGCGGCTGCGACCGCGGGGCGGACCTGGCGCGGGCCGGTAACCGGCTCGGCGCCGACGGCTCGCCTGGGCTCGGTGGCGAACTCCAGCGCGGCGCGGCGCTTGCGCTGGGGCTGGCGTGCCTTGCGCGGCGCCTTGACCCGCTTGGGCGTGACCCGCCAGACGCGTCCCGCGAAGGTGACCGTCTCGGGCTCGGAAGTCGGCGCCATCCGGCACCAGGCCCGCGGCTCGCCCACGTAGCGCAGTTGCGACTGCAGGAGCTCGGTCAAACGCTTGCTCTCGATCACCGGGCGGGTGGACAGCCAGGTGACTACACCCGGTGGCACCAGGTAAAGCACATGCCATGGTGCGGCGAAAGGGATGTGCAGGAGCATGAGGAGCAGGGACCATGGAGCCAGCACGCCGACGAACACGCCGATCCACACGATCGGGAGGGGCATCGGCAGCCGTAGGTCGTACAGCTTGTAGAGCCGCTTCTCAATTCGCCAAATATTGGTATACGTGGGCAGGTCCACGCGGTCCTCCTCTCCACCCGCTCGTACAATGACCGCCCTTGAGCGGTCTCAACCCTTTACTTGATGCCCAGTGCTCCCGCGATCGCCTTCGCCGTCACCTCGATGATGTTGGGCACGTAGAAGATCACGCCGATGGCGATGGCCAGGATGAGGAACTGCACGAACCTCGTGATCTCGCGCGTGAAGAGGAAGAAGAGCGCGACCACGGAGACGACGACAAGGAAGAGCGGGGCGAAGAAGGCCCGCAGGAAGTTGGCGAGCCCCTCGGAGTCGATGCCGGTGGGGGCGGGCGTTGGCGTCATTTCGATCAGGTTGAGCACTATCGTTTTCAAGATCACTTCTTTGTCCTCCCGGGGGTACCGATCAACAGGGCGTTCGTGCGTCTACCCAACGGCCCGACCGGCACCGCGGATGTCGTCGACGTACCATTTGTCGCCCTGCTTCTCGACGGTGAGGCGATATGCCTGCTCCAGGCGGGCGCCGACCGCGTTGGCGTCGGCGGCGTCCGGTTCGGCCGACGGCGTCGCGCCGCTCGGCACGCTCCACACCACGACCACCTGGATCTCTCGAGTGGCGCCCCCCACAGGCACCACGATGTCCTTGAGCTCGGCGAAGGTGAAGGCGCCGCCGAAACTCGTGATGCTCTTGCCCTGGGCGACATAGCGCTGCAATCCCGTCGTGTCGCCTGAGCCGTAGTTCTTGAAGAAGTCTTCCATCTGCGGCTTGAGCTCGGCGGCGACGGCGTCGTCGTTCTCGGGCTTGGCGAGCTGGGGCAGATCCGCCCGGCCGGGCGCGGGCAGTATGGCGGGCCGGCCGGAGACGACGAAGCTGCCGCCGTCGGCCGAGTAGTAGATCGGGACCGACAGCATCATCCGGCGGGAGCCCGACTGGAAGGCCACGGTGACGATCGCGTCGCTGGCGCTGGTGGCCTCGATGTCGTACGGCTGGATCGCGACGGCGGCCAGCTTGCCGTTGCCGTCCCAGCCCATCTGCTGATCCATGCCGTCCGCCAGGAACGCGGCCAGCTTGCCCGCCCTGCTCTGCGCGTCGGCGGGAGTGAAATTCAGATAGACGCCGGCGAACTGGGCCGCGAACGCCATGCCGCGGTCGGCCGGGAATCCGTGATTGGCCACGGGCGCCTCATTCGGAGCCGCCGCGCCACTCTGAGTAAACCTCTCAAATGGGGCACGGACCCCATTAACCACGATAACTATGATAAGCGCCCAAAGAACGATTCGGCCGGTCCACACCAGCCATCTCCCGCCGGCGCCAGACCAGCCGCCACGGCGCGGCCTGCGGGCAGGCGACACGTCGAAGTCGGCCATGTCATGGCGAGCCGAAAGCTCGGGGTCGCCAGGGATCCGAGGACCCTGCTGGACGGTTGACCTACGAGCCATCACGCCTCCGCTCGCGCCGATCCCCCGGGCTGGCGCGGTGTCGTCCGTTGCCGATCCCCATCATCCGCGGTGAAGCAGTCACCCTACCGGTCTCCGCCATTGTTCCAGGAAAGCCACGCCCATGCTGCAGGCATCGCCGTCCATGGGCAAACCAGGTTGTGTATGCCACGCTGGAGTGCCAACTCTTGTCACTTCCCCTGCCAAATGGGCATTTGACCAGGCCAGAGGCCGGTAATGGCATAGCCCTGCGGCCATGGATTCCTGTCCAAACCAGCCATGGACTCTCTTTGACCTGCGGAATTGGTATAACACGCGAACGGCCGCATGCCCGCCAAGGGGCCTGCGGCCTGGCGCGTGGCGCGCCCTCAGGCGGGCTCTGGGCCCTGTCCCAAGTCGCGCGGTCTCCTGCTACGCAGATCGACCACTGTGGGCGCCACCGACCGCTCCAGCGAACCACGCAGGCCTTCGAGCATCGTGGCGGCGTCCTGCCCACGCACCCGCATGGCGAGCTCTTCGCGCTCGTCCACTTTCCTGCGCAAGTACGCCTCGCGATTGACGCGCAGACCGTACATGAGCTCGACCCGCAACAGTGCGAGCTCCTCTTCGAGGCTGATGCCCGCCAGCGAAGGTGCGGGACGTCGTTTCCGGATGATGCGACGGATCATGAGGGCCCTCCCGAGTCAGCGTAAACGCTGTGACGATTCGACGCGTAGGGGCCCAAAGTGGTTGACAGCTCACTTATCTAAGAATCAGGCGTCGAAGCAGACCTCCCGGCCGCGGTTCGTCTGTCCGCGGCCGGTTATCCACCAGCGGGGCATCGTCGGGTCCGGCTCAGGCTGACCGGGCACCCACCGTCAGGGCGCGCAGTTCCCGTGCCGAAGGCAGGGCGCGGGCCTTCTCCGGCAAGCCGTCGATGATCAGACGGGCCGCTGAGATCACTCGGGTATCGTGTCGCGTGGGGGGTAGTGCGTCGAGGAGTCGCAACGCCTGATGCGTGCCCTCGACGGGATCCGTTCGAGCGTGGAGCGCGGCACCGTGGAGCGCGAGCAGGGTCGCTGTGCGATGCCCCGCCGGGTAGAGACTCTCGGCCGTACGGCGGGCATCCTCGGCGCGCTTGGCGTCCCCCGCGAGAGTGTGGATCAGCGTTCGGTCGTACCACAGCGCACGGCCTTGATGTGGGTCTGCCGAGGAAGACAGCCGCTCGTATGCCTCCTCACTGCGGCGTAGCGCGGTGATCGCCTCAGCGTGACGCCCGATCATTGAAAGGATCATGGCCTCGACTGCGAGAGCGGACACGAGTGGCGCGTTGGGGGCATCTCCCGCGAGACGACGTGCTTCGCGCGCCACGAGAAGCACGCTGTCGAGATCCTCGCCCGGATCATATAGCCGGTAACTCGCTTCCCAGCTTCTCAGCAACGACGCCAGGAGGTCATCACCGGACCGTTCGCTCAACTGCCGGGCTTGTGCCCACCAGCGCTGCGCCTCGCGGCGGTTGCCCAGGTCGAACCACTTGCCACCGATCAGGGCCGCGTGACGCGCGGCGGCATGGGAGAGGTCACGCTGCACGGCATCGGGTTGAGCACGGCCCAGATGCGGAGCCATGTCGGTGTAGTCGACCGCGAGCGCGGCGAGAACGGCGGCGGCCGGCTCGAAGCGTGCTCGCTGCGCGTGGACATCGGCGGCATGTTCCCAGTCGTCGATCATCCCCTGTGACACGCTCGCGCCCGGCACCGGCCGTTGCGCAACAGCCAATGCGTCAGTCAACGAGGTCAGCACAGGAGCCAGCACACCTACAGCGGCGATGGCAGCCGCGTCCCGCATCAGTCGTCTGCGCTCCACATCCTCACCCTCATCCCGTGTTGAGGCGTTTCCTTGGACGGTACCCCTGCGCAGCCGATCGGTATCGGCCATGGCCGCACGAAGCGCGTGGGCCACCAGTTCGCCCCCGGCGCCGAGTTCGGCGTCAAGGGCCGTGATCGCCTCGACGGGCGGGCGGTTCTTCCCCTGCTCCCACTTGGCGATCAATGAGTAGTCCCATCGAATCCGCCCGGCAAGGTCACGCAGGCTCAGTTCGTGCCGTTCGCGCCATGCCCGCAGAGCACAGCCGAACTCCTGCCAGGTCGTTGAAATCGTCGATGTCGATTGTCTGATCACGGCTGCCTCGCGATCCGTTGCACGCGTTGCACCGACCCCAGAGCAACGCTACGTGTCTTGTCCAACACGCTGAGTCGCTTCAACTATGGCACCAGTCAGCGCTACGTAAAGCGGAACCCCGCAGGCGGGCAGGCCATACGGGGTTCCTTGATCGCAAAGGAGTTGCGATCCATGGACGATGCTAAGACCGCTACGCCCGAACCGACGATTCCCGGTTGGCGGCTGATCCTCAGCGACAGGGGCCGCTTCTGGGCCGTCCGCCGTGAGGCGTTCCCTCCGGACGCGTTGCGCGCAGGGGCGGAGCCCACTGTGGACGCCGACACCTTCGACGCGCTGAAGGTCGAGGTCGCCCGGCAGGAAGAGATCGCCGAACGGGTGGACTCATGATCCGGCGACGCCCTGCCCGCGCCCCCGGCCGCCACCGTAAGGGCCAGGCTCACACGAAGGCGTACCGCCGCCTGTGGGATGGCCCGGCCCCCGCCGAGGCCGAACTACTCGATCAGGCATGGCCCGGCTGGAGCGTGCTCTACAGTCTCGGCAACCGCCGTTTCTACGCCATAGCGGCCTGGCCGGCACCGAGCCCGTTGATCGTCGAAGACGACACTCCAGAGGGCTTGGAGGAGCGGATGCGCGAGGCAGAGTCGGCCTTCACCTGGTACGCGCCCCCCATCCCTCCCCAGAGCAGGCACGTCCGAAGACCGGCCACTCTGGAGCTCAGCTGCCATAGAGGATGAGCAGATCGACCAGGGGGAGGCCGTCACGGCGGTCGGCCAGGGTGGCGATCCGCCGCTCACAGCGGCCAAGCGGTCAGCAATTCGCCAGGGCCGTAGGCGGCATCGAGCCCCGGGCAGTCGACTCCGCTGCGCGAGACAGCCACGACCGGAACGGGTTCGTCGGTGAGCGCGGCGCGGTGCCGGTGGAGGGCTGCCAGGTCGTGCCGGTCGAACGGGGATTGCTCCAACCACTTGATGGAGCCGACGAAGAGCGGTTCCTTGGCGATGGGGGCGCGGTCCGCCCCGACGATGTCGATCTCGATGTCGTTGGTGCGCGTCCAGTAGCCGCCCACCACAGGGGCCCCGGGCAGCCGGTCGTCCGGCAGTATCCGGGCGAGCGCCTCGCGGACGAGCGACTCGACCGCCCGGCCGCGCCAGCTGGTCCAGTTGTCCCGGATCCGCGCCAAGGCCAGATCTCCCCGTCCCCGCTCGATCTCCTGCATGGAAGGACCGAGTAGATGCAGCCAAAACCGCAGGTACGGATCCGTCACCCGGTAGCGGCGATCCTTCGACGGGCGCAAGGACACGGGCAGCTCCGCGGCGATGATCCGCTTGTTTGCGAGCAGTTCCAGCGCTCGCTGCAGCGGCGTGGCGCCGATCCCGCCGACCGCGCGGGCGATGTTGGCGAAGGTACGCTCGCCACTACCGATCGCCGCCAGCACCGCGCGGGCCTGAGCCTGCGGCGGGAACTCCGCGGCCAGCGAGCGCTCGGCGGACACCAGCAATGCCGAGACCGGATCGTTCAGCGCCTCGCCGAGGAAGTCCCACAATCCCGCGCCGTGCGGCCACTCCGCGCAGATCAGCGGCAGCCCGCCGGTGACCAGCGCGGCGTCGAAGGCTTCGGCCGGGCTCAGTCCCAGCATCCGCCCGACCTCGGCGGGGTTCAGCGGCCCGAGCACCATCTCCCGGCCACGCTGGTGGAAAGGGCGTCCGTAGCTGTTCAGCGCCTCCATCATCGACAGATCTGAGCCGATGAGGACCAGCAGCACCGGCTTGGTCTCCAGTCCCCGGTCCCAGGCCCGCTGCAGCATCCCCTCAAAGGCGCCATCGGCATCCATCAGGTACGGCACCTCGTCGATGACCAGGACGCTGACCCGGTCGGCGGGCAGCGCCGCGGCCAATACATCGAACGCCGTATCCCAGCTCTCCGGCCGCGCGGCGGCCACCAACTGCGCGAGAGGCAGCGTCGACGCCCGGGCGTCCCGGGCCAGCCGCGCCAGATCGACCTCCGCCGACGCACCAGTGGCCGCATAGAACAAGAACGGTGCCCCGGCACGCTCCACGAACTGCTCGACCAGCCGCGACTTGCCCACGCGGCGTCGTCCGCGCAGCATCACGCATCGACCGGGCCGCTCCCCTCCGATCCCAGCCGCCACCTTCCGCAGCTCTCGCTCCAGCGTCGCCAGCTCCTGCCGACGCCCTACGAAATCCACCACGCCCACTCACCTACTCCCTCAGCGCTCTCGGCGCATGTTAGTAACATTAATGTTAGTAACATCAATGTTAGCAATGTCGTATCGGCGCGGGAAAGCGCCAGAGGCCCGACATCGCGAAGCCGGACCCCATCTGACCTGCGTACTTACAGAAGGCGGCGTCGTGGAATCGCGCCTGAACCCTGGAGCGGAACTCGCCCGTTAAGGCACCCGCGCTTGCCTCGCCCGAAGACTGATCGCTCTTGGAGTCAGTCGCCGTAGAGGGTGAGCAGATCAACCAGGAGGAGGTCGTCACGGCGGTCGGCCAGGTCGACTAGGTCGGGGTGGAAGCCATGCAGGGAGTACAGGGCCAGAGTGGTGGCGGCGGTGTCGTACCCCTGATCTGCGAGCAGGCCACGAATGCGTTCCAGGCGCTCCAGGTCACCGGTCCCCCGGCGGGCGACCGTCGCCTTGGCCTCACCGAGGAGCGCGATCCTCGCCCGGGGGGCCTGCGGGCCCTCGCCGGCGGCCAGGGCGATGACGTCGACCTCATGCTTCGTGCGGGCGGCCTGGTCGGCGACCTCGGTGGTGCCGACTGGACCGGGCAGTCCACCGGGCAGCAGGGTGGAGGCGTATCGGCGAGTGAAGGCACGGGCCAGGTCCTCGAAGTGCGGTCCGAGGATCTTGGAGTTGAAGGTCGGAGCGGCCTGCTGCCACACCTGCTCGGCGAATCCCTGCTCGACGGCGGCGGCCTGCGGGAGAGTGATGAGCTGGTTGAAGCGGATAACGGGGTCGGCGAGGGTGATGACGGGGTGCCTGGAGCGGAGGATGTCCTGTTCCCGCCGGATGTAGCCGGTGGATTCCAGCACTCCGAGGGGGTGAGCGACGGCGTTGCGCGGGCGCTCCAGGGCAGCACCGATCTTGCTGGGGGTGGTGGCGCCCCGCGCGATCGCGGTGAGGATGTCGTAGTACAGGGTGTGCTGCGTGATCCTCGGGTCCTCGCGCAGCAAGTGCTCGGTCTCGGTGCGCGAGTACACCGCACGCCCCGGATCGAGCAGCGTCCGGGTCAGCCAGGCGTCGAAGCCGTCGTCCGGATGCGGACGGGCAGCCACCGACCGGTAGCCCGGGGCCCCGCCGAGGACCGCGTGCACCTTCAGCGCGGTCAACGGGTCATCGATCCGCCAGAAGGCCCGGCTGTCCCGATAGCCGAAGGCACCCAGTCGCAGATCGACCACCGCACGTCCGCGCAGCGGATTGGTCCCCGAGAGCAGTTCGTGCATGACACTCATCGCGGAGCCGCACAGGATCAATCGCGGGCCCGGCCCGGCACCGGGCAGGGCGCCGCGCTGGCGCTCGTCGTAGAGCTGCTGCAGCAGTCCCGGGATTTCGGGCGAGTGCTGGAGCAGGTACGGCAACTCGTCGATCACCAGGAGCGGGTGCGACGAACGGGCGGTCACATCAAGGGCGTTGGACAGGACGTCACGCCAGTCGGTCAGGCGCAGGCTCCCCGGCCGCAGACCGGCGTGGGTGGCGACCGCGTCACTGAACCGCTGGATCGCGGGCAGCCGCCCTTCCTCTCGCACGGCTGTGACATACAGGCCGCCGACCTGCTGGGACAAGGCCTGCAGAAGGTACGACTTCCCATGCCGCCGCCGCCCGGACACGATGCCGAGCCGCATCGCCGGGTCCGGATCGGTGAGGAACTCCGCGAGCAGGCCCCACTCCCGGTCCCGATCGACGACGTCATCCGGCTTGGTCGGCAGGCTCGTCTTCACTGCCCCTCCAGCATCTCGACTGCGACGGAATTCGTCTAAGTCTACTTCGACGCAATCCGTCGTACTGGGATTCACCCCTGAGCCGCGACAGCCGGGGTCGGAGGTCCGGCGGGATGCCGCGACCGAGGGAAACCCTCGGCTTCAAGGGCCCATCGCACCCACCGAGCCCGCGCGCTTCGGGGGCAGACTCGGGCAGCGTCGGGCCCAGCGAGGGAGCCGGCTCAGTCTGCCCTGGGGTCGAGCAGTTCGATTCCCGTCTGCACGAAGTCCTTGATGTTGCGGGTCGCGCACGCGGCCTTGTGGGACCGGCAGATCGCAGCGATCTGGGCGTCTGCCGTGCTGATGGGCAATCCGGCCTGTTCGCGCACACGAGGACGTCGGCGTAGTGCGCTGCCGCCTCTTCGTCGAACGACAGCACTGCCCTGGTCTCCCGGTAGGGCTGCAGCGCGAATTCGATCGTCGCGCTTTGCGCCGACCTGCGCTTGCTGTCTGGGAGACCACGCACGCCGGCCAGAAGCTCGGCGAGCGTGACGGAGGTGATGGCCACATCGCCGGCGAGAGACTCCAGCCATGCCACGACGCGGGCATCGGGCTTCGGTCGGAAGATCTCCGAGATGACGTTCGTGTCAAGGACGATCACTCGAAGTCCACCGCTCGCGCGACGTCGCTGCGCTCAGGGATAACAAGATCGCCGATCCCGCCAGCCTCCTGCGCGGCCCGCATGAGCGCCAGGCCGATGTGGGGCCGGCGCGCGGCCTTCGTAAGGATGTCGCGGACCTCGGCTTCCATGGAGCGGCCATGCTCCTTCGCCTGAACGGCGAGCTGCTTCTTTACGGACTCCTCGAGCCCGCGGACGACGATGGATGACATCAGAACCACCTCCTCAGCCGATATCAGTCATGATCGCACTCGGGTCGTATCAACCAACAGTGAATCGGCTGACCGCCGCGCGGGCCCCTCTCAGTGGCGAGCGACCGGACTCAGGAACCGACTCCGCGCGCGACCAGCCACTCCCGTGCGCTTCTGGCCGTGGAGCGGAGCTGCGGATGCTCCTGCACGAGTGAGGTGGAAGACCACATCCCCGCCGCGTGCAGCGGATGCGGGAAACCGCTGTCGGCCGAGGAGAGTGTCGGCTATTCGCGCCGTCAGGTACGTGACATTCCCCTGGTCACCATGACGGTGACCGAGCACCGGGCGCATCGCTGCCGGTGTGGCGGGTGCGGCCACCTCACCGGCGCGGACCTGCCGCGGACGGTGGCGGGCGCGCCGTCGTCGTACGGGCCGAACCTCCGCGCGCTGGCTGCCTACCTGCTGGTGTTCCAGCTCACCGAAGCAGCGTAGCCGCTAACCCCGCGCGCTGACCGAAGTCAGCACGCTGCGGACTCTGCGCCGACCGCAAAGGCCGCCCAACCCACTCCGCCACAGGTCAGACGGACTTTCGCCACACGTATTAGACGTTGAAGCGGAACTCCACCACGTCTCCGTCGCGCATGACGTAGTCCTTGCCCTCGATGCGGGCCTTGCCCACCGAGCGGGCGCTGGCGATGGAGCCCGCCTCGACCAGATCGTCGAACGAGACGACCTCGGCCTTGATGAAGCCGCGCTGGAAGTCGGTGTGGATCACGCCGGCGGCCTCGGGCGCGGTGGCGCCCTTACGGATCGTCCAGGCCCTGGTCTCCTTGGGGCCGGCCGTCAGGTAGGTCTGCAGGCCGAGCGTCTCGAAGCCCACTCTCGCCAGCTGCGACAGGCCGGACTCCTCCTGGCCCACCGATTGCAGCAGCTCCAGCGCCTCCTCGTCGTCGAGCTCGACCAGCTCCGACTCGATCTTGGCGTCGAGGAAGACCGCCTCGGCCGGGGCGACCAGGGTGGACAGCTGCTCCCTGAGCGCGGAGTCGATCAGCTCGTCGGCGTCGAGGTTGAACACGTAGAGGAACGGCTTGGCCGTCAGCAGGTGGAGCTCGCGCAGCTCCTCGCGGTCGAGGCCGCTCTCGAAGATGGTCTTGCCGGTCTCGAGCACGGCCAGAGCGGCCTCCGCGGCCTCCAGGGCGGCCTTCTTGTCCTTGTTGTGGCGCGCCTCCTTCTGCAGGCGCGGCACGGCCTTCTCGACGGTCTGCAGGTCGGCCATGATCAACTCGGTGTTGATGGTCTCGATGTCGCGCTTGGGGGAGATCTCGCCGTCGACGTGCGTGACGTCGGGGTCGGTGAAGACCCGGATCACCTGGCAGATCGCGTCGGTGTCGCGGATGTTGGCGAGGAACTGGTTGCCCCGCCCCTGCCCCTCCGAGGCGCCCTTGACCAGGCCGGCGATGTCGACGAACTCCACCTTGGCGGGCAGCACCTTCGCCGAGGAGAAGATCTCGGCCAGCTTGGGCAGCCGGTCGTCGGGCACGCCCACGATGCCCACGTTGGGCTCGATGGTGGCGAACGGGTAGTTCGCGGCTAGGGCGTTGCCGGTCTTGGTCAACGCGTTGAACAGCGTGGACTTGCCTACGTTGGGCAAACCGACAATGCCGATGGAGAGGCTCACGTTCGCTGAGTTTACTTGCTCACAAGACTCAGGCAGGTCACGGGCCGATAGGCGCCCCGAGCCTCCAGGTAGCGCTCGGAGCTGCCCGGGCAGCTCGCGGCGGACTCGGCGAAGGCGGTCACCCGGGCCCAGGCCCTCGGCGACGCGCAGGCGACCCGGTCGATCGCCGACCTGGTCACGGCGCCGGGGCCCGGCTCGGCCACGCACATCCCCCGGCCGAGCACCTTGCCGCCGCGGCCCAGGCAGATCACGGCGTCGCCGGACGGTGTGCCGGGTGCCGGACCGTCCAAAGTCAGCGTGTCGAGCGTGGTCACGGGGCAGCTCGACGGCGAACGGACGAGAGCGACGGCTCTGCCGTACCAGCCTGATCCCGCACACGGCCGCTCGCGGCCGTCGAGCGCGACGCAGTCGCCCGGTCTGAGCACTCCCCCGCCACCGCCCGGCGCGCCGGGGTGCGGTTCGAGGAAGTTGCGTACGCAGGCGGCGCGCCCTCCGTCGATGCGCAGAACGTCGTCGACGTCGTCGGGGCAGGCGCCCGGCCCCGGCGGGTCTGCGGACAAGGCGACCACCTCGGCGTCGCCGCCGTTGCAGGGCGTCAGGTCGTAGCGTTCGGCGGATCGGCGTACGCACGCGCCGGCCTCCCACCGCAGCGCCGGCCGGGGGTTCTGGGCGGCGACGGGGCGCGGGGAGCCGGCGCGGACGACCACCACCGCCAGCGCGACCACGCCGGCCGCCACGGCGAGCGCCGCCACGAGCGACAGCGTCGGCCGCCATCGGGTAATCATACAAGTACTGTGGGTGACTGATGATGAGGCGCACAAGCGGAATGCCCAAGCGTGTCGGAGAGATCCGCGATCGATGACCTGCCATCATCGTTGGAGTGGACAGCGAAGGAGTGGATGTCGTCTCGCTTCTCATCGGCCTCGCCGTTGGGTTGGCCATCGGGTTCATGATCGCCCGCACCCGGGCGGCGGTGCGGCTGGCCGAGTCCGACGCCAAGGCCAGATCGGCCGCCGACAAGCTCGTCTACGTCGAGGAGCAGCTCGCCGAGCGCTTCCAGGCGCTGTCCACCCGGGCGCTCGACGTCAACAACCTCCGCTTCCTGGAGCTGGCCGAGACCCGGCTGGCCGCCAGCCGCGCCGAGGCCAGCGGCGACCTCGACCAGCGCAGGCAGGCGGTCGAGCACCTCGTCGAGCCGCTGAAGGACGCGCTCACGCGGGTGGAGGCCCAGCTGCGCGACACCGAGTCGGCCCAGCGCGCCGGCCGGGCCGAGCTGGCCAAGCAGATGGAGTTCGTCCGGCAGAGCAGCGCGGAGCTGCGTTCGCAGACCATGGCGCTGGTCCGGGCGCTGCAACGGCCCGAGGCGCGTGGCCGGTGGGGCGAGCTGCAGCTGCGCAGGGTCGCCGAGATCGCCGGGATGCAGCGCTACTGCGACTTCGACGAGCAGGTCACCGAGGGCGCCATGCGGCCCGACATGATCGTGCGGCTGGCCGGCGGCAAGAACATCGTGATCGACTCCAAGGTGTCACTGGCCGCCTATCTGGAGGCCGCGGAGGCGTCCGACGACTCGCTGGCCACCGTGCGGCTCGACGCGCACGCCAGACACGTACGCGAGCACGTCGACCGGCTGGCCGCCAAGACGTACTGGCAGGGGTTCAACCCGTCGCCGGAGTTCGTGGTGCTGTTCATCCCCGGCGAGGCGTTCCTGGCGCCCGCGCTGGAGCGGGATCCGGCGCTGCTGGAGTACGCGATGACGCGCCGCGTGCACATCGCCACCCCGACCACGCTGATCACGATGCTGCGCACCGCCCAGTACGCCTGGCAGCAGGCCGCGCTGAGCGAGAACGCGCGCGCGGTGTTCGAGCTGGGCAAGGAGCTGTACGAGCGGCTCTCGTCGTTGGGAAGGAATGTCGAGTCCCTGGGCAAGTCCCTGACCCGGGCCGTCGAGGCATACAACAAGACTGTGGGATCGCTCGAAAGCCGCGTGCTGGTCAGCGCGCGCAAGCTGCACGATCTGGGCGTCGTCGACCGCGAACTCGACGCTCCGGAGATGCTGGAGGGCCTGCCCAGGCCGCTGGCCTCGCCCGAACTGCTGGAAACCTCGTCTCTGATCTCGCACGCGAACGGTAAGTTGGCCAACGGGTCGCAGTAAGGGGGCGGGGGCCAATGAGTGAGAGAGGCAAGCGATCAGCCGTCAGGCTGACCGCTCGCGGTGCCATCGCGCTCGCCTTGATCGCCACACTGGCGGCCTATGTCGTGGCCGCCGTGATCAACCTGCCGATCGTGGTCGGGCCGGTGTTCGTGGTGGCGAGCCTGCTCGGCGTGCTCCTGGTCAACCCGCGCGAGCTGTTGTCGCTGGTGGTGACGCCGCCGCTGGTGTTCTTCGTCGCGACGTTCTTCGTCGAGCTGGGCCGGGCGTTCGGCGCGCTGTCGATCATGCAGTCGCTCTTGGTCGGTCTGTTCAGCTCGTTGTCGCGTGGGGCGCCCTGGCTGTTCGCGGGCTCGGCGATCGTGCTGGTCGTCGCCTGGCGTCGCGGGCTGCGCGACAACGTACGGGATCTGCGCGAGGAGCTGCGGGCGGGCGCCGAAGCGCCGCGCCCGCGCCAGTCGTTCGTACCGGAGCCTGAGGGCTACTTCGAGCCCAAGGTGTACGGCACGGCGCGCACCGAGGAGTAACCCGGGCGCCGGGAACTGACCAAGCCGCCGGGAACGCCGAGCGCCCGACCAGGCCCGGACCCGCCGGACACGCCGACGAGGTTGAGTGCGTCCGAGGTCAGGAGGCTCGAAGGTCCTTGCGGAGCTCGTGCGGCAGTGCGAAGCGCACGCTCTCGTGGACCGGCTCGACCTCCGCGACGTCGTCGAACCCGTGCTCGGCCAGCCGGGCCAGCACCTCGGCGACCAGCTCTTCCGGCACCGAGGCGCCACTGGTCACGCCGACCGTGGTCACGCCCTCGAGCCACTCGTCACGGATGAAGGTGGCGTTGTCGACCAGGTAGGAGGCGTCGGCGCCGTAATCCTTGGCCACCTCGACCAGGCGCTTGGAGTTGGAGGAGTTTTCCGACCCGACCACGATGACCAGCTGCGACTCGGCGGCGATCTCCTTGACCGCGACCTGGCGGTTCTGCGTCGCGTAGCAGATGTCGTCGCTGGGCGGGTCGATCAGCGTGGGGAAGCGTTCCTTGAGCTTGGCCACCGTCTCGTTGGTCTCATCGACCGAGAGCGTGGTCTGCGACAGCCAGACCAGCTTGGACGGGTCCTTGACCTGGATCCGGTCGACGGAGTCGAGGCCGTCGACGAGCTGGATGTGGTCGGGCGCCTCACCGGCGGTGCCCTCGACCTCTTCGTGCCCCTCGTGCCCGATCAGCAGGATGTCGTATTCCTGGCCAGCGAACCTCTTTGCCTCGTTATGCACCTTGGTGACCAGCGGGCAGGTAGCGTCGATCGTGCGCAATCCGCGTTGCCTGGCCTCGTTGTGCACCGCGGGTGAGACACCGTGGGCCGAGAACACCACGATCTCGCCCTCGGGCACTTCTTCGGTCTCCTCGACGAAGATCGCGCCTCTGGCCTCCAGCGTCTTGACCACGTGTGTGTTGTGGACGATCTGCTTACGCACGTAGACGGGCGCACCGTACTGCTCCAGTGCTTTCTCGACCGCCACCACGGCTCGATCGACTCCGGCGCAGTAGCCGCGTGGCCGGGCTACGAGGACTCGGCGGGAAGTGGGGGTCTGGGGCTCCATACTTCTTATGCTACGTGGAGCGGCCAACAGGCCCGCGCGTGCGTGGTTGCCCGCCGTGCCAGACTGGCCGTCCAATACAGACCTCCCAGGGAGACGTCATGTCCCTCAGCGACGTGATACGCAACATCACGAAGACCATCACCAACAAGGACGAGCTGAAGGAGAAGGCCAAAGACCTTCCCCTCCTCGTGATCCAGACCACTTTGAGCGCGGCCGGTCAGGCGCTGCTGCTCGTCGACCGGATGAAGAACTCGATCAAGGGAATCGGCGGCAAGGAGGACAAGGAGGCGGACCACGACTCCCGCCCGTCCGCCGCCGACCAGGTGACGCCGCCCGTGACCGCGGACGAGGAGGTGGCGAAGCCCGCTCGCAAGGAGCCGGTCATCTTCGCGCCGCGCCCCACGCCGTCCGACACCCCCGCGTCCAACGGCTCCCCCAAGACCAAGCCGGACCCGGTCATCTTCGCCCCGGCGGCCAAGCCGAAGCCCGAGGCCACCACCACCGAGACCGCCGCAGAGGCTGCTGCCGCGCCCGCCCCGGTGACCGCCCCCGAGCCGGTGGCCGCGACCGTTGAGCCCGCTGTCGCGCCCGAGCCCAAGACCGTGCCGGAGCCCGCGTCCGCCACCGTCGAGCCCGCTGTCGCCCCCGAGCCGGTGGCCGCGTCTGAGGCCGCGACCGTTGAGCCCGCTGTCGCGCCCGAGCCCAGCGCCGTCCCTGAGCCCATCGCCGTCCCTGAGCCCAAGATCGCGCCCGAGCCCGAGGCCGCCACCGTCGAGCCCGCTGTCGCCGCCGAGCCGGTGGCCGGAGCGGAGCCGGTCGCCGCGCCGGAGGCCGTCGAGGTCAAGCCCGCGCGGGCCACCAAGCCGCGTACCCCTGCCAAGCCCCGGGCCGCCGCCAAGCCGAAGGCCGCCCCCAAGGCCAAGGCCGCCACGGAGACGGCGACCGCCACCGAGGCAGAGGCGACCACCGAGGCGGAGGCAAGCCCCAAGGCAAAGGCCACCCCCAAGCCGAAGGCGACTCCCAAGGCGAAGGCCACCGCCGAGGCAGTGGCAGTCACCGAGACGAAGGCCGCCACCGACCTGGCCGAGCCGCTGCCCGGCTACTCCGAGCTGACCGTCGCCTCCCTGCGCGCCAGGATGCGCGGCAAGTCGGCCGAGCAGATCACCGAGCTCATCGCGTACGAGCAGGCCACGAGCGGGCGGCCCGAGGTTGTCCGGATGTTCGAGAACCGCCTGGTCAAGCTGCGGGCCGGGGAATAAGTCGTCCTGGCACCGTAGTCTTCCGCCATGACCTCGAAGACCTCGCCCGAGTCTCCGCTGCCGATCCGCACCGTCCTGCAGATGGTGGGCGGCTGGATCGGCAAGCTGGGCACGGTCTGGGTCGAGGGCCAGATCACCGATCTGAGCGCGCGTGGCGGCACGGTGTTCATGACGCTGCGCGACCCGGTGGCCAACGTGTCGGCCCGGGTCACCGCCCCGCGCGGCGTCTACGAAGCGACCATGCCCCGCCCGGCCGACGGCGCGCGGGTCGTGGTGCACGTCAAGCCCGACTTCTGGGTCAACAAGGGCTCGTTCGCCTTCACCGCGCTGGAGATCAGGCCGATCGGCGTGGGCGAGCTGCTCGCGCGGCTCGAACGGCTGCGCCAGCTGCTGGCCGCCGAGGGCCTGTTCAACGCCGACAGGAAGCGGCGGCTGCCGTTCCTGCCCGGCACGGTCGGGCTGATCTGTGGCCGCGACTCGGCGGCGGAGCGCGACGTGCTGGAAAACTCCAGGCGCCGCTGGCCGGCCGTGCGGTTCAAGGTCGAGGAAGTGGCCGTACAGGGCCCGTACGCCGTGGGCGAGGTCACCGAGGCGCTGCGTAAGTTCGACGCGGACGCCGAGATCGAGGTGATCGTCATCGCCCGTGGCGGCGGCTCCCTGGAAGACCTCCTGCCGTTCTCCGACGAGACGCTGGTGCGCTCCGTGGCCGCCTGCCGCACTCCTGTCGTGAGCGCGATCGGCCACGAGCAGGACAGTCCGCTGCTCGACCTGGTGGCCGATGTGCGGGCCTCGACACCGACCGACGCCGCCAAGAAGGTGGTGCCCGACGTGGGCGAGCAGCTAACACTGGTGCGGCAGCTGCGCGACAGGGGTCGCAGGGTGCTCGGCGGCTGGCTCGACCGGGAGATGTCCTGGCTGACGTCGGCGCGCTCCCGGCCCTCGCTGGCCGACCCGGTGCGCGAGCTCGAACGCCGGGCCGAGCAGGTCGAGGCGCTCCGCGACCGGACCAGACGCTCGCTGGGTGGCTCGCTCGACCGCGCGGAGGACTCGCTGTCGCATCTCCGCGCCCGGCTCGTCGCCCTTTCACCCGCCGCCACGCTCGAACGCGGCTACGCCATCGTCCAGGATCCGTCCGGGGAGGTCGTCCGGCTGGCCAAGGACGTGGCTCCCGGCTCCCTACTGACGATCCGGCTCAGCGACGACCGCCTGACTGTCCGTACGGAAGATCCCACCAAACCCCGCAAGCCTCGCAAGAAGGCTTCCGACGAAACCGCCTGAAACGGCTTGCCTCATGTCCTGATCGCCTGGGTCAGGGTGTCGAATCCGGCCTTGATCTCCTCGATCGACATGCCACGTTCGTCCCGCTGGTATCGGAGCAGATGGGCGTTGATCGGCGCCAGCAGCGCGTCGGCCAGGAAACTCGCGCCTTCCGGGCGTACCTGGGCGAGGAGCCCGGCCAGGTGAGTGTGATGCGCCCGGTACGCCCCACTCAGCTGCGCGGTCGGCGGCCCGAGCAGCAGGAACAGGTCCATCTGCGCCACCACCCGATCGATCAGCGCGTGCAGGAACGCCCTGATCCGCTCGGCAGGAGGCGCGCCCGGCCCGATCGGCGGCGGCCCGTGCAGGAAGTCCTCTTGGAAGCGCCGCTCGCGGTCGTCGATCAGCGCCAGCACCAGCCCCGCCCGATCCCCGAAGCGACGGTAGACGGTGCCGACTCCCACGCACGCCTCACGGGCGACCTCGTCGAGGGAGAGCCGGCCGATACACCCGTCGGCGACCATCTTGGCGGCCACCTCGATGATCTTCTGCCTGTTGCGGGCCGCGTCAGCCCGTTCGGGCTGGGGCTGCCCGATGATCGGCAGGGATCGGCGCTCGCACACAGACTGAGCATAAACGTGGTAAACGGAAATTTCTCCGGCTAGGCTTTGGCTGCCATAAATGGAGAAATTTCCGATTCGAGGAGCGATCATGGCGAACGACTTCAACGAGCAGATCATCGCCGAGTTCCGTGCCAACAAGGGCAAGGTCGGGGGCATGTTCGAGGGTGCCAACCTGGTGCTTCTGACGACCACGGGCGCCAAGAGCGGCAAGCGCACGACCAGCCCGGTGATGTACTTCGAGGACGGTGACCGCTACATCGTGATCGCCTCGTACGCCGGCGCGGACCGCCACCCGGCGTGGTACCACAACCTGGTCGCCAACCCCGAGGTGACCGCCGAGATCGGGACGGAGACGTACGAGCTCACGGCCGAGGTCGTGGGCGAGGAAGAGCGCGACAGGCTCTATGCCCACGTGGTCTCGATCGCCCCGGGTTTCGCGGAGTATCAGGAGAAGACCACCCGCCGCATCCCGGTAGTGGCCCTCCACCGCTCCGCCTGACGAGCATCAGCGGCCAGAACGAGCGTCGTCCGACTGCGGGGTGGCTAGAACGGGGCGTCGTCCGACTGATTGGTGGTGGGGTCGGCGCGGCGGGCCATGGCGGCGGCGAGCTTCACCCGGGCGCCCTGCAGCCACTCCTCGCAGATGGCGGCCAGCTTCTCGCCGCGCTCCCACAGCTCGATCGACTGCTCCAGGGTGAGCCCGCCCGTCTCCAGGCGGCGCACCACCTCGGTCAGCTCCTCGCGGGCCTGCTCGTATGAGGGTGCCTTCTCTTCTGCCACGGGCACCACCCTAGGGTCAGGCACCGACATCCCGCGCCCTGGCCCGCCGAGGAGCCCCGGCGAGGAGCGGCTCAGCCCATCGCCACGCGTCAGCCCTTCGCCTCCGAGTCGGGGGTGCGGGTCAGCTCGTCGGCTTCGGTCGCTGCTGCAGGATGGCGGCCAGTTCGCCCAGTTCGGTCCAGTCGGCGGTGCCGGTGACGACCAGTGTGACCTCGGGCAACACCCGGATCAGCGAGCGCTGTTTCTTGTCCTCGCGGAAGCGCTGCTCCCAGGGCTGCCCGGCCACCTGCTGAGTGCCCACGGCCCGGTTGGAGTTGGCCATCCGGTCGGCGAACCCGGCGGCCGGCTTCTCGTCGCTCTGCACGAACATGGCGTGCTGCCTCTTGGCCGTCGCATAGCCCAGGTAGAGGACCTTGGCCCCGCCGGAGCCCTTGGCGATCCTGTTGCTGTTGGGGATCCAGCCCGCCGGGTCCTTCGCGGGCGCCCACACCTGGTAGGGCACGTCATGCCCGAAGTTGGCGACGGTGATGGAGTAGTCGAGCTTGGGGATGTGCTCCTCCCGGCTCTGCGGCGTGACCAGCAGAAACAGCCCTACCCCCACAAGACAGACGAGCAGGGCTACCGCGTAGCCGTAGAAACCTTCCGTGAACCGTCGCACAACTGGCGAGATTACCCGCTGGTGGTGCCGCCCGACGAAGTGGCCAGGCGGATCTACCCGCCGCCCGACCGAACGGGCGGGCGGATCTACCCGCCGCCCGACCGAACGGGCGGGCGGATCTACTCGCCGCCCGACGAAGCGGCCGGGCGGATCTGGCCGATGATGGCGAGCACGTCCTCGGCCAGCGCGGGGTCGTCCGACAGCACCACCTCGGAGACGGCGGCCGCGAGCGCGCCCGTGAGGACGACCACCAGCGCCCCCTGGTCCTCGAACAGCGCGGCGTTGCGCTCGGCCCATTTGCGCAGCCGGGCACGCATGACGAGCTCGAAGCCGGGCGGCCCGTCGCCGCGCAGGAACAGCGCGGCGAGCTCGCGTTCCTCGATGCACCCGTCGAGGTAGGCGCGGGCGGCGCGGATGAAGACCCGCATCGGGTCGTTCTCTCCTTCGGCGCGAGCCTCGCGGGCGGCCTGCTTGGTCCGCTGGGCCTGCCTGCCCTGCCACTCCTCGAACAGCGTGAGGTAGAGGTCGGCCTTGCCGGAGAAGTGGTGGTAGAGGCTGCCCACGCTGGCATCGGCCTTGGCCACCACATCGGTCACTCCGGCCTCGGCGAAACCCTTGGAGACGAAGACGTCTCTGGCGGCCTTGAGTAGCGCGCTGCGCGTGGCCGCGCCTCGCCCGGAGGTGCGGGCTGTCGCCGGTTGTTCCACATCGCTGCTCATGGCAGGCACATTATCCTCCGGTGACCGGGGATACAGGGACAACTACGATCGAGACAGTTTGTCCACGAGGAGGCCCTTCATCATGTCCGATCAGACGTCCGTACCCGCAGCGCTGGCCACGGGAGAGCGCGCCCCTGATCGCAACCTGGCCCTGGAACTCGTACGCGTCACCGAGGCGGCCGCGATGGCGGCGGCCCGCTGGGTGGGCCGGGGCGACAAGAACGGCGCCGACGGCGCCGCGGTCAACGCGATGCGCCAGCTGATCAACACCGTGTCGATGAACGGGGTGGTGGTCATCGGGGAAGGCGAGAAGGACCACGCCCCGATGCTGTTCAACGGCGAGCGCGTCGGCGACGGCAGCGGCGCCGACTGCGACGTGGCCGTGGACCCGATCGACGGCACCCGGCTGACGGCGCTCGGCATGCCGGACGCGGTGTCGGTGATCGCGGTGAGCGAACGCGGCTCGATGTACGACCCGTCGGCCGTGTTCTACATGGAGAAGCTGGTCACCGGCCCCGACGCCGCTGACGTGGTCGACATCGAGGCTCCGGTGGCCACGAACATCCAGGCGGTCGCCAGGGCCAAGGGCTGTTCGGCATCCGACGTGACGGTCGTCGTACTCGATCGCCCGCGGCACGAGCAGATGGTCAAGGAGATCAGGGAGACCGGGGCGCGGATCAAGTTCATCGTCGACGGCGACGTGGCGGGCGCGATCATGGCGGCCCGCGCCGACACCGGCATCGACCTGATGCTGGGCATCGGCGGCACGCCCGAGGGCATCGTGGCCGCGTGCGCGCTCAAGTGCCTGGGCGGCGTCATCCAGGGCAAGCTGTGGCCGCGCGACGACGCCGAGCGGCGCAAGGCGCTCGACGCCGGACACGACCTCGGCCAGGTGCTGACCACGAACGACCTGGTGCGTTCGGAGGATGTGTTCTTCGCGGCGACGGGCATCACGCAGGGCGAGCTCATGCAGGGCGTACGGTTCAGGGGCGGGGTGGCGCTGACGCACTCGCTGGTGATGCGCGGGCGTTCGGGCACCATCCGCAAGGTGGACAGCGAGCACCAGCTCACGAAGCTGCGCGCCTACAGCGCGATCAACTTCGACACGGCAGGATAGGGACCGGTTAGGGATAGGGCCGGTTAGGGATAGGGCCGGTTAGGGATAGGGATCAGCGGCGGCGCTTGCGGCGGGGCGGCTCTTTGACCTTGACGTCGCCCGCGAAGTTCGTGGTGCGTACCTCGACCACCGGCGCTTCGGGCTCGGTCGGCTGCTTGGTCAGCCGGACCGTGTTGCCCTTGGCGACGCGGATCACCTCAAGGCCCTCGGGCACGTGGATCTCCAGGCCACCGAAGACCAGCGTCGCGTTGATGATGACGCGCCGGTTCTGCAGGATGGCTTCGCGGAGGTCCAGCTTGGTGGTGCCGAACATGGCGGTCACGCTCAGCTCGGCGGGCACCACCCAGCGTCCGCCGCGCTGCTCCTGCTTGAAGAACGCCGACACCGGCCTGCCGTCGAGGTTCAGCGGTTGCTGATCCGCCGGCAGCAGGTCGGCCGTCACCGCGGCGAGCTCGCCCAGCGTCCGGGCCGCGTAGACGACGCCGAGCCGTTCCTCCAACTCGTCGAGCATGAGGCGGCCGTCGGCGTGGGCGTCCTGGAGCACCTGGACGAACCGCTCGCGATCGTCGTCGGAGGCGCGTAGTTCGTCCGGGCGTGGGCCGCTGTCGCCCTCTTTGGGGCGGCGTGCCGAGACCCATTCCTCGGCCAGCCGTTCTCCGACTTCTTGCAGGCGTGGCAACCAGGATCCCGGGCGTTCATTCACACTTCTGACGATATCCGGCAGTCGGCCACTTCGCTCGCGCCTCGGTCGCCGCGCCAGCCGAAAGTGCCTCGAAAGTCAGCCGAGAATCAGCCGAGCCGCGCGACCAGGGCCGCGATCTCCTCCGCGAGCCTCTCGTCGACTTCGGCGTGGCGGTTGAGCAGGCGGTACCACATGGCGCCGAAGATCAGATCGACCGCGAGCTCCACGTCCACGTCGGCCGGGAGCGCGCCGCGTTCCAGCACCGAGCGCAATGCCTGCCGGCGCGGGCCGATGAGCTTGTCCCGCAGCTCCGCGGCGAACCGGGGGTCGGCCTGGGCGTCGGCCATGAGACCCACGACCACCCGCCCGGCCACGCCATGGGCCACCGCGAACGTCTCGCGCAGGAACGCGACCAGGTCCGCCCCCGCGTCCCCGCTCATGGGCGGGGGCCGCATCTCGGCTCCCACCAGGTCGGTCATCGCCTCCAGCAGCACCTCGCGCTTGGTCGGCCACCAGCGGTAGAGGGTCTGCCTGCCGACGCCCGCCGCGGCGGCGACGCCCTTCAGGGTGACATTCGGGTATCCGTCGCGCTCGCACAGGTCGAGCGCGGCCTTGAGGATCGCCTTCCTGGCCACCTCGCTACGCGGTCTGCCTACCATGCCCGCCACTTTACAAGACACGATGCCTCGATATAGTTTCGAGGCAAGATGTCTTGAATTAGGAGGAAACACGATGCGAGTCGTGATCATTGGCGGCACCACGGGCATCGGGCTGGCTACGGCGGCCCGGCTGGCGGCCGACGGCGCCGAGGTGGTCATCACCGGCCGGTCCGCCGAGCGGGTGGCGGACGCGGTGAAGCTGCTCGGCGACCGGGCCTCGGGCGAGGCCGTGGACGCCCGTGACACCGAGGCGATGCGCGATCTCTTCGCCCGTACCGGTGCCATCGACCACCTGATCATCACCGTGACCGGCCGCGGGCCCGCCGGGCCGCTGCGCTCACTGACGCGGGAGGCGCTGGTCGAGGCCGTACAGAACAAGCTGATCCCGCACCTGCTGGCCGCGCAGGCCGCTCTGGACGTACTCGATCCCGAGGGTTCGATCACGTTCGTGACCGCGGCGTCGGCGGGCTCGGCCTTCCCCGGCGTCTCCGCCCTGGCGGCGGTGAACGGCGCGATCGAGGCCGCGGTGCCCGGCCTGGCGGTCGAGCTCGGCCCGATCCGGGTGAACGCCGTCTCCCCCGGCGTGATCGACACCGAGTGGTGGTCCGGGCTCCCCGACGACGCGCGGGAGGCCCTGTTCGCCCACGCGGCGGGGAGCTCGCCGGTCGGCCGGGTGGGCCGGCCGGAGGACGTGGCGGCAACGATCGCCTACGTGGTGGGCAACTCCTTCGTCACCGGAACGGTGCTGACCGTCGACGGAGGGGGCAGGCTCAAGGCATGAGGACGGTCCTGATCACCGGCGCGACGGACGGGCTCGGGCGGGAGCTGGCGCGACGGCTCGCCACCGACGACCGGGTCATCGTGCACGGACGCGACCCGGAGCGGGTACGGCGGGCGCGGGCCGACGCGGAGCGGGCCGACCCGGAGCGAGCCGACGCGGAGCGAACGCGGGCCGACGTGGGAGGCACCGGCGAAGGCGTGCTGGCTGATGCGGGCGGCACCACCGAAGGCGTGCTGGCCGACCTGGCCGACCTGCGCCAGGTGGACCGGCTGGCCGACGAGGTGCTCGGCCGGTTCGACCGGCTCGACGTGCTGGTCAACAACGCCGGGATGGGCGGCGGTCCGCCCGGCTCCGGCCGCGCGGAGAGCCAGGACGGCATCGAGCTCCGCTTCGCGGTCAACTACCTGGCCGGATACCACCTGACCCGGCGGCTGCTCCCGCTGCTCGTCAGGTCGGCGCCGTCGAAGGTGGTGAACGTCGCCTCGGCCGGGCAACAGGCGATCGACTTCGCCGACCCGATGCTGACCCACGGCTACGGGCGCCAGCGCGCCTACAGCCAGAGCAAGCTCGCGCAGATCATGTTCACCTTCGACCTGGCCGAGGAGCTGGCCGGGCAGGGCGTGACGGTCAACGCCCTGCACCCGGCCACGTACATGGACACCACGATGGTCCGTGAAGCGGGTGCGCCGGTGATGAGCACGGTCGACGAGGGCGTGGCGGCGACGCGGCAGTTGATCGACGGGCTCGACGGCGTGAGTGGGCGTTACTTCAACGGGCTGCGGGAGAGCCGGGCCGACGCCCAGGCATACGATCTCGCGGCGCGGAAGCGGTTGCGCGAGCTCAGCGACGATCTCGTACGGCGAGCACTGGGCTGATCCGCGAGCCACCACCGTCCCAGGGCCGTGGGATGGTGGCGAAAGAGCTGGCCAAGCGGCTAACCTGACCCCGCCTCACGTTCCCCCCATCAGGAGGCCGCCGTGCCGACTCCTCGTGATCGCCAGGCCCGCATAGCCACGTTCGTCGTGTACGCGGTGCAGGGCCTCTCGTTCATCACGCTGCTCGCCCAGGTCGCGAACCTGCAGACCAAACACCGGCTCGACGAGGGCGCCCTGACGATCCTGCTGCTCATCGTGCCGATATTCGCCGGGCTGGGTAGCGTGGGCGCCGGGTGGTTCGCCTCGCGCAAGGGGAGCAAGCCGCTGCTCCGCCTCGCACAGCCGGTCGTGGCCGTCGCCGTGGTGCTCATCAGCCTCGCGCCGAGCGTGCCGCTGCTGGTGCTCGCGTTGCTGCTGTTCGGCCTCGGGCTCGGCGCGGTCGACGCGGGCATCAACATGCAGGGCGTGGCGGTCGAACGTCGTTACGGGCGGGCCGTGCTGAACGGTTTCCACTGTATGTGGAGCGTGTTCAGCACGGCCGGGGCGCTGTGGGCATCGGTCGCGGCCGAGCTTCCCTTGATCGTCACGATGACGGTTCCGATGGTCGTGGCGGTGGCGGGCTCCCTGTACGCCGGGCCACAGTTGTGCACCGTCGAGGAGGAGAAGGTCGAGGAGAGCGCCGCGACGGCCGCCGGCGGGTTCCCGTGGAAGCCGATCATCCCGCTCTGCCTGGCGATGGCCTTCCTGTACGTCGGAGACGCCTCCGTCTCGAACTTCAGCACCGTCTACATGCAGCAGGTGCTGACCGCGACCCCCGCGGTCGTCCCGCTGGCCTACGCCGCCTACCAGGCCACCACGCTGCTGATCAGGCTCGGCGGCGACGTCGCCGTCAGGAAGTACGGACCGGCGGCGATCGTCAGGATCGGCGGCGGGATCGCCACCCTCGGTTTCCTGGGCATCGTCCTGGCGCCCAACCAGCCGCTGGCCATCCTGGCGTTCGGCCTGACCGGGGTGGGGCTGTCGGTGATCGCGCCGCAGTCGTTCTCGGCGGCGGGGCGGCTCGACCCGGCGGGGACGGGGGTGGCCATCGCGCGGGTCAACATGTTCAACTACGTCGGCTTCATCGTAGGCGCGGCGCTGGTCGGCGGCATCGCCAGCGCCAGCGACATGCAGGTGGCGTTCGCCGCGCCGCTGGTGCTGTCCGCCGTGATCATCGTCCTGGCCAGGGGCTTCGAGCCGCGACGGGTCAAAGAGGCCGCATGACAGTCAGCCGACCCCTAGGTAGGCGAGGCTACGCCGTACGTCGTGGACCGGCTCGTCCCCCGGACCGGACAGGACCACGTCCTGCTCCATGACGTACCAGCCCTGGTAGCCGCTGCTCTCAAGGCCGGAGACGATGCCCGTGATGTCCACATCGCCCTGCCCGAGCGGCCGGTAGACGCCCGCCCGCACGGCCTGCGTGTACGTGAGCTCGCCGCGGGCGACCTGCCGGGCGAGCGACGCGTCGACGTCCTTGAGATGGACGTGCGCGACGCGGCCGGGATCGGCCGCGGCCAGGGCGGCCGGGTCGGTTCCGCCGATCAGCAGGTGACCGGTGTCGAGGCAGAGCGGGATCGAGCTGCCGCCGAGCACCCGGTCGACCTCCTCGCGGGTCTCGATCATGGTGCCGACGTGCGGGTGGAGGGACGCTCCACGGCCGTACGCCGCGGCGATCCGGTCGAGGTTGGCCAGCAGCGTCGCCCAGCCCTTCTCGTCGAGGACCGGCCGGGTGTCGTAACCGTCGGCGCCGGTGGCCGCCGCCAGGACGAGCATGCCCGGCGGGTCGGGGGGCAGCCCGGGGAGCGGGTCGTGACCCGGATCGTGCAGCACCACGGGCACGAACCCGCCCGCGACGCTCAGGCCGTACTCCTCGATGAGAGCGGGTGTCAGGAAGCCGTCCGGGCCCAGCTCGGTCGCGGTGAGGCCGAGGTCGCGCATCTCGGCGAGCACCCGCTCGGGCGGGAGCTGGAAGCCCCAGCCGGGCACCTCGCACACGCCCCACGAGATGGGCGCTCCAGCCAGGTTCATGACGCTACCTCCACCACTCCGACGGGCACGCTCACCGCGCCACCTCCACCACTTGCGACAGACGAGCTCACCGCGTCACCTCCGCGACCTCGACGGGGCGGTGTTCGCGGCGGGAGAGCTCGGCGGCCTCGGCGACGTACAGGGCCGCCAGGGCGTCTTCGATGGAGCACAGGCTCACGTCGCTGCGCAGGAAGCAGTCGATCTCGGCGGCGTACGCGTCGGCGAAGCGGGTGACGAAGTCGGGCCACGGCTCCCCTGGCGGTTGCAGGCCCTCCGAGCTGCTCAGGGGCGCGCGCGGCCCGAGGCCGACGGCCCGGGTGCCCTTCGTGCCGGCCAGTTCCATGCGCACGTCGTAGCCGGCGCCGTTGTAGCGGGAGCCCTGCAGGGTGGCCAGCGTGCCGTCGTCGAGCGTGAGCAGCGCGGCGCTGGTGTCGATGTCGCCCGCCGCGCCGAAGAAGGCGGCGCCCCGGTTCGCGCCGGTCGCGTAGACGGACACCACCTCGCGTCCTGTCACCCAGCGCAGGATGTCGAAGTCGTGGATGTGGCAGTCGCGGTAGAGACCACCGGACAACGGGATGTACTCGGCGGGCGGCGGCGCCGGATCCGCGGTGATGAGGTGAACCCGGTGCAACTCCCCCAATTCGCCACCGCGCAGCGCCATCGCCGCGTCGATGTAACCGGGGTCGAACCTGCGCTGGAAGCCGATCTGCACCCGGTTGCCCCGACTGGCCGCGAGCACCTCCACGGTCTCCTTGACGCTTCCCGCGACCGGCTTCTCGCAGAACACCGGGATGCCCAGCCCGCACGCCTTCAGCAGCAGCTCGGCGTGCGTGCTGGTCGGTGAGGCGATGACCAGCGCGTCCGCCTCGAAGGGGTCGCCCGGCCTGCCGTACGGCGACTCACGGACGGGATCCGAGACGATCAGCTCGTCCACCAGCGGATGTGCGGCCAGGGTGGCCGCGTGAAACGCGCCGATCCTGCCCAAGCCCAGCAGTCCCACGCGCATGGCGCCTCCAATGAGATGGGGATTTCTTTCTAAGCGCGACCTTCTCCATCAGTCAATATTTTGTCCTGACATTCTGACCTTTAAGCCTTGGATGACCGCCGCGGCACGGTGGGCCGGGAGGCGGGCGAAGCCGACCACGACCCCGGGCGGTCCGGGTGTGAGGCGTGTCGGGCCGACCGGGTCGGCGGCCAGGCCCAGCTCGCGCGCCGGCCGTACGAAGGCGTCCTCGTCCGAGCCCGGCGGCAGGTCCAGATAGGCGTGCAGGCCCGCCGCGATGCCCCGGACACGCACTTCGGGCAGGTGCTCGGCCACGGCCTTGACCAAAGCGTCCCTGCGGCGCCGGTACTCCCGGCGCATCCGGCGCAGATGCTTGTCGTAGCCGCCGGTACGCAGGAAGTGGGCCAGGGCGTACTGGTCGATGACCGGCGAGCCCAGATCCAGCTCGCCTCTGGCCTGCCGCATGGACTCGGCCAGCTCGGCGGGGGCCGCCACCCAGCCGAGCCGCAGCCCGGGGGCCAGCGCCTTGCTGACGCTGCCGGACAGGATCACCCGGGCGGGAGCGAGGCCCTGCAGACAGCCGACGGGGTCGCGGTCGAAGCGGAACTCGGCGTCGTAGTCGTCCTCCAGCACGACCCCGCCACTCTCGGCGGCCCACTCCATGAGAGCGGCCCGCCGCGCCGGGGAGAGCACGACGCCGGTGGGGTACTGGTGGGCGGGAGTGATCAGGACCGCGTCCGCGCCGCGCGCCCGCAGTTCCGTCACGACGAGGCCCTGGTCGTCCACCGGGACGGGGACGAGCTCGGCGCCCGCCCGCAGGAGGAGGGGGACCTGGCGGTGGCTGTTCGGGTCCTCGACGGCCAGCCGCAGGCCGCGGGTCCCCTGGGTGAGCACGTGGAGCGCCAGGCTGATCCCCTGGGCCACCCCGCCGACGATCACCAGGTTGTCGGCGCGTACGTCCGCCGCCCGGACCCGCCGCAGGTAACCGGCCAGCTCGTCGCGCAGCTCCGGGACGCCGCCGGGGTCGCCGTAGTCGAACACGTCCGAGGGCATCGTGGTGAGCACGTGGCGTACGGAGGCCAGCCACCGCTCCCGGGGAAAGCAGCCGAGGTCGGGAGAGGTGGGGCGGTGGCCGTAGTGGGGGCTGTAGACCGGGCCACTCGCGGGGACCACGTCCATCGCCGAGCGGGCCGAGGTGGGGGCCACCTGGGTGCCCGCGCCGACGCGGGAGATCAGGAAGCCCTCGGCCACCAGCTGCTCGTACGCCTCGACCACGACGCCCCGCGAGACCTGGAGGTCGGCGGCCAGGTCGCGGCTGGCGGGCAGCCGGGTGCCCGGAGTGAGGCGGCCCTGCCGGATGGACGCGCGAATCTCCGCCGCGATCTGCCCGGCAATGCCCCCTTGATCACGATTTATCGTGACATGTAGGTCAGCCACATTGGTCCATCCTTTTAGCGGGACATTGGACTGCTGCTATGAGCCATTGTGTCCCTAGTCTCCTTTTTATGAGAAGCGGAGTCGCCGGCGCCGCCACCGCCATGTTCCTCATGGGGACGCTGGCGGGCGTGTCCGGCCTGATCCAGGACTACCCCGTGTACGGCGGGCAGGCGGTGCGCTACCTGGTCGCGGCGGTGATCTGGCTCGTCGTCATCCGGGTGCTCGGCCTGCGGTTCGTCCGGCTGACGTGGCGCGAGACGCTGTTGCTCGTCGGCCTGACGCTGCTCGGGCTGGTGCTGTTCAACATGTGCGTGATCGAGTCGACCCGTACCTCCGGCCCCGCGCTGGTCGGGACCGTGCTGGGCACCGTGCCGCTCGCCCTGGCCTTGCTCGGCGGCCGCCCCGCGCCCCGGCTGCTGACCGGCGCGGTGGTCGTGGTGGCGGGCGCGACGCTGGCCACCGGGCTAGGCAGCGGCGACCTGCCCGGCCTGCTGTGGGCGCTGGGCGCGTTGGTGGGCGAGGTCAGCTTCTCGATGCTGGCCATCCCGCTGCTGCCGAAGCTGGGGGCGATCCGGCTGTCGGCGTACTCGACGGTGCTGGCCGTCCCCATGCTGGCCACGATCGGCCTGGTCAAGGAGGGCACCGGCATGCTCAGGACACCGACCACGGCACAGGCCCTCGGCTTCGTCTACCTGGCGGTGGTGGTGACCGTCCTGGCCTTCTTCCTCTGGTACACCGCACTGCCCAAGCTCGGCCCGGGCCACGCGGGCCTGTTCGCCGGCCTCATCCCGGTCGGGGCGATCACCACCGGCCTCGCTTTGGGCATCGCCACCCCAACGGTCTTCGACCTACTGGGCGCCTCATTGGTGATCGCGGGCATCCTGGTCGGGCTGACCACCACGAGGAAACGGGAACCGGTTCACATCGGCTAAGACCACCCAGATGGCCGACATCACGCACGTCACGGCGCCCGGCCACCTCCACCGGAGGAGCGTGCCCCTGGACAGGGCCCAGCTTGGGCGGCGGGTGGGGCTCACCGGGGCCGGCCGTAAAGAGCGTGAAGAGCCTGAAGGCCATGTGAGACGGCGCCCAGCCACCTCCGCCGGGGCGGCCGTAAAAAAGACTGGTAGAAAAGATAGGCTCTGTGCGGCGAATGGGGAGGATCATGGGCGAGTTCGATTACAGCGAGTTGCTGCCGCTGGGGGCCGACGAGACGCAATACCGGCTCATCACGCCGGACGGCGTGCGGCGGGTCGAGGCCGCCGGGCGCAGCTTCCTCGAAGTGGAGCCCGAGGCGCTGCGGCTGCTCACCGAGACCGCGATCCACGACATCTCCCACTTCCTCCGTCCTTCGCACCTCGCCCAGCTGCGGAAGATCGTCGACGACCCCGAGTCCAGCGGCAACGACCGGTTCGTCGCGCTCGACCTGCTGAAGAACGCCTCCATCTCGGCCGGCGGCGTCCTGCCCATGTGCCAGGACACCGGCACCGCCATCGTCATGGGCAAGCGCGGCCGCCACGTCCTCACCGACGGGCGCGACGCCGAGCACATCTCGCGCGGCGTCTACGACGCCTACACGCGCCTCAACCTGCGCTACTCGCAGATGGCGCCGCTGAGCATGTGGGAGGAGAAGAACACCGGCAGCAACCTGCCCGCCCAGATCGAGCTGTACGCCGAGGACCCCTACGGCCACGCGGACGAGTACAAACTGCTGTTCATGGCCAAGGGCGGCGGATCGGCCAACAAGTCGTTCCTGTACCAGGAGACCAAGGCCGTCCTCAACGAGAAGCGGATGCTCGCCTTCCTGGAGGAGAAGATCCGCTCGCTCGGCACCGCGGCCTGCCCGCCGTACCACCTGGCGATCGTGGTCGGCGGCACGTCGGCCGAGTACGCGCTGAAGACGGCCAAGTATGCCAGCGCCCGCTACCTCGACTCGATCCCCACCTCCGGCTCCCCCTCCGCCCACGGCTTCCGCGACCTGGAGCTGGAGGCCAAGGTCTTCGAGCTGACGCAGAAGCTCGGCATCGGCGCCCAGTTCGGCGGCAAGTACTTCTGCCACGACGTACGCGTGATCCGCCTGCCCCGGCACGGCGCGTCCTGCCCGGTGGCCATCGCGGTGTCCTGCTCGGCCGACCGGCAGGCCCTGGCCAAGATCACGCCGGAGGGCGTCTTCCTGGAGCAACTGGAGACCGATCCGGCCCGCTTCCTGCCGGAGACCACCGACGAGCACCTCTCGGACGACGTCGTCACCATCAACCTCAACCGGCCCATGCCGGAGGTCCTGGCCGAGCTGTCGAAATATCCGGTGAAGACGCGGCTCTCACTGACCGGCCCGCTCGTGGTCGCCCGCGACATCGCGCACGCGAAGATCGCCGACCTGCTCGACGCGGGCGGCGAGATGCCGCAGTACCTGAAGGATCACGCCGTCTACTACGCGGGCCCGGCCAAGACGCCGGAGGGCTACGCGTCGGGTTCGTTCGGCCCCACTACCGCCGGGCGAATGGACTCCTACGTTGAGCGTTTCCAGGCCGCCGGCGGCTCGATGGTGATGCTGGCCAAGGGCAACCGGTCGAAGCAGGTGACCGACGCCTGCAGGGAGCACGGAGGCTTCTACCTGGGGTCCATCGGCGGGCCCGCGGCCAGGCTGGCCCAGGACTGCATCAAGAAGGTGGAGGTCCTGGAATATCCGGAGCTGGGGATGGAGGCGGTGTGGAAGATCGAAGTGGTCGATTTCCCCGCGTTCATCGTCGTCGACGACAAGGGTGATGACTTCTTCACCGATCGCACCGGGCCGGTCCTGTCGATCGGCCGCCGCTGACGCTCTCCGCGAACCGGTCGCCGAAAGGATGCCGGGTGAGCCGTCTCCGGCCGCTCGGCACCGACGGTCGGATGACGCTCAGGCGGCACCCGTCAGGTGAAGCTCAGACGACACCCGTCGTGTGACACTCAGACGGCACTGGTCAGGTGGCACTCAGACGGCACTGGTCATTAACGGATCAAGCGGCCACGAGACCGCGGTGGGGCGCGACCACGGAGCCGTCTGGAAGGAGCAACCCGGTGTCCTCGAACAGCACCACGCCATTGCACAGCAGGCTCCAGCCCTGATCAGGGTGAGCCGAGATCACGTGTGAAGCCTCACGGTCGGGTGAGTCGGCGGTGGGACAAAGCGGGTAGTGACTGCACATCGTGCACCTCTCAGGTGGCGCTCCTGTTGTGGGTTTCAAAAGGGCAGCTGTCGCCCCGACGGCGTGCGAAGGTCCAGTGCGGGTGCGACCGGCCTCTTTGCCGGTCGGCGACGAACCTGACTCTGGCGCATCCTCATCACGTCCCTCAACGAACTCGTCTCGGTTATTGGTTCCGGTAAGCACCAGGGCGTTTGTCCCCAGTGTGACCGCCGCCACTGACAGTTTCGGCCGCCTCCGGGTTCATCCGATCCCCTTAACTTCAGTCTGCCCCTGGGCCCTTACGACACCCTTACAAACTGCTGACGGCTGCGTCAGACCCCTATGAGCAACCCTGCCGGACGCCTGCGAACTTCTTGCGGGCATCGCGCACAATCCTGGTGACCAACTTGGGCCGGATGCCATATCCGCAGGTCAGCGACCAGAGGCAGATTCGGACTGACGCCCTGCCGAGGCCCTGGGGGCACGACAAGGGCGAGCTCGGCGGCCGTAGATCTTGGCGCGTTCCCGAAGCGGGCGGGGGTGCGAAGCCGGGGTGTGGGGCCGGGGAGCCGCTGGCGGACGCTGGTCATCGAGCGCGTTTACCACCATCATGGGAACGCCGCTGGTGTTCGACGCCTGGGAGCACGCCTACTCCCTTATCAACCGGACCGATGTGGACGGCAGGTTTGCTGACGTCACGAGTCAGACCAGTTGACTTAACTTCGCAACATTTTATCGGCCCCGCCTCTACTGGTCGGTTTAGACAAATAGGTAAGCTGCCTGCCATGCGTGCGCCCTCCGGTTACCTACTAGCCGCGCGCTACCGGCTTCTGGAGCCGGTCGGCCGCGGCGGCATGGGTACCGTTTGGCGAGCGCACGATGAGCTGCTCGACCGGGACGTGGCGGTCAAGGAGGTCCGGCTGCCGGCCGTGCTCGACGAGGAGCTGCGGGCCGAGCTGTGCGCCCGCACCGAGCGCGAGGGCCGGGCGACCGCGATGGTCGCGCACCCGTCGGTCATCACCGTGTTCGACGTGGTCACCGAGGACGACCGGCCGTGGATCGTGATGGAGCTGCTTCAGGCCAGGTCCCTTGAGCAGCTGATCCTTGAGGGCGGACCGCTCCATCCCCGCAAGGCGGCCGAGATCGGGCGGCAGATCCTCGGGGCGCTGCGGGCCGTACACGCCAAGGGGATCCTGCACCGCGACGTGAAGCCCAGCAACGTGCTGGTGATGGAGGACCGCGCGGTCCTGACGGACTTCGGGCTGGCCGCACTGGAAGGTGACGTTTCTATTACCCAGGCGGGCATCGTGCTGGGTTCGGCGGGATACATCGCTCCAGAACGGGTGCTGGGGTCGAAGGCCAGTCCGGCCGGTGATCTGTGGTCGCTCGGCGCGACCCTCTACACCGCCGTCGAGGGCCGGGGGCTGCACGGGCGCCGTACTGCCGCCGCCGCGCTGGCCGCGCTCACCAGCGGCGAGCCGATCCCGATGACGAAGGCCGGGCCGCTGGCGCCGGTTCTCGACGCGCTGCTGCGCATCGACCCGCAGACCAGGCTCGACTCCGTACGCGCCTCGTTGATGCTGGCCAGGGTCGCGGCGGGCGGCTCCGCGGAGGAGCCGCTGGCCCCGAGCAGATCGGTACGGCCGGCGCCGGTGATCACCACTCCCTCTTTCGCGCGCCGGCCCGCGCACCGCGGGCTGCACCGAGCGGAGGCGACCGCGGCCGCTTTGGCGGTCCCGCCACCACATCAGGAACGTAAACCGGGCGAAGGCGTCCATCGGAAACGGGGCGAACCCCGACCTACACCATCCGCTTATGCCCGTTTCAAAGCGACGGTGATAAAGTTGTGCCTTCCTCGACGGTTCTGGCCAAGAGAACTTCGCAAGCGAGGGTAAAGCACTTCCCAAGCGAGAATCGATATCTTCTTCTCATGCCGGAACAGCAGACACGCCTGCTCGCGGAGCGCTACGAGCTCATCGCGCCCCTCGGCCGAGGGACCATGGGCACCGTATGGCGCGCCCGCGACCGCGCGCTCGGGCGCGAGGTGGCGGTCAAGGAAATCCGCCAGGACCCGGGTCTCACCGAGGAACAGCGGTCTGAGCTGCGCGAGCGCATGGTCCGGGAGGGGCGCATCGCCGCCCGGATCCAGCACCCGTCCGTCGCCGCCATCCACGACGTGCTCATCCACGACAGCAGCCCGTGGATCATCATGGAGCTCATCGAGGCCCGCTCCCTGGAGCAGGTGATCGACGAAGAGGGCCCGCTGCCGCCCCGGCTGGTGGCGGAGATCGGCGTCGACCTGCTCGGCGCGCTGCGCGCGGCGCACTCCCAGGGCATCACGCATCGCGACGTCAAGCCCGGCAACGTGCTCATCACCGAGAACGGCCGCGTGGTGCTGACCGACTTCGGCATCGCCAAGGCCGAGGGCGACTCCCGGCTCACCAAGACCGGCATGGTCATCGGCTCGCCCGGATACACGGCGCCGGAGCGGGCCAGGGGCGAATACACCGGGCCCGAGTCCGACGTCTGGTCGCTGGGCGCGACGCTGTACTTCGCGGTCGAGGGCCGTCCCGCGTACGAGCGGTCCACGATCGCGGAGACGCTCGCCGCGCTGCTGAGCGAGAACGCCGACCCGCCGACCCAGGCCGGGCAGCTGCGGCCGGTGCTGACCGGGCTGCTGGACAAGGACCACAAGCGGCGACTGTCGGCGGCCAAGGCGGAGACCTTGCTCAGGATGATCGCCGACACGCCCACGAGCGAGATGCCGGCGATCACGGCGGAGGCCCTGATCGCCCAGGAGGCCGGCGTGCCCGACTCGAACGACACGGCGCCCGCCGTACAGCCTCCCAAGGCGGCTGGCCCGTGGGGTCCCCCACCCGCCGCCCCCGGCCGAGGAGCTCCAGCCGGTCGGGATGCGCGGACCCCGCACGCCGCGACGGGCCCGAGCGGAATGACGCCGGGCGAAGCGGGTTCTAGCGGCCAGGCGCCGGGCGGGGCGTTCGGTCCCGGCGGGCAAGCCGGTCCGCGCGGGCAGGGGCCGATGGGCGGGCCGCAGGGGCCCGGGCCCGGTCCGAACGCGTTCGGCACGCCCCCGCAGGGCCCCCAGACAGGAGCACAGGCCGCGCGGGCAGGCGGGGCGCCTGGCGCGCAGGCCGCCGGTCCGGCGACCGGAGCGCGGCCACACAGCCCTGCGGGTGCCCCTCCCGGATCTCCCGGGTCTTCCGGATCCACGGGCGCGCCATCCGGCCCTGTGGGCGGCCCGCACGGCTCCACGGGCGCTCCGTCCGGGCCCGGTGGCCCTCAGCGTGGTGCCGGAGGAGCTGGCGCCCCGACCGGGCCTCGTCCGAGCGGTGCGTACGACCCCGAGCGGACCATCAGCGTGGCGCGTCCGAAGACCCCCATGCCCCAGGACCCGTCGCGGCGTGGCTCCGACGAGCAGAGCACCGTCACCACCCGCATCCACCACCCTCCGGGACAGCAGGTCTACCCGGTGCCGCCGCCCCAGCAGAGCCCGCGGGGCCCCCAGCCCGGACCGCCGCCCGGCGGCCCGCAGGCAGGGCCGCCCTACATGGGACCGCAGGCCGGACCCCCCATGGGACCGATGGGGCCGCAGCAAGGGCCGCCGACCGGCCCGCACCCGGGCCCGCCGCGCCCGGCGGGGCAGTCGGGGCAGGAGCGCCAGGCCGGGCAGGGGCTCGGAACGGACCTGTTCGCCATCGCGAAGGAGCCCGAGCAGAGCCCCACGGGCAACCGCAACGGGATGCTGGTCCTGATGGCTGTGGCCGCGGCCGCCGCCGTGGTGATCGCCGTCCTCATCGTGGCGCTGCTGTCCAGCTGAGCCGAGACAACCGCGTCCTGTCGAGCTGAGCCGACACGACCTCACCCTGTCCGACTGAGCTGGCACGGCGTCGTCGTGGCGCCCCTTTCGGGCTGTTCCGGGATGCGTGAGCCAGACTGGGAGGCATGAGCGAGTTCCGCATTGAACATGACTCCATGGGTGAGGTGCGCGTTCCGGTCGGAGCCAGGTGGCGCGCGCAGACGCAGCGGGCGGTGGAGAACTTCCCGGTGTCCGGACGGCCACTGGAGCCGTCGCATATCGCCGCGCTCGGCCTGATCAAGGCGGTCGCCGCCGAGGTCAACGGCGAGCTCGGCGTGCTGGAGAAGGACGTGTCCGAGGCCATCGCCCAGGCCGCGGCCGACGTCGCGGAGAACGAGCACGACGATCACTTCCCGATCGACGTCTTCCAGACCGGTTCCGGCACCTCCTCCAACATGAACGCCAACGAGGTCGTCGCGACGCTGGCCGAGGAGCGGCTGGGCCGTCCCGTACACCCGAACGACCACGTCAACGCCTCGCAGTCGTCCAACGACGTGTTCCCGACGTCGATCCACGTGGCGGCGGCGACGGAGGTGACCTACCACCTGCTGCCCTCCCTGGAACACCTGGCGGCGGCACTGCGGGCCAAGGCGATCCAGTTCGACCAGGTGGTGAAGTCCGGGCGGACGCACCTCATGGACGCCACGCCTGTGACCCTGGGGCAGGAGTTCGGCGGCTACGCCACGCAGATCGAGCACGGCACCGTACGGGTGAAGACGGCGCTCGGCCACGTGCTGGAGCTGCCGCTGGGCGGTACGGCGGTGGGCACCGGCATCAACACCCCGCCGGGCTTCGCGAAGCTGGCGATCGAGAAGCTGCGTGAGGCGACCGGGATCCCGTTCAGGGAGGCGATGGACCACTTCGAGGCGCAGAGCGCGCAGGACTCCATCGTCGAGCTGTCGGGGCAGCTGAAGGTGGTCGCGGTCTCGCTCAACAAGATCGCCAACGATCTGCGGTGGATGGGCTCCGGGCCGCGCGCCGGGCTGGGCGAGATCAACCTGCCCGACCTGCAGCCGGGCTCGTCCATCATGCCCGGCAAGGTCAACCCGGTGATCCCCGAGGCGACGGCCATGGTCGCGGCGCAGGTGATCGGCAACGACGCCGCGATCACGTTCGCGGGCGCGTCGGGCAGCTTCGAGCTGAACGTGCAACTGCCGGTCATCGCGCGGAACATCCTGGAGTCGATCCGGCTGCTGGCCAACGTCTCACGGCTGCTGGCCGACCGGTGCGTGTCGGGGATCACGGCGAACGTGCCACGGCTGCGGGAGTACGCGGAGTCGTCGCCGTCGATCGTCACGCCGTTGAACCGGTACGTGGGCTATGAGGAGGCGGCGAAGATCGCCAAACAGGCGTTGGCCGAGCGCAAGACGATCCGTGAGGTGGTCATCGAACGCGGCCACGTGTCGGCCGGCCGGCTCACGGAGGAACAACTCGATGCCCTGCTGGACGTACTCTCCATGACCCGGCCCGCCGAGTGACGACAGCCCTCAGACCATCCGCCGAGTGACGACGGGCCTCAGACCGCCCGCCAAGTGATGGCAGCCCGCCGAGCGATGGCGGCCTCAGGCCGCTCTGTGGGTGGCCTGGGCCCAGCGGGTGAGCAGGGTCTCGGCGGCCCCTGAGTCGACGGCGTCCGCTGCCCGCTTGTAGGCGTGGCCGAGGGCCCCGGTGAGGTCGGCGGCGGGCGGTGTGCCGTCGGCCGCGACCAGGGCGGCGGCCGCGTTCAGCAGGACGATGTCGCGGACCGGCCCCCGCTCGCCCGCGAGGACCGCCCGTGCCACCGCCGCGTTGTGCGCCGCGTCGCCGCCGGCCAGGTCCGATGGGCGGGCTCGTGGGATCGACAGGTCCGCCGGGTCGAAGCGGGTCTGGGTGACCGTGCCCTTGCGGACGAGCCAGATGGCCGAGGGTCCGGAGGTGGTCAGCTCGTCGAGGCCGTCGTCGCCGCGGAAGACGAGCGAGGAGCCGCCGCGCTCCGCGAGGACGCCCGCGATGACCGGCGCCAGGTCGGGGTGGAAGACGCCGACCGCCTGGGCGGCCGGGAGGGCGGGGTTGGTGAGGGGGCCGAGGAAGTTGAAGACCGTGGGCACCCCCAACTCCCGCCGCGCCCCCGAGGTGCGTCTCAGCGCCGGATGGAAGGTGGGCGCGAAGCAGAACGTGATGCCGACCTCCTCCACGACCCGTGCGACGCCGGCCGGAGACAGGTCGATGACCACGCCGAGCTCTTCCAGCAGGTCAGCGGCTCCGGTGGTCGAGGAGGCGGCCCGGCCGCCGTGCTTGACGACCTTGGCCCCGGCCGCCGCCGCCACGATGGCCGCCATGGTCGAGACGTTGACCGTGTTGGCCCGGTCGCCGCCGGTGCCGACCAGGTCGACCGGGTCGCCGGGGATCCTGATGGCCGCCGATCTGGCGAGCATGCCGTCGGCCAGGCCCGACACCTCCGCCACCGTCTCGCCCTTGGCGCGCATGGCGATGGCGAACGCGGCGATCTGGGCGTCCGTGGCGGCGCCCGACATGATCTGGTCCATGGCCCAGGCGGCCTGGCCCGAGGTGAGCGAGGTGCCGTCGAGGAGAGTGCTGAGCAGCGCTGGCCAGGTTGTCACTGGACGCCCTTTCGTCTGAGGTGCTCGACAAGGGGGTCCTGACATGACGACGGCCGCCTCGTCGAGGCGGCCGGGGTGCGTATGCGCTAGGAGGACCGCCTAGAAGGCGGGCCACCAGGAGTACGAATACGCGTGCATGGGAGAAACCGTACCAGGCAGGCGGGTGCCGTGGCTGCCGAGACACACCACATAAGGGGCCAGCGATCTATGTCGTGGACACCCATGCCGCCCTCGGCCCGCGAGCGCTTAGGCTCGGAGACATGGCGAACGAGCTGACGGGGCGGACGGCGCTGGTCACGGGGGGCGGAGCCGGCATCGGGGCCGCCTGCGCGAGACGGCTGGCCGCCGGCGGGGCGAAGGTGCTGGTCGTCGACCGGAGCGCGGAGTCGGCGGAGAAGGTGGCCGCCGAGGTCGGCGGGGTGCCGGTGGTGGCCGACCTGAGCGATCCGGAGTTCGTCGGCGTGCTGCCGGACGGGCCCGTCGACATCGTGGTCAACAACGCGGGGTTCCAGCACATGGCGCCGATCGAGGAGTTCCCGCCCGAGGTGTTCGCCACGATGCTGCGGGTCATGGTCGAGGCGCCGTTCCGGATCGCGCGGCACGTGCTGCCGGGCATGTACGCGCGGGAGTGGGGGCGGTTCGTCAGCATCTCCTCGGTGCACGGGTTGCGGGCTTCGCCGTACAAGTCGGCGTACACGGCGGCCAAGCATGGGCTGGAGGGGTTCTCCAAGGCCCTCGCGCTCGAAGGGGCGCCCCATGGGGTGACCTCCACCTGCGTGTGCCCCGCCTACGTACGGACCGGGCTGGTCGAGGGCCAGATCGCCGACCAGGCGAAGATGCACGGCATCGACCCGGGCGAGGTGGTCGAGGACATCATGCTGCAGCCCGCGGCGATCAAGCGGCTGATCGAGCCCGACGAGGTGGCCGAACTGGTCGCCTACCTGTGCGGCCCCGCCGGGTCGTTCATCACCGGCGTCTCCGTGCCCCTCGACGGCGGCTGGACGGCACGCTAGTGAGCAGACGCTTTCTGGAGCTGCTTGCCAGGGAAGCGTCGGCAGTCGAGTTCGAGGGGCCGATCATCCAGGCCCGGGCCGAAGGTGCCGACGCGGCGACCGTCGAGGAGCTGGAGCTGGCCAAGGTCGACGCCCTCAAGGTGCGCGCCCTCCTGAAACGCCGGGCCAGGCGCGAAGCCGAGCTGTCGGCCCTCTACGACACCGCCAACGACCTGGCCGCGCTGCGCGACCTCGACGCGGTGCTGGAAGCGATCGTGCACCGGGCCAGGCAGCTGCTCGCGACCGACACCGCCTACCTCACGCTGCACGATCCGGCCCGCGGCGACACGTACATGCAGGTGACCGACGGCTCGATCTCGGCCAAGTTCCGGGCGCTCAGGCTGGCGATGGGGGCGGGGCTCGGCGGGCTGGTGGCGCAGAGCGCCACGCCGTACGCGACCGCCGACTACTTCGACGACGCCCGCTTCCACCACAAGAACCACATCGACGAGGCCGTCACCGAGGAGGGCCTGGTCGCGATCCTCGGTGTGCCGTTGCGGCTGGGGCAGCGGGTGATCGGCGTGCTGTTCGCGGCCAACCGCAGCCGCCGGCCGTTCCTGCAGGAAGAGGTGTCGCTGCTGGCGAGCCTGGCGGCGCACGCGGCCGTCGCGATCGACAACGCCAGGCTGCTGCAGGAGACCAGGAACGCCCTCGAAGAGCTGTCCACCGCGCACCGCACCGTCAGGGAGCACGGCCAGGCCGTCGAGCGGGCCGCGCTGGCCCACGACCGGATGACCTCCCTGGTGCTGCGCGGCGGCGGCATCGAGGACGTGGCCGCCGTGGTGACGGACGTGCTCGGCGGCTCGCTGGCCGTACTCGACGACCTGGGGCGGCCGATCACCGGAGACGTCGGTGAGCTGGACGCGGGCGTGTTCGAGGCCGCGCAGGCGTCCAGGGCGCTGGGCCGTACCGTGCGCAAGGCGGATCTGCTGATCGCCTCGGTGGACGTCGGCGGTGAGCCGCTCTGCACGCTGATCCTGCGCAGCGACGACGCCGACGAGCGCATCCTGGAGCGGGCGGCGCTGGTCTGCGCGCTGCTGCTGCTGTTCCGCCGGAGCGTGGCCGAGGCGGAGGGCCGGGTGCGGGGCGAGCTGCTCGACGACCTGATCTCCAGGCCCGGCTCCCCCGGCCTGGCCGACCGGGCCCGCCGGCTGGGCGTGGACCTGACCGCGCCGCACGTCGTGGTCGTGGTCCGGCATGACGGGCAGCGCGAGCGGGCCGCATTCTGGGCGTCGTCGCAGGCCGCCGTACGTCATGGGCTGGCCGCGGGGCGAGCCGACGAGGTCGTGCTGCTACTTCCCGGCGGCGACGCGGGCGCCATCGCGCAGCGCGTCGCGGCCGAGCTGAGCACGTCGCTGCACACGCCCGCCACGGCCGGAGCCTCGCGCAAGAGCGACGTGGCCGCCGCCTACCAGGAGGCCAGGCGCTGCGCGGAGGCGCTCATCGCGCTGGGCCGGGCGGGTGACGGCGCGAGCGCGAGCGAGCTGGGCTTCGTCGGCCTGCTGGTCGGCGACGGCCGCGACGTGCGCGGCTTCGTCGGCTCGGTGCTCGGCCCGGTGGTCGAGTACGACGCCCGCCGGGGCACCGTCCTGGCCGACACGCTCGCCGCCTACTTCGGCTCGGGCGGCTCGCCCTCCCGTACGGCCGAGGCCATGCACATCCACGTCAACACCGTCACCCAGCGGCTCGACCGCGTCGGCAAGCTCCTGGGCGACGGCTGGCTGGAGCCGGAGCGTGCGCTGGAGATCCAGCTCGCCCTCCGCCTGCACCGACTCGGCCACACATCAGCGCCACAGACTGTGGGTCGCGACGCCATATGAGTGACGCCGGTCACTCCCTAGCGTGACGGCATGGCCACTTCCATCAAGAAGATCGTCGCCGCGAGCCTGATCGGCACCACCATCGAGTGGTACGACTTCTTCCTGTACGGCTCGGCAGCCGCCCTCGTCTTCAACAAGCTCTTCTTTCCCGACGCCGACCCTCTGACCGGGACGCTCCTGGCGTTCCTCACCTACGCCGTCGGGTTCATCGCCCGCCCGCTCGGCGGCCTGATCTTCGGCCACTTCGGCGACCGGCTCGGCCGCAAGCAGTTGCTGGTGGTCAGCCTGCTGCTGATGGGCGCCGCCACGTTCCTGATCGGCTGCCTGCCGACGTACGCGGGCGTGGGCGCCGCCGCGCCGCTGCTGCTGACCCTGCTCCGGCTGGTGCAGGGCTTCGCGCTGGGCGGCGAGTGGGGCGGCGCGGTGCTGATCGTCTCCGAGCACGGCGACGCGGCGCGGCGCGGCTTCTGGGCCTCCTGGCCGCAGGCCGGCGCGCCGGGCGGCAACCTGCTGGCCACCGGCGTGCTGGCGGTGCTGGCCGCCACGCAGTCGGACGAGGCGTTCCTGGCGTGGGGCTGGCGGGTGCCGTTCCTGCTGTCGGGCGTGCTGGTGCTGATCGGCCTGTGGATCCGGCTGTCGATCAGCGAGTCGCCGGTGTTCCAGCAGGCCGAGCCGGAGGAGACCGCGCCGATCATCGGGGTGCTGCGCCACCACTGGCGCGACGTCGTCGTCGCGATCGGCGCGCGGCTGGCCGAGAACATCTCGTTCTACCTGCTCACGGTCTTCGTCATCACCTACGCAAAGGCGAACAAGATCGAGAACACCACCGTGCTCAACGCCGTGCTGATCGCCTCGGCCATCCACTTCGTCACGATCCCGATGTGGGGCGCGCTGTCGGACCGGATCGGCCGCCGCCCGATGTACCTGGCCGGGGCGGCCGGCATCGGGCTGTGGATCTTCGCGTTCTTCCCGCTCATCGACACCGGCAACTTCCTGGCCATCACGCTGGCCATCACCGTGGGCCTGCTCTTCCACGGCATGATGTACGGCCCGCAGGCGGCCTTCTTCGCCGAGCTGTTCGGCACCAGGATGCGCTACACCGGGGTGTCGATCGGCGCCCAGCTGTCGGCCATCGTGGCCGGGGCGCTGGCCCCGATCATCGCGGTCGCGCTGCTGAAGGGCTACGGCAGCAGCCTGCCGATCTCCGTCTACCTCGGCCTGGCGGCCGTCCTCACCCTGGTCGCCGTCTACGCCGCCAGGGAGACCCAGGGCCGCGACCTGGCGGAGAAGGTGAACGCGTGAAGGTCACCACGCCTCGCCTCACCCAGCACGTCCTGACCGTGGCGGGCCGGGACAGCGGCGAGCCCGTGCTGTTCGTGCACGGCAACGTCTCCTCCGGCGCGTTCTGGCGGGACACCATGGCCGCGCTGCCCGAGGCGTACCGGCCGCTCGCGGTGGACCTGCGCGGGTTCGGCGAGACCGATCCCGAGCCGGTGGACGCCACGCGGGGCCTGCGCGACTACTCCGACGACCTGAGCGAGCTGATCGACCGGCTGGGCCTGGAGCGGGTCCACCTGGTCGGCTGGAGCATGGGCGGCGGCATCGTCCTGCGGCTGCTGCGCGAGCGTCCCGGCCTGGTCAGGAGCGTCACGCTGGTCAACCCCGTCTCGCCGTACGGCTACGGCGGCACGGAGGGCGCGGACGGCCGGCTCACCCACGCCGACGGCACCGGAGCGGGCGCCGGGGCCGCCAACCCCGACTTCGTGTCCCGCCTCGAGGCGGGCGACATGACGGACGAATCCCCCACGTCCCCTCGCTCGGTGTTCCGGACCACGTATGTGAAGAATCCGGTCCCCGACGAGGACTTCTACGTCCGCTCCATGCTCACCACCCGCGTCGGCGAGGCCCACTACCCGGGCGACCCTGTCGGCTCGGCGCAGTGGCCGGGCGTCGCGCCGGGCAAGCACGGCGTGCTCAACGCCCTGGCCCCCACCCATTTCCGGCTCGACGACCTGCACGAGATCGACCCCAAGCCGCCCATCCTGTGGATCAGAGGCGCCGATGACGTGATCGTCTCCGACACCTCGCTGTTCGACCTGGCCCATCTCGGCCAGTTGGGCGTGGTGCCCGGCTCGCCCGGCACCACCGCGCAGCCCATGGTGACCCAGACCAGGGCCGTGCTCGACCGCTACGGCCGTTACCGGGAGGCCGTGCTGACGGAGTGCGGCCACAGCCCGCACCTGGAGCGTCCCGAAGACTTCCAGCGCCTGCTGGCCGACCATCTCGCGGAGTCCTGATGTTAGTCGCGTTAACCCTGGTGGCCAGCCTGCTGACCCCTGCCCAAGGTCTTATGGTGCCGGGCGCCGAGCACACCATCAGCGCCCGGCTCGACGACCTGACCACGGCGGGCACCGTCAGCACGGGCCACACCGACCCGGCCGACTGGGCCGGGCTGCACTCGGCGGCCACCGTCAACCCCACCGGCGTCCCCGGCGTCCAGATCGACGGCTACTTCCCCGACACCTCGGCCACCAACACCAACCAGGGCTGGAACCACGACGCCCAGTTCGTCATCAGGCTTCCCGAGAACTGGAACGGCGGCCTGGTCGTCACCGGCACCCCGGGCAACAGGGAGCAGTACGCCAACGACTTCACGATCTCCGACTGGGTCCTGTCGAAGGGCTACGCGTTCGCCGCCACGGACAAGGGCAACACCGGCCTGGAGTTCTACGCCGACGGCCGCCACCCGGGAGACGCGATCGCCGAGTGGAACGAGCGCGTCACCCAGCTCACACTGGCCGCCAAGGCCGTCGTCAGGCAGCGGTACGGCCACCAGCCCCGGCGCACGTTCATGGCCGGCATCTCCAACGGCGGCTACCTCGTCCGCTGGCAGCTGGAGAACCGCGGTTGGCTCTACGACGGCGGCGTCGACTGGGAGGGCACGCTCTGGCGGGTCAAGGGCGACAACCTGCTCAACTTCCTGCCCCAGGCGCTGAAGGGGTCGCCGGAGCAGGCCGGCTTCGCCGCGGGCTCGGAGTTCCTGTGGCCCTTCCACCGGCAGTACTACTGGGAGCTCACCCAGCGGCTCTACCAGAAGGAGCTCGACCCCTCCTACGAGGGCGCCCCGGCGGACTACGACTACGACGCGCGCAAGCCGTACGCGGCCGTCGCCAAGATCGCGCTGACCGGCCGAATCACCAAGCCGCTCATCACGATCCACGGCACACTCGACTCGCTGCTGCCGATCTCGCGTGATTCCGACGTCTACGCCAAGATGGTCGGCCCGCACCGGCCGTTCCGCTATCACCGGGTCGAGGGCGGCAATCACCTCGACAGCCTGGTGGACGTCTACCCCGACAAGCTGAAGCCGATGCTGCCGGTCTTCAGAGACTCCTTCACCGAGCTGGAGGACTGGGTCAGTCCCTGAGGTAGCGATGCCTGCCCGCGCGCGCCAGCCGGACGATGTGCCGCGCGCCGGGCAGGCGCCGGCCGATCCGGTGCAGCAGCGTGTCCGTGCCCATCGCCGAGCGCCGCTCGGGGTCCACGGCGGCCGACGGCCGCACCTCGATCCTGCCCCTGCGCACCTCCAGCCCGAACCGCAGACCGATCTCGTCGTCGGCGGTACGCAGCGAGGAGAGCCAGGCCCCGGGACCGAGGCTGTCCTTTCCCGGCATCATCCGCTTGACCGGCACCTTGGCCACCAACTGGCCGGCGATCTTGCCCGGCACCCCCGGCTCGACCAGCGCGGGCGCGCTCACCTCACGTGGCCGCCGCGCGGTGTTGCGCAGCACCAGCTCCAGCGCGGGACCGCCGCTCGGCGGCACGTACGGCACGGGCAGCACGACGTACAGATGTCCCTCCTGCCGCCGGATGATCACGCCGGGCGACACCAGCGCGATCGACTCCGAGAACGAGCGCGGCTCGACGGCCAGCCCGAGCTCGCCCGCATCGCTCCAGCAAGGCACCACCAGGCGCATCCTGGGCCGCTGAGCGAGCACGCCGAGGCAGTTCAGCGGGCCGTCCGGGCGGCGGACCCGGCTCCTGGCCTGGTGCGCGCCGCCGAACATGCGTACGTGCACCTCCCACTGGCCAGCCTTGAGCGGCTCGCCGTGCGCCGCGGCCGTCACGTCGACCCTGGCCTCGCCGACGATCCGTACGCGGACGTGGCGGCGCCCGTCCTGGACCCGTTCGACCCGGTAGGCGACCGGCAGGTAGTGGATGACGCTCGTCTCGCTGTGCCGTACGTACACCTCGATGCGGGCCCGCTCGATGGCGGCGGTGACGTCCAGGACGCTGTCGGGCAGCAGCCTGGCGTCGACCGATCGGGGTGGCTGCCAGAGCAGCCGCTCACCGTCCGTACGGAACCTGGTGGGCCACCCGTCACCGCCCAGGACCTCCACGGACAGGCCGAGCACCAGCACCTGCGCGTCCCAGCGGACTTCGCTCAGGTCCGCCCGCAGCCCGGCCCGCCCGGAGGAGTTGGCCAGGACGACGAGCTGGTCCAGCCGCCCGGTACGGACGAAGGTGGCCACGGCCCGCAGCTGGACCGGCAGGTAGCGGTCGAGGCGCTCGGGGAAGCTGTCGAGCACGAGCTGCCTGATCAACCTGAAGTGCATGCCCCGGTCCACGGACGAGGCGAAGAACCGGCTGCTCAGCAACGGCTTGAGCACGGTGGTGCGCAGCCAGTGGCCGTACATGCGGTCGCGCTGGCGCCCGTCGCTCACGTAGGCGTCGATGTCGGCGAGCAGGATCCGCAGCTCGGCCACGGTGGTGCGCGGGTCCTCCACGACCTCCTCGCGCTCGCCGATGTGGCAGCAGATCTGATCGGCCAGCACGGCGACGACCTTGGCCTGTAGGTAGGCCCGTACGGCGAACGCCTGCTCGGCCACCTGCCCGCCGGGCACGGCGAAGCCCAACTCGTGCTCCTCCAGGAAGGCGCGGCGGTAGAGCTTGTGCGGGGTGAGCAGGCTGAGCAGCCGGTCGCGCAGGAGATCGGCGCGCCCCCGGCTGCGCACGAACGCGGTCACCGGTGGCCCCACGTCCCGCACCAGGCGGCCGACCAGCACGTCGGCGTCGGTCTCCACGGCCCGGTCGTACATGCTCAGCAGGGCGCCGCGCTCCAGCCGGTCGCCCTGGTCCATCAGGTAGATGTAGTCGCCCTTGGCGGCGGCCATGCCGACGTTGCGGCCGCGCATCGGTGAGCCGGTGTGGGGCAGGTGCAGCACCCGGACGTTCCTGCGGACCGCGGCGACAGTGTCGAGCCGCTCCGCGATCCCGTCCATGGAACCGTCGTCCACGAAGATCACTTCATAGTCGTCCGCGGGCATGCTCTGCTCCAGGACGGAGCGGATGCACGCGTCGGCACGACTTCCCGGGTTGTGGACATTAACGATCACACTGACCTTCACACCCATGTGGTCAGCGTGCGCCGACCTATCTCATGGGGCGCGGCGGCTTGCCGATTGCAGAAGAAAAGATGGTTCGTTAATACCATCCGCTGGCCTGCGAGTGCCCCCAGGCGGCGCAGGGCGTGCCGTAGCGGCCCTTGATGTAGCCGAGCCCCCACTTGATCTGCGTGGCCGCGTTGGTCTGCCAGTCGCCGCCCGCGCTGGCCATCTTGCTGCCGGGCAGGGACTGCGGGATGCCGTAGGCGCCGGAGTAGCGGTTCATGGCCCGCTCGTTCCAGCCGCTCTCCTTCTGCCAGAGCGACTCCAGGCAGCCCCACTGGTCGGCACCGAAGCCAGCCCCGGACAGCATCTGCTTGGCGACGGCCTTGTTGCTGCCCGGCGAGGGGTTGCTGCCCGGCGGGAAGTTGGCCGGCGGGAACCCGTCGCCGCCCGGTGACTTCTTCTTGACCACGATCCAGTCGAGGTCGTCGGGCTTGCCGCCCTTGCGGCTCTCCTTGAGCTTGCGCGCCTGGTAGGCCTTGACCCCCGCCTCCTTGAGCGCGTCGCTGTCGGGGTCGGGCGCGTAGAGGTCGCCGCTGGCGATCCGGCCGAAGTCTTCCGCCGAGATGGGCGTGGGCGGCGTGTTGGCGTTCTGGATCGCTCGGTAGGCGACGAAGGCACCGCCGCCACAGACGACCACGACGGACAACCCGATGACCACCACGCGCTTCACTGTCCGCGAGGACGAACGGGCCGGTCGACGTGCCGAGCGGGGGGTTTCCGGCGCGGGGCGCTCACTCAACTGCGGACCAGGGCTCACGACCCATGAGCTTGCCCTGTCATGGGGGGTGGTCCGCAACCGAAACGGGATATCCGATTGGCGCCACATTTACTAACAGGCTGGTTGGCGCCCAGATTTACCAGCGGTGTGATTTTCATCACATCATCCGGCCCGCCCTTCGGGCGCCCGTCACCGAAGGGAGGGCCGCTTCTAGCGTGCCTGGCGTTGTTTTGGGTCTTGTGCGCGCCATGTCACAGTTTCATGACAGAACGCAGATAGTCGCAGCTGGGAAGAATAATGTCCGCGTGGCTGGCATCCTCCTCGTCGAAGACGACCCCTCCGTCCGCACGGCTCTAGAGCTGGCGCTGACCAGGCAGGGGCACTCCGTCACGTCGTACGCGACCGGCGAGGAAGCCCTCGACCACGTCCGGTCCCGCCGCCCCGAGATCGCGATCCTCGACGTCATGCTGCCCGGCATGGACGGGGTCGAGGTGTGCCGGCGCATCCGCCGACTCGACCAGCTCCCGGTCATCCTGCTCACCGCGCGCGGCGACGACCTGGACGTGGTGGTCGGGCTGGAGGCGGGCGCCGACGACTACGTGGTCAAACCGGTCGAACCCCGGGTCCTGGACGCCCGCATCCGCGCCATCCTGCGCCGGGCCGAGTCCGCCGCCTCCGACCGGATCTCCTTCGGCGACCTCATGATCGACCGGGGCGCGCTGAAGGTCACGCTCGCCAGCAAGGAGATCCACCTGACGCCGACCGAGCTGCGGCTGCTGCTGGAGCTCGTACGGCATCCCGGCCAGGTGCTCAACCGGCGCTACCTGCTGCGGGCCGTCTGGGACCACACGCACGTGGCCGACTCGCGCCTGGTCGACGCCTGCGTACAGCGGGTACGCGCGAAGATCGAACCGAGACCGGCGGAGCCGGTGTTCATCCACACCGTGCGCGGGTTCGGTTACCGGTTCAGCCCTCCGTGATCCCGCTGCCCACCGGGCTGCGCGCGCGCCTGGTCATCACGTTCACCCTGGTCGCCGTCACCGCCTCCTTCCTGGTCGCCACCATCGGCTTCGAGCTGGCCAAGTCGGCGCTGATCAAACGGGCCGAGGACACCTCCATCGACCTGGTGACCAGAGAGCTGGGCCGCATCACCTTCCCGGTCGGCACGCTCCGGCAGGGCGAGGCCCCGCCCACCACCAAGAACCTGGAGAACGTCGCCCAGTCCCTCAACGGCCCCGGCCGCAGCGTCGTCGTCGAGTACAAGAACCTGGCCTACGCCGAGGGCCCGCTGAACATGAACGACGTGCCCAACGAGCTGTACGGCCGCGCCAAGCGGAACGTCGTCACCCAGCGCACCCTCATCCACGACGAGCTCTGGCTCATCGTCGGCGCCGAGGTCTACCGCAGCACCGACGGTGGACCCGAGGCCACCGGCCTGCGGGCCTTCGTGTTCTTCCCGCTGCGCGACGACGAGCGCCAGCTGTCCACGCTCAGGGGCAAGCTCACCCAGGGCGGCGCGGTCATCCTGCTGATCGCCCTGGTCGTGGCCTTACTGTCGGCCAGGCAGGTGCTGCTGCCCGTCAGGCGGCTCAGCGCCGCCGCGCAGGCGCTCGGTCAGGGCCGCCTGGACACGCGCCTGCCCGTACACGGTCAGGACGAGCTGGCCGAGCTCACCTCCAGGTTCAACGACGCGGCGGCGGCGCTGGAGCTCAGCGTGTCGGAGCTGCGCTCGCTGGAGGCGCTGTCGCGCCGCTTCGTCGCCGACGTCTCGCACGAGCTGCGCACCCCGCTCACCGCGATGACCGCCGTGGCCGACATGCTCTCCGAGGAGGCCGAGCGGCTGCCCAGCGAGCCCGCGGAGGCGGTACGGCTGGTGCTGCGGGAGATCGAGCGGCTGCGCGGCCTGGTCGAGCACCTCATCGAGATCAGCCGCTTCGACGCGGGCACGGCGACGCTCAACCTGGAGCCGGTCAACGTCTGCGACGCCATCCACGACTGCCTGGAGGTACGCGGCTGGAGCGAGCAGGTGGAGGTGCACACCTCCCGCATCCTGACGGTCAACCTCGACCCGAGGAGGTTCGACGTCATCGTGGCCAACCTGGTCGGCAACGCGCTCAAGCACGGACTGCCGCCCGTGGTGGTCAACGCCAGGGCCACCAAGAACGGGCTGGAGGTCAAGGTACGCGACCACGGCAAGGGCATCCCGGTCGAGGCGATGCCCCATGTGTTCGACCGCTTCTTCAAGGCCGGCGCGGGGCGGGCGCGCAGCCAGGGCAGCGGTCTGGGTCTGGCCATCGCGCGAGCCAACGTACACCTGCACGGCGGCACCATCTCGGTGCGCCGGCAGGAGCCGGGCACGCTCTTCACCGTCTGGCTGCCTCATGGCTGACCGTCGGGCCCTCGTGGCCGCGCTCCTCGCTCTCTTCGCGGTGGCCGGCTGTGGCATCTCCCCCACGGACGTCGAAGAACGGGCCGCGCCGCCGGTCATCGAGGTGCCGCCGCCGTCGAAGACCATCTACCTGCTCAAGAACGGCAAGCTGACGCTGGAACCCGCCGACGTAGACTCCGACACGGTCAGCAGCCTGCTCACCGCCCTGTTCGACGCCTCCGGGATGCCGCTCGGCGACCGGGACACCGCCCTGCGCGGCTTCACCTTCGAGCGCATCGAGGACTCGCTGAACCCCATCCAGCGCGACGAGATCCAGCTGCCGCGCACCTCGACACTGACCGTCTTCATCAGGGGCGAGGGCACGCTCAGCAAACTGGCCAAGGCCCAGATCGTCTGTACGGCCCAGCAGGACGCCGCGTTCGAGCAGGTCAAGATCATCCACCAGTACCCGGACGACCGCCCCTCCAAGACGGAGGGACGGTTCATCTGCGGCGACCTGAAGTGACCTCTACAGGGTGATGTCCTCCAGCATCTCGGTCACCAGCGCGGCGATCGGCGAGCGCTCCGACCTGGTCAGCGTCACGTGCGCGAACAGCGGGTGGCCCTTCAGCTTCTCCACCACCGCCACGACGCCGTCGTGCCGGCCGACCCGCAGGTTGTCACGCTGGGCGATGTCGTGGGTGAGCACCACCCGCGAGTTGGCGCCGATCCTGCTCAGCACGGTCAGCAGCACCCCGCGCTCCAGCGACTGCGCCTCGTCCACGATCACGAACGCGTCGTGCAGCGACCGGCCGCGGATGTGCGTGAGCGGCAGCACCTCCAGCATGCCGCGGTCGAGCACCTCTTCGATCACCTCGGGAGAGCTGACCGCGCCCAGGGTGTCGAAGACCGCCTGGGCCCACGGGCCCATCTTCTCGCCCTCGGAGCCGGGCAGGTAGCCGAGCTCCTGGCCGCCGACTGCGTACAGGGGGCGGAAGACGACGACCTTGCGGTGCTGGCGGCGCTCCAGCACGGCCTCCAGACCCGCGCACAGTGCCAGCGCCGACTTGCCGGTGCCCGCGCGCCCGCCCAGCGAGACGATCCCGATCTCCGGGTCCATCAGCAGGTCGAGCGCGATGCGCTGCTCCGCGGAGCGGCCGTGCAGGCCGAACACCTCCCGGTCGCCGCGCACCAGCCGCACCGACTTGTCCGGCAGCACGCGGCCGAGTGCCGAGCCCTTGGCCGACAGCATCCGCAGGCCCGTGTGCGTCGGCAGGTCTCTGGCCTCCTCCAGATCCGCCGTGCCGTGCTCGAAGAGTGTTCCCACGTCCTCCGTGGTCACCTGGACCTCGGCCATCCCGGTCCAGCCCGACTCGACCACCAGCTCGGCGCGGTATTCCTCCGCGGACAAGCCGATCGAGGCGGCCTTGACCCTCATGGGCAGGTCCTTGGAGACCAGCACGACATCGCAGCCCTCGGCGGCGAGCGAGCGCGCCACGGTCAGGATGCGGGTGTCATTGTCGCCAAGGCGGAACCCCACGGGCAGGATGGATGGATCACTGTGGTTGAGCTCAACCCTGATCGTGCCGTCTCCCGTGGGCATCGGCTCGTCCAGCCGGCCGTACTGAACTCGTAGATCGTCGAGGTAGCGCAAAGCTTTCCTCGCGAAATAGCCGAGTTCGGGGTGGTGTCGCTTGCCCTCCAGTTCGGTGATGACCACGATCGGGAGGACCACGTCGTGCTCCGCGAACCGGGTCATGGCCGCCGGGTCCGCTAGCAGGACCGAGGTGTCCAGCACGTACGTGCGCTTGGCCGGGTTGATCGAAGGGTTGCTCGAGGACACTGCCACACGTTCTCCCCCGGGCGCCCATCGAGACGGGCACCCTGCAGACGAGGTGGGAACCGGACCGGACCCGCGTCCCCGACCACGATCTGCCGGCGGCGCCGGATTCCGGCCCCCCGCGGCAGGTGTTGGTGCAAAGGCGGGCCCTCTCCGGAGTGTCCGGCCTGTGGCCGGACACTTATCACGTTACGTCCTGGATACCCAGTTGTCCGGTCAGGAACCGTAACGTCGGTGTCTCGCGGCGTAATCGCGCAGCGCCCGCAGGAAGTCCACCCTGCGGAAGTCGGGCCAATATGCCTCATGGAAGTAGAACTCTGAGTGAGCGCTCTGCCACAGCATGAAGCCCGACAGGCGTTGCTCGCCTGAGGTCCGGATGAGAAGATCCGGGTCGGGTTGGCCGCGAGTGTAGAGATGCTCCGCGATGTGCTCGACATCGAGTACCTCGACGAGGTCCTCGATGCTGGCACCCTTGCTGGCGTGCTCCTGGAGGAGTGAGCGCACCGCATCGGCAATCTCACGCCTTCCTCCATACCCAACTGCAACGTTCACAATCAGGCCGGGACGGTGCGATGTGACTTCTTTTGCGTTTTTGAGGACATTCGCCGTGCGGTCGGGGAGCAGATCCAGCGCGCCGACCGGGCTGATCCGCCAGCCCGCCTCCACCAGTTCCCGCGTCACGTCCTCGATGATGCGCAGGAGCGGCTCCAGCTCCTCGCTCGGCCGGTTGAGGTTGTCGTTGGACAGCATCCAGATGGTGACCACCTCGACGCCGGTCTCGCGGCACCAGGTGACCAGCTCGGCTATCTTGTCGGCACCCTTGCGGTGACCGCTCGCGACATCACGCATGCCCATGGCCCGCGCCCAGCGCCGGTTGCCGTCGATGATGACCCCCACGTGCCGGGGGACGCTGTCCTTCGACAGCTTGGTCTCCAGCCGGTGCTCGTACAGCCGGTAGACCAGATCGCGCAGGCCCACGGAGTCCTCCCCATCGGTGCCGTGCCTATGGTCGAATGACCCAACAGGCAATTATCACCGCGTTTCACCCCAGCCTGCCCCCTCAACCGGAATCCCGGCCGCCCAGGCAGTCCTCCGCCTCGTCGACCAGACCGTGTACGAACGCGGCCAACTCGGACGATGTCAGGACCGCCCGCATCCCCACGCCGCTGGAGCCCCAGGCTTCGACGTAAGCCCTGCGGGTCACCCGCCACTCGCCCTGTGCGGGTAGCCAGATGGGGATGGTCCTGAGCTGGCAGCGTAGCTCCCCGCCGTTCACCGCGCCGGACCTCGCGCGATATCGGAACCAGAACAGCTCGCTCCCGCCTTCGTCGCCGGGGAACCTGTCATCAGGATCCGGCCATTTGCCCGCTTCGCCGTTTTCCTGCGCCTCGCGTGCCCGGCTGACGCCGCGCGCCAGCCGTTCCAGCAGCCAGCCGCACCGCTCGCCGACGATCCCGTACGGCGCGCCGTCGCGGCGGAGTTCCAGGGTGATCTCGTAGGGCATGCCGACGCTGTCCGTGCACGCGACGGGCGTGACGGTCAGGTATGAGCCGTCAACACAGCGGAGTCCTCCCATGTCAAGAGGGTATCCCCCGTCAAACTCCGCCAAACCCGTAGAAATACCCAGCTGTACCACCGAATACCTGGTCTCGATCGGTGCCGCCGAGCAGGGCCGTCGCCACCTCCCAGACCGTCCGGTAGTCGGCCGCCAGCAGGGCCACAGGCCAGTCGCTGCCGTACATCAGCCGCTCGGGCCCGAACGCCTCCACCGCGTGCTCCACGTACGGCCTGAGGTCCTCCACGGTCCACTCCTGGTGGTCCGCCTCGGTGACCAGCCCCGAGACCTTGGCGTACACGTTGGGGCACGCGGCGGCCCGGGTGAGCTGGGCGGCCCACGGCTCCCACTCATGGTCCTTGATCCGCGGCTTGGACAGGTGGTCGATGACGATCTTCAGATTCGGCTGCCGCTCGGCGAGGGTGACCACGTGGTCGAGGTGGCGCGGCAGCAGCGACGGCACATCGAGGGTCAGACCGGCGTCGGCCAGCAGTCCCAGCGACTCCAGGACGCGCTCTTGGACCACCCAGTCGGGGTCGGGCTCGTCGTGGATGAGGTGGCGGACACCGGAAAACTTCGGATGTCTCCCGTAGCGATCGATGGCCGCCGCGGCCTCCTCAGGGCGCTCCAGCGGCACCCAGCCGACGACCGCGGCGATGAAGTCGTGCGCCTCGGCCTGGGCCAGCATGGCGTCGGTGTCCTCGTAGCAGTCGGCGGCCTGCACCAGGACCGTGGCTTCTATGCCGATGGCGGCGAGCTCCGGCCGCAGGTCCTCGGGGGCGTAGGTGCGGTGCAAGGGGCCTAGGTCGGGGGTCAGCCAGGTGTACCAGCCGGTCTCGACATTCCAGAAATGCTGGTGCGCATCCACTATCACCCGACAAAACCTAGGATGTCTGGACATCCCAGATCAAGAGCCACCGACCACACGGGCGACCACCGACCACGCGGACGCCCACCGCACCGGTACCGACCACGCGAGCGCCCACCGCACCGGTACCGACCACGTGGCTGGGGACCCCACTCAGGGGGCGTCAGCTGCGCGGGCGCGAGCTTCGGCGACCGGTGAGCCCCATTCCGCGGCGGCGGGACGACCGGGGCCCTCGAAAGCGAGACCACCAGCCGCGCCCGGCCTGAGCGTGCGTCTGCCCGCGCCCGATCTTGGCGAGCAGCTCGGGCATCCAGCCGCGCCTGGACTGGGCGGGTGTCTCGGGCATCCGGCCGTGATCACGCAGCCAGGCGGCGAAGTCGTCGGCGTCCGCGCGGTAGCCCGGGGGCGGCGCCTCGCGCGCAGTGGCGTACGCGGCGAACTCCGCGATCAGGTCACCTCCGGCGGCCCGCGCGGCGTCGGGGCGGAGCCTGGCCACGATGCTTCGCCGCTTGCCGATCAAGCTCCCCGCCTGGACGCCGAGCCGTTCGGGATCGAAGCCGTCCGGCACGTCTCCCCCGGCGATCAGGGCCGCGACGAGCCTCGCCTGAGCGGCGGCCAGGCGCTGCCTGGCGGCTTCCGTGCTCATCGCGGACGGCCCACGCCGTCCTGGGACAGAACGGTCGCGTCCGAGGCCATGACGGCGCCGTCCCGGACCATGGCTGCGCCGTCCCGGGCCATGACTACGCTGCCTCGGGCCATGGTGGTCCTGATTCTGGCCAGCTCCGACGACAGCACCGCGTCGCTGGGGTACTCGTCGTCCCACTCCAGCAGCACGCCCGGCGGTGTGGTGCGGGCGCACAGCTCGGTCAGCAGGTCCAGGACGGGCTCGGGCGCCGCGGTGGTGTGGGTGTCGTGCCAAATCCCTTTGTGCTCATACCCGCCGGCCACGTGGACGTACGCGAGGTGATCCAGCGGTAGCGCGTCGAGTGCTTCCAGCGCCGACAGGCCGAGGTTGCGCTGGCTGGTGTAGAGGTTGGCCACGTCCACGAGCAGTTGTACGCCGGTGCGTGCCACCAGCTCGGCCAGGAACCGCGCCTCCGTCAGCTCGTCGCCCGGCCAGCCGAAGATGGCGGCCACGTTCTCCAGGGCCAGGGGTACCGGGAGGGCGGCCTGGGCCTGGCGGATGTTCTCCGTCACCACGTCCAGCGACTCTCGGGTGCGGGGGATCGGCAGCAGGTGACCGACCTCGTGCCCGCCGCCCCTGACGAACGCCAGGTGCTCGCTCACCAGCGGCGAGTCCAGAGCCTCCGCGCAGCCCGCCAGATGCGCGAGCCTGGCCGGGTCCGGCGGCTCCGCGCCGCCGACGCCCAGGGACACACCGTGCGGGATCACCGGCACGCCCTTGGCCCGCAGGACGCGCAGGGACTCGGGCAGCCGGGCCGGGGTGATGTTCTCGGCGACGACCTCCACGAAGTCGACGTCCGCCATCCGCTCGATCGTCAGGTCCAGCTCCCGCCGCCAGCCGATGCCCACGCCAAGAGCAACCCCCACGTCAGCCTCCTTCACCACCAGCCTCCTTCACCACCAGCCTCCTTAACGTCAAGCTCCCTAACGCCAAGCTCCTTAACGTCGGCTCCTTAACGTCGGCTCCTTAACGTCAACCGCCCCCGCAGCCCCCGCCGCCGCAACCGCCGCCCCCGCAACCAGAGGAGCCTCCGCAGCCCGACAAGCCGGAGTCGCCACCGGAACCGAAGTCGCCACCCGCGCCGAACGCGCCGCTCGATCCCGGATTGCCGCCACCGCAGACCCCGGCGGCGCAGCCAGAGCCCTCGTCGGCCTCGTGGGCGTTGAGCTCGGCCTCCAGGCTCGGGTCATGCAGCTCCCCTATCCCGTACAGGGCGACGGACAGGGACAACGCCTCGCCCCCGGAGCTCGCGGATCCCATGGGCGCCCACGCCTGCCTGGCCCGGCGCAGCTCGTCGTGCCCCGCCGAGCTCAGCGCGTCGCGCATGGCCCGCTGGTGCCTGGCCACCGCGATCAGTCCGGCGGCGCCGGTGAACGCGAAGACGAGGCCGCCGACGAAGGTGAACGGCCCCATCGACAGGAAGATCACCGCTGCCACCGAGAGCGCCGCGCCGGCCAGGGCCAGCCACGACAGCAGGCGCAAGCGGCGGAGCAGCGTCTGGACCGGCACCAGCGTCTCGCCGGGAACGAGCAGGCCGAGCCCGGTCAGGTGATGCCGGATCTCGTCCATCGCGACACCGCCGCCGATCTCGCGTCTGATCACGGGCGCGGAGACGCCCTTGGAGCCGGCGGCGACGGCGGCCAGCACCGCCTCCTCGACCGGGTGGCTCGCACGGGCGCCCGCGACCGCGTGCAGGTTGCCGCCGCGTGAGACGCGCAGTCCGCCGGACTTGGCCAGCAGCGCGATGGCGGTGTTCGCGACCCGGCGCGGGCCGCCGGCGAGGTAGGCGATCTCGTAATGGCCGAGCTCATGAACGCGGAAGTTCACGGCACGCACCCTGGCGTGCTCGCGCTTGATCGTGGCCGCGGTGGTCGCGATGACCAGCGCCAAGACCACGGACAGGACCAGGGGGATCAGATCCACTTGCGGCCTCCTCTCCGGTGCGACCGGGAGACGGACGATGCCGGGTATCCGATTGACGCCTAAGCCCGACATAAAGGTTCCCCCCCGCAGGACACCTTTCTGTGGCCTACCGGACGCCTGCCTGAGCCTCGCCAGCACCGCCCGGACACGCGACCGCGCCGGCCGTCACGAAGACGGCCGGCGCGGTCGATGCCGGTTGGTGCCAGCTGGTGCCCGGCTGGTTCCGTTCGGTGCCTGGCTGGTTCCGTTCGGTGCCTGGCTGGTTCCGTTCGGTGCCTGGCTGGTTCCGTTCAGTGCCTGGCTGGTTCCGTTCAGTGCCTGGCTGGTTCCGTTCAGTGCCGGCGAATCAGCTCACCCGGTGAATCAGCTCAGCCGACGAGTCAGCTCAGCCGGTCGAGGAGGGCGTTGTACTCCTCCCACAGCTCCTTGGGCAGGTGCGAGCCGAACTTGTCGAAGTGGGCCGGGATCAGCGCCGCCTCCTCGCGCCACACCTCGCGGTCGACCGTGAGCAGCGTACGCAGGTCCTCTTCCGCCAGGTCCAGGCCCTCGACGTCGAGCGCGTCCGGCAGCAGGCCGATCGGGCTGGACACGGCCTCGGCCTCGCCGTTGAGCCGGTCCACGATCCACTTGAGCACGCGGCTGTTCTCGCCGAAGCCGGGCCAGATGAACTTGCCGTCGGCGTTCTTGCGGAACCAGTTCACGTAGTAGATGCGCGGCAGCCTGGCGTTCTCGCGGCGGCCTATCTCCAGCCAGTGGGCGAAGTAGTCGCCCATGTTGTAGCCGCAGAACGGCAGCATCGCGAACGGGTCGTGACGCAGCTCACCGACCTTGCCCTCGGCGGCGGCGGTCTTCTCGGAGGCGACGTTGGCTCCGAGGAAGACGCCGTGCTCCCAGCTCAGCGACTCGGTGACCAGCGGCACCGCGGTGGCGCGGCGGCCGCCGAACAGGATCGCCGAGATGGGCACGCCCTTGGGGTCCTGCCATTCGGGGGCGATGGTCGGGCACTGCGCGGCGGGGGTGGTGAAGCGCGCGTTCGGATGGGCGGCGGGATCGTCGGACTCCGGCGTCCACGAGCGCCCCTTCCAGTCGGTCAGGTGCGCGGGCGGCTCGGCGGTGAGCCCCTCCCACCACACGTCCCCGTCGTCGGTCAGCGCGACGTTGGTGAAGATGCTGTTGCCCCAGAGCGTCTTGACCGCGTTGGCGTTGGTGACCTCGCCGGTGCCGGGCGCGACGCCGAAGAAGCCGGCCTCGGGGTTGATGGCGTGGAGGCGGCCGTCGTCGCCGAACCGCATCCAGGCGATGTCGTCACCGACCGTCTCGACCTTCCAGCCGGGGATCGTCGGCTGGAGCATGGCGAGGTTGGTCTTGCCGCAGGCGCTCGGGAACGCGGCCGCGATGTAGCGGGTCTCGCCCGAGGGCGGGGTCAGCTTGAGGATGAGCATGTGCTCGGCGAGCCAGCCCTCGTCGCGGGCCATGACGCTGGCGATGCGCAGGGCGTAGCACTTCTTGCCGAGCAGCGCGTTGCCGCCGTAGCCGGAGCCGTAGGACCAGATCTCGCGGCTCTCCGGGAAGTGGCTGATGTACTTGGTCGAGCTGCACGGCCACGGCACGTCCTCCTGGCCGTCGGCCAGCGGCGCGCCGACGGAGTGGACGGCCTTGACGAACTCGCCGCGCTCCTCGATCAGGCGCAGCGCCCGCTCCCCCATGCGGGTCATGACCCGCATGGAGACGGCCACGTACGGCGAGTCGGTGATCTCGACGCCGAGCTGGGAGATCTCCCCGCCCAGCGGTCCCATGCAGAACGGCACGACGTACATGGTCCGGCCGCGCATGCTGCCGGCGAACAGCTTGTCGAACGTCCGGCGCATCTCGGCGGGCGCGACCCAGTTGTTCGTCGGCCCGGCGTCCTCCTCGCGCTCGGAGCAGATGAACGTGCGGTCCTCGACCCGGGCCACGTCGGTCGGGTCGGACTTGGCGTAGAAACTGTTGGGCCGCTTGGCCAGGCGCGTGCACGTGCCCTGCTCGACGAGCAGGTTGGTCAGGCGCGTCCACTCCTCCTCCGAGCCATCGCACCACTCGATCCGGTCGGGCTGGGTCAATGCGGCGATCTGGTTCACCCAGGCGACCAATTCGGCATTGCTCGTCGGGGCGGGTACTTCCACGGAAACGGACACGGCGGCGGCTCCTCCACTCTTCAGGGCCCAAACATCATTCACGACGACGGCGCGAAAAAGCCAATTGGCATAGACCTATGCCTGGATCCGGCCGTCGCCGCAGGCTGCGGCCTCGATGATTGGGGGAGCCTACCCCGAAGAAGCGGTTTCAAAAGAAAGCGACCCGCCCACTGCCCGGCGAATGAAGTTGGTCTAAACCAATTTCGCAAGAGGTTTAGTCCATTCGCCGGAGAGTTTCTCCTGCGTACTCTCAGGAATTGACGTCAGGCCCGGCGGAGCGAACTCGGTCGACGTGTTGCAGCGCGTCTCGCAGTTCGGACAGCCAGGTGTCGGTGTGCTTTCCGACCAGTCGTACGCACCAGGCCAGCGCGTCGCTGCGGCTACGGGCCACGCCCGCGGCGACGAGCGTGTCGAGCACCTGGCGTTCCTGCTGTCGCAGGCGTGTCATGACGGGCACCGAAAGAGTGGTGAACATCACAGTGGTGTCGCCGCAGACGACACCCCAGGACACCTTCTGCCGGAACCGCCGCTCGGCCTCCTTGGCGATCTCGATGCGGCGCTCGCGCGTCTCTTCCCTGAACCGCCCGATGAGCCCCTCGATCAGGGCCGCCTGCTCGACGTCCGATCCCTCGGAGCTGGGCTCCGGCAGTGTGCCGAGCACCGCGATCTCCTCGCGGTCCAGGACGATCTCCGGCGCCTCGGTGAACCATTCCTCGGGCAACCGCCCGGTGAACCAGCCCTTGATCTGGGCCGCTGCTTCATCACTTGCCATGTAATTAGAATTACACGGTTGCGGGGAAAAAGCACGTACGGAAGGGCTGCCTCTTTATGAATGAAGCCGTCAGCGAACGCGGGCCGCGAGCATCGGGCTGACCCTGACGATCCCGGCCAGGTTCCGGGTGCTCATCGGGGCGATCTTGACCACGTCGCCGGTGCGCGGGGCCACCACCATCTTGCCGTCGCCCCAGTAGATCGCCACGTGCGAGATGTAGCCGGGATTGGTCGGGTCCAGGCGCCAGAAGATCAGGTCACCTGGCTGGATCTGGGCGAGGGGCACCTGCGGCCCGGCCATCCATTGCTGGTGCGTCACCCGCGGCATGCGCACGCCCGCCTGCGCGAAGGCCCACTGGACCAGGCCCGAGCAGTCGAACGTGTCAGGGCCTTCCGCACCCCACACGTACGGCCTGCCCAGCTTGGTGGCGGCGGCCCTGAGCGCGACGGTGATCTGCTCGCCGCTCATGAACGAGCCGGCCGCCCAGGTACGGACCTTGGCCTGCGCGGGGGGCAGCACCGGGTTGACCATGGCCGTCTGCGTGCCCTTGGGCAGCACCTTGAGCAGGGCCTTGCGCAGCTTGTCGGAATTGGCCTTGGGCGCGCTCACGATCAGCGCGTTGTCGCGCGGCAGGCCGAGCGTACGTCCGACCTCGCGGGAGACGACTGCGTCGACCGCCCCGAAGCCGGTCGTGGCGTAGGCCCCGATGCGCAGCGGCCCGGCGGGGCCGCGGACCCGGCTGTGCAGGCTGAGGCCCCCGTCGCTGCCGAGCACGAACGAGACCGCCACGTCGCCGGCCGCCACGTTGTTCCACAGCGCGTCGGAGGCCGCCGTGACCTTGGGCGTATAGGCGCGGAAGGTCGAGGGGTCCACCGCGAGGGTCTGCACCCGCTTGTCGTCGAGCATGATCGAGGCCGCGTCGGCCAGTTCGAGGGCGGTCACCCCTCGCAGCCGCGCCACCTTGCGCAGCAGTTCGTTGGTCAGCGGCTTGCGGGTGACCACGAAGAGGTTGGGCTTGTGTAATTGGCCGAGCGGCTTCACCGGCTGCGTCACCGATTGCGCGGTCTTGCCACTCTCGGCCGCAAGGGTCTGCTGGGGCGCGGGGCGGTGCTGCGGGCGTACGGCGGCCGCGGGCAGCTGGCCGCCCACCTGCCGCTGGCCCACCTGCGCGAGCAGCAGCAGGTCGGCGGTCAGCACCGCGACGAGCGAAACCACGATGAACGGGACCAGCTTGTGGTGGTCACGCCGCTTCCTGGAGCGGACCAGGAAGCTGAGATCCTGCCGAATACCGGAGGAACGCGAAAAATCCGCCGGACCGTCGTGGGCCCGGCGGGTTGTGTCTTCGGAAGTCAGTTGCCGATGTACGGAACGGCCTCGAGGATCTCGACGGTGTTCTGGCGACCGTTGGGCATGGAGTAGGTCGCCTTTTCGCCGATCTTTTTACCATTGATCGCCGCACCAAGGGGCGATTTCGGCGAGTACACGTCGATCGGGGCGCCGCTCTCCTCACGGGACGCCAGCAGGAAGGTCACCTCATCGTCGTCACGGACGAACCGGATCGTCACGGTCATGCCGGGGCCGACGACCCCTTCGGTCTTCGGTGCCTCTCCCACCTGGGCGTTGTCGATGATCTGCCGGAGGTGGAAGATGCGGGCCTCCATCTTGCCCTGCTCATCCTTGGCCGCGTGATAGCCGCCGTTCTCCTTCAGGTCACCTTCCTCACGGGCGGCCTCGATCTTCTTGGCGATGTCGACGCGCCCTGGGCCCGAGAGGTATTCGTACTCCGCCTTGAGACGGTCGTACGCCTCCTGCGTCAGCCATGTGACGTTCTCATCGCGAGAGTCGGCCACGGGTTCTCCTTGCTTGCCTAGGGGGCCCTGAGATCACTTGAGGTTGCGTGCGGTTGAATTGCGAAAGGCTAACAACTCAACAGCTCGTACGCTTCCTCAAACGTCTCATTCTACGAGATTGCAGTACTGGATGTGGACGGACGTGGCCTGGGCACTCGTGTCCAGGCGCTCCTTGAGCTGCTTACTACCCCCACCAGCCGGAATTCTTACTTCCCTGCTGCCCACTTCTGCGTGGTTGACATCTGTGGCCCTGATCCGGCATACGGCGACCCGGTCGGCCGGCTTGCTCACCTCGAAGGTGATCTCGGCCTCGTCCGGGCGATTGGCCTGGAACGACACCACCTGGGGGATGGCCCCGGTGTTGCCGCCGGTCATCGACCACATCACGTAGCCCCAGCCACCTGCGATGATGGCCACCAGCACGCCGATGACGACGTGCACGACGAAGCGGCCCCTGCGCTCAGGACGATCGGGGAAGTCGTCGGGTGTGCCGAGAACTGGACGGCTCTCGACATCTTCGGTGGCCATGGCGGAATCTCCCTGCACTCCCTCAGCGTTATCCGAGACAATTGTTCCCTGCGGGGGTCACGCCCTCGCGACTGCCCAGCTGAACCTAACCTCTCTGGGCGAGTGATCGGTCCAACTGAGGAGACATCGAGCCCGTGAGTGCACCGTTGAGACTGATGGCCGTCCATGCCCACCCCGACGACGAGTCGAGCAAGGGCGCCGCCACCATGGCGCGCTACGTCCGTGAAGGCGTTGACGTGCTGGTTTGTACGCTCACAGGCGGTGAGCGAGGCTCTGTGCTCAACCCCAAGATGGACCGGCCGGAGATCGTCGACAACATCGGCGAGGTCCGCAAAGCGGAAATGGCCCGCGCGCGGGAGATTCTTGGAGTTCAGCAGGAGTTCATGGGCTTCGTCGACTCCGGCCTGCCGGAGAACGAGGAGGAGGAGCTGCCCGAGGGCTGCTTCGCGGTGCAGAAGCTCGAAGACGCCTCCGCGCCCCTTGTCGCCGCCGTGCGCGCGTTCAGGCCGCACGTCATCGTCACCTACGACGACGACGGTGGCTACCCGCACCCCGACCACATCATGACCAACCGGGTCTCGGTGGAGGCGTTCGAGGCGGCCGGCGACCCCGACCGCTACCCGGGCACCGGCGACCCGTGGCAGCCGCTGAAGCTTTACTACCAAATGGGCTTCACCAAGGAGCGGTTCGAGGCGCTGCACGACGCGATGACCTCGCGCGGCATGGGCTCCCCCTACTCCGACTGGATCTCCCGCTGGGAGGACCGGCCCGCCAAGTGGCCGGTGACGACCCGGGTGCCCTGCGCGGACTACTTCGAGCTGCGCGACGAGGCGCTGCTCGCGCACGCCACCCAGGTCGACCCCGACGGCTTCTGGTTCGTCTGCCCGCGTGAGCTCCAGCAGGAGATCTGGCCGACCGAGGACTACCACCTGGCGCGTTCCCTGGTCGACACCGAGCTGCCGGAAGACGATCTGTTCGCCGGGATCCACGCCGACGAGGTCTCCGCCGCCTGCCACTGACCGCGATCCACGCCCGCCGCCTGCCGCTGACCGGAGCATGACCCCCCGGTGGCAGACTGGAGGAGTGATAACTCTCGCAGCGGGTGATGTGAGTCCGGGCCTGCTCGGCTTCGTCGTCGTCGCCCTCATCGGGGTCGCCCTGTACATCTTGATCAAATCGATGAACAAGCAGATGTCGAAGATCCAGGTGCCCCGGGCGGCCGACATCGACGACAAGAAGGCCGAATAGATGCCGGTCGAAATAGTCGACAACGCGGCGGAGAGCCGGTTCGAGATTCTCGTGGATGGCACGGTCGCCGGGTTCGCCGACTACCGCCTGCTGCCCACGAAGATCGTCTTCACGCACACCGAGGTGCTGCCCCAGCATGAGGGGCAGGGCCTGGCGGGCAAGCTGGTCGGGCACGCGCTCGACGCGAGCAGGGACACCGGCCTGCGAGTGGTGCCCCTCTGCCCGTACGTCGCCAAGTACATCCAGCGCCACCCCCAGTACAAGGATCTGGTCGACGACTCAGCCGCTGGGTGACCACGCGCTTTCAGCCGCTCAGGCGACGTCAGTCGCTGGGTGACCAGGCGCGTTCGAGGGCCTTGGGCAGGCCCCACCAGCCCAGCGGGGTGAGCACGTCCTCGGTGTCGACGATGCCCAGATAACCCCACAAGGTGACCACCGGCACGAACAGCCGCTCGGTCGCGTCGAGGTCGTCGGCGTCCTGGTCGTCGATGTCGATGTCCTCCGACTCGGCGATGAGCCGGGCCAGCCGCTCGGGCGAGGCGAGCACGCCGGGCCCCAGCCTGGTCAGGGCCGCCACCGCGGCCAGCCAGTCGGCGTGCTGGATGGCGCACAGGTTGGCCAGCACGGTGTCCTCGTGGCTGAGGTCACCGTCGATGTCCGCGAACTCCTCCAGGCTGTCGCCGGCCTCCGACAGGTCGGAGATGGGCCCGGCGATGCCGGCCGCCACCGACAGCCACAGCTCGCCGTCGTCCTCGGGCATCAGCCGGTCGTCGAGCCCAGCGCAGGCCCGCAGCACGTTCGCCGGGTAGCCGGGCAGGCCGAGCAGCTCACGCAGCAGCGCCCCGGCCCGCCGCAGCTCGTCGGCGGGCAGCTCGGGCGGCTTGGGCAGCTCGCCGACGATCCGCCGCAGCTCGGCCAGCGCGAACGCCTCCTCCTCATCCCACGCGGCGAACAACTCCTCGTCCTGCTCGTCACTGACCGCGAACCCGGGCACCCGGCCGTCAGGCTGCGGCTCGCTCAGCCAGCGCTCCTGAAGCTCCTCGTACGTCCTGCGGGCCCCCGAATCACCGGCGACCAGCGCGTCGGGGTCGATCTCCCCCGCGCTGACACGTTCCTCCAGATACCGCACGAGCAGCGAGAACATCTCCTCGGCCACCGGCCCGCGCTCGTCCTCCTCCGGCCAGACGAAGTAGCCGGGCGTCATCAGCATGGGCTCGGTGCCGGTCGACTCGACCCAGCGCTGCACGTCGCCGACCGTGGCGACACCCGACTCGATCGTGCTGAGTGTCGTCCTGGCCGACTCCCAGAACGCCAAGGAGAGCGGGTTGCCCGCGGCCATCAACGCGCGCCGCAGGTCGGGCAGCGCCACCAGCGCCACCCCGGAGGGCACGGCGAGCAAGGCGCGGGCCACGTCCCTGCGGGTGAGGGCGGCGGCGGGGCGGCCGGCATGCGTGCACACGAAGTCCAGATCCACGCTCCGTAACCTACGCCCCCGCCGTCCCCACCACACGTGTTGCCACCGACCCGACGAGCCGCTGCTGATCGGCGTCGGCTTCGCCGTGCCACCGGTGCCACGGGATTCCTGCGGACAACTGAGATCAGGACGTACGCTGAACAGCGTGAAAGGTGGTGTCATGAGCGCTCAGCCTGTCCACGGTGGCACAGCGGACCACCCCAGGGTGCCACGGACGATCGGCGGCATCTCCAGCGCGCTGCGGGGTGGCCGCCGTGCGCAGTTCTTCGCGGAGCTTCTGGAGGCTCAGCAGGGACCTGAGCTGGACGGCGTGCTCAACGCCTGGTGGGGACGGGCGATGCTCGACACCGACCCCAATCGTGACCGCGTTCGCGCGGCGGCCGAAGCAGGCACTCTGCCCACCACGACCATGGACAAGATCGTGCGCCGACGGCAGGAGCGCGGCGCGAAGTGAGCGAGGACGACAACCTACGGCCCGTGGTGCCGTCGGAGGTCGTGGCGGACACGCTCGCCGACCCGTCGGTCTCGGCGGAACTGTTCTCGACCGTGGCCGCACTCACTGTTGCCATCTGCCAGGACCCCTGGCTGACGGGAAGCGATCAAGTCGGCGCTGATCCCGACTGGCGGGAAATCCTCATCCCCAAGGGACACGGCATTGCCGAGTATCGGATCGACCGGAAGAATCAACAGGTGCTCCTCACCCGCATCGTCCTGTTCTGACGGCGTTGTGAGAGCCTTGGCCGTATGAACCGGCTAGCTGATGCAACGTCGCCGTATCTGCTTCAGCACGCTGACAATCCGGTCGACTGGTGGCCCTGGACGCCGGAGGCGTTCGAGGAAGCGCGCCGGCGCGATGTACCCGTTCTGTTGTCGGTCGGCTACTCAGCGTGTCACTGGTGTCACGTGATGGCGCACGAGAGTTTCGAGGACGCCGACACCGCGCGGCTGATGAACGAGCACTTCGTCAACGTCAAAGTGGACCGCGAGGAGCGGCCCGACGTCGACGCCGTCTACATGAGCGCCACCCAGGCCATGATCCACCAGGGCGGCTGGCCGATGACGGTGTTCGCCACGCCCGAGGGCCATCCGTTCTACTGCGGCACCTACTTCCCGCGGCTCCAGTTCCAGCGGCTGCTGCGTGGTGTGCGCGACGCGTGGGCCGGTGACCGGGCGAGCGTCACCGAGCAGGGGTCGAAGGTGGTCGAGGCGCTCAACGCGCACACGACGCTGCCCACCGGGCCGCTGCCCGGCGAGGAGACGCTGGCGCTGGCCGTACGGAATCTGCGGGAGTCGTTCGACAGGGTCCGCGGCGGGTTCGGCGGGGCGCCCAAGTTCCCGCCGTCGATGGTGCTGGAGTTCCTGCTGCGCTCCGGCGAGACCGAGATGAGCGGCCGCACGCTGGAGTCGATGGCGCGCGGCGGGATGTACGACCAGCTCGGCGGCGGTTTCGCGCGCTACAGCGTCGACGCGGGCTGGGTGGTGCCGCACTTCGAGAAGATGCTGTACGACAACGCGCTGCTGCTGCGGGTCTACACGCACTGGTGGAAGGCGAGCCGGGCGCCCCTCGCCCGGCGGGTGGCGCTGGAGACGGCGGAGTGGCTGCTGCGCGAGCTGCGTACCGCCGAGGGCGGTTTCGCCTCGGCGCTCGACGCCGACAGTGAGGGCGAGGAGGGCCGGTTCTACGTCTGGACGCCGGAGCAGCTGCGTGAGGTGCTCGGCGAGGAGGACGGGGAGTGGGCCACGCGGCTCTTCGAGGTGCGGGGGACGTTCGAGCACGGCACGTCGGTGCTACAGCTGCTCACCGACCCTGACACGGATGACGCGACGCGGTTCGACGACGTACGGGCGCGGTTGCTCGCCGCCAGGGAGCGGCGGGTCCGGCCTGGTCGTGATGACAAGGTCGTGGCCTCGTGGAACGGTCTGGTCATCGCCGCCCTGGCGGAGACCGGCACGGTGTTCGACCGGCCGGACCTGGTGGCGGCCGCCCGGCAGGCGGCGGAGCTGCTAGAAGACGTGCACATGGACGGCGGCAGGCTGCTGCGGACCTCGCGCGACGGGCGGGCGGGCCGCAATGCCGGAGTCCTGGAGGACTACGCGAACCTGGCCGAGGGGCTGATCGCCCTCTACGGCGTGACCGGGGAGACGCGCTGGCACCGGCTGGCGGGCTCGCTGCTCGACACCGTGCTCGACCGGTTCGGGGACGGCGAGGGCGGGTTCTACGACACGGCCGACGACGCAGAACGGCTGTTCCAGCGGCCGCAGGATCCCACCGACAACGCGACCCCGTCGGGACAGTACGCCGCGGCCGGGGCGCTGCTGTCCTACTCGGCGCTGACGGGGTCCACACGGCACCGTGAGGCCGCCTACGCGGCGCTGGGCACGGTGTCCGTGCTGGCCACGGGGCACGCGCGGTTCGCCGGCTGGGGGCTGGCTGTGGCGCGGGCGGCGCTCAGTGGTCCCGTCGAGGTGGCGGTCGTCGGGCCGATGGACGACCCGCGTACGCGGGCGCTGCACCGCGAGGCGTTGCTGGCCGACGTTCCCGGTCTGGTGGTCGCGCTGGGCGACGGCGAAGGCGTGCCACCGGGCGGGCCCGAGCTGCTGGAAGGCCGCGGGCCGGTCGGCGGCGCCCCCGCCGCGTACGTGTGCCGGGGCTTCACCTGCCGGATGCCCGTCACCACCCTGGAGGAGCTGCGGGCCGAGCTAGCCGATCGGTGACGGGCCTAGCCGACCAGTCACCGGCCCAACCGACCGGTGACCGATGACCGGCCTGGCCGACCCGCGATCGGCCTAGCCGACCGGCGACCGGCCGGTGTCGCTCCACCGACCGGTGTTGTTCTCGTCGGGTCCGGTCGTGGGGACGTCCGGCTGGCCGGTGGGCGGGCCGCCGGTGTCGTTCTGCCGCGGCGGATCCTGCTGGGTGTCCGGGCCCTGCGTGGTGGGCTGCTCCGTGCTCGGCTGCTCGGTGGCCTCAGGGGTGGGCGAGGACCACGGGTCGGGTGCCTGGGTGTGCTGCGGTTCCTGCGGCATGTCCTGGCGCTGATCGGGGCGGGCCCAGTCGTCGGAGCCATAGCCGTAGTTCGACGGCTCGGGGAACTCGATGACCGGCTTGCCCGCCATGGCCTCGGTCATGAACGCCCGCCAGACCTGGGCGGGCAGCTGCCCACCGAACTGCACCCCGTAGCCCGGGATCTCCACCGGCTTGTTGTCCTCGCGGAACATGTCGACGGCGACGGCGAGCTGCGGCGTGAAGCCGTTGAACCAGACCGCCTGGGAGTTGTCCGTGGTGCCCGTCTTGCCGGCCACCGGGCGGTCGTACAGCCTGGCCGCGGTGCCGGTGCCGTACTTGACGACCTGCTGCATCGCGTACGTGGTGTCGGCGGCGGCCTGTTCGCTGACCACCTGGGTGGACGCGCCCTTGATCACGTTCTTCTTGCTGTCGGGGGCGGTCACCGACTTCACGACGTGCGCCTCCATGTGGACGCCGCCGTTGGCGAAGGAGGAGAAGCCGGAGGCGTTCTGCACGGCGCTCAGCGAGGCGACGCCGAGCGGGAACGTGGCGGCCGCCTCGTGCTGCTTGAGCTGCGTCTCCGGGATGCCCGCCGCGACGGCGGTGGCGGCCACCTTGTCGAGGCCGACCTTCTGGCCGAGGTCGACGAAGGCGGTGTTGACGGAGTTCTGGGTGGCGCTGATCAGGTTGATCTCGCCGTACGAGCGGTCGCTGTCGTTGGGGATGGGCTTGCTGGCCGAGGCCACGCGCATCGGCGAGTTGCCGTTGACCCTGGTGGACAGGTCGAAGCCGTTGTTGAGCGCGGCGGCCAGCGTGTAGGGCTTGAAGGTGGAGCCGGCCATCACCTTGGCCGAGAAGGCGTTGTCGTACTCGGAGCGGTCGGGCCGCCCGCCGTAGAAGGCGACGACCTCGCCGGTGGCCGGATCGACGGCCGCGAGCCCGGTGCGCACCTTCTTGGGCGTCGAGTCGGGCAGCACGGTCTTGACCGCGTTCTCGGCCGCCTGCATGAGCTTCTTGTCGAACGTCGTGACGACCCTCAACCCGCCGCCGTTGATGTCCTCGTCGGTGTAGCCGCGCCGGTTGAGCTCGGCCGTGACCTGGTCGAGCATGTACTGGGCCTGGCCCTTGAGCTCGAACGGCTTCTTCGGCGCCTTGAGCACCGGGAACGTCTGGGCGGCGGCCTGCTCGGCGGTGAGCGTGCCCGTCTGCCGCATGGCGTCGATCACGGCCTGCCAGCGGGCCTCGGCGGCGTCGAGGTCGGCGCCCTTGGGGTCGGCGAAGCGGCTGGGCTGCTGGATCACCGCGGCCAGGTAGGCGCCCTCGGCCACGCTCAGCTTGCCGACGTCCTTGCCGAAGTACGCCTGCGCGGCCGCCTGGGCGCCGTTGGCGCCGCGGCCGAAGTAGATCGTGTTGAGGTACTGCTCAAGGACCCAGTCCTTGGACTTGGACTGGTCGACCTTGATGGAGATCATGATCTCCTTGAACTTGCGGGTGATGGACCGTTCCTGGCTGAGGCCGCTGTAGTAGTTGCGGACCAGCTGCTGGGTGATCGTCGAGCCGCCCTGGAGCTGCTGCCCGGAGATGGTGGACCACACGGCTCGCGCGGTGCCTTTGACCGAGACGCCGCCGTCTTGGTAGAAGGAGCGATTCTCGGCTGCTATCACCGCGTCACGTACGTGCTGGGGAACCTTGTCCAGCGGAACGTTCATGCGATCGATGCCCTTCTTGGCGAGCACGCTCTTGCCGTCGCGGTAGTAGATCACCGACCCCTGGGCCGTGGCGTCCTTCTGGGTGCTGTCGGGGATCGGGGTCATCGCCCACGCGACGGCGAAAAGCCCTATGGCCAAGAGGATCCCGGCGCCGAAAACGATCAACAGCCGTTTAAGGATTCGCCGCTTTCGCATGCCCTTTTCACCACCGATCCGCACCCAAAACCCCCGATCGCGCCTCGCCAAACCCCCGTCAGCTGGGCGAATGTCAAGGTTAAGCGATCGATAACGGTGCCTCGTCCCCTCCCGCGATAGTACGGCTAGCGCGTTTCGCGCTGGGGAACATTCGCCACCAATGGCAAAACGCGGTAGGGAACAGGTGTGTCGAGGGCGATGATCGAAGAAGTCCTGAGAACACCCTGAACTTCGACGATCTGGTCGATCACCCGCTGCAGATCGGCGTTCGTCCGCGCCACCACCCGGCAGAGCAGGTCGCTGCCGCCGGTGATCGTGTGGACCTCCAGCACCTCGGGGATGTGGGCCAGCCGGTGCGCCACCGGGTCGTGCCCGGCGACCTGCCTGATCTCCATGGTCACGAACGCGGTCACGTCGTAGCCGAGCGCCACCGGCGAGATGTCGGGCCCGAACCCGGTGATCACTCCCCTGGCGATCAGCCGGTCGAGCCGGGCCTGCACGGTGCCGCGGGCCACGCCCAGCCTGCGCGAGCACTCCAGCACGCCCAGGCGCGGCTCGGCGGCCAGGAGGGCGATCAGCCGGGCGTCCAGTTGGTCGATCGTCATGGTGTACAGATCTCCTGCCTTACGCGAGGGTAGGCCGTACATATTGTCTAGTCAAAAAAGTAGCTGTTGCGCAACTCGTCCAGAGAATCCAAGTATTGATGCTATGACTGATGTCTTTCCGGTTAACGGGATGCACGCCGTGGTGTTCGCCGTGGGCAACGCCAGGCAGGCGGCTCACTACTATTCGACCGCGTTCGGCATGCGGCTGGTGGCCTATCACGGGCCGGAGAACGGCAGCCGCGACGAGGCGGCCTATGTCCTGACCTCGGGAAGCGCCAGGTTCGAGTTCAGGGCCTCGATCCGGCCGGGGACCGACCTGGCCAGGCACGTCGCCGAGCACGGTGACGGGGTGATCGACCTGGCCATCGAGGTGCCGGACGTGGAGGCCGCCTATCGGCACGCCGTCGAGCAGGGGGCCCGCGGGCTGGCGGAGCCGTACACGCTGGAGGACGAGCGGGGCAAGGTGGTGCTCGCGGCGATCGCCACCTACGGCGAGACGCGGCACACGCTCGTCGACAGGACCAACTACAGCGGCGCCTACCTGCCCGGGTACGTGGCCGCCGAGCCGCTCGTCGCCCCGCCCACGACCAGGTCCGGACGGCTGTTCCAGGCCATCGACCACTGTGTGGGCAACGTCGAGCTGGGCCGGATGGACGAGTGGGTGGAGTTCTACAAGCATGTGATGGGCTTCACCAACATGGCGGAGTTCGTCGGTGACGACATCGCCACCGAGTACTCGGCGTTGATGTCCAAGGTCGTGGCCGACGGGAGCCGCAAGGTCAAGTTCCCGCTGAACGAGCCGGCCGTGAGCCGCAAGAAATCGCAGATCGACGAATATCTGGAGTTCTACCGCGGGCCGGGCGTACAGCACGTCGCGCTGGCCACCAACGACATCCTGACCACGGTCGACCACATGCGCGCGGCCGGGGTGAGCTTCCTGGACACCCCCGACTCCTACTACGACGACCCCGAGTTGCGCTCGCGCATCGGGCGGGTCAGGGTGCCGATCGAGGAGCTGAAGAAGCGCAAGATCCTGGTCGACCGCGACGAGGACGGCTACCTGCTGCAGATCTTTACCAAACCCGTGCAGGATCGGCCCACGGTCTTCTTCGAGCTCATCGAGCGGCACGGCTCGCTCGGGTTCGGCAAGGGCAACTTCAAGGCGTTGTTCGAGGCCATCGAGCGGGAGCAGGAGCGAAGAGGCAACCTTTAGCTCGCGCCGCCGTTGCCCTGACGGCGCAGGGGGAGTCTGCCCGACTTAGGCTGGATTCTGGTCGACCCGCGCCAGCAGGCTGCGCATGCCAAAGCCGCGAAGACGGTCGTGGTCGATGCCTGACTCCGCGTAGAATTCCTGTCACTTAGCGAAGGGAAGAGCGCAGCCTATGGGGTTTGACCAGCGCAGGGCCGCTTCGCTCGTGGCGCTTCTGAGCATCCTCGCCTGCGCGCCGTCCAACGGCGCCATGGCGCCCACAGCGGCCCGGCCGGTGAGCGGAGACACGGGCGCGCCCGGCATCGGCGACCCCGACTTCCCCCTTGACGGCAACGGCGGCTACGACGTCTCCCACTACGGCCTCGAGCTCGGCTACACGCCGAGCAGCAAGCGCCTCGACGGCGTGGCGACGATCAAGGCCACGACCACGCAGGCGCTCTCGCGGTTCGACCTCGACCTGTCCGGCCTCGACGTGAGCGAGGTCACGGTCAACGAGGAGAAGGCCATCTTCTCGCGCAACGGCACCGAGCTCGGTGTGCTGCCCGCCACGCCGCTGGGCAACAAGGCCGACTTCACCATCAAGGTGAGCTACTCCGGTGTGCCCAAACCGATCAAGGACTCCACCAACCTGGGCACGTTCGGCTTCGTCCCGACGCCCGACGGCGCGTTCGTGGCCTGTGAGCCCGACGGCGCCAAGACCTGGTATCCGGTCAACGACCACCCCGCCGACAAGGCGGCCTACGACTTCGCGATCACCGTGCCCGACGGCGTGACCGCGCTGGCCAACGGCGAGCAGGTCGGCGAGCCCACGACCGCCGACGGCAAGACCACCTTCCGGTGGCGCGAGCGGCATCCGATGGTGAGCTATCTCGCGACGGCCACGATCGGCAAGTTCGAGCTGCGCAAGGGCCGCACGCCGGGCGGCATCCCCAACCTCGCGGCGGTCGATCCCAAGCACCGCGCCTCGCTCGACGACCTCTACAACATCTCGGGCGAGGTCACCGACTACTGGAGCAAGGTCTTCGGGCCCTACCCCTTCTCCTCCACGGGCGGCATAGTCGACGACTTCTCGGCCGGCTACGCCCTGGAAAACCAGACCAAGCCGCTCTACGGCGGCTTCGAGCCCGACCAGAGCATCATCGCGCACGAGCTGGCCCACCAGTGGTTCGGCGACAGCGTGAGCATCAAGCGCTGGCGCGACCTGTGGCTCAACGAGGGCTTCGCCACCTATGCCGAGTGGCTCTGGGCCGAGCACAAGGGCACCAACACCGCCGACCGGCTCTTCCAGACCTTCTACAACCGCGCCGCGAGCGAGCCGATGTGGAAATATCCCCCGGGCCGGGCCCAGCCCAAAGACCTGTTCAACGACTCGGTCTATACCCGGGGCGGGCTGACCCTGCACGCCCTGCGCAAGGCCATCGGCGACGAGACCTTCTTCACGCTGCTGAAGACGTGGACGGCCGACCACAAATACGGCAACGTCACGACGGACGAGTTCATCGCGCTGGCGGAGAAGCTCTCGGGCAAGGATCTCAAGCCGCTGTTCGACGCCTGGCTCTTCCAGCCGACCAAGCCCGCCACCTGACCGCCTGACCGCCTGACCGGCTGACCGCGAGCCTCACGGGCTGACCGCGAGCCTCACGGGCTGACCGCGAGGCTCACGGGCTGAGCGCGAGGCTCACGGAGCGCCGGGCGTGCCCGTGGGGGCCGAGAAGACCAGGACGGACGCCGTGAAGCCGTGCACGTGGTTCTGGCCGCCCACCGGCCCGACCTCGCCGGCGGCGAAGAAGCCCGCGATCCCGATCGGCCCGAGCGTGTCGCGCAGCGCCACCGGATCGTGGTCGGCGGTGCCGAACATCGCCGACCCCCGGCCGTTGCAGGAGAACAGCAGCGCGCCGTCGATCCGGCCGAGCTCCTCCCGGTGCGCGTCGAGCAGGTCGTAGAGGTCCTCGTCCGCCGTGGCCGCGTCGCGCACGTGGAAGCGTACGGTCCTGCCGACGTCCACGACGTCGCCGATGGCCACGGCCTCGCGTTCCGGGTCGATGCCGATCACGCCTCTGATGAGGAAGTCGCCGCGTTCGTGCCGTTCGGCGTACTCGTCCATGGCCACGCCGATCTGCAGGCCGGCGGCGACCAGTTCGCGGTCGTCCTCGTCCAGCTCGCTGACGATGTCCTCCAGCCGGGCCAGGGCCGGTTGGCCGGCCAGCTCCAGCAGCAGGTTCTCCTCGGAGCGGGTGACGACCATGGTCGGGCCGATCGGCCGGCAGCCTTGGCTGACCACTGTGCTGACGCGTACGGAGCCGCTGAGCAGCACGCCGATGGCGCCCTCGGTGTAGACCTCGCCGTCGGCGAAGAGCCGGACCGACCCCCGGCCCCGCATCCCGTTGGCCAGCCCGCCGATCAGCGGCAGATTACCCAGCACGTCCACAGAACGTTCCACGAACGCGTCCGTGGGGAAGGTGTACGGATCGGCCAGCAGGATCGCCACGTGATCCTCCGCCGTCCGCTCCGGCAGCCCCACCACCACGAACCGGTCCTCGGCGGTCAGCGTCTCCAGCGCGAACGTGGTCAGCTCGGCCCCGTCCAGCGTGGCCGCCCACGCGCTCACGGCGGACGTCAGCTCGACCCCCTGCCCGTCACCGATCACGCCGGTGGCGCTGCAGCCGATCACGTGGGCCTCGGGGGCCAGCCTCATCGCGCTCTCCCCCGCCCTGGCGACCTCGTCCGGATCGTCGCCGCAGATGAAGAAGCACACCAGGTCCGCCTCGCCGCTGAGTCTCGACACGGCCTGACCGACAGCACGTTCTGCGGCCTCCACCAGGTCGGGACCCACGGCGAGGCCGTCGGCGAAGCGGCTCGTCATCACAGCCACGGATCTCGCCTCCTCAGCGGCTCGAAGTTCCCTAGGAACCGATTCTCCCCATTAAAGGAACAAGCACGCGCATGAACCGTCACGCAATAGTCAAGATCCGAAATCTCCGCCAGATGCGAAAGTGTCTGCCGCAGTGGTCCCAGGGGACGTAGTCTCGTTCCCGTGCATCAGCCTCTAAACATCCGCGAGCTGCGAGAGAGCGGTCACGTTCATCGCACCGTGAAAGCAGAGGTCCGCGAAAACCTGCTGGCCAAGCTGCGGGCAGGTGAGCCCCGTTTTCCAGGCATCGTGGGCTTCGACGACTCCGTCCTGCCCCACTTGGAGCGGGCGCTACTCGCCGGGCACGACCTCGTCCTGCTCGGTGAGCGGGGCCAGGGCAAGACCCGACTCATCCGCACCGTCACCGGGCTGCTCGACGAGTGGACCCCGGTGGTCGACGGCTGCGAGATCAACGACCATCCGTACGCGCCGGCCTGTACGCGCTGCATCGCGCTGGCGCGGGAGCTGGGCGACGAGCTGCCCGTGGCGTGGAAGCATCGCGACGAGCGCTATGGCGAGAAGCTCGCGACCCCCGACACCTCCGTCGGCGACCTGATCGGCGACGTGGACCCGATCAAGATCGCCGAAGGCCGGACGCTCGGCGACCCGGAGACCGTCCACTACGGGCTGGTGCCGCGCACCAACCGGGGCGTGTTCTCCGTCAACGAGCTGCCCGACCTGGCCGAGCGCATCCAGGTGTCGCTGCTGAACGTGCTGGAGGAGCGCGACATCCAGGTGCGCGGCTACAACCTGCGCCTGCCGCTCGACATCCTGCTCATCGCCAGCGCCAACCCCGAGGACTACACCAACAGGGGCCGGATCATCACCCCGCTGAAGGACCGCTTCGGCGCCGAGATCCGTACCCATTATCCGCTGACGGTCGAGGACGAGCTGGTGCTCATCCGCCAGGAGTCCATGCCGGACATCGGCGCGGACCTCCCCGAGCACCTGGTGGAGGTGATCGCCCGGTTCACCCGCCTGGTCCGCGAGTCCACCGCGGTCGACGCCCGTTCCGGCGTGTCGGCGCGGTTCTCGATCGCGGCCGCCGAGACCGCCATGGCTTCCGCCGTACGCAGGGGGGCGATCGCCGGCGAGGAGCAGGCCGTCGCCCGCGTCTGCGACCTGGCCAGCGTCGTCCACAGCCTGCGCGGCAAGGTGGAGTTCGAGGTCAGCGAAGAGGGCAGGGAGACCGAGATCCTCGCCCACCTGCTCCGCCGGGCCACGGCCGAGACGTTCAGGAGCCGGTTGGGCGGCATGGACCTGTCGCCGCTGACGGACAAGTTCGCCGAGGGCAACCAGGTGGAGTCCGGAGAGCTGATCCCGGCCGCCGAGCTGCTGCGCCGCATCGGCCCGGTCAGCGGCCTGGCGAAGGTCATGTCGCGGCTGGGCATGGGTGAGGGCGAGGAGTCTCCGGGGCACGCGGCGGCCGCGCTGGAGTTCGCCCTGGAGGGCCTGTATCTCATGCGCCGCCTGTCCAAGGACGACGTGGACGGGGTCTCCGTCTACCGGACGTGAACATTCGGGCGGTCTCACACGTCGAACGTGATAATTGATCACGCTGTCGGGGGAGACCGCCCATGCGTCTGCTTGTCTGTGCCACCGCCCTGAGCGCCACCGCCTTGTGCGCTTTCGCCGTACCCGCCAATGCCGCGGACACCACGATCGTGTACGGGTACGCCTGGGCGGCCGGCGCGACCGAAATCCGCATCACGCCCATGACCGCCACGTACCGCAAGCCGCTCCACACCTTCAAGGCCGTCTCCGGCGCCAAGGAGGTGCGGCTCGACTACGCCAAGGCGGCGTTCCGGCGGGTGACCGTCGCCTGCGACCTCAAGGAGACCGAGGGGCGTGTGGCGATCGACCGCAAGGGTCTGGGCACCACCGTCTGCAAGGCCGACGCCTTGACCGACAAGCTGGCGTCCGGGCCCGCGCCGGTCCGCGTCGAGTATCGCGGTACCGAGGCCGTCAAGATCAATGAAGTGCTCGCCAAGTGGCCCTCGCCGCGCACCGTCCGCGGCACGGTCAAGCGGGTGGACGACACGACGGTCCTGTTCACCGGGGCGGGCAGGACGCTCAAGCTCGGCTACACGAACCTGATGTCGTTCGCCAGGACCACCAAGCGCTGCGGCGACGGCTGGCTGGCCGGCAAGCCGGTCAACGCCGACAAGCACGGCCTCGGCAAGAAGGCGTGCCAGAGCCGCTACTTCACCAAAGCCCTCAAGTCGGTCAAGCATCCGGTGCTCGTACAGGTCGATTACGTGCCGGATGTCAACGAACTCTCCGGTGTGCGTGAGGTCTTCGGGGACGCGTAGCCCCCGTTCTCGGGTTAGCGTGTGTTCGTGATGGCCTACCGCTATGGCGAGTACAACGATGGCCCCGACCCCCTCGCCCCGCCGTACGACGTGCGCGCCGCGCTCGACGAGATGGGCGACGCCATCCTGTCCGGCTCCACCCCCGTGCACGCCCTGCGCGACCTGCTCAAGCGCGGGCTGCCCGGGGCCCAGGACCGCCGGGGTCTCGACGACATGCTCAGAGAGGTACGACGGCGCCGCAGGGACCTGCGCGAGAGCGGCCGACTCGACGGCACGCTGGAGCGGGCCCGGGCGCTCCTCGACAAGGCCATCGGCCAGGAACGGGCCGAGCTGTTCCCCGACCCGTCCGACGACGCGCGGCTGCGCGAGAGCGAGCTCGACTCGCTGCCCGACGACACGGCCAGCGCGATCCAGCAGCTGACCCCCTACGAGTGGCGCTCCGCCGCCGCCCGGCAGACCTTCGAGGAGCTGCGCGACCTGCTGCGCCGCGAAGTGCTCGACAGCCAGTTCAGAGGGCTGCGCGACGCGCTGGCCCAGCCGGACCCGGCGGCGATGGAGCGCGTCCGGCAGATGATGTCGGACCTCAACGACATGCTCGACAAGGACGCCAGAGGTCAGCACACCCAGCAGGACTTCGATGCGTTCATGAAGGAATACGGCGATCTCTTCCCGGAGAAGCCGCGCGACCTCGACGAGCTGGTCGACGTCCTGGCCCGGCGGGCCGCCGCGACCCAGCGCATGCTCGCCTCGATGACCCCGGCCCAGCGCGAGGAGCTGGCCAACCTGATGAGCCAGACGCTCGACCAGGCGGGGCTGTCCGACGAGATGCGCCGGCTCGGCGAGTCCCTCCAGGCCCGCCGGCCCGACCTGGCCTGGGACACCCCCGAACGGCTGACCGGTGAGGAGCCGCTGGGCATGGGCGACGCCGTCACCGCCCTGGAGGAGCTGGCCGACCTCTCACAGCTGGAGACCTCGCTCCGCCAGGACTATCCGGGCGCCAGGCTCGACGACGTCGACGAGTCCGCGGTCCGCCGCGCACTCGGCCGCTCCGCGGTCGACGACCTGGAGGCACTCAAGCGGATCGAACGCGAGCTGGAGGAGCAGGGCTACCTCCTGCGCCGCCGGGGCAAGCTGGAGCTCACCCCCAAGGCCGTCAGGAGGCTCGGCGAGACGGCGCTGCGCCGGGTGTTCGCCTCGCTCGACGCGGGCCGGCGCGGCGACCACGACCAGCGCGACGCGGGCTCGGCCGGGGAGCTGACCGGCTCGTCACGGCCCTGGCGCTTCGGCGACGAGCAGCCGATCGACGTGGTCCGCACGCTGGTCAACGGCGTCCGCAACGGCGGCGTCCAGTCCGAATCAGGCGCCGTACGCCTGTCGGTCGACGACTTCGAGGTGGCCGAGACCGAGCGGCGCAGCGCGGCGGCCGTCTGCCTGCTGGTCGACCTGTCCTACTCGATGGCCCTGCGCGGGACCTGGGCGGCGGCCAAGCAGACCGCGCTCGCCCTTCAGGCGCTGGTCGCCTCCAAGTTCCCGCAGGACGCGGTGCAGATCATCGGGTTCTCCAACTACGCGCGGGTGCTGCAGCCGGACGAGCTGGCCGGGCTCGACTGGGACATGGTCCAGGGGACGAACCTGCACCACGCCCTGCTCATCGCCGGCCGGCACCTGGATCGCCACCCCGACTTCGAGCCGGTCGTGCTCGTGGTCACCGACGGCGAGCCGACGGCTCACCTGATGCGCAACGGGCACTCGGCCTTCGAGTGGCCGCCGTCGCCCGAGACGCTGGAGCTCACGCTGGCCGAGGTGGACAAGATGACGCGGCGGCGGGCGACGCTCAACATCTTCATGCTGGCCGGCGACGACCGCCTCAAGGAGTTCGTGGACGAGGTGGCGCGGCGCAACGGCGGTCGCGTGTTCTCCCCCAGCGCGGATCGGCTGGGTGAATACGTGGTGAGCGACTTCCTACGGGTGCGCAGGTCTCGCTGAACGCTGGGCGCTCAGGCGTCGACGAGGGGCGCGTAGAAGTCGAGGGCGACGTCGAAGCCGTCGCGGCAGTTGCGGTGCGAGCGGTAGCAGGGGCGCCAGGCGGAGCTGGCGCCCACGCCCGTGCGGGCGTCGCTCAGCGCCGACGGCACGCGCTCGGGCCGGGGCAGCAGGCCACCCCCCAGGTAACGGACACCGTCGAGCTGGGTGTGCTCACCGCGGCCGCCGGAGACGAAGCCGCCGAGCCGCCACCCGCTCTCCTCGTCCCACACCAGCGCGCTGCCGTCCGCCAGACGGACGGTCGCGCCACGCGGCTCACAGGGGCCCTCCCACCAGTCGGCGACCTCGGCTCCGAGCAGGTCGACGACCCGCTGCACGTAGCCGGTCGGCTGCTGCAGCCACTCGTCGGTATACGGCTCGACATGCCTGATGGCCACGGACGGCACCCCCTTGTGCCCAAACGGTAAGGAAAAAGCGACGGTGGTCAACCATACCGGCGCTGAACTTATTCCGTTGCCAGAGCGTCTAGTCATTACGGACGATATTTACGTCCGACACGGGGAAGGAGGGGGGCTCCATGATTGCCATGATTCTTCTGATCGTGCTCATGGTGGTCGCGATCGCGGCCACCGAGCTGATCATGCGCTGCTCCTCAGAGGGTAAACAGAGTGTCGAGTCCACGGGCGAGATCGTCGGGGACTAGTCTCCTACGCATGTCGCCCCTGCTTCTCTGGCTGCACATCGGCTTCGCGATCTTCACGATCGGCCCGCTCACGGCGGCCACCATGGCCGCTCCGCGGGCCATCCGCGGCAAGAACGTGCCCGTCCTGCAGAACATCCAGCGGACCACCCGGATCTACAGCATCGGTTCGCTGGGCGTGCTGATCTTCGGGCTGGCCGTCGGCATGTCGATCGGCGGCGGCGTGCTCGGCAAGTGGTACATGACGGCCTCGATGACGCTGTTCATCGTGGCCGTCGTGCTGCTCGTCATCATCGACCGCGACCTGCGCGCCGCCGTCAAGGTCCTCGAAACCGAGACCCCGGACGACGCGAAGGTGCAGAACGGCAGGATCGCCGCCATCAGCGGGCTGCTGTCTCTGATCTGGCTGGTGATCCTGTTCCTGATGGTCGTACCGGGTTCCTGACCGAACGACCGGGCTCCTAGCCGAGCGCCTGCGTGAGGTCGGCGAGCAGGTCGTCGACCGTCTCGATGCCGACCGACAGCCGCACCAGGTCGGCGGGCACCTCCAGCGGCGAGCCGGCCGCCGAGGCGTGCGTCATCCTGCCCGGGTGCTCGATGAGCGACTCGACGCCGCCCAGCGACTCGCCCAGCGTGAACAGCTTCGCCCGGTTGCAGACCTCGACCGCCTCGGCCTCGCCACCCGCGACGCGGAACGACACCATGCCGCCGAACCGCTTCATCTGCTTGGCGGCCACCTCGTGCCCGGGGTGGTCACCCATGCCCGGGTAGAGCACCTGCGTCACGCGCGGGTGCGCGAGCAGCAGATCGACGATCCGCTCGGCGTTGTCGCAGTGGCGGTCCATCCGTACACCCAGGGTCTTGAGCCCGCGCAGCGTCAGCCAGGCGTCGAACGGCCCGGCCACCGCGCCCATCGCGTTCTGGTGGAAGGCCAGCTCCGCGCCGACCGACTCATCGGCCGCGATCAGCGCGCCGCCGACCACGTCGGAGTGGCCGCCGACGTACTTGGTGGTGGAATGCACGACCACGTCCGCGCCCAGCGCGAGGGGCTGCTGCAGGTAGGGCGAGGCGAAGGTGTTGTCGACGACCAGCAGCGCCCCGTTGTCGTGGGCCAGCTGGGCGAGCGCGGCGAGGTCGGCGATGCCGAGCAGCGGGTTCGTCGGCGTCTCCACCCAGATGATCCGTGTCTTCTGGGTCATCGCCGCGGCCACGGCGTCGAGATCGCCGAGCGGCACCGGATCGTAGTGCAGGCCCCAGCGCTCACCGACCTTCGCGAACAGCCGGTACGTACCCCCGTAGGCGTCGTTGGGGATGACGACGTGGTCCTGGGGCTTGCAGAGAGCGCGCAGCAGGGTGTCCTCGGCCGCCAGGCCCGACGCGAACGCCAGCCCGCGCGCACCGCCCTCGACCGCGGCCAGCGCCTCTTCGAGCGCGGTCCTGGTCGGGTTGGCCGAGCGACTGTACTCATATCCGGAACGCAGGCCACCCACACCGTCCTGCTTGTAGGTGGACGTCGCGTAGATCGGCGGCACGACCGCGCCGGTAAGCGGGTCAGGCTCCTGACCTGCGTGGATCGCCAGGGTTTCGAAACCGTTCGTCATAGGCCCACGGTAACGGAAGCGGCCCGCGGCCCGTTCCCCAACGGACCGCGGGCCGAGGCGGGCGCCGTCCCCAACCGCGCCCGCGTGGCTCGCGCGTCATGCCCCGCGCGAACCGGGTCTCAGGCCGCTTGAGGCTTCTTCCTGTCGCCACCTGCCCGCGATGCCAGCGGAATGACATCGGCGTCACGTGCGGGCACCTGGATGTGGCGGCCGCTGCCACCCTCCGCGTGCTCCCCGTTGATGCGGGAGAGCAGCACCGGGTCGGCCAGCGCCAGCAGCAGACCCACGACCAGACCGGCACCCAGTAGCACGAATCCAAGGACAATCATTTTCCCGTCCCCCTTCCGGACATACATCAGCATCGTCGACGGCCCCCGCCGCCGCCTCCACTGAAGGGCCGGTCCTCGGCGAGCCTCCTCAGCCGAACGGTCGATGCCCGCCATCCGACTTGCGGCTTAGGCTCCTAGGGGTGGGGGAAGCCAAGCACGTCGTCTATTGGATCCGCCGGCTGAGCGACATCGCGGCGATCGGCTGGCTGGCCATGATGCTCCTCATGGACCTCGCCATAGCCGCCACCAGGGGCGGCGTCCAGTGGCTCGTACCGATCTGCGGGGTCGTGGGTGTCGCGGCCGCCATCCTGCGACGCCGTTTCCGGGTCGAGACGTTCGTCGTCATGCTGGCCCTCTCGCTCGCCTCCTCGCTGGTGATCGCCGTCAGCGGGTTCGTGGGCGTGCCCGGCGCGGCGGAGACCGGCGCGCTGATGATCCTGGCGATCGGCGTGCTGCGCCACGTCGAGCCGGTCCGGCGGGCCGCGGTGCTCGGGGGCGCCGCGCTGGTCGTCCTCATGGCGGAGGGCAGCTCACGCGATCCCCAGAACAAGCTGGCCTTCTCGTTCATCCTCTTCACCGCGTGGACGATGATCGCCGCCGTCGGCGGCTACCTCCGCTTCCAGCAGGAGCGCCGCAAGGAGGCCGTCCATTCCGTACGGCGTGCGGAACGCCTGGAGCTGGCCAGGGAGCTGCACGACCTGGTCGCCCACCACATCACCGGCATCGTCGTACAGGCCCAGGCCGCCCGCACGGTCGCCGACCTGAAGCCCGACGCCGTGCTGCCCGCCCTCGACGCCATCGCCAGCGCCGGGACGGACGCGCTCACCTCGATGCGCCGCCTGGTCACCGTGCTGCGGGCCGAGGACGAGGCCGCCAGGACCCCCGGCACGTCACTGTCCGATCTGCGGCTGCTGACGGAACGGTTCTCGGAGAACGGGCCGCGAGTCGCGTTCGAGATCGGGTCCGGCATCGACGACCACACCCTGGCGCCGGAGGTCATGACGACGGTCCACCGGGTGCTGCGGGAGGCGCTCACCAACATCCGCAAGCACGCGCCGGGGGCCAGTTGGGTCGAGGCCGAGCTGCGCCGGTTCGACCAGCTCGTGATGCTGCGCATCCGCAACTTCGGCTCAGCCGCCGATCCCCGGCTCTCGCGCCTGGGCGGCGGGTTCGGGCTGGTCGGGATGGCCGAGCGGGTGGAGGCACTGGGCGGCCGCCTCTACGCCGGGCCCGGTTCCGACGGGGCCTGGGAAGTGGTCGCGGAGTTTCCCGCGTCCTGAGGCGTGCGCCGCGTCGAACTCCGCGCCCATCGCCGCGCGCAGCCTGGCGGTGATCCGGTCGACGTCGGCCCGCTCGGGGGCGGGCAGCGGCACGCCCACCGCCTCCCTGAGCGCGGCTGCCACGCCGAGCATCCCGGCCGCCTCCCGGTACTGCCCGGAACGACTCCATCGGTCCTGTCGTCCCGCCCTGGTCCGCTCGGCCGTGAGCGACAGCGCGCCTGCCAGCCCTTCCAGGGCGAGCGCGACCGCTCTCGGGTCGCCGGTGGCCTGGGCCGCCTCGTAGCCCTGCCGCTGCCTGGCCAGCGCCGTCGCGGCGTCGCCGCGCTGCTCGGCGGCGAACCCCAGCTCGGCCAGAACGAACGCGATGCCGGGCGTCCCCCGCACCTCGCGCAGCCAGCCGAGCCACGGCGTCAGGAGCCCTTCCGCCCGTACGTAGTCGCCCTGCCGCCTGGCGCTCAGTGCCAGCCCGAGCACGGCATGCTCCTCCGCGGCCTTGTAGGACTGCTCCACGGCCAGCAGTCTGGCCCGCTCGTGGAAGTGGTCGGCCCGCTCGTACCGGCCCGCCAGGAGCGCCACACGGCCCAGCCCGGCCAGTTTGAACGCGACCTCGAAGCCGAGCTCCTCCGCCAGCCGCAACTGCTCCTCGCGCAACCTGGCGGCCTCGGCGTAGTCACCCCGTATCTCGGCCAGCCGGTCGAGCGCGTCCATGGCCTCCAACCGCCCCCACGCGTCACCCAGCTCGACGAACAGCTCCAGACTCCGCCGCCCGTCCCGCTCCATCGCGGCCATGTCCCCCCGGCCGACGGCCAGCTTCGCGCGCAGACTGAGCGCGGCGGCGATCCCCCAACGGTCGCCGAGCGCCTCGTACGCGGCCAGTGCCCGGCTCGCCGCCGCCTCGTGCGCACCATGATCGCCGTACGCCCAGCGCACGTGGGTCAGGAACCAGTCGGCCAGTGCCCGCCCCCGGGCGTCGAGCCCGGCCACCCGCACCGGCGGCGCCACCTCCCCGACGGACAACGCCATCCCCGCCAGCCACGCCGACGCCACAGCCGCCTGACCGGCGGTCAGATCAGTGACGGGCACGGCCGAGGTGACTCCGGGCCCCGGGGTGGCGCTGGACGCCGGGTCGGCGTTGGACAGGGCGGTGGCCAGGGAGCGGCGGGCCTCACCCATGCGGCCACGTAGGAACCAGTACCAGGCCAGCGCGTTGACCAGGCGGAGCGGCTCCGGACCCGACAGGGCGAGCCGCAGGTTGGCGGTCTCGGCGTCCAGGCGTTCGAGCCACTGTCTCTGCCTCGGGCCGCGCAGGTCCGCCCGTTCGGCCAGCGCCGTGTAGTAGCGGGCGTGACGTGCGGCGATCCGCCGGTGCTCACCCGCCTCCGCCAGACGCTCGGCGCAGTAGACCCCGACGGACTCCAGCAGCCGGTACCTGGGCCCGGCGGACACCACCACCAGCGAGCGATCGACCAGACGAGCCAGCACGTCCACCACGTCCACGCCGGGCTCGGCGCAGACCACCTCGGCCGCCTCCAGCGCGCACCCGTCCGCGTGTACGGCCAGCCGCCGCAGCACGACCCGCTCGTGGTCGGACAGCAGGTCCCAGCTCCAGTCGATCACCGCCCGGAGCGTGCGCTGACGTGAGGGAGCGTCACGCATGCCGGAGCTGAGCAGGCGGAACCGGTCGTCGAGCCGCTCGGCCACCTCCCGCGTGCCCAACGCCCGCACCCGTGTCGCGGCCAGCTCCAGCGCGAGCGGCAGGCCGTCGAGCCGCCGACAGATGGTCGCGATCGCCTCACCCACCTCGTTCGACTCACTCGCCCTGCTGGTGGCATCTGTGGGGGTGGCGTTCGGCTCGTTCGACTTACCCGGCCCGCTGGTCGCGTCCGCGGTGGTGGCGTTCGGCTCGTTCAGCTTGATTCCGGCGCGGATGGTGAAGAGGCGTACGGCGTCGGGCTCGGTCAGCGGCGGTACGACATGCATGCGCTCGCCGGTCACCCGGAGCGGTTCCCGGCTGGTCGCCAGGATCCGCAGCCCTGGGGCGGCCCGTAGCAGTGCGGAGATCAGCTCCGCCGCTTCCTCCACCAGGTGTTCGCAGTTGTCGAACACGAGCAACGCGCGCTTGGTGGCCAGGGCGGTCGCCAGCCTCGGCGGCAGTGGCGCGGCGTCGTCGTCACGTACGCCGAGCACGTCCGCGACCGCCTCGGCCACATCCGTGATCCCACCCAGCTCCACCAGCCACACCCCGTCGGGGAAGGCGGGGCTCTCGTCGGGGAAGGCAGCACTTGCGCCAGGGAAGGCGGCGCTGTCGTCAGGAAAGGCGGTGCTTTCGTCAGGGAAGACGGCGCTGTCGTCAGGGAAGGCGGTGCCTTCGTCGAGGAGGGAACGGGCGGTTTCCAGGGCGAGGCGGGTCTTGCCGACGCCGCCAGGTCCGGTGAGCGTCACCAGGCGGGCGGCATCCAGGAGCTCGCGAGTCTGGGCGACTTCCACGTCCCTGCCGATCAGCTCCGTGAGCGGCGACGGCAGGTTGGAGCGGGGCGGCTGGGCAGCGGGCGGAGGGTCCCGCCGGACGAGCGAAGGATCCTGCCGAAGGATCGCCTCCTGGAGTGCCGCCAGCTCGGGCGTGGGGTCCAGGCCCAGCTCCTCCGCCAGCCGCTCGCGCAGCTCCCCGTAGCTGGCCAGGGCCTCGCTCTGCCGACCGGCCCGGTACAGGGCCGTCATGTGCTGGGCGCGCAGGCGCTCGCGCAACGGGTGCCGGGAGACCAGGTCGGCCAGGTCGACGCCCTCGCCCAGGGCGAGCCGTACCTCCGCCTGCTCTTCGAGAGCGGCCAGGCGCAGCTCCTCCAGACGTGCGATCTCCGGACGGAGGAACTCCTCGTCGGCGAGGTCGGCGTACGCGGGACCGCGCCACAGACTCAGCGCCTCGTGAAGCTGGGCGGCCCGCTCACGCGGATCCGCGGCACGCTCGCCGACGAGCTCACGGAACCGGTCCGCGTCCAGCGCGACACCGGGGTGCCCCGCCTCCCGCCAACCCCCGGCCCGAGAGGGGTCGGCGAACGCCAGGCGGTAGCCGGCCGGAGTGTGGACGATCAAGCCGGGGTCACCCAAGGCGCGTCGGAGCTGGGAGACGCGCGCCTGGAGGGTGCCGACGGGATTGCGAGAGGGCCGCTCCCCCCACAGGTCGTTGATCAGCCGGTCCATCGAGACCGGCCCGCCCCCGTGAGCCAGGAGGTCGGCCAGCAACGCCCGCATCCTGGGCTCCGTCACCTGGATCGGGCGGCCGTCGTCCGTCCAGGCCGCCAGCGGCCCGAGCACCCCGAAACTCACCACGTCAGAGACAACCCATAGCGAGGCGGAAGGATTTCCGTAGGGGGACGTCCCATGGTGGGGCTCATGAGTCGAGTGACAGTGATCGGAATGGGCCCGATGGGGTCGAAGATGGCGGAGACGTTCCTCGCGGCGGGCCACGAGGTGACCGTCTGGAACCGAACGAGGAGCAAGACGGACCCGCTCGTGGCCAGAGGCGCCCGGCGAGCGGACGAGGCGGCCGAAGGCGAGCTGCTGGTCATCAGCCAGGTGAGCTACCAGGCCATGTACGACAGTTTGGGCGACGCGCGGCTGGACGGGAAGGTGCTGGTCAACCTCAGCTCGGGCACCCCGGAGGAGTTGCGCGCGGCGGCGGAGTGGGTGGCCGGGCGAGGCGGCACGCTCGTCACCGGAGGGATCATGGTGCCGCCGCCGGGCATCGGCCTGCCCATGGCGTACACCTTCTACAGCGGCCCGAAGGAGGCCGTCGACCGGCACGCCAAGACGCTCAAGGCGCTGGCCACGATCACCTATGTGGGCGAGGACCAGGGCCTGGCGATGATGTACTACCAGGCGCAGCTGCTGATCTTCTGGTCCAGCCTGACCAGCTACATGCACGCGCTCGCGCTGCTCGGCACGGCGGGGGTGCCGCCCCGGGACTTCCTGCCGTTCGCCAGGGAGACGTTCACGCAGCTCGGGGGCGACGGGCCGATGGGGTTCGCCAAGATCCTGGCCGAGGAGGCCGAGGCCCGGGTGTATCCGGGCGAGCTCAACTCCCTGCACATGCAGGCGGTCGGCATCGGCCACGCCGTCCACGCGCTGAAGGACGCCGGGCTGGAGACCACGGTGCCCAACGCCCTCAAGGAGCTGTTCGAGCGCGCCGACGCCGAGGGACGCGGCTCGGAGGGGCTCGGCACCGTGATCGAGTCGATCAGAAAGCCCTAGCCCACCGACGTTCGCCGGGGGGTCCGTGCTTTCCTCTTCCCCGAAGGGGGATCCCCTCCAAGGGACCCCAGCCACGACGGACCGTCACGAGCATCGAGACGGTCCGTGGCCACCGCGCCAGTGGTGGAGGCCGTAGTGACTGCGAGGCCGTAGTGACTGCGAGGCCGTAGTGACTGCGAGGCCCTAGTGGTTGGCGAGGAAGGCGAGCAGGTCCTGGCGGGTCAGTAGCCCGGCCGGCTTGCCCTCTTCGAGCACCACCGCGGCGTCCGCCTTCTCCAGCGCCTCCACCGCGCGCGCCACCGACTCGCCGCTGCCGATCATCGGCAGCGGCGACGACATGTGCTCGGCGATCGTGTCCTCGGAGGAGAGCCGGCCGCGGTAGAGGGCTTCGAGCAGGTCGCGCTCGACGATGGAGCCGACCACCTCGGCCGCCATGACCGGCGGCTCCTCCTTCATCACCGGAAGCTGCGACACCGAGTATTCGCGCATGATGGCGATGGCCGTACCGACCGACTCGTGCGGGTGCACGTGCACGAACTCCGGCAGGCCCACCCCCTTACGAGCCAGTACGTCACGGACCAGCCCCTCCTCGGAAGAGGTGGTCAGGAAGCCGTAGTCGGCCATCCAGTCGTCGTTGAAGATCTTGGACAGGTAGCCGCGCCCGCCGTCGGGCAGGAGGACGACCACCACGTCCTCGGGCCCCGCCTTGGCCGCCACCTCCAGCGCCGCGACCACGGCCATCCCGCACGAGCCGCCGACCAGCAGGGCCTCTTCGCGGGCGAGCCGCCGGGTCATGTTGAAGGAGTCCTTGTCGGACACCGCGATGATCTCGTCGCAGATCTTCGTGTCGTAGGTGGCCGGCCAGATGTCCTCGCCGACGCCCTCCACCAGGTAGGGACGCCCCGAACCGCCCGAGTAGACGGAACCCTCGGGGTCGGCCCCGATGATCTTCACGCGGCCGTCGGAGATCTCCTTGAGGTAGCGGCCGGTGCCGCTGATCGTGCCCCCGGTGCCGATGCCCGCCACGAAGTGGGTGACCCGGCCCTCGGTCTGCTCCCACACCTCGGGACCGGTCGAGTAGTAGTGGGAGTCGGGGTTGTTGACGTTGGAGTATTGGTCGGGCTTCCAGGCGTTGGGCACCTCGCGGGCCAGCCGGTCGGACACCGAGTAGTAAGAGTCGGGGTGGTCGGGCGACACGGCGGTCGGGCAGACCACGACGTCGGCGCCATAGGCGCGCAGCACGGCGATCTTGTCCTGGGCCACCTTGTCGGGCACCACGAACAGGCACTTGTAGCCACGCTGCTGGGCCACGATGGCCAGGCCCACGCCCGTGTTGCCGGACGTCGGCTCGACGATCACGCCACCGGGCCGGAGCTCCCCCGACGCCTCCGCCGCGTCGATCATGCGGACCGCGATGCGATCCTTGACCGAGCCGCCCGGGTTGAAGTACTCGACTTTGGCGAGCACCTGGGCGGGTAGGCCGGCGGAGACCTTGTGCATCCTGACGAGCGGGGTGTTGCCCATGAGCTCGACCAGGGAATCGTAAACGCGCACCGAGGTGTTCACCTTCTTTGCCGAAGCTTGGTCAGCTTGCCGAGGGCCGAGCTCCCGTGGGGGTGGCGGGCACTCGGCTAGTTTTCAAGGCAAACGCTACCGCCGTGTTCGGCTGAGGGGAGCACGCACGTGGTCTGGGCAGCGGGCACGGCGCGGGCAGCGCGCAAGATCGCGACGGCGGCGGCACTCGGCGGCGGCGGGCTGACGGCCCTCGGCGCCACCGCGTACGGCCTGCTGATGGCCGAAAGCCTGTTGGCCAGGAAGGTGATCGGCCGCCCCCACGGCATGGAGGGGCCGCCGTCCGACGGCGTCTACGGCGACTTCCCCGGCACCCCGGTCTCCATGGTCCTGCTGGGTGATTCCCTCTCCGTCGGCCTGGGGATGACCGATCCGGCCGGGACCCCGGGCGTGTTGCTCGCTCACGGCCTGGCCTCAGTCGCCGAGCGCCCCGTACGCCTTCACGTGGTCGGCAAGTCGGGAGCCCCGTCGGCCGAGCTCGCCGACCAGGTCGACCGGGCGCTGACGGCGGATCCCCAGCTGGCCGTGATCTTCGTCGGCGCGAACGACGTCACCACCCAGACCCCGCCCGCGGTGGCCGTACGCCACCTGAGCAAGGCCGTGCGCCGGCTGCGCGAGGCGGGCGCCGAGGTGGTCGTGGGCACCTGTCCCGACCTCGGCACCGTACGGCCCATCGCGCAGCCGCTGCGCTGGGTGACGCGGCGCTGGAGCCGCCAGCTGGCCGCGGCCCAGACGGTCGCGGTGGTCGACGCGGGCGGGCGTACGGTCTCGTTCGCCGACGTCCTGGGGCCGGATTTCGCGACAAATCCGGGCGAGATGTTCGGACCCGATCGTTTCCACCCATCTGCCCGAGGTTACGCACAGGCAGCTTACGCAGTGCTACCTTCTGTATGCGCTGCGTTGGGATTGTGGCCAGAGCCTCGACCCGCGCGCGGCGAAGGACTGCAACCGATTTACCTCGCGGCGGCTACGGCCGCGGAGGAGCCCGGCACCGAGGTCTCCGCGACCACGGTCGCCGGGCGGGCGACGGGTCTCCACGGCAAGTGGGCGACGTTGTTCCGCCGCCGGCTGGGAGAGTCGCCCAACGACGCCTGATCCCGGTAACCCTCCGCACCGAAGCCGTCACTCCTCGTCCCTTTGGAGTGGATTGCTCGTGCTTCGGCCCCTCGCGAACGCCGCCCTCACTCTCGCCGGAATCCTGGCCCTGGCCGGCTGTTCCGACAGCGGCGCGGCCACGGCCCACTTCCCGACCTGGCACAACGACGAGATCGACGCGGTCAGCCGGATGTCGGCCGCGGGCGGGGTCGTCACCACCACCTCCATGAAGCCCGACGGCTCGCTGGAAACGGTCGCCGTCGACCTCACCCACGGCAACAAGCTCTGGGCCCAGCCGGCCACCATGGCGGGCCGCCTGCCCGGCATGGGGGTCTCCGCGCCCGCCATCGTCGAGACCGCCCCCGGCCAGGCCGTCGTCGTGGCGGTCGACCCGGTCAAGAAGGGCCGCTGGAACGCCACCGTCGTCGCCCGCGACGCGCGCACCGGCGCGAAGAAGTGGACGCGGCCGGTGCATTCGACGTTCGGCCCCCAGCGCTGCGGGAGCTACATCTGCCTGTCGGAGCACACCGCGCTGTCCACCGCCCGCGTGGTGGTGCTCGACCCGGCCAGCGGCAAGCAGATGTGGAAGCTGCCCGGCATCGCCGAGGTCGAGTGGTCCGATCCCGACCGGGTGCTGCTGCTCCGCCTGGCCGCCAACCCCATGATCGAGTCGTACGAGCTCAAGACCGGCAAGCTGCAGTGGCAGCAGCCGATCGAGCAGGCGCTCGGCCCCGGCATCGACATGTCGGGCGGGTGGGCCTTCGGCGCGACCAGCGACAACCTGATCGGCTACGTCGCCCCCTACACCAACCCGCGGACGAAGAAGGCCTCCACCTTCGGCCTGTTCTCCATCAAGATCGGCGACGGCACGATCAACTGGATGCGTCCCTCGGTCGTCCGCGTCTACCCCAGCGGCAGCCCCGGCTACGCCCCCGTCGTACGCCCGGTCGACCAGCAGGGCACCTACGGCGGCTTCGCCCGGCTCGACTCCGAGAGCGGCCGGGTCATCGGCCAGATCCCCGCCTCCGAGGTGCCCGGCTCCGGCTGGTGGCTGGCCTTCCCCGACCGCATGGAGAAGCTCGGCTTCCTCAAGCACGACGCCAAGGGCGCCGCCTTCGACCTGACGACGGGCGGGCCGGTCCCGGTCGAGGACCAGCGCGGCTGGTCCTTCTGCGTCACGGACCCCAAGCCGCTCCCGCTCCGCGGCCAGGCCCCCGGCTTCTACTCGATAGCCGCCGTCTGCGAGTACGACCTCGCGACCGGCAAGCGGCTCGCCTCCACGACGACCCCGCCCCCCTGGTTCACCGGCAGCCAGGACGGGTGGCGCCTCTGGCGTGACGAGAAGGGCGCCGTCCACGCCGTCAACGACGGCACGGCCACGGCACCCGGCATGTACGGCTGACGCCCCACCCACCGTGCTCCGCCACCAGGACTGGAATATAGTTCTAAAGGCCGACACAGGAGGATGAAGATGGCTGAAGCTGTGATCGTCGCTACCGCTCGCTCGCCCATAGGGCGGGCCTTCAAGGGTTCGATGAAGGACATACGTCCTGACGATCTCACCGTGCAGATGATCCAGGCCGCGCTCGCCAAGGTGCCGCAGCTCGACCCGACGACGATCGACGACCTCATGCTCGGCTGCGGCCTGCCCGGCGGTGAGCAGGGCTTCAACATGGCCCGCGTGGTGTCGGTGCTGCTCGGCCTCGACAACGTGCCGGGCACCACGGTCACCCGCTACTGTTCGTCGTCGCTGCAGACCACCCGGATGGCCTTCCACGCGATCAAGGCGGGCGAGGGCGACGTGTTCGTGTCCGCGGGCGTGGAGATGGTGTCGCGGTTCGTGAAGGGCAACTCCGACTCGCTGCCCGAGACCCAGAACCCGGTCTTCAACGACGCCATCGGGCGCAGCAAGACCTCCGCCGAGGGCGGGCACAGCTGGCACGACCCGCGCGAGGACGACACGATCCCCGACGTCTACATCGCGATGGGCCAGACCGCCGAGAACCTCGCCCAGATCAAGGGCGTCACCCGGCGCGACCAGGACGAGTTCGGCGTCCGCTCCCAGAACCTGGCCGAGAAGGCGCTGGCCGACGGCTTCTGGCAGAAGGACATCACCCCGGTGACGCTCCCTGACGGCACCGTGGTCAGCAAGGACGACGGGCCGCGGGCCGGGACCACCTACGAGGGGGTGGCCGGGTTGAAGCCGGTCTTCCGCCCCGACGGCACGGTCACGGCCGGCAACTGCTGCCCGCTGAACGACGGCGCCGCCGCCGTCATCGTGATGAGCGACACGCGGGCGGCCGAGCTGGGCATCACGCCGCTGGCGCGCATCGTCTCCACCGGCGTCACCGGCCTGTCCCCCGAGATCATGGGTCTCGGCCCGGTCGAGGCGTCGAAGCAGGCGCTGGCCCGCGCGGGGATGGCGATCGACGACGTCGACCTGGTGGAGATCAACGAGGCGTTCGCGGCGCAGGTCATCCCGTCCTACCGGGATCTGGGCATCGACCTCGACCGCCTCAACGTCAACGGCGGCGCGATCGCCGTCGGGCACCCGTTCGGCATGACGGGCGCGCGCATCACCTCCACGCTGATCAACAGCCTCCGCCACCACGACAAGTCGATCGGCTTGGAGACCATGTGCGTGGGCGGCGGGCAGGGCATGGCGATGGTCCTCGAACGCCTTTCCTAAGTCTCACGACCGGGCGTTCGGCGCCCGGGTCAGTGGGCGCCAACCGCCATACGGGTTGGCGCCCACCCAGGAACTCGCGTCAGCCGGGGTAGTCCGGACCGGCCTCAGCCGTGGCGGTCCGGGCCCGCCTTGGTCGGGGTCACACGGACCAGGACCCGCTTGTCGCGGACCATCGCCGCCTCGTAGTCCGGCCAGTCAGGATGCTCGCCCGAGATCCCCCGGTAGTAGGCGATCAGGTGATCCATGGCCTCCGGGAGGGAGATGATCTCCGCCTCGCCCTCCACCTGGATCCAGTTTCCGTAGAAGGCGTCCGTGAAGGCGCAGATCGTCACCTTGTTGTCGCGCCGGATGTTGCGCGTCTTGGCGGCCGTCTCCCTGGTGCTGATGACGAGGTAGCCCTCGTCGTCCACTCCCACCGACACCGGGGACATCTGCGGGCGGCCGTCGCCGTGCTTGGTGAGCAGCACCGCGCGGTGGTTGTCTCGCAGGAAGTCGCGTGCCTTGTCTAGGTCCATCCACCCATGATTCCGCGCCCGTACCGAGGGCACGGGCGCGGGTCGGGTCGGAGTGTGGGCTCTACAGGAAGCCCATACGGTTATGGCGGTACCGCTCGTGTTCGTGCACGATGGCGGCGGCGTAGCCATGGGACAGCCCGTGCTCGTCGGCGAGCCAGTTGGCCCGCTCGTCACACCTCAGGAAGGACGGGCCGTTGTCGATGGCTTGAAACCACTCGGGGAGTTCGCGTCCCGTTATCGTTGGGACCCTTGCGATCAGCTTCGTCTGCGTCTCCGGTGAGTGGTTCAAGGACATGGGCACCTCCACGGATTAAGGTCCTTTGCTCGACACTGCAACACGTCCCCCCGAATGACAAGCCCCAACCTCCGAGGTTTTTGTAACGGCGGGTAGATTTTCGGTCGCGCAAAGAGAAGGACCCCGCCGGATCGACGGGGTCCAGGCGGGGTCCGGGAGGCGAACGGTCAGTCGCTACGCGTGAATATGCTGATGAACCGGAGCACCTCGAGGTAGATCCACACCAGGGTCAGCGTCAGCCCGAAGGCGCACTGCCAGGCGAACTTCTCCGGGGCGCCCTGCCGGACGCCCTCCTCGACCGCGTTGAAGTCGAGCAGCAGGAAGAAGCAGCCGAGCAGGATCATCGCGACGCTGAAGATCCACCCGATCGGGGAGTCGGTGCGCAGCCCGAGGCCGCCCGGGACGAAGAGCCCGACGATCAGGTTGACGAGCACCAGAGCGATGGCCGCGAAGCCCGCGGCCACCACGAACCGAATGAACTTCGGTGTCACCCTGACGACGCGCAGCGCGTAGACGGTCAGGACTCCGCCGAAAGCGAACGCGGTGCCGAGCACCGCCTGGAGGACGATCCCGTTGTAGAGGGATTCGTAGGCGCTGCTGATCGCGCCGAGGAAGATCCCTTCGAACGCGGCGTAGCTGAGGATCAACGCCGGGTTGGTGCTCATCCTGAACGAGGCGATCAGCCCCAGGACGAGCGCCACGATGGCCGCGCCGATGGCGACGCCCACGGGGACATTGAGGTACCAGGCGGCGGCCGCGGCCACGACGAGCGCGCCCAGGGTCATGAAACCGCGCACCACGACGTCGTCGATCGTCATCGTCCGGTGGGCGGTCGGTGCCGGGGGCGCGTACGACGGGGAGTCGTACATGTTCTGCAGTTGTCCGGGGGTGGGCGTCGCGCCCTGCCACCCGCCGGCCTGCCTGGACCGGTTGAAAACGGGGTTCTTGCTCTCCATCGCTGCCTCCTGTGCGCCGAGCTTATTGGACGCGGCGTCACCTAGGTCAACACGCACTCAGATCTATGTGGTTTCGAGACTTCAGCAGGAGGACAACGAACGGATCCGTTCCTGAGTTCCCGCGGTTACTGAGGGTTGTTTAGTGAGGCATTTCCTCTGGTAGATGCGGGTGCCCCCGGCGGGATTCGAACCCGCACTACAACCCTTTTAAGGGGTTTGCCTCTGCCTTTGGGCTACGGGGGCGCCGCAATCATACGAAACGGACCATGCTTCCGAGGAGCACAACTTCGTATCAGGCGTCACAACTGTGAAGTCTGCGGTGAAGTGATAGGGCTCCTGACACTCTGTCCAGGAACAGAACGCCGTCGAGATGGTCCAGTTGATGCTGAATGCACCTAGCTTCGAATGCATCCGCCTCGATGGTGACGGGATCTCCCGTGCCAGGCAAGCTGCCGAGCACTGTGATACGCGTCGCTCGCCGTACGTCAGCCGTCAAACCCGCGATCGAGGCGCAGCCTTCCCGCCCGACGCACCAGTGAGACGCCTCAGCGAGCCGTGGATTGACCACCACGAGCTCGCCGGCCCACGACCTACCCCTTGGGTGCCCGGCGGCGTCAAAGGCGATCAGCCGCCAGCTCAGCCCGATCTGGGGGGCGGCCAGGCCCGCGGTCCCCGGCTCGCCGCGCAGAGTGGCGAGGAGATCGGCCGCCGCGGCCACCACGCGAGGGTCGGTGGGATCCACTTGCCGGGCCCGGGCGGACAGGAGCGGGTGCGGAGCGTCGAGCACTCCGCGGGCGATCCCGTCCGGCGGGGTCACAACAGGTCCGGTTCAACGGGCCGGAAGGTGATCTCGGACTCGAGGCCCGAGCCGACCGTGGCCAGCCCGCGCATCAGCCCGGCCACGTCGACCTCCTCGGGCAGCTCGACGTCGGCGATGAGGACGTACAGCCGGCCGGTGAGCCGGGTGCTCATGCCGGTGATGTTGCCGCCCACCGAGGCGAGCTCGGCGCTGATGGCCGAGATGATGCCCGGCCGGTCCGGGCCGTGGACGGTCAGGACGTAACCGAGCCCGGTCGGCCGGCCGCCGAAGTAGCGGCGGGCCTCGACGGCCGAGGCGGTCACCACCAGGTCCGGCGCGCACAGGTGCTTGGTGAGCTCGTCGGCGCTCAGGTCGCCCGAGACCAGCAGCATCATCGCGACATGGCCGCCGAGCAGCGTCATGGTCGAGTCCTGGATGTTCGCCCCGCAGTCGGCGAGCGAGCCGGTGACCGCGGCGATCACGCCGGGCCGGTCCACGCCGAGCACCGTCACCGCTGAGAGCCCCACTCGTGGATCCCCTCTCGATTGAGACCGAGAATATTGAGTCAAGAATGCCGAAACGCCCCGATGCGGCCGCACCGGGGCGCTGCTGTACGCGGGCTAGCGGCGGGTCGTCGCCACGGCGGCTCTGAACCCGTCGCGCGGGTGCTCCATCTCGCCCAGTGAGATGGTCTCCCGCTTGAAGAACAGGGCCAGAGTCCAGTCGACGACGACACGGACCTTGCGGTTCAGCGTCGGCACCCGCGACAGATGGTAAGTGCGGTGCATGAACCACGCAGGGAATCCGCGAAGCTTGACTCCATAGACGTTCGCTACCCCCTGGTGCAGGCCGAGACCGGCGACCGATCCGACATACTTGTGGCGGTAGTCGACCAGTTCCTGCCCCCGGAGGTGGCGGACCAGGTTGTCGGCGAGCACCTTGGCCTGGCGTACGGCGTGCTGAGCGTTGGGCGCGCAATACTGGCCGGGGTTGGTCACGTCGGGGACACCCGCCGCGTCACCGGCGGCGAAGGCGTCCGTGACGCCCGCGACCGTCAGTTTCGTCGTGGTCTTGATCCGGCCGCGCTCGTCGAGGGGCAGGCCGCCGTCGTTGACCACCGGGCTGGGCTTGACGCCCGCGGTCCACACGAGGGTGTCGGCGTCGAACTTCGAGCCGTCGGAGAGCACCACGTGGCCGCCCTCGCAGGACTCCAGGCGCGTGTCGAGCTTCACGTCGATGCCGCGCTCGCGCAGCTGCTCCAGCGTCCACTTGCCCATCTCGGGGCCGACCTCGGGCAGCACCCGGTTCGTGGCCTCCACCAGCACCCAGCGGATGTCGGAGGGCTTGATGTTGCGGTAGTAGCGGGTCGAGTCCTTGGCCATGTCCTCGAGCTCGGCCAACGCCTCGACGCCCGCGAAGCCCGCGCCGACGACGACGAAGGTGAGCGCCCGGCGGCGCGCCTCCAGGTCCTCGGTCGACTCGGCCACGTCGAGCAGGTGCAGGACCCGGTTGCGCAGCGCGATGGCCTCGCCCACGTTCTTGAACCCGATGCCGATGTCGGTCAGGCCGGGGATCGGCAGCGTCCGCGAGATCGAGCCGGCGGCCATCACGATCACGTCGTAGGCGATCTCGCGCGGCTCGCCCTCGACCGGCTGGAAGGTGACGGACCGCTCGCCGTGGTCGACGGCGGTGACGCTGCCGTTGAGCACGCGCACCTTGGGCAGGACCCGGCGCAGCGGGGCGACCACGTGCCGCGGGGAGAGGTTGCCCGCCGCCGCCTCGGGCAGGAACGGCTGGTAGGTCATGTACGAGTGGGGGTCGATGATGGTGATGCGCACCTGGCCGTCGCGCAGCTCCGAGCGGAGCGTGCGCTGTAGCCGCAATGCCGTGTAGAGGCCGACGTAACCGCCGCCGACGATCAGAATGTGCTTGTTCATCCTCGGTTCCCCATCCCATGGGAGCGCTTGTGAAACTATTCACAAGGCTACGTCAAGGGCACCCCATAAAGCCAATCCCCAGGTGGTGCTACGCGTCACACCCCCAGCGCCCTGGCTCTGACGAAGACGTCGTCGAGCATCTGGGCGGTCACCCTGCCGGTGAAGGTGTTCTGCTGGCTGGGGTGATAGCAGCCCATGAGGGTCACCGGCGCCTGCCCGTAGGAGACCTGGACCTCGACGCCATGCCCGAACGGTGGCCTGACACGCGGCAGCGTGTAGCCCGTGTCCCTCAGTGCGGGCCACATGGCCTGCCAGGCGAACCCGCCCAGCGCGACGACCACCCGCACGCTCGGCGCGGTCAGCGTCAGCTCCCGCGACAGCCACGGCGAACACGTGGCCCGCTCCTCGGGCGTGGGCTTGTTCGCGGGTGGCGCGCACCGCACTGAGGCCACCACCCGGGCGCCGATCAGCCGCTGCCCGTCACCGGCGTGCGTGCTCGTCTCCTGTACGGCCAGTCCGGCACGGTACAGGGAGGCGAACAGCCAGTCTCCGCTGCGGTCACCCGTGAAGATCCGCCCGGTCCTGTTGCCCCCGTGCGCGGCCGGGGCCAGGCCGACGAGCAGGACGCGCGGCCGGTCGTCGCCCCATCCGGCGACAGGCCGCCCCCAGTAGGTCTCCTCCGCGAACGCGCGCCGCTTCACCTCGGCCACTTCCTCGCGCCATTCCACCAGGCGCGGGCAGGCCCGGCAGACGGACTGCGCGGCCGTGAGCTCCGCCAGGGTGCTGCCGGCGGCGGCGATGCGGCGCACGTCCGCGGGGTCGTGGGCGACCGGGGTGTCAGCGGTCGCCGGGTCGCCGGGCCAACCGGTGCCTGGAGGTACGAAGCTCATGGCACCGATGGTGCCCGATCACTTGGTGGCCGAGGGACTCGGGCTGGGGCACGGGGCGGCGGTCTGCGTCTCGGGAGCGACCTCGACCAGCGGCAGCGGGTAGCGGTTGAGAATCGGCTCGCCGCATGAGCGGTCGACCATGTAGCCGTGCTCCTCGGGGCGGGTGATGATCGGGTTGCCGTCCTGGTCGTACAGGTAGACGTCGGTCAGTGGGGTGCCGTCCTTGGCGTACGGCTTGATGTTGTAAAACCCGTCCGACCGCGCCATGTTCCGCACGATCACGGGGGCGTCGGCCACCGCGTAGTCGACCGGCGAGGACGACTCGACCTCCTGCGCCGCCACGAACCCGGCGGCCAGCGCGAGCACGGCCGCCAGATTGACGGCGAAGGCGGTCGTCGCCGCCAGCCGTCCCCTCGACCGCCTGCCCAGCCAGACCGAGGCCCAGACGCACACGGCCAGCACCACCCAGTCCGTCAGGGTCCGCGGCACGAGCCGGCCATCGATGGCCACACTCAGCAGCACCATGGCCACCAGGTAGCCGCGCAGCACCCACCACCCGGGCCGTAACTCGGGCAGGAAGCCCGTGAGGCCCCGGTAGGGCGCCTGTCGCAGGAGCCGGGAATGCACGGTCGCCATCCGCTCCTTCGTCCGGCGGCGGGGCTTCCGGCCGCTCTCCGGCCGGCCCCCGTAGGCGGCCACGAGCTCCTCGGCGTAGGCGGCGGGCGGCCCCAGCCGCTCTTCCAGCGGCACGTCGGACTCGGCCGCGATCTCCGCCAGGTGGTCGTCCAGGTCTTCGAGCAGTTCCTCGCGCTCCGGGTGATCGGCCACGGCATCCCGTACGGCCTGCGCGTACTGTTCGGGCGTGATCATGCTTGCCCCTCCTTGAGCAGGGAGGCCATGGTGGCCGCGAAAGAGGTCCAGGTCTTGGCCGACGAGGCGTACATGCTCCTGCCGACCTCGTTGAGCCCGTAGTACTTGCGGTGGGGCCCCTCGTCGGAGGCCACCACATAGGAGTTGAGCGCGCCGGCCTTGAACAGGCGGCGCAGCGTGCCGTACACGGAGGCGTCTCCGACGTCGTCGAGCCCCGCTTCCCTCAGCCTGCGCACGACGTCGTAGCCGTAGCCATCACGTTCGTCGAGCACGGCGAGGACCGCCAGATCGAGCACGCCCTTGAGCAGCTGGCTACTATCCACGCGATGCACACTACTCCGCAAAGCGCAGTAGTGGCAAACAGAAAAACCGGGCGGCGCCACGAGGGCACCACCCGGTTCAACTCAACTCAACTGATCAGGCACCCTTCGGGCAGCTCACCGAGAAGCTGGTGGAAGCAGAAGCCGAGCCGGGGCTGGTGACAACGAGCTGGACGGAACCCTTGGTCTCGCTGGCGCTCTGCGCACCCGCGATGCCCCAGGTCACGTCGACGCTGCCGTTGACCTGACGCTCAAGGTCCGGGTTCTCCCGCTTGCCGTCGATCACCCAGTAGTACTTGACGGTGGTCGGGGCGGTGCTGGAGATCGTCGCCTTGAAGTCGACGCCGGGGCCGCGCTTGTCGGCGCAGAACTCGTTGCGCTGGCCGGAGACCGAGAGGCTGGAAACCGAGACCTTCGGCTTCGGGGCCTCGCAGGCGGCGTAGGACTGGCTGATCGAGTCGTTGTTCCGCGGACCGGAGACAGCCAGGGTCACCCGGCCACCCTTCGTCGCGGAGCCGGAGAGAACGCGGTCGGACAGCTCGACGGTACGCGAGCCCTCACGGCCGAACCCGACCTCACCACGGTCAACGGACTGGCCGTTGACGTACCACGTGTACTCGACCCGCGCGCGGCCGGTCGAGTTGATGGTGGCGTGCGCGCCGACCTTGCAGCCGTCGTTGTTGGTCGCGGTCACCAGGTTGGTGGCCGACACCCGCGTCGAGGGAGCCTCGTCCCTGCACCAGACCTTGTAGTAGGCCTGGTCCGAGGAGGAGCCGCCGCGCCCGACGACCTGCAGGGTGGCGTAGCCCCGCTGGCTCTCACGCGGCGAGTAGCCGAAGGAGACGGTCTTCGAGTGGTAGACCTTCGTCCGGCCGTAGTCGACGACGCGACCGTTCAGCACCCAGCGGTACTTGACCCACGTCGGGTCGTTGACCTTGATCCGGCCAAGGAAGTTGACCTTGTCGCCGGGGGTACAGGGCCCGACGTACGAGCTCGGGTCGGCCCAGGCGCTGACCGAGATCCTCTTGCCGCTGCTCAGCTGATCCTTGTCGACGACGACGGCGTCCTGGCAGGTGACCGAGAAGTAGCCCTTCTTGGAGGTCACCTTGCGCGGACCGAGGACCTGCACGGCCTCCCAGCCCTTGACGTCCTCGTTGAAGGTGAGCGTCTGGCCGATCTTGACCGACTTGGTGCCGTGGCCCTTGAGCTTCAGCACCTTGACCTTGCCCTTGGAGCCGTCTCCGTGGAGCCAGCGGTAGGCGAGTTCGGTCTTGCCGTCGAGCTTGACGTTGATGTTGGCCGAGATGTCGACCTTCACCGGGCAGGAACCGTCGGTGTCGCGGCTCGACGCCTTGGGCGTGGACACCGAGACCTTGGGCCTGGCCTTGGTGGAGGTCGCCGCGGCGCCGGCCTTGCCCGCGGTGGCCTGGGTGGACGCCTGCGCGGGAGCGGCTGCCAGCCCCGCGACCATGGCGCCCAGCACGGCGGCGGAGGCGCCGAACGCCGCCGCCTTACGCGCTAATGGACGAGATGAGTTCATGTGAGAGTGCTCCATTCCGTTAGGGAAAAGATGCGCTCCGGGAACGGTCGCCACGCCGACACCACCCGTGTCCGGCAATATGACAAAGCCCCCGCAATGCCCCTTTACCTAAGCATAAAACTGATTGCACACTCAACACAGCCGAATCCCAGATTTGTCCGATTTTCCCCGGAAAAATCAGACCATGGAGTAGGCGATTCCGTCGAGGATGTCGTGTTCACTTACGACGACCTGCGGAAACTCGAAACGCCGCACGATGCGGTCCAGAATCAGGGCACCCACGCCAATCACGTCAACTCGACCTGGGTGCATCACTGGAATCTGTGAACGCTCACTATGGGTCATCGCGAGCAGCCGTCGCGTCACCTCGTGGACCTGCTCGGCGGCCATCCGCGAGTGATGGATCCGCTCCGAATCGTAGGCGGGCAGGTCCAGCGCGATGCCCGCCACCGTCGTGACGGAGCCGGCCAGACCCACCAGCGTGTGCGCCTCGTGGACGGGCACCGCCTCGGCGACCCGGTCGAGCGCGGCCTCGATGTCGGCCACGACGGCCTCCAGCGCCTGCGCCGGCGGCGGATCGCCCGCGTCGCGCAGGTGCCGCTCCGTCAGTCGTACGCAGCCGATGTCGACCGACAGCGCGCCGATGACGTGCTCGGAGCCGACCACGAACTCGGTCGAGCCGCCCCCGATGTCGACGACCAGGTACGGCGGAAGCGGCCCCTGCGGCACCCCGGTCTCCCGCGACAGCCGGACCAGCCCCCTGGTCGCGCCGACGAACGACAGCTCGGCCTCCTCCGCGCCCGTCACCACCTCGGGCTCCACCCCGAAGATCTCGCGCACCCCGTCGACGAACTCCTGCCTGTTGGCGGCGTCGCGCGTCGCGCTGGTCGCCACCACCCGGGTCGCCGTGGCGCCGTGCTGGTCGATGAGCTTGCGGTAGGTGCGCATCGCGGCGAACGTCCGCTCCAGCGCCTCGGGAGCCAGCCGCCCCGTCTGGTCGACCCCCTCGCCCAGTCGTACGATCTCCATCCGCCGCTCGATCTCGGTGAGGTCGTTGTCGCCGACGTCGGCGATCAGCAGGCGTACGGAGTTGGTGCCGCAGTCAATGGCGGCTACACGCATGGTCCGTCACTCCACCACTCGGGGAGGGCATCCAGCGCCTCCCGGCCGAACGGGTTGGATCCGGGCACGGCCAGCTCGTGCGCGACGAGCGCGTGCAGGCACTTCACCCGCAGCGGCATGCCGCCGGTGCTCTGCATGTCACGCGGCAGCGGCTCCGTGCCCTGCTCCTGCGCCGCCTTGTCGCGCCTGGCCACGTAGTCGTCGTGGGCGGCCTGGTAGGCGGCGGCCAGCTCCGGGTCGGTGGCCAGCCTGGCCTGCATCTCGCGCATCAGCCCCGAGCCTTCGAGCGTGCCGATCGCGGAGGCCGCCTTGGGACAGGTCAGGTAGTAGAGCGTGGGAAACGGCGAGCCGTCGGGCAGCCTCGGCGCGGTCTCCACCACGTCGGGGTTGCCGCACGGGCAGCGGTGCGCCACCTCGCGCAGCCCTCTCGGCGGGCGGCCCAGCTGCCGCTGCACCGCGTCGACGTCTCTGCTGTCCAACGCTCTCCCCTCACACACCACCGACGCTCCCCCGCGCCGGTGCTCATCCAGCCTTACGGCTCGCGGCTCCGGCCCGAGTCAGTGCCTTGCGGCCCTGGCTTGAGTCGGTGCTCATCCGGCCTTGCGGCCCTGGCCCGTGTCGGCGGCCTCGACCGATTCCCACAGCGTTTGGTACCACGGCGGCGTCGCGGCGGGCTGCTTGACCGTCGTCGTGGTCTTGTCCGGCTTGGCGTCCATGACCACGTAGCACTTCTCGCCCGGCCCGCAGTAGTGAAGCCGTTCCTTGGCCGTCCGCTTGATCCAGTTGGGATCGCGGATCCGCTGCGCCTGCTCGGCCAGCGCCTGGCGGTCGGCCTCGACCCGCGCCTTCTCCGCCCGCAACTCCGCGATGCCGCGGCGCTGCGCGATGTACTCGCGTACAGGGTAGGCAAGGCTCATCGCGATCGCGCACACCACGATCGCCAGGATGGCGGCCCGCCCGGTCAGCTGCGGCCTCTTAGCCAACGGTTCACACCTCCGTGTCCAGTTCGGTGGCCGAACTTAGCGGATGGTGCTATTTGCACCCTTCTGACCGGCTCGCGGCATACCCGCCATGCCGCGAGCCGTACCCGAAACTAGCGCTGGAAACGCGGAAAAGCGCCGCGACCCGCGTAGCGAGCGGCGTCGTCGAGAATTTCCTCGATGCGCAGGAGCTGGTTGTACTTGGCCACGCGGTCCGAGCGGGCGGGCGCGCCGGTCTTGATCTGGCCGCAGTTGACCGCCACGGCCAGGTCGGCGATCGTCGTGTCCTCGGTCTCGCCGGAGCGGTGGCTCATCATGCAGCGGTAGCCGCTGCGGTGGGCCAGGTCGACCGCGTCGAGGGTCTCGGACAGGGTGCCGATCTGGTTGACCTTGACCAGCAGCGCGTTGGCGGTGCCTTCGGCGATGCCGCGGCCGAGCCGCTCCGGGTTGGTCACGAACAGGTCGTCGCCGACCAGCTGGACCTTGTCGCCGATGGCCTCGGTGATGGCCTTCCAGCCGGCCCAGTCCTCCTCGTCGAGCGGGTCCTCGATCGAGACGAGCGGGTAGTTGTCGACCAGGTCCGCGTAGAAGGCGATGAGCTCCTGGGCCGAGACACCCTTGCCGTCGATCGTGTAGACGCCGTCCTTGTGGAACTCGGAGGCGGCCACGTCGAGCGCGAGGGCGACGTCGTCGCCCGGCGTGTAGCCGGCCCGCTCGATGGCGACCAGGATCAGGTCGAGCGCGTCGCGGTTGGACGGCAGGTTGGGCGCGAAGCCGCCCTCGTCGCCCAGCCCCGTGGCGTAGCCCTTCTCCTTCAGCACGCCCTTGAGCGCGTGGTAGACCTCGGTGCCCATGCGCACGGCCTCGCGGAACGTGCTCGCGCCGATCGGCGCGATCATGAACTCCTGGATGTCGACGTTGGTGTCGGCGTGGGCGCCGCCGTTGAGGATGTTCATCATCGGCACGGGCAGCAGATGGGCGTTGGGACCGCCCAGGTAACGGAACAGCGGCAGCTCGGCGCTGTCCGCGGCGGCCTTGGCCACGGCCAGCGAGACGCCCAGGATGGCGTTGGCGCCCAGCTTGGCCTTGTTGGGCGTCCCGTCCAGATCGATCATGATCTGGTCGATGATGCGCTGGTCCTCGGCCTCGATGCCGTTGATCTCTTCGAAGATCTCGTCGGTGACGGCGAGCACGGCCTTCTCCACGCCCTTGCCGCCGTAACGCTCGTCTCCGTCACGCAGCTCCACGGCCTCGAACTGGCCGGTCGACGCGCCGCTGGGCACCGCCGCGCGCCCCCTGCCGCCGTCGTCGAGGATCACCTCGACCTCGACGGTCGGGTTGCCCCGGGAGTCGAGGATCTCGCGCGCGTATACGACCTCGATGGTAGCCACGGGTTTGCGCTCCTAAATCGAAAGGCAATATGCCTTCAGAGCCTATCGGTGCTCCGACTCCCAGCGGAGCACGCGGTCACGGTAGTCGCGAGCGGCGGCGCGGAGCTCGGCTTCGGCGTCGATTCCCGCGTCCTGTGCACGGCGGACGAGGTCGAACAGCTCACGCCCCACACCCTGCGAGATGGCGGCGGCCAGCCCGTCCGGCGCGCCCCCGCGCTCGGCCCGGCGCACCAGCTGGGCGGCCAGCGACAGCGCGGGCTGCCCCATCGGCACCCCGTCGAGCACCGACGGACTCTCGTCCTTCGCCGCCCGCTCGGCCGCCTTGATCGCCTCCCAGTTGTCGTTCACCTCGTCGGCGGTCTCCGCCCGCACCGAGCCGAACACGTGCGGATGCCGCCGCACCAGCTTCTCGACGATCCCCTCGGCCACGTCGTCCATGTCGAACCCGTCGGCCACCCGCGCGTGGAAGACCACCTGCAGCAGCAGATCGCCCAGCTCCTCACGCAGCGCCGGGTAGTCGCCCCGCTCGATCGTCTCCAGCACCTCGTAGGCCTCTTCGAGCAGGTACGGGACCAAGGTCTCGTGCGTCTGCTTGCGGTCCCACGGGCACTCGGCGCGCAACCGCTCCATCACCGCGACCAGGTCGAGCACCCGCGCGCCCGGCAGGTCGTAGGAGCCCGGCACGACCTCGATCAGCGGCGGCTCGGCCATCGCGACGGCCGCGTGGCCGACCGCCCGCATGAAGTCCTCGGAGTCCTCGGCGGCCAGCCAGACCACCGACTCCGTCACCGCCCGCCGCGCCAGGTCGGCGGGGACAGGCGTGATGACGGCCACCTCGACCCCGGCCTCGGCCAGGTAGGGCAGTTGCGGATGATCCGCGGACCCGGTCAGCACGCGGCCCGAGCCGAACGCCTGCCACGCCTGGTGGCTCAGCAGACCCGGCGCGACCCGCGGCGAGGTGGTGACGATGATCAGCGGCACGGCTAGCCCTGCGACTGCTGCTGTTGCTGTTGCTCGCCCTGGCCGGCCTGCTCGGTCGTCGCCGACGGCTTGCCGAAGCGGCCGGCGTCGACGAAGCCCTGCTGACTGATCGTGCCGTAGCGCGGGCTGAAAACCGGGGCGATCGCGTTGTAGGCGACCTTGAACTTCTCCACGGCCTGCTGGTTCTGCGGCCCGCCGAGCTTCTCCAGCACCTTGTTCACGCCGAGCGCCGCCCGCAGGTAACCGCGCGGGTCGGCCGGGGAGACGCCCTTGGACAGCAGGTTCATCTCGGCCGACTGCTGCTCGCCCTTGTCCTGGGCCGCGGCGTCGATCTCCGAGTCGCTGACCTGTACGCCGAACTTGTCGGCCAGCTGCTGCTGCCGGCTCTGCTCCGCCATCCTGGACAGAACGAACTGGTTGACCGACACACCGAGCTGCGACGGCTCGATGTTGACCTTCCGCAGCGCGGCCTCGTACTCCTGGACGTTCTTGTTCAGATCGCGCGACGAGATCCGCTCACTGCCCACGACGGCCGCGGCTCCGGCCTCCATAGGCGAGGAGCAGGCGGTCAGCGCGACACCCACCACGGCAGCGGCCACAGCCACTCGAATCGACTTCACGTGCGTCCTTTCCCGACAAAACCGCGGCTAGCTTACCCTCGCGGGCTCCAAGAACATGGCCTCGACCAGGTCACCGCACCATTTGAGCAGGTCGAGGTCACGCAACGGCTGCCCGCCCAGGGGCTTGGTCTTCGGCGCGGGCACCAGCAGCGTCTCCGCCGCCTGCTTGTAGATGGCCTTCTTGTACAGGCGGTCGAGGCGTACCTGCTGCGACTCCCGCAGCCTGACCGGACCGAACTTGATGTTCTGGCCCTGCAGTGTGACATCGGTGAGCCCGGCCTGGCGGGCGCTGATGCGGAAGCGGGCGACGGCCAGGAGGTTCTCCACCTCGACGGGCGGCTTGCCGTATCTGTCCGTCAGCTCGGCGCGCACCTCGTCGATGTGGATCTCGGCGGAGATGGTGGCGATCCGCTTGTACGCCTCCAGGCGCAGACGTTCGGAGGTGACGTAGTCGTGCGGGATGTGCGCGTTGATCGGCAGCTCGACCTTGACGTCGGGGTGCTCCTCCGTCACCTCCGCGCCCGACAGCTTGGCCTTCTGCTCCTGCACGGCCTCGGCCATGAGCCGGACATACAGGTCGAAGCCGACGCCCGCGATGAAGCCCGACTGCTCGGCGCCGAGCACGTTGCCCGCGCCGCGGATCTCCAGGTCCTTCATCGCGACGTACATGCCCGCGCCCATCTCGGTGTGCTGTGAGATCGTCGCCAGCCGCTCGTGGGCGGTCTCGGTGAGCGGCTTCTCCGGCGGGTAGAGGAAGTAGGCGTAACCCCGCTCCCTGCCTCGCCCGACGCGGCCCCTGAGCTGGTGCAGCTGCGAGAGGCCGTAGTTGTCGGCCCGGTCGACGATCAGCGTGTTGGCGTTGGGCACGTCGAGCCCGGACTCCACGATCGTGGTGCAGACCAGCAGGTCGTACTCGCGTTCCCAGAAGCCGACCATGATCTTTTCGAGCTGGTGCTCGTTCATCTGCCCGTGCGCCACCGCGATGCGCGCCTCGGGCACCAGCTCCCTGATCCGGGCGGCGACCCGGTTGATCGAGGCCACCCGGTTGTGCACGAAGAAGATCTGGCCGTCGCGCATCAGCTCGCGCCTGATGGCGGCCCCGATCTGCTTCTCGTCGTACGGCCCCACGAAGGTGAGGATCGGGTGCCGTTCCTCCGGCGGAGTGAGGATGGTCGACATCTCCCTGATGCCGGTCAGGCCCATCTCCAGCGTGCGCGGGATCGGCGTGGCCGACATGGCCAGCACGTCGACCTGGGTGCGCAGGTGCTTCATGGCCTCCTTGTGCTCGACGCCGAACCGCTGCTCCTCGTCGATGATGATCAGCCCCAGGTCCTTGAACCGGACCTCCGGGCTGAGCAGCCGGTGGGTGCCGATCACCAGGTCCACGGCGCCGGTGCGCAGGCCCTCCAGAGTGCCCTTGACCTCGCCGTCGGTCTGGAAGCGGGAGACCGCCCTGAGCGAGACGGGAAAGCTGGAGAAGCGCTCGGTGAACGTCGACATGTGCTGCTGCACCAGCAGCGTCGTCGGCACCAGCACGGCGACCTGCTTGCCGTCTTGGAGTGCCTTGAACGCCGCCCGCACCGCGATCTCGGTCTTGCCGTAGCCGACGTCGCCGCAGATCAGCCGGTCCATCGGGACGCCGCGCTCCATGTCGCGCTTGACCTCGTCGATGGCCTCCAGCTGGTCGCCGGTCTCGACGTACGGGAAGGCGTCCTCCATCTCCCGCTGCCACGGGGAGTCGGCGGCGAAGGCGTGACCGGGCGAGGCCATGCGGGCGGAGTAGAGGCGGATGAGCTCGCCCGCGATCTCCTTGACCGCCTTCTTCGCCCTGGTCTTGGCCTTGGCCCAGTCGGCGCCGCCCATCCGGTTGAGCGTCGGGGCCTCGCCGCCCACGTAGCGGGTGACCTCGTCCAGCTGATCCGTGGGGACGTAGAGGCGGTCGCCCTTGGCGTACTCGATGACCAGGTATTCGCGCGTCGCGCCCTGGACCGTGCGCTGCACCATCTCGATGTAGCGGCCGACGCCGTGCTGCTCGTGCACCACGTTGTCGCCGATCTTGAGCTGGAGCGGGTCGACCATGTTGCGGCGGCGGGAGGGCAGGCGGCGCATGTCCTTGGTGGACGCCTTCTGGCCGACGAGGTCGAGGTGGGTGAGCACGGCCAGGTTGGGGGTGATGAACCCGTGCTCGATCAACCCCGTCGAGACATGGACGACCTTCGCCTCAGGCGACTTATCCAGATATTTCACCAACCGGGCGGGAACGTCCACGCCCTTGAGGACCTCGACCATCCGCTCGGCCGGGCCGTGCCCCTCGCTCAGCAGCACGACCGCCTTGTCCTCGGCCAGCCAGCCCTTGACGTCTTCGAGCGCCTTCCTGGTGTCGCCCCGGTATGCCTCGGAGTCCTGCGCGTCCAGCTCGACCCCGGCCCCGAACGGCGCCATCGTCCACCACGCCTGCCCCAGCACGTCGGCGTGACCGCGGATGTCGTCGAGCGAGCGGAACGCCGCCGCCCCGAGGTCGATCGGCGCCTCGCCACCGGCCGCCGCGTTGATCCACGACGCCTCCAGGAACTCCTGCGAGGTACGTACGAGCTCCTCGGCCCGGCCCCTGATCCGCTCGGGATCGCAGACGAACACCGCGGCGTTGCCGGGCAGGTGATCGAGCAGCAGGTCCATCTCCCCGGCCAGCACGGGCGCGAACGCCTCCATGCCCTCGACCGGCGTCCCCTCGGCGAGCTGGTCGAGCACCTCGAGCAGCGCCGGGTGCTCCCGGCCCAGCTCGCGCGCCCGCTCCCTGACCTCCGCGGTGAGCAGCAGCTCGCGGCACGGCGGCGCGAACAGCCCGCCGTCCGCCGCCTCCAGCGAGCGCTGGTCGGCCACCTTGAACCAGCGGATCTCCTCGACCGTGTCGCCCCAGAACTCCAGCCGCAGCGGATGCTCCTCGGTCGGCGGGAACACGTCGAGCAACCCGCCGCGTACCGCCACCTCGCCGCGCTTCTCCACCATGTCGACCCGGTGGTAGCCGTTGTCGACCAGCCGCCGTACGACCCCGTCGAGGTCGGCGTCGTCGCCCGCGCGCAGGCGGGTCGGCTCCAGGTCGCCCAGGCCCTTGACGATCGGCTGGAGCAGCGCCCTGACCGGCGCGACCACCACGCTGAGGGGCCCGGCCGCCTGGTCGTCCTTGACCGGGTGCGCGAGCCTCCTGAGCACGGCCAGCCGCTGCCCCACGGTGTCGCTGCGCGGGGAGAGCCGCTCGTGCGGCAGCGTCTCCCAGGCCGGGAAGACGGCCACCGAGCTGGGCTCCATCAGGCTGGTCAGCGCGCTCGCCAGGTCCTCCGCCTCGCGGCCGGTGGCGGTGATGGCCAGCACGGTCCGCTGATCGTGCCCGGCCAGCGCGGCCACCCCGAACGGCCGCAGCGCGGACGGCGCCACCAGCGCGATGTCGCCGCCCTCTTCGAGAGCGGCGGTCAGCTTGGGATCGGTGACGACAAGATCAAGCAGCCCGGACAGACTCATTTTCGACAGCCCCACGACGATTACCCCCAGCCGGCGGGCATGGGGGTTGTGCTACAAGCCTATTCGCATCTACGCCACGCCCCCGTCCGGCTCCGGGACCTTGCCTGGCTCCAGGAGTTTGTCCGGCTGCGGGACCTCGTACTACTCCAGGACCTTGTCCGGCTGCGGGACCTTGTAGCCCGGGACGGACGGCCAGCGGACCGTCAGGACCACCGACTCCTCCTCCGCGCGCCAGGAGTGGTCCACGCCCTTGCCCCAGACCACGTAGTCGCCCCGCTCGGCGAGCAGCACGCTCCTGCCCGGTAGTTCGACGCGGAAGCGACCCGAGATGAGAATGAGCAGCGCCGTACGCTCCTCGCCGCGCACCCACTCGGCGCGTTCGTCACCCGGGGAGTGGGTGCCCCATTTGATCTCCACCCCGTCGCTGTGTCTCGGGTCGCCGTAGGGTTTGAAATGGCCCAGGAGCCAGCCATGGTCCGTCGCGGCGTCGACATTCGCGTTGCCCACGTACACGAGATCACTCACGGCGCAGGACGCTAGCAGGGAAATGGCTTACTAATTGGCGTCGATTGATTACTCTGGGTGACATGTCTGAGGTGCGGTCGGTAGCCCCAAGGGGCGATCTCTTTGGTCAGCGCATCCGCGAGCAGTGGGCCGGACGGCTCGGCAGGCGGCTCGACGTGCTCGTCGCCGGATGCGCGCACGACGAGCCACTGGTCCTGGACCGGATCGACACCAGGGCCACCGGCGTCGACGAGGACCTGCCCCCGATCAGGAGAGTGGTCGGCGAGCGAGCCGATCTCGCCATGTGGTCACTGGGCGACCTGCGCTGCGTCCCGCTGCCCCCGAGGTCGGTGGATGTGATCCAGCTGTCGTTCCTGCTGGAGCGCATTCAGCACGCCGAACTGGTCTTCGACCGGCTGCTGCAGGCGCTGCGCCCCGGCGGGCTCATCCTGCTGCGCATGCGCGACCGGAAATCCGCCTACGGCCTGCTCGACCGGATCACCCCGTGGTGGCTGCGGCGGCTCATCTGGCGGCACCTGGTGTCGGCGGGCACACCGGGCCCGCTACCGGCCGTCTACGGGCCGGTGACCTCGCGCGACGGGATCCACACCTTCTGCCTCACTCGCGGGCTTATGATCACCGACGACCACACGGCGACCAGCGGTCCGGCCATGGGGCGTATCGGACGGATGGCTGTCAGGATGACGGCCAAGCTGACCCGCGACCGGTTTCCGGCTACGCATGATGAGATCGCCATGGTGATCAAAAAGCCGCAGAATCACTTCGCTCGGCTCATCTAGCCCCCTGTGGTTCGTCACGACCGTCTCGGGCACCGTGACGGTCCGTGGTGGCCGACGTCCCTTGAGGTGGGACACCCCCTCCGGGGGCGAAGAAGAAGACGGCACGTCGTGGCCGAGGCCCTCATGGAGGGCTCCACTCCGGGGAGCGGCAGAAGTTCCCGTGGAGGGACGGTCCCGTCGCAGGCGCGGAAGCAAGCGGCCCGCCATGACAAAGTCCTCACGAAGAGACACCCCCATAGTGGGAGCGGAATGTCTGGTGAAGGTTCGGGGACATCGCACTAGCGACACACTTGTACCAAAGGCTAGACTCCTTTCCTACCAAGTCAATCGGAATAGTTGGGATGGCAGACCGTGGAGTGGACCCCAGGGGCGTACGAGCTGGCCGACCTGGAGCTGCTGCTCTCCGGCGCGTTCCAGCCGCTGAGCGGGTTCCTTGGGCACGACGACCTGCACACGGTGCATGAGCGCGGCACCCTCGCCGATGGCACCCCGTGGCCGGCTCCCGTCACGCTCCATCTTCCGGAAGCGGCCATCCCCGGCACCGAGGTCACGCTGCTCGACCCTGAGGGCGTGCCGCTGGCCGTGCTCACCGTCGCCGAGCGCGAGCCCGACGGCCTGGCCTCCGGTCCGGTGAAGGGTCTGGGCGCCCCGGAGCACGGGCCGTTCGCCCGGCTTCGCCGTACTCCGGCGCAGATACGCGAAGAGCTCGACGGGCGGGCGGCGCTCGCCGTCACCATGCGGGGGCCGCTCGACGACCTCACCGAGATCGTCGCCACCGCCAAGGAGCTCGACGCGGTGATCGTGCTGCTCCCCCTCTCGTACGGCGAGACGGGCCCGGCTGTCGTACGCGCCGCGCTGCGCGCCAAGGAGCAACTGCCCGAGGGCACCCTGGTGGTCTCGGTGCCGCTGGCGCCGCGCGCGGAGCCCGAGATCGACCTGGAGCTGCGCGAGCACGTCGCCACCGCCTACGGCGCGACCGAGCACCTGGCGGGCCCCGAGCCGGTGCGCATCCCCGGACCGCCGCACCGGCGCGGGCTCGTGGTCTTCTTCACCGGTCTGTCCGGCTCCGGCAAGTCCACGATCGCCCGCGGCCTGCGCGACTCGCTGCTCGAACTGGGCAGCCGCCCGGTCACCTACCTCGACGGCGACGTGGTACGCCACCTGCTGTCCAAGGGCCTGACGTTCTCCAAGGACGACCGCGATCTCAACATCCGGCGCATCGGCTTCGTCGCCGCCGAGGCCGCGCGCCACGGCGGGCTGGCGATCTGCGCCCCCATCGCCCCCTACGCCGCCACCCGCGAGGAGGTGCGCGAGATGGTCGAGTCGGTCGGGGCCGACTTCCTGCTCGTGCACGTGGCGACCCCACTGGAGGAGTGTGAGCGCCGCGACCGCAAGGGCCTGTACGCCAAGGCCCGCGCCGGGCTCATCCCCGAGTTCACCGGTATCTCCGACCCCTATGAGGAGCCGGACGACGCCGATCTGATCATCGACACGACGCACATCTCTATCGAGGCGGCCGTCACCCAGGTGCTGGGGGCGCTGCGGAGCGGAGGCTGGGTTCGTTGATCGACTTCCCCCTGATCGCCGGGTCCTTTCTGGTCGCGATCGTCGTCGGGCTCACCGGCATGGGCGGCGGCGCGCTCATGACGCCGATGATGATGCTGTTCTTCAACGTCCCGCCGCTGGCCGCGGTCTCCAGCGACCTGGTCGCCTCCGCCGTGATGAAACCCGTCGGCAGCGCCGTACACCTGCGCAGGGGCACGGTCAACCTGCGCCTGGTCGGCTGGCTCTGCGTGGGGTCGGTGCCGGCGGCGTTCTGCGGGGTGTTCATCGCGCGCGCGTTCGCGGTCGGCGACGGTGTGAAGTACGCGCTCGGCGTGGCGCTGCTACTCGCCGTCGCGGGTCTGGTCGCCAAGACGTGGCTGGCCGGGAAGGGTGGCACGTCGAGCGCCCGCGACATTGTCGTGCGCCCAATCCCGACCGTACTGGTCGGTACGGTAGGCGGACTCGTCGTCGGCATCTCCTCGGTCGGCTCGGGCTCCCTGATCATCGTGGCCCTGCTGGCTCTCTATCCGGCGCTCAAGGCCAACCAGCTCGTCGGCACCGACCTGGTGCAGGCGGTGCCGCTCGTCGCCTCGGCCGCGCTCGGCCACCTGCTCTTCGGCGACTTCCAGCTCACTCTGACGGTCTCGCTGCTCATCGGCTCGATCCCGGGCGTCTACCTCGGCGCCCGGATCTCCTCCAGGGCGCCGGGCGGCCTCATCAGGGCGCTGCTCGGGATCGTTCTGCTCGCCTCCGCGCTCAAGCTGCTCGACGTGAACAACACGGTGACGGTGTGGGCGCTGGCGGGCGCCGCGGTCGCGACCGTCGCGGGCTGGCGCTGGCGCGTCAGGGCCGCGGCACGGGCGTCGAGTGAAAGTAGGGATCTCGCGCGAGCTCGCTGAACGCCCGCCCGGCGGCGGGATCGGAGTCGAAGCTCGTGTCGCCGCGCGGCGCGTGCGGCGAGTCGAAGTAGATCAGCGCCTTGATCTGCGGATAGCGCTGAATCTGCGTACGCACCGACTCGAAGAACGAGCGCTTGGCCGCACGGTCGTCGGCTCGCTCGAACACGCCCCATTCCGCGACCATGACCGGCTTGCCGGGAAAGCGCCACTGCATCCACCGGTAGAACCCCGGCCACTGGTCGAAGTCGGGCCGGGTCTTGTTGACCAGGCCGTCGAAGTCACGGACCCGGCTGTCGGCGTAGGGGTCGAGGGCCACCCAGTCGACCACGTCGTCACCCGGATAGAGCTGCTCGAACCAGGGCTTGGCCGCCCAGTTGGGCGCGCCCATGTAGGTCATGACCGTGACCGCGTTCTTGACGCCCTCGTCGCGCAGCCTGAGCACGACATGGCGATACATGGCCGCGTAGTCGGTGGCCTGCATGCCCGAGCCGGGCGCGGCGTCGACGTCGTTCTCCGGCTCGTGGTGGAGGGTGAGGAAGAACCGCTCGGGAAAGGTGCGCCGGATGTAGTCGGCCAGCCGGTCGATCCTGCGGTCGATGGCACCACGGGCGATCTGCGCCCAGGTGTAGTCGAGCGACGGCTTCCAGTTGATCAGCAGCAGCCTGGGCCGGACCGGGTCGCGGGCCAGCGCGACCTCCTCGCTGGTCGGAAACTCCTCCTTGCCCCGGTGATAGACGTGCAGCACGTCGGCGGTGCCACCGATGCGGGATTCGGCGCCGTGGAGCGACCTTTCGATGCCCGCGCCGGTGAAGACCTCCGGGGCGATCCCCCACCAAGCACCGCAAGATGGAATAAGCCGGGCAGTGACGGCGCAGGCCGGCGAGGTCTCCGCGTTCGGCCTGGCGCTCGGCTGGGCGACCTGCGCCGGACTCCCCGCACCCTGCACAGCTGAGCAGCCCGCGAGCACGGCGACGACCAACAGCGCCACACCTTTGACGCTGATATTTACCGCTTTATGAGAAATTCCCCACCGGTTCAAGGCCGTTCAACCCCCTCAACCAAGGACCCCCGTCCTATCAAACCTGAACCATGCCATGCCATTCCCAGAACTTCAGCCGGAGCGGGTGTATCGCCAGGTCAGCAACCATCCGACCGGTCCTCAATTTCGCATTATTTCGGGCTATCGTGGGGCGAATTGCTGGCCGTACCAGAGAAAATCTTCTGGATTCAGCCTGGGTAATATCTGTCCGGCCTATAGTGGGCGGACGCCGCGACTTGTGACGCACAGTCGCCGATCGGCGACACCGCGCACACACTCGAAGGAGATCCGCTCCAATGAGCCTGTCGCCGGACTTCCCGGGCCGCCGCCACGCCAGCGACCTGGCGGACCATCTGTCGCTGGTGCGCAGGCGCTGGCTGCTGTTCCTGGGGTTCCTGCTGGCCGGCGGCACGGCGGGGCTGGCGCTGCTGCGGTTCACCCCGGCCGCCTACACCGCGACCACCCAGGTCCTGGTCGCGCCCGTGGGCGTCCAGGACCAGAACAACCAGGTGACCAACCGGCAGCGCGAGCCGCTCAATCTCGACACCGAGGCGCAGATCGCCCAGTCGTCCGTGGTGGCCGACAAGGCCGCCAAAGAGCTCAAGACGGGCACGCCCGAGCCCGTCGAGGTCTCAGTGCCGCCCAACTCGGCCGTGCTGTGGATCTCCGTCACCGCCGCCGACCCCGCCGTCGCGGCGGCCCAGTCGCGGGCGTACGCGCAGGCGTACCTGGCCAACCGCACCGAGAACGCGCAGGCGACGATGACCGCGCAGCAGAAGGCGATGCTGGTCAAGCTCAAGCAGGTCAACACCGCGCTCGACACCGTGATCAAGGAGCTCGCCCTGACGAGCAAGGGCAGCATCGAGCACACGATCGCCGCGCACCGACAGAGCGTGCTCAACCGGCAGGCCTACAGCCTCACGCTCAAGTACGACGCGCTGCGGACCGTCGCCATCACTCCCGGGTCGGTCATCAGCCAGGCCACGCCGCCGACCGTGCCGAGCTCGCCCAGCCTGCCGCTCTACCTCGGCACCGGGCTCATGATCGGCCTGCTCCTCGGCACGGCCACCGCCTACGCCCGCGACCGGCTCGACACCCGGTTGCGCACCGCCGCCGACGTCGAGCGGCTGACCGGGCTGCCCGTCCTCGGCGACCTGTCGGACCCGCTGCGCCAAGGCCTGCCGCACGACCTGGCCTCGTCCGTGATCGCCGCCTGTCCGGGCAAGCGGCTGCTGGTCAGGGCGATCCCGGCGGAGCTCGGCGCGACGCCGGTGGTCGGGCCGCTGGCCGTAACCGCCCCGCTGTCGTTGCTGACCGGCTCCGACGTGGGCGACCTGGCCCGGGCCGACGCGGCCTTGCTGCTGGTGGGGCTGCGCCGGGCCACCTCGGCACAGGTGGCCGCCGCCGTACGCCATCTGGGCAGGCACAACGTACCGATCATCGGTGTGGTGACGACGAGGGACCTGACCCCGAGGCCCGAGCCGGTCGAGGGCAACCCGCTCGGCAAGCTGGTCGCCAGCGGCGAGCTGGAGTCCGGCGAGGCGGCGCCCATGACCTCGCTCCCCCGCCCGCCGGGCACCTCGGCATGAGAGGTCCGGCGTGGCCGATCGGCGCGCTTCTCATCGGCTATCCCGTGTGGTGGGCGCTCGGCTTCGGCGGCCTGTCGGTGATCGTCCTGGCGGTGCCCATGGCCGTCGTGCTCTGGCGGCGCCGGCCGATCCGGGTGCCGCGCGGGTTCGGGCTGTGGCTGCTGCTCCTGGCCGGTTACACGGTGAGCGCGCTGATGCTGGCCGACATGCCGCCCGACACGTACGGGGCGTTCAACGCCGGGCGGGTCATCGGCTACCTCATACGGTTCGCGCTCTACGCGGCGCTGTTGATCATGGTTCTCTATCTGGGCAACCTGACCGAGCGGGAGCTGCCGCAGCTCAGGCTCGTACGGATGCTCGGGGTGCTGTTCGTCACGACCGTGGCGGGCGGGCTGCTCGGCGTGTTCTTCCCCCGGCTGGAGTTCACCTCGCCGTTGGAGATGGTGCTGCCGGGGTGGATCAGCGACAACGCCTTCGTCCAGAACCTCATTCACCCGACGGCCGCCCAGACCCAGAAGGTGCTCGGCTACGCCTCGCCGCGCCCCGAGGCGCCGTTCGAGTGGGCCAACGCGTGGGGCAGCAACGTGTCGGTGCTGCTCATCTGGTTCGTGGTCGGCTGGTGGGTCTACGGCGGGGGCGGCCGCAAGGCGGTGGCCTTCGCGTTGACCGCCGTGGCCGCCATCCCGATCGTCTACTCGCTCAACCGCGGCCTCTGGATCGGCCTCGGGCTGGCCGGGCTCTACCTGATCGTCCGGGTCGGCGGACGCACCAGGCTGGCCCTGTGCGCCACGGCGGTGGCGGCGACGCTGGCGTTCGCGCTCAGCCCGCTCGCCTCGCTGGTCGGCCAGCGCCTGGACAACCCGCACTCCAACGACATCAGGGCCTTCACCGTGTCGGCGACCATCTCGGCGGCCACGCACTCGCCGATCATCGGCTACGGCAACACCCGCAACGCCATGGGCAACCACCGCACGATCACCACCGGCAAGACCGAGTGGTGCGGCGGCTGCGGCCATCCGCCGCTGGGCAGCGACGGGCAGCTCTGGCTGCTGATCATCACCCAGGGTTTCGTGGGGGCGGCGCTGTATGTGGCGTTCTTCCTGGGCGCGATCCGGCGCCACTGGCCCGACCGCAGCCCGATCGGGCTCGCGGGGGTGCTCGTCATGATCCTCGTGCTGCTCTACATGTTCGTGTACGACGGCCTGGTCACGCCGCTCAGCCTCTACCTCATCTCCTTCGCCCTCCTGTGGCGTAACACCGGGGAGACCGCGTGAACGACGCGAAGGTGCGGCTGCGCTACCTCGACCAGACCGTGCGGGCGCTCTACCCCGGCCCCGGGTCGCCGCGCGCCTACAGCGTGCTGCCGCACCGGCTGCTGCCGCGCCGCCTGGCCCCCCGGCGCCGATGGCACGGGCTGCTGGGCCGGCCGGTCATGGTGCCGGTCGAGGGCTCGATCGAGACGTACCTGAGCGACATTCTCGGCGTCCCCGTCGAGACCGTCCTCCACGTACGCCCGGCTCGCCGGGCCAACCGCAAGCCCATCCTGGAGGCGTACGGCGAGGGCTCCCGCCTGGCCTTCGTGAAGATCGGTGACACCCCGCGCGCCCGCGAACTGGTCGACGGCGAGGCCGCCACGCTCAAGAAGCTGAGCGGTCTGGCGCTCAAGACGGTCGTCGCGCCGACCGTGCTGCGCCACGAGCGCTGGGGCGAGTACTCGGTCCTGGTCCTCTCGCCGCTGCCGATCAGGCGCGGCCGGGTCCCCGCCGCCCTGCTCACCGAGGCCGTCAAGGAGATCGCGGGCACCGGTGGCTCCGAGGGAGCGGCCTGGCACGGCGACCTGTCGCCCTGGAACGTCGCCCCTTCCGGTGACGGGCGGCTGCTCGTCTGGGACTGGGAGCGCTACGCGGTCGGCGTGCCCTACGGGTTCGACGCCGTGCACCACTTCTTCCAGCGCGCGCTGCGGCGGATGGACCCGGCCACGGCCGCGCGGGCCTGCCTGGCGCAGGCCGTACCCGTGCTCGCCCCGCTCGGGCTGTCGGCGGCGCAGGCCAGGCGGACGGCCCTGCACTACCTCATCACGCTGGCCGACCGGCACGCCGCCGACGGCCACGAACCCCTCGGGCCACCGGACACATGGCTCAACCCCCTCGTCGATCACCAGGAGCCGCTGACGTGAACACGATGAAGCAGTCGGTCCTGTCCGTCTCCCGGACCACCGGGAGGTTCACGTCGAGCGTACGGATGCTGCCGTCGTTCCTGATCGCCGGAGCGCAGCGGTGCGGCACCACGTCGCTCTACCGGGCTCTGGCGCGGCACCCGCTGCTGCTCAAACCGGTGCTGCACAAGGGTGTTCACTACTTCGACGCCGACTACGGGCGGGGTCTGTCCTGGTACCAGGGTCACTTTCCGCTCCGGGTGGCCGCCGCGCGGCTCGCTCGCCGCCACGGTACGCATCCGCAGGCGTTCGAGTCCTCGCCTTACTACCTGTTCCATCCGCTGGCCGGGGAGCGTATCGCGGCCGACCTGCCCGGGGTCAGGCTCATCGTGCTGGTGCGCGACCCCGTCGAGCGGGCGTGCTCCGCGCACGCCCACGAGCTGGCCAGGGGCTACGAGACCGAGTCCGACTTCGAACGGGCTCTGGAGCTGGAGGAGCGGCGACTGGCGGGCGCCGAGCAGAGCATCCGCGAACGGCCCCACATCGTCCACCACGCGCACCGCCACCACGCCTACCTGGCGCGCGGGCGCTACGCGGAGCAACTCGACCGGCTGGAGCCGCTGTTCGGCCGCGAACACGTCCTGGTGCTCGACAGCCACCGCTTCTTCGCCGAACCGGAACGCGCCTACGACCGCGTCCTGGACTTCCTCGGCCTGCCCCACCTGGGCTACCCGGTCTTCGAACGCCACAACGGGCGGCCGCTGCCCCGGCCGCTGCCCGATTCGGTCAGGCAGCGGCTCAAGGACCATTTCGAGGCGTACGACACGCGGCTGGCCCGCTGGCTGGGCGGTGAGCCGTCGTGGCGTCGCTGACCACGGGGCCGCTCGGTCAGGTGGCCAGGGGCGGCATCGCGGGCATCGCCGGGGCCGTCATCAGCGCGGGGGCCCAGTTCCTGCTGGTCGTGGTGGTCACCAGGGCGTTCAGCGCGCACCAGGCGGGCACCTTCTTCACCGCCACCGCTCTGGCCCTCATGGTGGCCGGTGTGGCCAAGCTCGACGCGGGCAACGGCCTCATCTATTTCATCGCCCGCGCCAAGACCTACGGCTACCACGGCATTTCCGGATATATCCGGGCGGCCCTGGTACCGGCGGTCCTGCTCGCCACCGCTTGCGGAGCGCTCCTCTACCCGCGACTCGGCCTGCTGGCGGCGGCCCTGCCCGTGATGGTCGCCGCCGACCTCCTGCTCGCCGCCACCCGCGGCTTCGGCGCCATGCGGCCCACCGTGCTGCTCGACGGGATGGCGTTGCCGACGCTCCAGTTCCTGCTCGTCGCCGCGGCGGCCGTCGCCGCCAGGCCGCAGTGGCTGCCGTTCCTCTGGGCGCTGCCGTACGTGCCGGTGGCGCTGCTCGCCGCGATCCAGCTGCGCGAACGGCTGCCGCGTACGCCGTACCTGCCGGGTACCGCCCGCGACCTGTGGCTTTACACGGCGCCGCGTTCGGCGGCGGGTGCCATCCAGGCGGTGTTCCAGCGGCTCGACATCGTGGTCGTCGCGCTGCTCGGCGGCCCGGTCCAGGCGGCCGTCTACACCGCCGCCACCCGGTTCAAGGTCGTCGGCCAGCTCGCCAACCAGGGGCTGGCGCAGGCCGTGCAGCCGCGCCTGGTCAGGGCGCTGGCCGACGGCGAGATGGGGCGGGCGCGGGAGCTGTACCAGGCGGCGACGATCTGGCTGGTGCTGCTCACCTGGCCGATCTGGCTCGGGTACGCCGCGCTGGCGCCGTGGCTGCTGCGCCTGTTCGGGCCGGGTTACGGCGCCGCCGTGCCGGTGGCGCTGGTGCTGGCCGGCACGATGATGCTGGCGACCGCGTGCGGCATGGTCGACGTCGTACTGACCGCCGCCGGACACACCACGGCCAGCCTGCTCAACCTGGTGGCGGCCATCGCCTGCACGGTCGCGCTGGACGTGGCGCTCATCCCGGCCCACGGCGCGTTCGGCGCGGTGCTCGGCTGGGCGGGCGGGATGATCGCCAAGAACCTGCTCCCGCTCTGGCAACTGCACCACCGCTACGGCCTGCACCCCTTCGGCCGCCACAGCCTCCCCGCACTCCGCTTCCGCTCCTGGACCACAGCGTGACCGGCCGCACCCCGCGCTCCGCGAGCGCGCCCTTCTCGCACTCCAGGACCACGGCATGAGCGGCCCCGTCCCGCGCCTGGCGAGCGCGCCCTTCCCGCGCTCCAGGACTGCGACATGAGCGGCCTCGTCCCGCGCCTCGCCAGCGCGCCCTTCCCGCAGTCCTCGCTTGTGGCATGAGCGGTCCCATCCTGGTGACGGGCCTGCCCAGGAGTGGCACGAGCTGGACGGGCAAAATGCTGGCGGCCGGGGGCGACCTCGTCTACGTCAACGAGCCGCTCAACCCCCAGCACCCGCCCGGCCGCTGTCCCGGCGTCCTGCGGGCCCAGGTCACCCACCGCTTCCAGTACATCTGCGACGACAACACCGCCGACTGGCTGCCCGCCTTCCGCGACACGGTCGCGCTTCGGTACCGCTACCTGGCCGAACTGCGTACCAACCGCTCGCCGTACGATCTGGCCCGCATGACCCGCTACGGCACGGCCTTCACCCTCGGCCGCCTGCTGGGACGACGGGCCCTGCTCGATGACCCGTTCGCGGTGCTCTCAGCGGGCTGGTTCGCCAAGCGGCTGGGCTGCAAGGTGATCGCGCTCACCCGGGACCCGGTGGCGTTCGTGGCCAGCTGGCAGCGCCTGGGCTGGACCGTCTACTTCCACGAGCTCCTCGAACAACCCCTGCTCGTCCGCGACCACCCCGAGCTCCTCGACCTCCGCGCCCTGATCGGCTCCCAGGACCGCATCGCCAAGGCGGCGGCGCTGTGGCGGGTCACTCAGGCGATCCTCGCCCGCACCCCCGGCATCCTGCTGACCTCCTACGACGAACTGGCCTCCGCACCGGTCCCGGGCTTCCGGCAGCTGTACGAGTACGCGGGCCTCGCCTGGTCGCCCACGGCCGAGCGCCGCATCACCCGAGCATGCACGGCCCCCGTCGGCGCGGGGAGCGCTTTCGCCTGGTCGGGCCTGTCCCGCACGGCCTTCCGGCCCATGAACTCACGCCGCGCGCTCGAAACGGCCACCCTCGGCCTGACACGAGCGGAAGCGACCCGCGTACGGGAGCTCACCTCCGCCGGATGAGCCACCGGCCAGCTCGTCGCGCCGGAACCGTGGCGCGTCGCCGCCCAGCACCACCTCGGCCCATCGGAGGCCGGTCGGCGTCGGCTCCGCTGGCCAGCCACCGCTCCTGCCACCGGCCCTGTCACCGGGCGGGTCCGGGCAGTTCGGGTGGTTTCGGGTCGTGTCTGAGCATGTCTGGGCGCGCGTGTCTGGGCATGTCCGGGCGCGCGTGTCTGGGCAGTTCTGGTCGGGCGTGGGCGTCTCTGGGGATGTCTGGGCTGGTCCAAGATGGCCCGGTCGAGTCCGGGCGGGTCCGGGCGGGTCTGCGCGGATCCAAGATGGCCTGGTCGGGTTCGAACGGGTCTGCGCGGGTCTGAACCCGACCTAAGACCGCCCTGAAACGGTCTGTGCGGGTCCGGACAGGTCCCTGAGGAGGCGAGACCATCGCCTAGCCGACCTATTCGCCTGCGCTCCCCGACGAGTCGCGTGCGCCTTCCGACGAGTCGTGGGCACTTCCCGACGAGTCGTGGGCACTTCCCGACGAGGCCCGTGCTCTCAGGCAATCACCCAGCAACCGGGCCGCGAACGGCAGGTCGTCGACCAGGTAGCGCCTGGCGAGTCGACCGGGCTCGCTCACCAGCCGAAACGCCCACTCCAACCCCGCACCTCGCATCCACTCGGGCGCCCTGGGCACCGTGCCGGCGGCGAACGCGATCGCCGACCCGCACCCCACGAACCACGCCCCCGGCAGATCCTGGCTCAGCCGCGCGATCAGCCGGTCCTGCCGCGGAAACCCGAGCCCGACGAACACCATCTTCGGCTCCGCCCCCACGACCTTCCGCCGCACCCGCTCACGCTCACCAGCACCGCTCTCGAACCGGTAGGGCGGCGCGTCCACGCCGCAGACCTGAAGCGTGGGATAGCAGGCGGTGAGCTCATGAGCGGCGGACGCGGCCACGCCCGGCGGGCCGCCCAGGAGATAGACGGGCCACCCACGGCGAGCGGCCAGCTTGCTCAACGACCAGATCAGGTCGGCCCCAGTGACCCGCTCGGGTATCGGCGTGCCGAGCAGCCGCGACGCCCACACCAGCGGCATCCCATCGGCCACGACGAGGTCAGCGGAGTTGACGAGGTGACGGAGTTTGACGTCCTTCGCGACGGCGCGGCAGATGTCGACGTTCGGCGTCACGATCCGCCCACCCCTCCCCGCGCCCAGCTCACCATCGACGTGCTCGACGACCTGGCGCTCGGTCAGCGGATCGACGGCAACACCCCCGACCAGCACCCGCACCGGCCTCGCCTGCTCGCCAACCATCCCCGGCCCCTCTCCCCACACCCCGTGAACCCCACCCGTGTCAAACCCCGGTATCCGGACCCCGTGTGACGGAGTCGACATCGGGGCTCCCTGCAACAAGCCCCACACCAGCACGCCTTGCACCGAGCCCCGCCCCAGCACCCCTTACATCGAGCCCCGCGCTGGCATACCTTGCACCGAGCCCCGCGCTGGCACGCCTTGCGCCGCGCCCTGTGTCGGGAGTCCATGCGTCGCGCCCTGTGCCGGGACTTCATGCGTCGCGCCCTGTGCCGGGACTTCATGCGTCGCGCCCCGCGCAGGGGCTCTCTGTAACGACGCTCGCCGTTATGACGCCCGCCGAGACCGCGCCCTCCGAGATGGCGCGCACTGTAACGGCGCCCGCGATGACCACGCCCGTGGCGCCCGCCGAGACCATGCCCGCCGTAGCGACGCCCGAGATAACGACGCCCGCCGTAAGACACGCATTGTAACGACGTCCGCTGTGAACACACCTGTGGTGACCACACCTGCGGTGACCACTTCCGCCGTGACGGCGCTCAAATGCCGTGCCCCCGATCGTGGAGCAGGGCGAGCACCGCCGGCGCGGAGATCAGCCCTGCGGCGACGGCGAGGGCGATCGGGGCGCGTGGTTCGGCGATGCGCTCGGCGAACGTGCGCAGGGCCCAGCGACCGGCCTCACGACGCCGCCCCAGTGCGGCGTGGTGGAAGGCGAGCTGGCCGTAGACCCGCGCCGCGCCGCGCGGATCCACGGCCAGTTCGGGGTGCCGGGCGAGCATCCACTCCAGCCCGGCGATGCGGTCGGCCCAGCAGGCGACATAGTGGGAATTGCCCCAACGGATACGTACAAGTGGGCGATCGACATTCGCGATCGGATGCCGCTTGGCCGCGCGCAGGGCCAGGTCCCAGTCCTCGTTCTGGCCGGCCGGGGCGCTCTCGTCCACCCAGAGGGCCCCGCGCTTGAACAAGAACGTCGACGAGTGCACCATCACCATGCGCGAACGCACCAGGTCGGCCGCCGTGACCGTGTCGCTGCCCGCGAGCCTCGGCACCCGACGTAGGCCGTACTCGACCTCGATGCCGCAACTGACGAACTCCGCGCCATCCTCGATCGCCTGCTGCTGCGCGGCGAGTTTGCCCGGCAGCCACACGTCATCGTCGTCGCAGAAGGCGATCAGATCGGTGTCGCACGCGGAGATGCCGGTGTTGCGCGCACCCGGCAGCCCGGCGCTGAGGGCGTTGGGCAGGACGAGCACGCGGTGGCGGGCGTTCGTGGCGACGCCCGGCGTCACCACATCGGCCACCTGCCCGGCGACTGCGATGGGATCGCCACCGTCGACGACGATGACCAACGAGATCCGGCCGGGGTAGTCCTGGGTCAGGACGGCTCGGGCGGCCGCCCGCAGTTGTTCGGGCCGGTCACCCCGAGTGGGAATCACCACGCCGACGGACGCACTCATGCGATCCCCACTTCGAGAGGTACGGCCCACGCCACGGCGTCGGCAACCCATTCACGCGGCCCGACCACACGACGCTCGACCGCAAAAGACCCGCCTACCTGAGGCCGGGCCGCGCGGGACCCCGCCCCCTGAGACCCGACCACCGAAAGCCCGACCACCGAAAGCCCGTCCGCACGAGACCCGACCACCCAAGGTCCGTCCACACAAGACCCGACCGCGCGAGACCCGACCACCCAAGGTCCGTCTGCACCAGGCCCGACCGCGCGAGACCCGCTCATGCCGCCGCCTCCCCATACCCGTACCGCGACCTGAGCGGCCAGGTGAGTGCCGCGACCAGGTGCCGATGGTGGCGCGGGAGGCCGGAGTGCCACGCGTCGTCCCGTCGCAGTTCGACCGGGCCGACGGTGAAGCGCATGGGGTTGCCCGAGGCGGTGTGGGCGGTGGTCAGGTGGGCGGTCGTGCCGGTCAGGAACGGCAGCGCCGTGCCCAGGCCCAGGATGTCGGCCAATGTCGCCAGAGCGGCCGCTGGGTCGGCCAGGAGGTCCTCGTAGCGAAGCCTCGTCACCGGGACCCCGCGGGCGGCGAGGAGGTCCAGGGCGAGGTTCTGGGCCGTCCAGTGGGCTGCTGTGCGGGCGGGGCCCCAGCGGGTCATCGGGCGGCCGTCCTCGGGGCGTTCGACGGTCTTGCGCCAGGAGTGGGCGACGGCCCGCGGGTCTCTGACCACGTGGACCACATGCACGTCCACCCCGGCCGCCGCCAGGCAGAAGGCCAGGGAGGCGTGTTTGCCGGAGTCGATCACGACCGTCGCGCCGGCGGTCTTGGCCGCGGCGTTGTAGAGGCGCTGGTAGGTGCTGGCGTACTCCGCCAGCTCCGGGTGGCCGATGCGGGGGATCCTGCGGGTACGGTCGACGCGGTGCCGCAGGGTGAGGACGCGTTCGGCCAGAGCCCGCGTCCATCCGCCGAACGCGGTCTCGCCGACCTCGCGCCAGAACGGGCAGGCCGGGAAGGGCTCGCCACAGCCGCATGGCTCGCCGGCCAGTACGCCTCGGGCCCAGAGGTGTACGACCTCGCCGAGGGGTGCCACGCCGGGGATCTCGCCGAGCAGTCTCTCGAGCAGCGTGGTGCCGCTACGGCCGAGGCCGCCCAGGTAGACCACCCGGTAGGCGGTCGAACGGTGCGTCACGGGGGAATGGCCTTCACGTCACGGATACGGAACGTGGAGAGGCTAGCGCGGAGAGTAATCATCGCATCCGCGAAACGACAAAGGATCTACCTAAGCCCCCGAGCCACCTGCGCCAATCCGTCACAGCCCGGCGGACACCCGCGTCAGCCCCTCAGCCACGGGCGCGCAAATGCGGGCGCCCGGCCCACCGGACGCCCGTACCGAACCTCTTAGCCGCAGGCGCGCCGACGCGGACGTCCAGCCCGCTGGAACGCCTGCGCCAACTCCTCATCCACGGGCACGCAGACGCGGGCGCCCGGCCACAGGACGCCCGCGCGCACACCCAGCCCGCTGGACGCCCGTCATGAATCAGTCGGCTACCGCAGGTCCATGATCATGCCGGCCCCGACGGTCGCGTTCGTGGACTCGTCCACCAGGATGAACCCACCGGTCAACCGGTTACGCGAGTAGTCGTCCACGAACAACGGCTGGGTGATCCGCAACGACACCCGCCCGATCTCGTTGAGCGACAGCGAGGTGGCCGTCTCGTCGCGGTGCAGCGTGTTGACGTCGAGCCGATAGTGCAGGTCACGGACGAGCGCCCGAGCGGTCCGCGTCGTGTGCTTGATCACGAGCTTGGAGCGCGGCGCCAGCTTGGCGCTGTCGGCCATCCAGCAGATCATGGCGTCGATCTCCTGCGCGACCTGCGGCTGGTTGTTGGGCCGGGCGATCATGTCGCCGCGCGAGATGTCGATATCGTCCTCGAAGCGGAGCGTCACCGACATGGGCGGGAACGCCTCTTCCACCGGCCCGTCGAAGGTGTCGATCGAGGCGATCCGGGTGGCCAGGCCCGAGGGGAGGTGGACGACCTCGTCACCGGGCTTGAGCACGCCGCCCGCCACCTGCCCCGCGTAGCCGCGGTAGTCGTGGAAGGCGTGGTCGGTGGCCCGCTGCGGGCGGATCACGTATTGGACGGGGAAGCGCACGTCGACCAGGTTGCGGTCGGAGGCGATGTGGACGTTCTCCAGGTGGTGCAGCAGGGACGAGCCGTGATACCAGGGCATGTTCTCGGACCGCGAGACCACGTTGTCGCCGTTGAGCGCCGAGATGGGGATGAAGGTCAGGTCGGCCACGTTGAGCTTCGAGGCGAAGGCCGTGAACTCCTCGCGGATCTCCTCGAAGCGCTCCTCCGAGTAGTCGACCAGGTCCATCTTGTTGACGGCCAGGACCAGGTGGGGCACCCGCAGGAGCGTGGTCAGGAAGGCGTGCCGCCTCGACTGCTCAAGGACGCCCTTGCGCGCGTCGATGAGGATGATCGCCAGGTCGGCGGTGGAGGCGCCGGTGACCATGTTGCGGGTGTACTGGATGTGGCCGGGTGTGTCGGCGATGATGAACTTGCGGCGCGGCGTCGCGAAGTAGCGGTAGGCCACGTCGATCGTGATGCCCTGCTCCCGCTCGGCCCGCAGGCCGTCGGTGAGCAGCGACAGGTCGGTGTATTCGGTGCCGCGGTCGCGCGAGGTGCGCTCGACCGCCTCCAGCTGGTCCTCGAAGATCGCCTTGGAGTCGAAGAGCAGGCGGCCGATCAGGGTGGACTTGCCGTCGTCGACACTTCCCGCGGTCGCGAAACGCAGAATGTCCATGGGTTTAGAAGTAGCCTTCCCGCTTGCGATCCTCCATGGCGGCCTCCGAGGCGCGGTCGTCGGCCCTGGTGGCCCCGCGCTCGGTGATCCGGGTGACCGCGATCTCCTCGATGATCTCCTCGACCGTGGCGGCCGTGGACTGCACGGCCCCGGTGCAGGTCATGTCGCCCACTGTGCGATAGCGCACCACCGCCTCGAACAGCGGCTCGTCATCGCCCCGCTTGACGACCTCGGAGTCGGGCAGCAGCATGCCGTCACGCTCGAAGACCTTGCGGGTGTGGGAGAAGTAGATGGACGGGATCTCGATGCCCTCGCGCCGGATGTAGTCCCAGATGTCGAGCTCGGTCCAGTTGGACAGCGGGAAGACCCGGATGTGCTCGCCCTTGCGGATCCGCGCGTTGTAGAGGTTCCACAGCTCGGGGCGCTGGTTCTTGGGGTCCCACTGGCCGAAGTCGTCGCGGAAGGAGAAGACCCGCTCCTTGGCGCGGGCCTTCTCTTCGTCACGCCGGGCACCGCCGAAGACGGCGTCGAACTCCTGGTCCTCGATCGCGTCGAGCAGCGTGGTGGTCTGCAGGCGGTTGCGCGAGGCGCGGCGGCCCGTCTCCTCGACCACGCGCCCGGCGTCGATCGAATCCTGCACGCTGGCCACGACCAGGCGGGCGCCCAGCTCCTCGGAACGGCGGTCACGGAACTCGATGACCTCGTCGAAGTTGTGGCCGGTGTCGACGTGCATCAGCGGGAACGGGATCGGTGCCGGCCAGAACGCCTTCTCGGCGATCCGCAGCATGACGATGGAGTCCTTGCCGCCCGAGAAGAGCAGACAGGGGCGCTCGAACTCCGCCGCCACTTCACGCATGATGTGAATGGCCTCGGCTTCGAGTACGTCGAGCTGCGACGTCGTGTAGTCGCGCTGGAGCATAGGGGCTTCCTCCGGCCTTCAGCGATGCAGGTCCCGAATCCCGGCGAGCAGGGCAGACGCCAAGTCAGGTAGGGAAACAAGGATATCCGGTAGTGAGGGGTCGGCTTGGTTGTAGGTCAGCGGCGAGCCGTCGATGCGGCTGGCGTGGGCCCCGGCCGCCTGCGCGACAGCGACGGGCGCGGCCGAATCCCACTCGTACTGGCCGCCGGCGTGCACGTACGCCTCGACCTCTCCGGTGAGCACGGCGGAGATCTTCGCCCCGGCCGACCCGATCGGCACGAGGTCGGCGCCGACCAGATAGGCCAGCTTCTGCACGAACTCGGGCGGCCTGGTGCGGCTGACCGCGATGCGGAAGCGGCCCTTGTCGAAGGTGGGCAGCGTGGGCGGCTCGGCGGTGTTGAGCGTGCGGCCCTGGGCGGGCAGCGCCACCGCGCCCGCGCTCAGCGCGCCCCGCTCCCAGAGCGCCACGTGGACGGCCCAGTCGGACCGGCCCTCCTCGGAGAACTCGCGGGTGCCGTCGAGCGGGTCGACGATCCACACCCGTGAGGCGCTCTGCCTGCGTGGGTCGAGGCGTTCCTCGCGGGTGGCCTCCTCGGAGAGCACGCAGTCGCTCGGCCGCAGCCGGGCCAGCGACTCCATCAGGAAGACGTGCGCGCTGCGGTCACCCTCGGCCCGCAACGCGGACGCGTCAGCGAACCCGGTGCGCCGGCGAACCTCCAGCAACCGCTCGCCAGCCTCCGTCGCCAGATCGGCAGCGAGGGCATGGTCGTCCCGAATCGTCATCAATAAGCTCCTTGCCCGCGGGCGACGGCCGACCAGGTTTTCCAAAGAATCTGTAGATCCAGCATGAGAGACCAGTTCTCCACGTAACGCAGGTCGAGGCGGACCGATTCCTCCCAGGACAAGTCGGATCTTCCGCTGACTTGCCATAGCCCGGTCAAACCAGGTCGGACCAGCAGCCTCCGGCGGACGTCGTCGCCGTAGCGGGCGACCTCTTCCGGCAGCGGCGGGCGCGGCCCGACCAGCGACATGTGCCCGAGCACGACGTTGATGAGCTGCGGCAGCTCGTCGAGCGAGTGCCGCCGCATCAGCGTGCCGAGCGGCGTCACCCGGGGATCGTTGCGGACCTTGAACAGCACACCGTCACTGTCGCTGACGAGGGTGATCTTCTGCTGCTCCGAACCGCGCCGCATCGTGCGGAACTTCACGATCATGAAGGGCCGGCCGTCCTTGCCGACCCTGATCTGCTTGAACAGCGCCGCCCCGGGACTGCTCACGCGTACGGCCAGCGCCAGCCCGCCCAGCAACGGAGCCAGGCACACCAGCAGCAGGGCGGCCACCACCCGGTCGAATCCGTTCTTGACCAGCTGCCTGACCCCCGCCAGCTCGGGGTGCTCGACGTGCAGCAGCGGCAGACCGGCGGCCGGTCGGATCATCGTGCGCGGCCCGGCCACGTCCATCAGCGCCGGGGCGACCACCAGGTCGGTGCGGGTGCGCTCCAGCCGCCAGGCCAGCCGCCGCAGCGCCTGGCCGTCCATCTCGGGGCAGGCGAGCACGGCCACGGTGTCGGCGCCGGACTGGTCGACCACGATCGACACGTCACTGAAGCCACCCGCGACGGGCACCTCCCCGACCCGCTCACCGGGCGCGTCGTCGGGCAGGCAGGCGGCCACGACCTCCATGCCGTGATAGGGCTCCCTGCGGAACAGGTGGACCAGCTCGGCGATGGCGGAGGCGTGCCCGACGGCCACCACCTTGCGCATGCACGCGCCCGCGGCCCGGCGCCGGTGGAGCGAGCGGCGCAGGGCGTACCTGCAGAAAAGAGTGAGGAGTGTCACCAGCGGCAGGGCGAGGACCACGTAGCCGCGGGCGATGTCGGTCTTGGTCACGTAGGAGCCGATGGCCGTCGCGGCGGTCAGCGCGACGCCGCACTGTACGACGCGGCGGAACTCCTCGGAGCCGATGCCGAGCATGCGCGGCTCGTAGGCCCGGTTGAAGGCGACCGTGCAGATCCACAGCACCGGCAGGGCCATGCTGACCACGAGGTACGGCGCGGCGTAAGCGGTGAAACCGCCGAACCTGGCGAAGAACGCGAACCCGGACGCCACCCCCGCGCACAGGAAGTCGCCGAGCATGGTGCGCACACGGTAGGCGCGTATCCAGGGGGGCAGGTGCGGACTGAGCCGCCCGGACCTGGCGTGGCCGGACCGGACAGCGGTCAGCAGCCCATCGCCGTCGCGCACGAATCCTCCACGTGACCGATGATCAACGGACAGTCACCAGATCGTAGCGCTGAGCGACGCGTGGGAAACCGCGAACGCCTCTATGCGATGGTCAGCGAGGAGGGCCGGAAATGTGCAGATCGGCGCGGTGGAACTCGTTCTGCGTGGTCTCGAGCCCACGCTCCATCAGCGACTCCACCACGTCGGCCGCCCGGTCGACCAGGAAGCCCAGGTCCTTGCGCTCGGCCGTGGCGAAGTCCTTGAGCACGTAGGCGGCTGGGTCCATGCGGCCGGGCGGGCGCCCGATGCCGAAGCGGACCCGCAGGTAGTCGCGGGTGCCGAGCACCTTGGTGATCGACTTGAGCCCGTTGTGGCCGTTGTCGCCGCCGCCGAACTTGGCGCGCAGCGCGCCGTAGGGGACGTCGAGCTCGTCGTGGACCACGATCAGCCGGTCGGGGCCGAGCTTGTAGAAGTCGGACAGTGCCTTGAGCGGGCCGCCCGACAGGTTCATGTACGTCAGCGGCTTGGCCAGCACCGCGCGACTGGACTCCAGGACCTCGGCCCGGCTCCGGTGCGCCTTGAACCGCCCGCCGGCCCTGGCGGCCAGCTCGTCGAGCACCATGAAGCCCGCGTTGTGCCTGTTGCCGGCGTATTCGGCGCCCGGATTGCCGAGCCCGACGATCAACCAGCGGTCCATATGCCTTCCCTTAACGTGCCTTCCTTAAGGGTGTCTCCCTCAAGCGAAACGGGGCAGCCGGCCGGCTGCCCCGTCGCCGAACAGCGGTGTGTTACTCGCCGGCTTCCTCAGTGACCGTGGCGGTCGCGGCGGCCTCAGCAGCCTCGGCCTCGGCCTCCGTGGGCTCCTCGACCGGCTTGGCGATGACCTGAAGGATGACGGTCTCACCCTCGGCGATCAGCGTGGAGCCCTCGGGCAGCTTGAGGTCGGCGGCGGTGACCACGGTGCCGATCACCAGACCCTCGACGTCGACCTCGACGCCGGTCGGGATGTGGGTGGCCTCGGCCTCGACCGAGACGGAGACGAGCTGCTGGTCAAGCAGGCCCTCGGAGTTGACGGCGCCGACCGTGGTGACCGGGATGTCGACGGTGACCTTCTCGCCCCGCTTGACCAGGAGCAGGTCGACGTGCTCGACGAAGCCCTTGATCGGGTCGCGCTGAACGCCCTTGGGCAGCGCGAGCTCGTCGACGCCGTCGCCCTTGAGGTGGATCAGCACGTTGGCGGTGCGCAGCGCGAGGAGCACCTCGTGGCCGGGCAGCGTCAGGTGCTTGGGGTCGGTGCCGTGGCCGTAGAGGACCGCGGGCACCTTGTTGTCACGACGGATCTTGCGAGCGGCGCCCTTGCCGAACGTGGTGCGCGGCTCGGCGGCGATACGTACTTCAGACACGACATCTCCTAGGGATGCTTTGCGGGATTTGCGTTCCCCCTCACCCGCCCTAGCGGAAGGCGTTACGAACGCAACCGTAAAAGTCTACCGGCTCAGGTGTCGCCCTCGAACAGGCTGGTGACCGACCCGTCGGTGAAGACCTCGGTGATCGCGCGCGCGATCAGCGGCGCGATCGACAGGACCGTGAGCTTGTCGAACCTGTTGGCCTGGGACAACGGCAGGGTGTTGGTGACGATGACCTCGGAGATCCGGGAGTTCTTCAGCCGGTCGACCGCGGGATCGGAGAACACCGCGTGGGTCGCGGCGGTGATCACGTTGGTGGCGCCCTGCTCGTAGAGGGCGTCGGCGGCCTTGCAGATGGTGCCCGCGGTGTCGATCATGTCGTCGATCAGCACGCAGGTGCGCCCCCGCACCTTGCCGACGACCTCGTTGACCTTCACCGAGTTGGCCACGTCGAGGTCGCGGCGCTTGTGGATGAAGGCCAGCGGCGTGCCGAGCGTGTCGGCCCAGCGCTCCGACAGCCGGACCCGGCCGGTGTCGGGCGAGACGATCGTGGTGTTGGCCAGGTCGAGCCGGTTCTTCAGGTAGCTCTCCAGCACCGGCATGGCGAACAGGTGGTCGACCGGGCCGTCGAAGAAGCCCTGGATCTGCGAGGTGTGCAGGTCTATCGACATGAGCCGGTCGGCGCCCGCGGTCTTGAACAGGTCGGCCATCAGCCTGGCCGTGATCGGCTCGCGGCCGCGGCTCTTCTTGTCCTGCCTGGCGTAGCCGAAGAACGGCATGACCACGGTGATGCGCTTGGCGGAGGCCCGCTTCAGCGCGTCGACCATGATGAGCTGCTCCATGATCCACTGGTTGATGGGCCCGGTGTGGCTCTGGATCACGAAGGCGTCGCAGCCGCGGACGGATTCGAGGTAGCGGGCGTAGATCTCGCCGTTGGCGAAGTCGATCAGCTTGGTGGGCGTGAGGGAGACGCCGACGTGCTCGGCGACCTCCTCGGCGAGCTCCGGGTAGGCCCGGCCGGAGAAGAGCATGAGGTTCTTCTCGCCCGGCTGCTTGATGCTGGTCATGAGATCTCCTTCGCCGGTCTCGTGACCACGGTGCGGTTGTTACTGATGACCTCGGCAAGCTCGGTCATTTGCCACTCTCCTGCTGTTCTTGCTCGGCCAACGCCTTTTCGGCCGCCGCAGCCGACTTCGTGCCCGCGCGCCTGCGCAAGACCCATTTCTCGATGTTGCGCTGTCGCGCCCTGGCCACGCCGATCGCGCCCGGAGGGACGTCGCCGTCGATGACCGAACCGGCCGCGGTGTACGCGCCGTCGCCCACGGTCACGGGGGCGACGAGCATGGAGTCGCAGCCGACGAACGCGCCGTCGCGCACCGTGCTGCGATGTTTGTTGACGCCGTCGTAGTTGACGAAGATCACGGCCGCGCCGATGTTGACGTCCTCGCCGATCGTGGCGTCGCCCGCGTACGACAGGTGCGGCACCTTCGACCGGTCGCCGACCTGGGTGTTCTTCATCTCGACGAAGGTGCCCGCCTTGGACTTGTGCCCGAGCACGGTGCCGGGGCGCAGGTAGGCGTAGGGGCCGACGTTCGCTTCCGGGCCGACCACGGCGTGGTCGCAGACCGCGTTGCGCACGACCGCGCCCGCGCCGACCTTGGTGTCGGTGAGCGTGGAGCCCGGCCCGACCTCCGCTCCGGCCTCGATGACGGTATGGCCGTGCAGTTGCGTGCCGGGGTGGACGACCGCGTCGGGCTCGATCTCGACGCCGACGTCGATCCACGTGCTGGCCGGGTCGATGATCGTGACTCCGGCGCGCATGTGGCCGTCGAGCAGCCGCTGGTTGAGCACCTTGCGGGCGATGGCCAGCTGCACCCGGTCGTTGACGCCCTCGACCTCGGTGAAGTCGGCGGCGGCGTGCGCGCCGACCCGGTGGCCGTCCTCCCGCAGGATGGCCAGCACGTCGGTGAGGTATTCCTCGCTCTGCGAGTTGTCGGTGGAGACCCGCTTGACGGCGTCGGCGAGCAACAGCCCGTCGAAGGCGTAGATGCCGGAGTTCATCTCCGTGATGGCGCGCTGCTCCGGGGTGGCGTCCTTCTCCTCCACGATCTCCAGGACGGCGCCGCCGGAGTCGCGGATGATGCGCCCGTAGCCGGTCGGGTCGGGCACCTCGGCCGTCAGCACGGTGACCGCGTTGCCGTCACCCGCGTGCCGGTGGAGCAGCTCGGCGAGGGTCTCCGTACGCAGCAGCGGCACGTCTCCATAGGTGACGAGGACGGTGCCGGCGATCGTGCCGAGCTCTTCGAGCACGGTGCGGACGGCGTGGCCGGTGCCGCGCTGCTCACGCTGGACGACGGCGCGCGCGTCGGGGCTCGTCTCCGCCAGGTGCGCGCCGACCCGTTCGGAGGCATGGCCGATGACGACGATGAGCCGTTCGGGACCGAGGTCTCGAGCGGCGGCGAGCATGTGGTCGACCAGGGTGCGGCCGCACATCTCATGCAGGACTTTGGGGGTCTGGCTCTTCATCCGGGTGCCCTCGCCTGCGGCGAGGACGATGACTGCGGCCGGGCGCGGCACACTCACGGACTGGGGCTCCCTGTGGCTGGGCGGTTCGGGGCGGCAGCTGTCGCACCGCCACCCTCCCGACACCGTGAGGATACCCAACCGACACTCGCGCGCTAGCGGCGGGGAGTGCCTCCAAGCTCCCGGAAGAGGACTCGAACCCCTACAAAGTGGACCAAAACCACTTGTCCTGCCGATTAGACGATCCGGGACCAAATCGGACACCTGAGTGTCCGACGCACTCCTACGATACCGATCCTTGGCCCACGCGCGCGCCACATAACAGACCGCCCGAAAAGCCGCAAGATACAGAAGCTACTCCTCTCATAGGACAGAAGTCGCCTTCGCCACACTCGCCGCTTAGGTCTTACTAACTTACGATGGCGTAGGTTACGGTGGCGTAGCCAGGACATTCATCCTCATACATGTCGTGAGAGGTAGCCCATGACCGTTATCGCCGAGCGCACCTCCCCAGGACCGAAGCCCGACGTCGAACCCGAGCCCCGGACCAAGGCCGAACTCGTCACCTTCGCCCTCGTGGTGGGGCTCCCCCTCATCGCGATCGTGGCCGCGGTGCCGTTCGCGTGGGGATGGGGTCTCGGCTGGAGCGACATCGTCATCGCGTTCGTCTTCTACGTGGTGAGCGGGCTCGGCGTGACCGTCGGCCTGCACCGCTTCTTCACGCACGGCTCGTTCAAGGCCAAGCGACCTCTGAAGATCGCGCTGGGCATCGCGGGCAGCCTCTCGCTGGAGATGTCCGTGCTCGACTGGGTGGCCACGCACCGCAAGCACCACAAGTTCTCCGACAAGGAGGGCGACCCCCACTCGCCGTGGCGCTTCGGGCCCGGCTTCAAGTCGCTGTCCAAGGGTCTGCTGTACGCGCACATGGGCTGGATGTTCGACGCCGACCGCACCAACCGCGAGAAGTACGCCCCCGACCTGGTCAAGGACGACGACGTCGTCAAGCTGCACAAGTGGTTCGGCCCGCTGGCCCTCACCTCGCTCCTGCTGCCCGGCATCCTCGGCGGCCTGGTCACCTGGTCCTGGCAGGGCGCGCTGACCGCGCTGTTCTGGGGCTCGCTGGTCCGCATCGGCCTGCTGCACCACGTGACCTGGTCGATCAACTCGATCTGCCACGTGTTCGGTGAGGAGGACTTCCAGGTCCGCGACAAGTCGCGCAACGTGTGGTGGCTGGCCATCCCCTCCTTCGGCGAGTCGTGGCACAACCTGCACCACTCCGACCCCACCTGCGCCAGGCACGGCGCGCTCAAGGGTCAGATCGACCTCAGCGCCGGCGTCATCAGGATCTTCGAGCGGCTCGGCTGGGTCCACGACGTGCGCTGGCCGACCCCCGAACGCCTGGCGGCGAAGCGCATTGGCTGATTCCGGCTCGTTGATGACCGGTTCGTTGATGACGGGCTCTTCTTCGAGCACCGCCATTATGGAACCCGTGACCGAACCCAGATCTCGCAGGCGGATGACCGGCAGAGAGCGAAGAGAGCAGCTGATCCAGATCAGCCGCACCCTCTTCGCCGAGAAGGGGTTCGACGGGACCTCCATCGAGGAGATAGCGGCAACGGCCCAGGTCTCGAAGCCGGTGGTCTATGAACACTTCGGCGGCAAGGAGGGCGTCTACGCGGTCGTGGTCGACCGGGAGATGCAGAAGCTGCTCAGCATGATCACCGAGGCGCTCTCCGCCTCCCACTCGCTGATCAAGCTGGAGCGGGCGGCCCTGGCGCTGCTGCACTACATCGAGGAGAGCAGCGAGGGCTTCCGCATCCTGGTGCGCGACTCGCACGCCGCCTCGGGCACCGGCACGTTCGCGAGCCTGATCAGCGAGATCGCCAGCCAGGTCGAGGACGTACTCGCCGATGAGTTCGTCTCCCGCGGCTACGACCCCAAACTGGCGCCGATGTACGCGCAGATGCTCGTCGGCATGGTGGCCCTGACCGGCCAGTGGTGGCTCGACGTGCGCAAGCCGGGCCGCGAGGAGGTCGCCGCCCACGTGGTGAACCTGGCCTGGAACGGCCTGACCGGGCTCAACCCGCAGCCGGCCATCACGGCGACCGGACGCGCCCACCCCGTCGTCGCCGCGCCGCGCGCCAGCGAGAAGGAGCTGCGCGAGCTGGAGAAGGCCCGCGACAAGGAGCTCAAGGAGGCCGAGAAGGCCCGCCAGCGCGAGTTCAAAGAGGCGGAGAAGGCCAGGGTCCGCGAGCTGAAGGAGCGCGAGCGACTGCTGAAGGAGGCCGAGAAGGCCCGCGAGCGCGAGGAGAAACTGCGCCAGCGGGAGGCCCGGCTGGTCGAGCGCGCGGCCCGGTTGGAGCAACCTGACCAGGTGGAATAAGCCGTTGCCGCTTAGTTCACGTTCTGTTCAACCAAATGGGGCATATTTCTCATATGTCCGCGGAACCGCTTCATCCCGAGAGTGACCTTCCCCTGCCGCAGGAGAGGTTCCTCAACCGTGAGGAGAGCTGGCTACAGTTCAACGAACGCGTCCTGGAACTGGCTGAGGACTCCTCCCTCCCCCTCCTCGAACGCGTGCGCTTCCTGGCCATCTTCGCCAGCAACCTCGATGAGTTCTTCCGGGTACGCGTGGCCGGGCTGAAACGGCGGATGGCCACCGGACTACTGCTCAGGACGAAGAGCGGGCTGAAGCCGCGCGAGGAGCTGGCCCGGATCGCCGCGATCTCCGACACGCTGGCCAAGCGGCACGCGGCCGTCTTCCACGAGCAGGTCTGCCCGCAGCTGGCCACCGAGGGCATCGAGATCGTCAGATGGGACGACCTGGGCCGCGAGGAGCGCACGGAGCTGCGCAAGCTGTTCAGGGAGCGGATCCGGCCGGTGCTGACGCCGCTGGCCGTCGACCCCGCCCACCCATTTCCGTATATTTCTGGACTCAGCCTGAATCTGGCGGTCCTGGTGCGGAATCCGGTCGACGATCACACCGTGTTCGCCCGGGTCAAGGTGCCTTCGCAGCTGCCGAGGTTCGTCACCGCCTCCAAGGACAGGTTCGTCCCGCTGGAGGACGTCATCGCGGCCCATCTGGGCCAGCTGTTCAAGGGCATGGAGATCGTCCAGCACCACGCCTTCCGGGTGACCCGCAACGAGGACCTCGACGTGGACGAGGACATCACCGAGAACCTCATGCAGGCGCTGGAGCGGGAGCTGAAGAACCGCCGCTTCGGCCCGGCCGTGCGGCTGGAGGTCGAGGACACCATCACGCCCGAGGTGCTCGACCTGCTCGTCGAGGAGCTCGAAGTCGCGCCGCACGAGATCTACCAGCTCGCCGGGCCGCTCGACCTGACCGGGCTGCACGCCCTCGCCGACCTGGACCGGGCTGAGCTCAGCTACCGGCCGTTCGTCCCCGCCGAGGCCGTGCTGGCCGACGACGACATCTTCGCCGCGCTGCGCGAGCGGGACGTGCTCCTGCACCACCCGTACGACTCCTTCGCCACCAGCGTGCAGCGCTTCATCGAGGCGGCGGCCGAGGACCCGAACGTCCTGGCGATCAAGCAGACGCTCTACCGGACCAGCGGCGAGTCCCCGATCGTCGACGCGCTGATCGACGCGGCCGAGTCGGGCAAGCAGGTCGTCGTGGTGGTGGAGATCAAGGCCCGCTTCGACGAGCACGCCAACATCGAGTGGGCGCGCAAGCTGGAGAAGGCCGGCTGCCACGTCGTCTACGGCGTGGTCGGGCTCAAGACCCACTGCAAGCTGGCTCTGGTCGTCCGGCAGGAGCCGTCCGGCGAGCTGCGCCGCTACTGCCACATCGGAACGGGCAACTACAACCCCAAGACGGCCAGGCACTACGAGGACATCGGCCTGCTCACCGCGGACCCGCTGGTCGGCGAGGACATCACGGACCTGTTCATCCACCTGACCGGCTACTCCAACCACTCGGCCTACCGCAGGCTGCTCGTCGCCCCGCACTCGCTGCGCGGCGGCCTGATGGCCAGGATCGAGCGGGAGATCGCGCATCAGGAGGCGGGGCGTCCCGCGCGCATCAGGATCAAGACGAACTCCCTGGTCGACGAGCCGCTCATCGACGCCCTCTACCGGGCATCCCGGGCCGGCGTGCAGGTGGATCTGTGGGTGCGGGGTATCTGCACCCTCCGCCCTGGCATCCCGGACCTGTCGGAGAACATCCGCGTACGTTCGGTGCTGGGGCGTTTCCTGGAGCACTCCCGCATCTACGAGTTCGGCCTGGGCCGGCGGCCCGAGGTGTGGATCGGCAGCGCCGACCTGATGCGCCGCAACCTGGAACGCCGGGTCGAGGCCCTGGTCAAGGTGACCAGCCAGCAGCACCGGGCGTACCTCATCGACCTGATGGACCGCGCCACCGCCGACACGACGAGCGCGTGGCTGCTGAACTCCGACGGCACCTGGGTGCGGCATCCGGGCGAAGACCTGCAGAGCATCCTGATCGGCACCCGCCGCTGGAGGAGCGTTGATGACTGACCCGCTCCACGCGGCCGGAGCCGTGGTGTGGCGCGGTGACGAGCGCCACCCCGAGGTGGCCGTCATCCACCGCCCGGCCTACGACGACTGGACCTTTCCCAAGGGCAAGCTGAAGCAGGGCGAGCACGTGATCGCCGCCGCGCTGCGCGAGGTGCGCGAGGAGACCGGCCTGGTCACAACGCTCGGCCGCGCCCTGCCGCCCGTCCACTACCTGATCACGGACCGGCTCAAGCGGGTCGACTACTGGGCGGCCCAGGCCACGGACGAGAGCGTGGCGTTCGCCCCCGGCGACGAGGTGGACGAGCTGCGCTGGCTGCCGCTCGACCGCGCCCGCGAGCTGCTGACCTGGGAGTGGGACGCGGGACTGCTCCATTCGCTGGAGGCGGCGCCGCTGGCCACCGTCCCTCTTGTCCTGGTACGGCATGGCGCCGCGGGCTCCAGGCAGGCGTGGAAGGGTGATGACGCCCTGCGCCCCCTCGACACGGACGGCCAGGCTCAGGCGGAGACGATCGCCCGGGTGCTGCCCGCCTACCGGCCCGAGGTCCTGGTCAGCTCGCCCAGCCTCAGATGCGTACAGACGCTCCAGCCGTACGGCGGCGACATCAGGACCGAGCCGCTGCTCAGCGAGGAGGGTCAGGACGCCGACAAGACGCCCGCGCTGGTCGCGGAGCTCAGGACGGCGGCGGCGGTGTCCAGCCACGGCAAGGTGCTGCCTGACCTGATCCGCTCGCTCAGCGGCAAGGACGTGCAGCTGCGCAAGGGGGCGTTCGCCGTCCTGCACCGGCTGGGCGAGCGGGTCGTCAGCGTGGAGCGTTACCCGACCTGAAGGTCACCAGGCTCGGACGGTCACCAGGTGACGGGCAGTTCGGCGACGCCTTCGGTGATCCGGCCCTCGTTGCGGCGGAGCTGATCGAGCGGCACGGCCACGCGCAGGTCGGGAAAGCGCTGGTAGAGCCGGCTGAACACCCCTTCGAGCTCGACCCTGGCCAGGCTGGCGCCGATGCAGTAGCGCGGGCCGTACCCGAAGCTCAGGTGCGGGTCAGCGGACTTCCGGCCCACGTCGAAGGCGTCGGGGTCGGGGTAGATCCGCTCGTCCCTGTTGGCGGCGCCGGGCATGATCAGCACGGCCTCGCCTCGGCGGATCGTGACGTCGCCGATCTCGATGTCGCCGTGGGCGTAGCGGGGCAGGCCGTGCAGGCTGGGCGAGGCCATGCGCAGGATCTCCTCGACGGCGGCGGGCGCCCGTCCGGGATCGGCCTTGAGCAGCGCGAGCTGGTCGGGGTTGGCCTCCAGGAACAGTACGCCGTAGTCGATGCGGTTGACCGTGGTCTCGTGCCCGGCGAACAGCAGTCCGCCGGCCAGCTGCGCCACCCTGCCGTCGTCGTCCAGGACCCCGGCCAGGTCCGACAGGACGTCCTCGCCGGGCTCGTGCCGTTTGCGCTCGATGAGCCCGGCCATGTACGCGCCCAGCTCCTCGCGCGCCGCCATCCCCTTGGCCTCGTCCGCGACGTCGCCCATCCGGCTGGAGACGCCGCTGAAGTAGTCCCGGTCCTCGAAGGGGACGCCGAGCAGCTGGCAGATGACCAGCACGGGCAGCGGGAAGGACAGCTCGGCGTGCAGGTCGGCGGGCGGCGTCAGAGTGGCTATGTGGTCCAGCCGCTCGTCCACCAGGGTGCCCACGTGGTCGCTGAGGGCCTTCATCCGGCGGGCGGAGAAGGAGGGCATGAACAGCCGGCGCATCCGCTCGTTGTCGGCCTTCTCGGTCGCGCTCTCGCCCTGGGGCCCGCCGAGCAGCGCGGAGCCGGAGACGCGGGCGGCCTTCTCCGGCTCGGGGTGCGAGCGTCCGAGCCGGGGGTCGGCGAACAGCTTGCGGGCGTCCTCGTAGCCGCTGACCAGCCAGATCTCATCGCCCACCCGGGTGCGTACCCTGGTGATGCCCTTCTCGGCCCGCAGCTCCCGATAGGCCGCGGGGACCTCCAGGGCGTCCTGTCGTTCGAAGGGTATGACTGGTAAGTCACTCATAGTAGTTTCCTAATGGCTCGCGCCGTCTCGGCCCAGACCTTGGGGAAGTCCGCGTGTGCTCGCTCCGCCGTGCCGCGTTCGAGGCCGATGAGCAGGCCGTAGGTGAAGGTGTCCTCACCCGCCTGCCGCGCGGCCTCCGCCTCCTTGGCCAGCGTCTCCTGCGCCACCACGCCGTCCTGATGGGTGCCGAGCACCTCCTGTACGGCCGCGGCGTGCTTGGCCAGCTTGACCATGCTCTTGCCGAGCGTGGGCTGGAGGGCCTCGGCGGTGTAGCGGGCGCGTTTGGCCGCCTTGCGGACATCGTGCATGGCGAGCTCGCGGCGGTCGAGGTCCGGGATCGCCTGGGCGGTGTCGTAGATCTTGGCCACCCGGTCCCAGTTCTCGGCGGCCACGTCGCTGAGCTTGTCGTGCGCCGGCTCCGCCGCGGCCTTGGTCAGCTTCGGGCCGGCCGTCAACGCGTCGAGGGCGTCGAGCAGCGCGTAGTAGCGCTCGCCGCTGAGGGTGTCCTTGATGCGCTCGTACGCCTCCAGCTCGCGGGCGTGCAGGTCGTCGCCGAGCCTGGCCAGGATGCGGCCGGTGACCAGCTCGGGGGCCAGCGCCGCCAGCTCGCGGGCGAACCTGGCCCTGATCACTTCCAGGTCACGCGCCTCGCCGAGCACTGTGGCCAGCCAGCGCAGCTCGTCCTGGACCCGCTTCGTGCCGGTGATGATGCCGCCGAACGCCCTGAGCGCGCTCCGCAGCCGCCGGGAGGCGACGCGCATCTGGTGGACGGCGTCATGTTCCGCTCGCCGTACGCGGGGATCTTGTGAGAGGAGGGCCGTCACCTGGCCCGCCAGGTAGTCCATGACGGTCTGGCCGGCCGAGCCGTCCTTCGTGGGGGCATGGGCGACAGATGGTGGTTCGAGGAGTCTGGCGAGCTTGCTGGCCGACTCCGACGGGGTGGCGCCGGCCTTCCTGAGCCGTTTGCCGACCTTGGCGAGCAGGGCTTGGTCGCCTTCCAGCAGCTCCGCCTCGACCTCGCGCCACCGTACGACCCGCGGCCCGCCTGCTGATTCTTCGGCGTCGAAGACCGTGCCCTTGACGCGGTCGTCGGCGATCTCGACGAGCCCGGTCGGGCCGTCGTGCAGCAGCGTCACGGTCCGGCGGGTGTCGAGCTCGGCCACCACCTGGAGCTCCGCGCCGCGGGTGTAGGCACGGACGAGCTCGGCCAGCTCGGCGGGCACTATCTTCGTGCTCCGGGTGAGCGGGTGGGTGATCTCCTGGCGTACGCCCTTGGCCTTGGGCAGCTTCAGATGCCAGCCGGCGTCGTCACCGCCGCGTCTTCGCCGGAGTGTGATGCCCCGGGTGGCCAGCCGCAGATCGGGCGTGTCGTAGTAGAGCGCCACGAGCTGGTAACTCTTCGGGCCCGAGATCTCTGCCAGCTTGCTCAGGTCGGGTATCGCGTAGTCGGAGGGGACGTCGAACTTGTCCTCAATTTCGATGCCCACAGCACCTCACAGCCTTGGCCGATTTGGACAATCATGCCACCGCTGGACGAACTTCACACGCCTTGGAGGAGCTCGATTCGGTTCCCCACCGGGTCCATGAGGTAGATCCGGCGGTAGCCGGGGAGCAGGTCGTCGGGTGGTTCCGTGCTGAAGGCGCCGAGGTCGTCCACCAGGAACGCCGGGTGCGCCTTCCTGGCGGGCCGAAAGTCGTCCTCGATGCCGAGATGCACCTCAACCCCCCGGCCACGGAACCAGACCCCGCCGCGTTTGTCCAGCTCAGGGGGTTTTGGCACCTCCTGGAGCCCGAGGACTCCGCCGTAGAACTCCCTCAGCAGCGGCTCACTCCCCGCGGGCGCGGCGAGCTGGACGTGGTGCAGGCCGATGATCATTTCTGCGCCCGGATCATTTCTGTGCCACCACGAAGACGCGCCGGAACGGGAACGGCGTCCCGTACGGCCTGGCCGGATAGACCTCGTCGAGCCGCTCCCCCAGCTCGGCGGTGAACTTCTTCTGCTCGTCGGGGTCCAGCCGGTCGAAGATCGGGCGCAGGGCGGTGCCGGAGATCCAGTTCAGTACCGCGTTGTCGCCGTTGTCGCTCTGGAGGAGGTGGACGTATGTCGTCTCCCAGGCGTCGACCCGGCAGCCGCTCAGGAAGTCGACGTAGTCGATGGGGTCGTCCACCGGGCGGCCCCGGTTGAGGTCGCCGAGCCGATCGGACCACTCGGGCGCGGCGCAGAGCTCGCGGATCGCCACGTGGCTGGGGGCGTCGAAGTTGCCGGGCACCTGGAAGGCCAGCCAGCCGCCGGGGTTGAGCGCGTCGACCCAGTGCTCCAGCACGTCGCGGTGCGTCGGCACCCATTGCAGGACGGCGTTGGAGACCAGCACGTCCACCGGCCGGTCGGGCCGCCACGTGGTGACATCGGAGACCCAGAACCGCTGCTGCTGGTGCCGGCGAGCCTCGGTGATCATGGCTGGGGAGGCGTCGAAGCCTTCCACGGTAGCCTGGGGCCATCGGCGGGCGAGTTCGAGGGTGAGTTCGCCGGTGCCGCAGCCGGCGTCCACGACATAATCAGGACTGTCGGCGCCGATTCTGGCGGTCAGCTCGAAGAACGGGCGTGATCGCTCGTCGGTGTACCTGGCGTATATGGTGGGATCCCAGATATCTCTCGACATAGAGATAATTGATATCGAGATATGTATCTCGATGTCAAGACAGTACACTCTGACCATGACGCAGGATGCGCTCCCCCCGACCTGGCGATCTCGTGGCAAGGCGGTGGCATGAACGAGGAGCCGCAGGACGAGGTCGACCGGCTGGTGGCGGCCTGGCGGTCAGAGCGTCCGGACCTCGACGTCGAGCCCCTTCAGGTGCTGTCGCGGGTGTCGCGCCTGGCCAAACATCTCGATCGGGCCAGGCGGGCGGCGTTCGCCGAGCACGCTCTGGAGCCTTGGGAGTTCGACGTGCTGACGGCGCTGCGGCGCGCCGGCAAGCCGTACGAGCTGAGCCCCGGCGCCCTGATCCGGGCCACCCTGGTCACGTCGGGCACGATGACGAACCGCATCGACCGGCTCGCCCAGGCGGGCCTGGTGCGACGCCGGCCGGATCCGGAGGATCGGCGAGGGGTGCTGGTGTCGCTGACGGACAGCGGGCTGGCGCGGGTGGACGCGGCGTTCGCCGGGCTGTTGCGGCGCGAGCACGACCTCCTCGCCGGCCTGCCCCTGACCGACCAACGCACCCTCTCCGCCCTGCTCCGCACCCTCCTCGCCCCGTTCGATTCCTAACGTTGCGTTGCGGTTGAGGCTGCTTCAGTCGCTCAGGCGGTCGGCGAGTTCGAGCCACTCAGCCTCGACCGTGTCCTTCTGGTCGAGGATGTCCCTGAGCTGGGTGTCCAGGGAGCCCAGTTTGGCGTAGTCGCTGGCCGCGTCCGCCATGGCCGCGTGGAGCTTGGCCTCCTGGTCGCCCAGCCGGTCGAGCTGGCGTTCGAGGCGGTTGAGCTCCTTGCGCAGCTCGCGTTCTTCCTTGGCCGACATGCCCTCCTGAGGGGCCGCCGGCTGAATCGGTGCGGGAGCCGACGACTGGGGTGAGGTCGTTCGGGCGGTCAGGGCGGTGCCTTGGGCCCGGCGGGACAGGTATTCGTCCACGCCTCCCGGAAGGAAGGAGAGCTTGCCGTTGCCCAAGAGCGCCACACATTTGTCCGTGACGCGTTCGAGGAAGTAGCGGTCGTGGCTCACCAGGATAAGAGTGCCGGGCCAGCCGTCGAGAAGGTCTTCGAGCTCGTTCAGCGTCTCGATGTCGAGATCGTTGGTCGGCTCGTCGAGCAGCAGCACGTTGGGGTCGTCCATGAGGAGCCTGAGCAGTTGCAGCCGCCGCCGCTCGCCACCCGACAGGTCGCCGACGACCTTCCACTGCGCCTCGCCCTTGAAGCCCAGGCGTTCGAGCAGCTGGGAGGCGGACCACTCCTTCTTGCCGACCTGGATGTACTTGCGGATCTCCTCGACCGTCTCCAGCACCCGGCGGGTGGGGTCGAGCTCGGCCAGCTCCTGCGACAGGTGCGCCAGGCGTACCGTCTTGCCCCTGATCATCCGCCCCGAGTCCTGCTGGACCGAGTCGGCGAGCAGCCGGAGCACGGACGACTTGCCGGAGCCGTTGACGCCGATCAGCCCGACCCGGTCGCCCGGCCCGAACTGCCAGGTGCAGTCGTCGAGCACCAGCGGCCCGCTGCCGGGGCCACCGGCGTGCAGGGTGACGTCTTCGAGGTCGTAGACGGTCTTGCCGAGCCGGACCGCCGCGAACCTCAGCAGCTCCACGCTCTCCCGCGCCGGCGGCTCGTCGGCGATCAGCGCCTGCGCGGCCTCGATCCGGAACTTCGGCTTCGACGTGCGGGCGGGCGGGCCGCGCCGCAGCCAGGCGATCTCCTTGCGCATCAGGTTCTGGCGGCGTTCCTCGGCGGCCTGGGCGATGCGCGCCCGCTCCGCCTTCGCGAGCACGTAAGCGGCGTAACCGCCCTCATATCGCTCGACCCGACCGTCCACGACCTCCCAGGTCCTGGTGGAGACCGCGTCGAGGAACCACCGGTCGTGCGTCACGACCACCAGCGCGCTCTTGCGTCCGGCCAGATGACCGGCCAGCCAGGCGATGGCCTCGATGTCGAGATGGTTCGTGGGCTCGTCGAGCATGATCAGGTCGTGCTCGTCGATGAGCAGCTGGGCGAGCGCGGTGCGCCGCCGTTCGCCACCGGACAGATCCCCCGCCTTGGCGTCGAGATCGAGATCACCGATGAGATTGCCGAGAATCTCGCGGACGCCCTGATCCCCCGCCCACTCGTGCTCAGCCTTCTCACCCAGCACGATCTCCCGGATGGGCATCGCCGGATCGAGCGCGTCATGCTGCGACAGCACGCCCACCCGCAGCCCCCGGGTATGGGTGACCCGGCCGCTGTCCGGGCGTACGTCTGCCGCGATCACCGACAGCAGTGTGGTCTTGCCGCCGCCGTTACGTCCGACGACACCTATGCGCTCGCCGACCTCGACCCCGAGGGAGACGTCGTTGAGCAGCGGTTTGGGCCCGTAGGCATGGGAAACAGACTCGAGATTTACCAGATTCATGGCCCTACCAGGGTATCGGCCTCAAGGGCGCTGTGGTGACGGCACCAGGCCGACCCCACACCCACCGCCGACCCCGCGATACCCGCACGCCCCGAGACCGGCGCGGCGCTCAGATCACCGTTGCGCTGTCGCAGGGGCCGTGAGAGATCCTCCCGTGCCGTTCTGGTCCGTCTACAGCGGGCGAAAAGACAAAGGAACGGAGTGCCTGCTCCGTTCCGCTCCTAACGTATAGCGCCCCCGGGGGCTTGCGGCAAGACCCCGGTCGTCCCGCAGAATCGGCGGCCGAGGCCAGAACCTGCGGAAATAGGAGTAGCCAAGTGCGTGTGTCGATGTCGATGACCGGGTCGTGCGGGGCCGCGACGAAAGACCGCGCGGGGCGTGGCCGATGATGGACGTCGACGTGATCATCGTGGGCGCGGGCCCGTCCGGCCTGATGCTGGCCGGTGAGCTGCGCCTTGCCGGAGTGCGTCCGCTGGTACTGGAGCGGCACCCGCAGCCCGGAGAAACCCACAAGGCCAACGGTCTCGGCGGGCAGATCCTGCGACTGCTGCGCTATCGAGGCCTGCTTGACCGGTTCGAAGCAGCCACTACCGGCCCCAGTCCGGCTCCCAAGTTCCCATTCGGCGGTGTGTATCTGGACTGCACGAACCTGGCCGATCCCCCGCTGCAGGGGCTGCATCTCCCGCAGCGGCGACTCGAGCGCCTGCTCGACGAACGCGCCCGCGAACTCGGTGCCGACATACGCCGCGGACACGAGGTGGTCGGGGTCAGCCAGGACGACGCCACGGTGACCGCGGACGTGCGCGGCCCGGACGGGCCGTACCAGGTGACCGCCCGATACCTGGTGGGCTGCGACGGCCCGCGCAGCCGGGTCCGCGGCGGGGCGGGCATCCCGTTCCCCGGCACCACCTATCCAGAGGTCAACCGGCTGGGTCAGGTCACCATGCCCGATTCGGTGACCCGGCTCGCCAACGGCGACCTCGACGTACCGGGGCTGGGCACGATCCGTGCGGGTTTCACGCGAACAGACGGCGGTGTCTTCGCGTTCGGGACGCTCAACGCCGAGGTTCTGCTCGTCTTCACCACCGAAGAGGAGCTCACCGAAGTCGACGATGACGTGGCGATGACCCTGACCGAGTTCCAGGGCAGCATCCGCCGGGTGCTCGGCGGGGATCTCCCTCTGGGAGAAGTGCATCGACTGTCGCGCTGGCAATTTCAGGCTCGGCAGGCCGAGCGGTACCGCAACGGACGGATCCTGCTGGCCGGCGACGCGGCCCACCTGCTCCCCGCCACGGGCGCGGCACTCAACCTCGGCATGCTCGACACGGTCAACCTCGCCTGGAAGCTGGCCGCCGACATCCACGGCTGGGCGCCGACGGGCCTGCTGGAGACGTATCACGACGAACGCCACCTCGCCGGCGTACGCGCACTGCTACAGACCCAAGCTCAAGTGGCACTGCGGCGCGGAAACAACCCGGCCGCCGAAGCACTTCGAAAAGTCTTCGAGGAACTGCTCGTCGACGAACAGCCCTTGCGCCGCATGTCAGCCCTTATCGCCGGCGCCGACACGCGCTATCCGCTGCCCAACCCCAACCAACACGCCTTGACCGGCACCTTCGCCCCCGACCTCACCCTGCACACCGACCAGGGCACGACCAGCGTCGCGGAGCTCATGCACACCGCACGGCCCGTCCTCCTCGACCTCGCCGACCGCCCGGACCTCCGCGAGACCGCGCAACGCTGGCGGCACCGCGTGGACATCCACACCGCCAAAACCGATCACCACCGACCCGCCGACGCCCTTTTGATCCGCCCGGACGCCCACATCGCCTGGGCCGCGACCATCGACGAACCCGCCGACACCGCCGTGCTCGGGCTGCGAGAAGCGCTCTCCGACTGGTTCGGCGCACCCCTGAAACACAGGTACCGATCACCGATCGACTCTCCTGACCGGCCAGCTCTCCTGACCGGCTAACGCTCCTGATCGCCACGGAAACAGGCTGACGACAAAGAGCACCGGGGCGGCGGTTTATCCGACCGCTATAGCGCGCGGCACAGGCATCCGCCTCTCGCCCCTGGCTCCCGACCTGAGAAAGTCATTACCAACAGCCCCGGACCAGCCCCGGACCAGCAGCCGCCCAGGAGCGGGCCTGCATCCGCCAACCTAAGGGCTGGAGGAGCAGGCTCTGGGTGTCCTGGCCATCGAGATCGAGCGACCAACGAACCGCCCGGCCGAACGATGACCTCAGACCACCACGGCGCCTGGGACAGGGCCGTGAGCGGGGATCGCGGTGCGGGTGACGCCGGACGTGGTGAGGGCGGCGGCCAGGCGGTCGGCGTGGGCGGCGTCGGTCGCGAGGAAGGCGCAGGTCGGACCGGAGCCGGAGACGATCGCGCCGAGCGCGCCGTACTGGCGACCGGCTTCGAGGGTGTCGGCCAGCTGAGGGCGGAGCGTCAGGGCGGCGGGCTGGAGGTCATTGGTGAGGTACGCGCCCAGCTTGCGGGCGTCCCCGGCGCCGAGCGCCTCCAGCAGGGGGTCGCTCAGCTGCGGCCAGGGGATCTCCGCACCGGTCGCGGCACGGAGCCGGTCGCACTCGGCATAGACGGCGGCCGTCGACAGCCCGCCCTCCGCCACCGCGAACACCCAGTGAAACCGGCCACCGGTCGGCAGCTCGCTGAGCTGCTCACCCCGCCCGATCCCCACCGCCGTGCCTCCGAGCAGCGAGAAGGGTACGTCACTTCCCAGGTCGCCGGCGATCTCCATGAGGTCGTCGAACGGCAGGCCGAGCCCCCACAACTCGTTGCACGCCACCAGAGCCCCCGCCGCGTCCGCGCTCCCCCCGGCCATGCCACCGGCCACGGGGATGGCCTTGTGGATCACCAACGCCGCGCCATAGGTGCGGCCCGCGTGCTTGGCCAGGGCTCTCGCGGCCTGAATCGCCAGGTTCTCGTTATCGATCGGGACCCGGTCCGCCCAGTTGCCCCCCACCGTGACGCTGATCGACTCGGACTCGTTGGCGACCACTTCGTCGAAGATCGATACGGCGTGGAAGACGTTGATCAGGTCGTGATAGCCGTCTTCCCGAAGCGGTCCGACGGATAGCTGCACGTTGACCTTCGCGGGCACCCGTACGGTAACCGAACTCATCGATCTTCTGTCACTTTCGTCGTTTGCCGAGGTTGAGGACTCTTCTCGAGCTTGTCGAGGGCTCTCGAGCCTATAGGGGCTCGCTTCCCGCTCACATGATTCTCGGCAGAAGTGGTGACCCCTGTACGGGACCGATGCAACACCAGTACCCGAGGGGGCGATTCTCCGGCGCTGCGGACGCCAGCGGCTACGGTGCCAGATGCCAGTGCGCTGAGGGCTCCTCCGGCCCGCCTGGCGGAATGTCGCACGAGTGCCGCATACGAGAGCAGCTACGCGATCATGCGGGCTGCAGCCACCATGCAAGCGACATCTGATCAACTATCGACATCGGAACGGACAAGGCCGGCTGCCAGACTCTGCCTCTCAGCGTGAGGAAGAACGATGCCATCGATCGTCTTCGGGACATTCGCCGTGATCGCAGTGATCGTGGCCGTGGTGTTGTTCCTCGTGTTGCGGCGAAAGCCGCACACCCGGGTCGGGGCGTACGTCAGCGCGATGTTCCTCCTCCTGGGTGCGGGGCTGCTCGCCATGGGCTCCATCTCGTTCGCGAGCATGGAATCCGCCGCGCTGCGAATCTTCACACCAGAGGAGCGTGCGGTCGCGGTGCCGTGCAACGCGGCGGTCTTGGGGATTGAGGAGACGTCCAACAAGTTCAACGGACGTTACATCTGGCTGCTGCGGCTTCGCGTGACCCCTCAGGCCGGCAGCCCGTACGAGATCGAGCGCACGGCCCGGCTCACCTCGTCCATGGGGGAACACCTGGAGCGGGGGAACGTCGTGCTGTCGTGCCTGGTGGACCCCACCGACCACACCCGGATCGAGATCTCGGCCCTGGCCTGAGCCGTCCATGCGGGAGCCGCAGCCGACTCAGTACCCAGCATCTGGCGCAATGTCCTGCCACTCTGACGAGAGCACGTCGAGAAGCACGCGTGGCAAGATCGGGATAGCGTGGCGCCCGCTGGAGGAGGTCGGCGATGTTCGATGCGCCCAGACATCACCTTCAACCATCGCGCCGACAGAACGTTCTTTGAGAAGGAGGAGGCGTGACAGTGGCACAAGTACTGGTGGTCGGCCTCGATCCCGCCAAGATCCAGGGCTGGGACCCGGAGCCAGTTCAGGCGGCGATGGCACGCGGTCAGGCCCGTTTCGACGATCATGGTATCGAGGCCGACTGGTGCCTGTTGGCACTCGACGAGAACCCCGAAGGAGCGATCGTGGAGGCGCTGACCCGCAAAGACTACGTCTGCGTGGTGATCGGGGGCGGCATCCGCAAGCACGAGCCGTTACTCGAACTCTTCGAGAAGGCGGTCAACCTGGTCCGACAGCACGCGCCCGACGCGGCCATCGCCTTCAACAGCAGCCCCGATGACTGCGCCGACGCGGCTCTGCGGTGGCTGCGCTAGCGGCAAGCCAACCTCGCCGACACCATGCTCCGTGTCCTGCCCGTCTTGGGCACCCACCACCACACCGTCGACCTGGTTCAATGATCAGCGTGGGCGGCTGAGGGCAGCCTCAGCCAGATCCGTCCATTCCTCGGCCGAGGAGTGGGGCACGACCACCCAGTCCTTCATCACCCTGCCCTGCTCCGAGGGGTCGAACAGGGACGCCCCGGCCAGCTGGAGCGCGGCTGCGTGTTCGGGGGTGTCCCTGACCAGCCGGAACACCATCGCGCCGTCGCGCTGCAGGCTCGCGAACACCTTCCCGGCCTGATCTTTGAGCGCGGGACTCCCCATCATCCTGGAGATCCGTACACCCAGGTCGGCAAGCTCGGCGCCGACCTGCTTGAAATCCTCTTCCGCGCTCATCGTCTGTCGGTCCCGAACTCCATGGCGTCGTGGTCGAGCTCATCGTGGTCGGGGCTCTTCCCGCCTGACGCGATCGTCTCGGCCCCGCCTTCCGGCAACACGGCGATCAGGCTAGTCGTCCCAGCGGCACCGATCAAGGCCGGGTACGGGGTGCCGACCGTGCCGAATCCCGCCGCTGGTCCTCGACTATGCGATAGATCACCGTCCGCGACTCGGCGGCAGCGTTCGGTGGTCAAGTGCGGGGAGAAGCTGTCGCACACCGATGGCGATGCGCTTCTCAGCCTGATGGAGTGAGCGCAGGCAGCCACAGCGTGCGCTCGACGATCCAACGCCGGAGGTAGCACCAGGGACCGGCTTGGCCCCAGGGCCGAAACACGATCTTGAGGGTTGGCTGGAGGTGCTCATCGGCCCACACGACCAGCTCGCCACCATAAGCGGTACCGGCCCACACGACCAGCTCGCCACCATAAGCGGTGCCGACCCAGAGCAGGGTGAGTTGCGGGTTGAGCAGGTGCAACCGGGTGAGCACCTCGCGGGCGGTCGCGGTCCCGGGTGTGTTCAGTTGACCGGCCGAAAACCGTCCAGCCCCTCATGCGGCCTGGCAGACGACGTGTCACTACATCGTTGATTCGCTGCTCGGCGGGACACCACTCGGAAGGCACAGACCGCGCGAAGCATGGCGGCAAGTGACTCGACCCGGCCGGCGTTAGATTGGGGGAAATAAGGGCTTTTGGAGAGAAAGGGGGCATTTTGTCGGAAGTGACGGTTGTTGAGGTGCCGCAGTGGCGGGGGTCGGGGTCTGCTACGGCGGAGCGGCTTCGGGAGGGGGCCCAGTTGGTGGCCGGGATGGTGCCTGCGACGCGGCGACTGCGTGTGCAAGTCGATGATGATCTGGTCATCACGGCTTCTCGAATGCGGGCGGTGATGTCGCAAGTGGGCGAGGGGCTCATGGTCACTGCTGGAGGTGATTGCGGGGTCGAGTTGGAGCCGGTGGCGGCGGCTCGGCGAACGTACGGGGATCGGCTGGTTGTCGTCTGGTTCGATGCTCATGGGGATCTCAATACGCCGGCCGACTCACCGTCTGGGGCGTTTCACGGGATGGTGCTGCGGGCCCTCACCGGTGAAGGACCGGAGGGGCTGGTGCCCGAGGAACTGGTCCGTCCGTGGCAGATCGTGCTCGCCGGGGTGCGAGATCTCGATCCGGCCGAGGGTGCGTTCGTTGAGGCGAGTGGGGTGTGCCACCTGGGCATGCCGGACTCCGCGACGCTGGTCGATGCGATCGCTTCAGCTGGTTTCGATCGGGAGCGGGGCGACTTTCCGAAGGAGCGTGCATTCGAGGAGAAGGTCGTCTACCTACATATCGATCTTGATGTGCTGGATCCGGAAGTGTTCGCCAGCGTGGGGACGCCGGCCCCGGGCGGGATGCGACCTGATGGGTTGCTTGGACTGGTCAGCGCGGTGGCGGAGCGGTTCGAAGTGGCAGGGCTGGGGATCGTGGAGTATGAGCCGGGCAGGCCCGAGGATCAGGAGTTGCTCGCGCCTCTGGTCGAGAAGTTGGTCAAAGTCTGCGCTCGTGCTTAAGGAGCCGGGCCGCACCCGGTGAATCGGGGGGCTTCCGGCTGTTGCTTAATGCCTCATCATTGGTCACCAATCATCTATATTGATCTCGTGAGGTTGTCCGATTGGGCCGCTCGTGAGGGCGTGCACTATCAAACCGCTTGGCGGTGGGCGAAGGCCGGGAAGATGCCCGTGCCAGTGTCGCAGTCTCCGACCGGGGTGTGGTTCGTGCACTAGCCCGAGCGGCCCGCGGGCGGCCGTGTGGTGGCGTAGTGCCGTGTTTCCTCCTCCGACCAGAAGACCGACCTTGACCGGCAGGTCGCCCGCGTGGTCACCGAGGCCGCCGGACGCGGCCTGGCCGTGGGTGAGGTCGTGACCGAGATCGGGTCGGGGCTGAACGGCGAGCGGCGCAAGCTGCACCGTGTGCTCGCTGATCCGGATGCCCAGGTGATCGTGGTCGAGCATAAGGACCGACTTGCCCGGTTCGGTGTCGAGCATCTGCAAGCCGCGCTCGCTGCGACAGGCCGGGAGTTGGTCGTCCTCGATCCGGAGGAGAGCACCGACGACCTGGTGCGGGACATGACCGAGGTGCTCACGTCGATGTGCGCCCGTCTGTATGGGCAGCGGGCGGCGAAGAACCGTGCCGAGCGTGCGGTGGCGGTGGCGACCAGCGAAGACGCCGAGTGAGCGAGAGGGCCGAACAGGCGCCGGAGAAGAAGCGGCGCACGTTCGAGCCGCAGCCCGGTTTCGTGGTGCAGGCCTACCGGTTCGCCCTGGACCCGAACAGCATCCAGGAGCAAGCGCTGCGATCGCACTGCGGGGCCGCCCGTGCCGCGTTCAACTGGGCCGTTTCTTGGGTTCGTGCGTCGTGGTCCCAGCGGGCCGCCGAACAGACCTACGGGGTCGGCGAGGATGAGCTGACCGAGTGGCGACCGTGGTCGCTGCCGTCTCTACGCAAAGTGTTCAACACGGTCAAGCACACTGATCCGCGCTTCGCCGACTGGTGGAGCGAGAACTCCAAGGAGGCCTACAACACCGGCCTGGCCGGCGCCGCGGCGGCGTTCGACAACTACGCCACGTCGAAGAACGGCAAGCGCAAAGGGCGTCGGATGGGCAAGCCCCGGCGCAAGTCCAAGCACAAGGCCAGGCCGGCCTGCCGGTTCACCACCGGCACGATCCGGCTCGAGCCCGACCGCAGGCATGTGACCCTGCCCCGGCTCGGGACGATCCGCACCCACGAGTCCACCCGCAAGCTCCAGCGCCGCGTCGGTAACGGCAGCGCCCGCATCCTGTCCGCCACCGTCCGGCACGAGCGGGGCCGGTGGTTGGCGTCCTTCCAGGTCGAGGTCGAGCGCGAGACACAACGCGTGACGCGGCCCGATGATGCTGTGGGCGTTGACCTCGGCGTGAAGCACCTGGCGGTGACGGCCGACAGTCTGGGCGAGATCCGCTACGAGCCGAACCCGGCCCACTACGACATCGCGCTGAAGACCCTGAAGCGCCTGTCGCGCCGTGTCTCCCGCCGACAGGGCCCGGACCGGCGCACCGGGCAGGCCCCATCGAAGCGGTGGCGGAAGGCCGGCGAGCAGCGCAACAAGGTGCACCACCGGGTCGGGAACCTTCGCGCCGACGCCCTGCGCAAACTGACCACCCGCATCACCGGCGAGTACGGCACCGTGGTCGTCGAAGACCTCAACGTCGCCGGGATGCTCAAGAACCGTCGCCTGGCACGGAAGATCGCCGACGCCGGGTTCGGGGAGATCCGGCGCCAACTCACCTACAAGAGCGGCTGGAACAACGGACGCACCGTGGTCGCGGACCGCTGGTTTCCCTCCTCCAAGACCTGCTCGGGCTGCGGCGCGGTGAAAGCCAAGCTGCCGCTGCACGTCCGAGTCTTCACCTGCGACGCCTGCGACCTGGTCATAGACCGGGACGAGAACGCCGCACGCAACCTCGCCGCCCTCGCGGCGGACTGCACCACTGGTACCGGAGTGGCCGGAGACCAGAGCGCGCCAGCGCCGAACCCTCGTGGAGCCGACCAGAAGACCCGCACCACCACCCGCAGCCATCAGGCCGCGGGTGGGCGGGCAGGTGGCGCGATCCCGCAGCAGCGGAAGGAAACGAGAGACCTTCATCAGGACGCTACAACCCAGCTTGGGCTGTCGTGACACCGTCAAGGACCTTCCCGGCCGAAAGGCCGGGATTGCTGAGAGCCGTTGAGGCTTTCAGCAACGGATGGGTGCGGCCGGAACAGGAACTCGTCCTCGTGCGGTGGTGAGGGCCGGGGTGGCTCGGTGGCTGCGGCCCGGGCACGAAAGCCGACCCTCGTGCGGTGGTGGGGGCCAGGAGTGGCTCGGGGGTGCTGTTGGCTGTCGGGATCAGCCTGGGCGTACGGCGCCTCGGTATAGGGGGCGATAGTAGGTGGAGGTTAGGAACGGGGTTCTTCTGACCACGTCGCCGGTTTTGGGGGCGTGGATCATTACGCCGCCACCGAGGTTGAGGCCAACATGTGTGGGGTCGCCGGTGCCGCCACCGAAGAAGACCAGGTCGCCCTTGCGTAGCTCGCCGAGTGTGACTCTGCGGCCCTGGCGGAACTGGGTGCCTGTGTAGTGGCCGAGCCTTATGCCAGCTTTGGACCAGGCGTAGAGGGTCAGGCCGCTGCAGTCGAAGCCCTTGGTGTGGGCTCCCCTGCCTACGCCTGTGGTGGGGCCCGACGGCGTGCCGCCGCCCCACGAGAACGGGGTGCCCAACTGGTCGATGGCGGCTGCCACCGCGATGTCGCCCTTGGTCCGGGGCTTGGTCCCGGGCTTGATCCCAGGCTTGGTGGGTCTTGGCTTGGGCGGCGTGTCTCCGGGGTCTCCGGGGTCTCCGGGGATTGTGGCCGGGGGGTTGGGGGCGGGGCAGGCTTCTGGGGGTAGGGGGATGAGGACGTAGATGGGCTGCTGGTCCGCGCCACCGGGAAGGTCGGCGCCATCAGAATGGTCCACGCCCTCAGGAGGCGGGGCCAAGAGTGTCATTGACGGGACGTCCTGGGGGAGCCTCGTATCGTGTCCGCTGTTCGCGGGACTTGTATTGCGCCCGCCGTTTACGAGGCTCCTATTGCGTCCATCGCTCACGGGGCTCGTATCACGCGCGCCGTTCACGGGTTTGGTGGGTAGGGCGATCAAGTGGAAGCACTGGATGGTCGGTGGCTTGAGTGAGGTCGCGCTGGTGCTCGCGGCGGCAGCCATGTTGGGGAATGCGAGAAGCGCCGCGAGGGTGCCTCCTCCGACCGCGAGCCCGGTAAGAGCAGGGCGGAGGGTCAGGGCGGGGCGAGGATCCAGGGCAGAGCGGGTGTTCAGAGCGGGGCCGGTGGTCACAGCGGTGTTCGCAGCATGGCTGGTGTTCGCGCTGGTGTTCAGGGCGGGGCTGGCGGCTGAGCTGGAGCGGATGTTCAGGCCGGAGTGGGTGGCTGGGCTGGAGCGGATTCCCAGGTCGGGGTGAGGGGTCGGGGCGGGGCTGGTGGCCGGGCTCAAGCGAGTGCCCAGACCAGAGTGAAGGGGCAGGCCGAAGCGGCGGGGCAGGGCGGAGCGGGGGGTCATGTGGGCCTCCTGCGACGTGCGGAACGGAGGCCCCAGGATCTTGCGATCGGGCTTGGGGGCGGGGAGCCGAGCGGGGTTCTGTGGATAACCGGGGTTGTGGAGGCGACTCTCTGTGGATAACTGGGGTGGCCGGGGGTGGCTTTTGTGGCTTCCAGGACCCGAAGTCCGATCGCCTAAGCACGCGGGCCCCTTGGGCGCGAGTCCCCCTCGGGAGCGGGATGATGATAATCCCAGTGGTGTCCCACCCAGTGGTGGATCAACGATCTCGTTGTGCGTTTCCTACGTGGGCGAACAGGGCTGAGCGGGTGAGAAAGTACACCGCCCTGCGGGACGTCATCCGGATCCCCCACACGCGGGGATCTCCTCGGGCACGGATCCCCACAGACGCGGATCCCCTCAAGCGCGCGATCGACCGGGGCTTGCGAGCCGTACCCGCTCGACCTACGAGGGCTTGGCCTCGGCGATTCGGGCGAAGGCTGTTACGTCGAGTTGCTCACCCCGCGCGGACGGGTCCACCCCGGCCGCCCGCAAGGCGGTTTCGGCCTCCGCGGGGCTGCCGGCCCAGGATGCCAGCGCGGCCCGCAGCGTCTTGCGGCGCTGTGCGAACGCGGCGTCGATCACCGCGAACACCTCCTCGCGCGAAGCTGAGGTCTCAGGCGGGTCCCGGCGGGCCATGGAGACGAGGCCGGAATCCACGTTCGGTGCGGGCCAGAAAACCGTCCGCCCCACCGGGCCCGCTCGCCGTACGTCCGCGTACCAGGCGGCCTTCACCGACGGCACTCCGTACACCTTCGACCCGGGGCCGGCCGCCAGGCGGTCGGCCACTTCCGACTGGACCATCACGAGGCCCTTGCGCAGTGACGGCAGCACTTGCAGCAGGTGCAGGACCACCGGGACCGCGACGTTGTACGGGAGGTTCGCGACCAGGGCGGTGGGCGTGTGGCCCAGCAGGTCGGCGGAGGTGATGCGCATGGCGTCGGCCTCCACGACCGTGAGCTTGTCGCCGAGGCCACGGCCCGCCACGGTCAGCGGGAGCTGGCCCGCGAGTACGGGGTCGATCTCGACGGCCACCACGTGCTGGGCCTCGGGGAGCAGTGCGAGGGTGAGTGAGCCGAGGCCGGGGCCCACCTCTATGATCACGTCGTCTGGGGCCAGTGCGGCCACTCTGACGATGCGCCGCACGGTTCCCGCGTCGATCACGAAGTTTTGGCCTAGCTTTTTCGTCGGACGAAGATTTAGCTTATCCGCCAAAATACGTATTTCTGCAGGGCCCAACAGGCTCATCATCCAACCAGTCTCCCGCATCGAAGAACCTGCGATGGCGGATGGGGGCACCACAGGGGAGGATGGGCGTGGAACAGGAAGGGACGTCCTTGATGGAGCCAACGGGCGCCGCGCCGCTCCGCCCGACGGATCTGCGGGAAATCGGCCCGTACCGGCTGCTCGGCCGACTCGGCGAGGGCGGCATGGGTACGGTGTTCCTGGCCAGGGCACCGACGGGGCGGTTTGTCGCGGTCAAGGTGGTGAAGGCCGAGTTCGCCAACCAGCAAGGGTTCGCGGACCGCTTTCACGCCGAGGTGGAGAACGCGCGACGGGTGGCATCGTTCTGTACGGCCCAGGTGCTGGACAACGGCAACACTGGCGACAGCCGCCCGTACATGGTGACCGAATACATCGGCGGCACCCCGCTGTCGGACCAGATCGCCAAGTACGGCGCGCTGGACCCGGGGCCGCTGCACGGCGTCGCGCTGGGAGTCGCGGCGGCGCTGGCGGCGATCCACGTCGCCGGGCTGGTGCACAGGGATCTCAAGCCGGCCAATGTCATATTGTCGCTGTCCGGGCCGCGAGTGATCGACTTCGGCATCGCCAGGGCGCTCGACAGGGAGACCGGGTTCACCATGTCCGGTGAGCTGCTGGGCAGTCCCGGCTGGTGGGCGCCCGAGCAGGTACGCGGGGAAACGGTCACTCCCGCCGTCGACATCTTCGCCTGGGGCTGCCTGATCGCGTACGCCGGTAATGGGCGCCACCCGTTCGGGCGCGGCGACCCCATCACACTCGCGACGCGTGTACTGAACGCGCCGCCGGACCTGGGCGCTCTGCCCGCGCCGCTCGATGAGCTGGTCCGGCGGGCTACCGACATGGATCCGGCTCAGCGGCCCACCGCCCAGGACCTGCTGATCGCCCTGGTCGGAGGCACTGCGCCCGCCCCCGCGGCGACATCGACGGCACCGGCGGTCGATCCGCCGACTCTGGTGGCTCCCGGGCTGCTCGACGACTGGGAGCCGCCGCAGAACGTGGTGAACGAGCCCGACATTACGGCCACGTTCGCCACGCCGCCGCCCAGCGACACCACGGCCAAGGGACCGGCCGTGGCGAACGACCCTTCCCAGCCGCCATCTCGGCCGGAGGCGACGCCGGGGTCACAGCAGGGCTCACAGCCTGGGTCACAGGCGGGAGCGCAGGCGGGGGCGCAGGCGGGAGCGCAGAGGCAGCAAGTGCCTCAGCCGCAGCAGGCGTTCCAGGCACAGTCGTCGCCAGGGCAGGAGCAGCCCGATCTGCAGGAGTTGGCTCGCCGGGAGGAGCAGGCGGCTCGCGAGGAACTGGCGCGCTGGGAGGTGCCCACCCCCCAGCAGCCGACCGCCAAGAAAGCGCTGCTCAAGAAGCCGAGTGCAAAGAAGGAGCAGGCCCGCTTACCCGAGCAGACGCAGCAGCCGGACCAGGCTCAGGTTCAGGTCCAAGCCCAGGCTCAGGTCCGTCAGGAGGAGCTGAACGTACAGGGTCGCCAGACGAATCCGGGGCTCCAGGCAGAGGCGCTGTCCACGGACGACACCCAGGCCCCAGCCCCCGGACGGTCCCTGAGCACCCGGTGGCTCATCGCGGCCGCCGCGGCCGTGGCGGCCATCGCCGTCACCTTCGCCGTCCTCATCGTGACCTCCAGCCGCAACACCACGCTGCCCGTCCAGTCGCAGACCCAGACGGCGTCCGCCTCGGCGCGGCCCAACGACCTCGGTCACCGGTTCGCCCTCGGCAAGTCCTTCGACGACCCGCAGCTCATCGTGGCGGCGGCCCCGCAGTGCGGTCTGAAGGAGTACGAGGGCAAGACCCAGACCCTGGGCCAGTTGTGCGTGGTCCGCTGGACGATGCTGAACCCCGGAGGCGAGCGCCAGGAGATCGGCGACCCGATCGTCTCGCTGCTCGACGACAAGGGCGGACGTCACGACCCGGTGGAGCCCGCGTTCCCGGCCGCGATCACCGCGGGTGACCGCATCGACAACGCGTTCGTGTTCGACCTGCCGCTGTACCGCAAACCGGTGCAACTCCTCGCGACCAGGCTCAAGAACGGTAACCAGATCGAGGTCCGGTTGTGAAGATGATCGGTGCGGCGCTTCTGGCGTTGGCCGTCCTCATAGGCGGCATGAGCACCGCGGCGACAGCCGCTGCCAAGAAGGCCGCGTGCGCGGGTACGAGCGACTTCGACGGCGACGGCGTGGAGGACGTGGCGGTCGGCGATCCGTTCGCCGACGGTGGCAAGGGTGCGGTGTACATCCTCTCCGGGGACAAGGTGATCCCCGTGCCAGTGCCCGCCATCGAGGGCGACGCGCTCGGCTGGTCGGTGACGCTGGCCAAGATCGACCCCGGCAACGCCTGCGCCGACCTGGTGGTGGGCGCGCCCTACGCCGATGTGGACGGTGTCAGGGACGCGGGTGCGGTCTATGTCGTGTACGGCGGGAACAGCAAGGGACCGGAACGCCTGACGGCTGCCGAGCCGCAGCGCAACGCCCACTTCGGCTGGTCTTTGGCCGCGAGGGGCGACGTGGTGGCGATCGGCGCGCCGTACGAGGACCAGGCCCAGATCGCCGACGCGGGCTCCGTCTACGTACGCCAGGGCCTGGGTCGGCTTATCCGGATAAATCAGGACTCGGTGGAGGTGCCGGGCAACGGCGAGGTGGGCGACCAGTTCGGCTGGTCGGTGGCGGTCGGACCGGGCAACAGCCTGCTCGTCGGCGTCCCGTACGAGAACGACGACGGCGCCGGCCGCCAGGTCGACCAGGGCAAGTCCGACTCGGGGGCCGCGGTCCGCATCGACAACGCGCTGGCGCCGAGGCTCTCGGGGGCCAAGCTCGACTCGCCCACCAAGGAGGCCGGAGACAGGTACGGCTACGCGGTGGCCTACGCCGAGGGGTCCGGCTTCGCGGTGACCGCGCCGGGCCGTGGCTACGTCCAGCTCTACGACCAGGCCATGCGCCCGACAAGGCGGGTGGGGCAGGCCGCCGGGTTCGGCTTCTCGCTGGCCGCCTCGGCCGACGGCAGGGTGGCCGTCGGCTCACCCTATGAGGGAGCGGTACGGGTGCTGTCGCTCAAGAACGAGGCCGAGGACAAGAGGCTCCCGACATCGGACGGCCTGTTCGGCTGGTCCCTGGCCTACAGCGGCAACAAGCTCTACATCGGCCAGCCCGACGCCGTCCCGACCGGCAAGGTCATGGTGCTGGCCCGCAACTCCGACGAGCTGCGGCCGCTCCAACCGCCCAAGGGAGCCGACTTCGGCACATCGATCGCCGGTTGATCCAGCCGACTTCCCCAGCGTCCCGAACGGCCGACCGCCGACCGGCCGAACCCAGCCGGGGCCTGGGGAAACGGCCGGAGCCTGGGGAAACGGCCGGAGCCTGGGGAAGTGGTCAGCCGAACAGCCGGGCCCCGCACTCCCGCCACTGCCCCTGCCACCGCCCGCCGACCAGCTGGTAAAGGAGCTGTGCCCGATAGGTCTGCTCCTCCGGCGGCCAGGTGTGCGGTAGCCCGGTGCCGCCGACGGCCGTCCACATGGCCTGGCTGAACCCGTACATCCCGTAATAGGGCCCGGCGGGGTTGACCGCCAGCGGGTCGCCGTTCGACATGCACTGAGCCAGCGCCGCCCAGTCGAGCGCCGCCACGGCCGCCGGCACGACCACGGTGTGCGGCGGCGCGGGCGGGCTGACCCTGATGACGGTCCCCTGTGCCGGGAAACTGTCGAGCGGCGGGCGCACCCGGTAGCCGGGTCGCACCGGAATGCGGCGTTGCCTGAGCACCTCGCGGATGGTCCGGCCGGTGGTCGTGGTCGCCATCCGGAGGCCGCCCGCCTCGACGTACACCTCACGCCGCGTGTACACCGAGAGCGACATCCCGGACAGCGGCACATGCTTGGTCGGCGGGGCCGACAGCCGGCCGCCCGCCGGGCTGATGTCGAGCTCGGCCAGCGCGTCGCCCACGTTCGTGGCGGTCACCAGGCGACGGGTGGTGCGCCCGTCGAGGGTCAGCGTGATCGGGCGGGCGTGGCGTACCACGATCCGCGTTCCGTCGGCGATCTCCTCCTGTCCGGCCGGGCGTACGGAGTCGCCGAACCCCACCGAAACCCCTGCCTCGCCGAGGAGTTCCTGCACCGAGCCGGCGAAGCTGCGCAGCGCCATCGGCTTGCCGTCGACGACCAGCACCACGCTCTTGACCAGCGCCGCGACGGTCCCGATGCCGCCCACGGCCACAACCGCGAGCAGGCAGATCACCGGTGTCCACGGTGATCGCCAGGCAATACGAGGGCGCGGGGCGCGCCTCTTTCCGCGCACGGACTACCTCCGGTAGTGGCTTCGGGCGGCACGACGCTAGTGGCGCCCGCGCCGCCGCCTCTACCGGTTCACGGAAAGATGGTCACCACTCTCCGAAGACCGTGACTCCATTGACACTGATGGCCTCGCACAGCTCATCCGGATGGACCCCCTTGACCTCCGCGAGACAGCGCAGAGTGAGGGGAATGAGGTAGGGCGCGTTGGGCTTGCCCCGATAGGGCACCGGCGGCAGGTAGGGGGCGTCGGTCTCGACGAGCATGAGCTCCGTCGGCGCCACCCGTGCCGCCTCGCGCAGGTAGGAGGCGTTCTTGTAGGTAACCGGCCCGGAAAAAGACATGAAATATCCGGCTTCGGCGCACTTTTTGGCCATTTCGGGGTCGCCCGAGAAGCTGTGGAACACCACCACCGGCGGCGCACCCACCTCGGCCAGCACCTTCAGCACGTCGTCGTGCGCGTCACGGTCGTGGATGACCAGCGCCTTACCGGTGCGCTTGGCGATCTCGATGTGCGCACGGAAGCTCGCGTGCTGGTCCTCTTTGGTCGCCCAGTCGCGGTAGTAGTCGAGCCCGGTCTCCCCCACCGCCCGCACCTCGTCGCGCCCGGCAAGCGCCTCGATCTCGGCCAGCGTCTCGGGCGTGGCCGCGTGCGCCTCGTTGGGGTGGATGGCGACGCCAGCGTAGATCCCCTCGTGCTCGGCCGCCGCCTCGGCGTTCCACCGGGAGGAGGGCAGGTCGTAGCCGATCGTGACGAGCCGGGTCACGCCGACGGCACGCGAGTCGTCAAGGATGCTCCGTACGCTCGCCGAAGCCGCCTGCGCCGCCTGTGCCACGGGATCGCCCGAGGACGCCTGCCGGTTGCCGACCATGATGTCGAGGTGGCAGTGACTGTCGAACACCGGTGCGGACAGGGGCTCGGGCGGGCTGGGAATCTTGCTCACGCCCTCTAAAGTAACGTCCATGCGCTTCGGCATTCTCGGCAGCACCCGTGCCTGGCGCGCGGACGGCGCAGAGGTGCCACTCGGCGGCCGGTCCCGGCGAGCACTGCTGGCCCTGCTGCTCATCCGGCCCGGCGAGGTCGTCCCCTATGACCGGCTCATCGACGTCCTGTACGGCGAGCAGCCGCCCAAGAACGCCCAGCACGCCCTGCACTCCCAGGTGTCGAGGCTGCGCGGCGACGGCATCATGGTCGAGCGGGCGGCCACGGGCTACCGGCTGGCCGTCGATCCCGGCGACGTCGACGCGCACCGGTTCCTGCGGCTGGCCGAGGAGGGGCGGCAGGCGCTCGACATCGATCCCGGCCGGGCCGCCGCGTTGCTGGGCGAGGCGCTGTCCCTGTGGCGCGGCCCCGCGCTCGCCGACCTCGACGCGACGCACGCCGTACCCCTCGAAGAGCGGCACCTGGCCGCCCAGGAGGACCGGATCGAGGCCGACCTGCGGCGCGGCGCACAGCGGGCGGCGATCCCGGAGCTCGGCGAGCTGATCGACCGCCACCCGCTGCGCGAGCGGCTACGCGGCCAGCTCATGCGGGCGCTCAGCGCGGACGGCCGGCCGGCCGAGGCACTGGTCGCCTACGAGCAGGCCAGGCGGCTGCTGGCCGACGAGCTGGGCACCGATCCCTCGCCCGAGCTGTCCGGACTACACCAGCGCCTGCTACGCGGCGAACTCGCCCACCTGGCCCCGCCCAGCGCGCAGACCACACCCGCACAGCCCGCCGCCCGACCAGCCGAGCAGCGGCTGACCGAACAGGGGCCGATTGGACAGGGGCCGACTGGACAGGGGTGGGCCGAACAAAACGGCAGGTCGGGGATACCGGCCCGGCTAACCACGTTGGTCGGCCGAGCCTACGACCTGGCCGCGGTCGACACACTGCTCGACTCAGCCCGCCTGGTGACGCTGCTGGGGCCGGGCGGCGCGGGCAAGACGCGGCTGGCGGTCGAGGTCGCCGGGCGGCGCCCCGACGCCTGCCTCGCCGAGCTGGCCGCCCTCACCGAGGGCGCCGACCTCCCGCGCGCGCTGCTCGCGGCACTGGGCATCCGCGAAGGCGGGCTGCTCGGCCCCCGGTCCACCGCCTCCGACGACTTCTTCAGCCGGCTGGTCACCGTACTGGCCGACCGGCCGTTGCTGCTGGTCCTGGACAACTGCGAGCACCTGATCGCGGACACCGCCGCGCTGGCCGAACGGCTGCTCGAAGCCTGTCCCCACCTGCGCGTCCTGGCGACCAGCCGCGAGCCGCTGGGCATCACGGCCGAGCACCTCTGGCCGGTTCGCCCGCTGGCCGAGGCGGACGCTGTCCGGCTGTTCACCGACCGGGCGAAGGCGGTTCGACCGGATTTCGTGGCTGACGAGGCGGTCGGCGAGATCTGCGCGGCGGTCGACGGCCTGCCGCTGGCCATCGAGTTGGCCGCCGCCCGCGTACGCACGCATGAGACCCGCGAGCTGGCCCGACGCCTCGGCACCGACCGTTTCAAGCTGCTGTCGCGCGGCAGCCGCACCGCCGACGCCCGGCACCAGACGCTGCGCGCGGTCGTCGCCTGGAGCTGGGAGCTGCTCACCGAGGGCGAACGCGCGATGGCCGCGCGGCTCACGGTGTTCGCGGGCGGCGCGACGGCCGGGGCCGCCGCCGAGGTGTGCGGCCTGCCCGACGCCGAGGACCTGCTCGACTCGCTCGCCGACAAGTCACTGGTGACCGTCACGGACGGCCGCTACGGCATGCTGGAGACCATCCGCGCCTTCTGCGCGGAAGAACTGACCGGCGAACCTTCCGTACGGCGTGCGCACGCGAGCTACTTCCTCGCCCTCGCCGAGCGGGCCGACCCGCACCTGCGCGCGGCCGAGCAGCTCGCCTGGCTGGAGTCGCTGTCCGCCGAGCACGACAACCTCCGGACGGCCCTGAGCTGGGCGGCCGAGGCGGGCGATGTGCGGCTCGGCATGCGGCTGCTGGCGGCGCAGTCCACCTACCTGTGGATGCGCGGGATGCGCGGCACGGCCACGGCTCCGGCCATTGAATTGCTCAACCAGGCGGAGCCGGATCCGGACCTCGGCGACGCGTACGTGCTCTGCCTGCTGACCACGGCCAGCGACGAAGCGGCCGGCGAGCTGTGGACCCGCCACTCCGCCGTGGCCGACGCGATCGTGTCGACGGGCGAGGGGGCACGCGAGTATCCCATTCTCACGTTCCTGTGGCCGATGATCACGTCAGCCATGCACGCGCCCGAGGCGACGCTCGCGGTGATCTCCAGGGCCGCGCACAGCCCTGACCCGTGGGAACGCGCGATGTCCCGGTTCATGTGGGCCTATTCGCTGATGGCCCGGGGCGAGCACGCCCAGGCGCAGGCCGATCTGGTCTCGGCGCTCGACGACCTGCGCGCGCTCGGCGACCGGTGGGGCTCGATGCTCGCGCTCGACGCGCTGGCCATGATGGCGGGCATGCACGGCAGCCGGGAGGTCGCGCTGGCCCACACCGACGAGGCGATCGCGCTGGCCGAGGAGCTGGGCGCGACCGAGGACCTGGCCGATCTGCTGTGCAACCGGGGCGACCTCAACCTGCGCGCCGGGCCGGCCGCCGCCAGGGCCGACTACGAGCGGGCCGCCGAGCTGGCCCGGCGCGTGGGCGTGCCGACGAACGTTGCCTCCGCGCTGCGCGGGCTCGGCGACCTGGCGCTGGAGGAGGGCGACCTGGTCAGGGCCCGGGAGCTCTACGAGGGGGCGCTGCGGCGCTCGGATCCCGGGTGGCTCAGGAGCACCGGCAACAGGGTCCGGATCCTGCTCGGGCTGGGCCGCCTCGCGGAGGCCGCCGGCGACCGCGACACGGCCAGGGCCTCATACCGGCAGGCCGTGGAGGTCGCGGTCGCGACGGGCCCGGCGCCGGAGAGCGCCGGCGCGTTCGAGTCGCTCGCCCGGCTCGCACTCACCGACCTCGGCGCGGGCGACAGACGACCCGACCTCAGCACGGGCGACAGGCGACCCGACCTCAGCACGGGCGACAGGCGACCCGACCTCAGCGCGGGCGACGGGCAGCCCGGCCCTGGCGACTCGCGAGCGGCCACTGGCGGCGCGTGGATGGCCGCCAAGCTGCTGGGGGCCGCCACCGTGATGCTCGGCGGGACCCATCCCGTGACCCCCGCCGCCGCGGACGTCTCCGCCCGCGCGCGGGCCATCCTGGGCGAGGAGGCATACGAGCGGGCCTGGACCGAGGGCGCGACGCTCACCCACGCCCAAGCGGCCCTCCTGGCGGGCGTGTCCGAGGCGGCGATCGCCGCCTCACCGTTGCGACTGATCAGCGCTCTGCCCGGTGAGCTCGGGGTGAGCCCGCGGTGAGCGCGCCCGGCGAAGCTCGTCGGCATGGACATCCTGATCTCCGGCGCCAGCGTCGCCGGCCCCGCCCTGGCCTACTGGCTGAACCGCTCCGGACACTCCACCACGATCGTCGAGCGGGCGCCCGCCCTGCGCGAGGGCGGCTACTCCGTCGACTTCCGCGGCGACGTCCACCTGACCGTGCTCCGCAAGATGGGCATACTCGGCGAAATCCAGCGGCAGCAGACCAACATGGGCGCCATGTGGAACGTCAACGAGGCGGGCAAGAAGCTGAGCGCCCTGCCGGCCGACCTGTTCGCCGGCGACGTCGAGATCCTGCGCGGCGACCTGGCCAAGATCCTCTATGAGCTCACCAGGGACCGCACCGAGTACATCTTCCACGACTCCATCGCCGCGCTCGACGAGGACGCCGACGGTGTCACGGTCACGTTCGAGCGGGGTCCGAGCAGGCGCTTCGACCTGGTGGTCGGCGCCGACGGCCTGCATTCGAAGGTGCGTGAGCTGGCCTTCGGCCCCGAAGGGGAGTTCATCTCGTACCTGGGCCTGTACTGCGCGGTCTTCACGACGGAGAACTTCCTCGGCCTCGACCACAGCGGCCACGCCTACAACACACCGGGCAAGATGGTCGCCCTCTACAGCTCCAGGCAGAACACCGAGGCCAAGGCCATGTTCTGGTTCGGCTCGCCGGAGCTGACCTATGACCGCCACGACACCCGCCGGCAGCAGGAACTGCTGGAACGGGCGATGGCGGGTGTCGGCTGGGAGGCTCCCCGGCTGCTGCGCGACATGCGGCGGGCCGACGACTTCTACTTCGACGCCATCGCCCAGGTGCGCATGGACCGCTGGTCACACGGCCGAATCGTGCTGCTCGGCGACGCCGCCTGGTGCCCCTCGCCGCTGTCGGGCATGGGCACCGGGCTCGCCATGGTGGGCGCGTACGTGCTCGCGGGCGAGCTGGCGGCGGCCCGCGACCATCGGACCGCCTTCGCCGGGTACGAGGCGGCCATGCGCGACTACGTCCTCACCTGCCAGAAGTCCGGCGAGGGGGTCAGCAAGTTCATGGTGCCGGAGACCAGGTTCATGCGGTGGTTCATGAACCAGAACTACAAGCTGATGCCATATCTGCCCTTTACCGGGCTGATGGCGCGGACCGCACGAAAGACGGCCAGCGCCATCACGCTCAAGGACTATGACCTCAGTCGGCCAGCCGGGCCAGCTCCTCGTCCACGACCTTCGGGTCGAGCTTCTTGAACAGCGGCACGGGCGGCGCGAGCGGCGTGCCCGGCTTGATCTGCCGGTGCTCCCACTGGGCCGCCCCGTTGTAGTCGCCGGTGATCACCGGGTAGGGGGTGCCGCCGTCCTCGTCGACGTCGTGCATCTCCGGCATGCCGGACCAGACGCCCTCGCCACCGAGCATCGCGTGGACCTTGTTGGACGAGCCGGGCAGGAACGGCGTGAGCATCGTCTTGGCGTCGTCGACCACCTGGAGGGCGACGTGCAGGATCGACTTCTGCCGCTCCGCGTCGTCCTTGAGCTTCCACGGCTCCTGCTCGGCCAGGTAGCGGTTGGCGTCGCGGACCACGTCGAACGCCTCGGTGATGGCGTTCTTGAACCGCGAGCGGTTGAGCTCCGCCCCGACGGGCCCGAAGGCGTTGCGCGAGCGCTCCAGCAGCGCCCGGTCGGCGTCGGTCAGCTCACCGGCCTCGGGGATCGAGCCGAAGTTCTTGGCCGCCATGGAGATCGACCGGTTGACCAGGTTGCCCCACGCGGCGACGAGTTCGCCGTTGTTGCGGTTGACGAACTCCTGCCAGGTGAAGTCGGTGTCCTGGTTTTCCGGACCGGCCACGGCGATGTAGTAGCGCAGCGCGTCGGCGTCGTAGCGGGCCAGGAAGTCGCGGACGTAGATGACGACCTGCCGCGAGGAGGAGAACTTCTTGCCCTCCATGGTCAGGAACTCGCTGGAGACCACCTCGGACGGCACGTTGAGCGCGCCCAGCGCCCCCGGCGAGCCGCCCCTGGCGCCCTGGCCGCTGTAGCCGAACAGCATCGCGGGCCAGATCTCGGCGTGGAAGACGATGTTGTCCTTGCCCATGAAGTAATAGCCACGGGCGTCGGGATTCTGCCACCACTGGCGCCACGCGTCGGGGTCGCCGGAACGCTTGGCCCACTCGATGGAGGCGGACAGGTATCCGATGACGGCGTCGAACCAGACGTAGAGCCGCTTGTTGGGCTGGTCGCGCCAGCCGTCGAGCGGGATCGGCACGCCCCAGTCGAGGTCGCGGCTGATCGCCCGCGGCTGCAGGTCACCGAGCAGGTTGAGGGCGAACTTGAGCACGTTGGGCCGCCACTCGCCCTGCTTGGACTGCAGGTAGGAGCCGAGCACCTCGGCGAAGGCGGGCAGGTCGAGCATGAAGTGCTCGGTCTCGGTGAAGATCGGCGTCTCGCCGTTGATCCGGCTCTTGGGGTTGATGAGCTGGATCGGGTCGAGCTGGTTGCCGCAGTTGTCGCACTGGTCGCCGCGGGCACCGTCGTAGCCGCAGATAGGGCAGGTGCCCTCGATGTAACGGTCGGGCAGGGTGCGTCCGGTGGACGGGGAGATCGCGCCCATCGTGGTCTTGGGGAAGATGTAGCCGTTGTCGTAGAGGCCCTTGAAGATCGCCTGCGTGACGGCGTAGTGATTCTTCGTCGTCGTGCGGGTGAACAGGTCGTAGGACAGCCCCAGGCCGGTCAGGTCTTCGGCGATCACCCGGTTGTAGCGGTCGGCGAGCTCGCGGGCGGTCACGCCCTCCTTGTCGGCCTGCACCTGGATGGGCGTGCCGTGCTCGTCGGTGCCGGACACCATCAGCACCTTGTTGCCCGCCATCCGCTGGTAGCGGCTGAAGACGTCGGACGGCACGCCGAATCCGGATACGTGCCCGATGTGGCGAGGGCCGTTAGCGTACGGCCACGCTACGGCGGTCAAGATGTGCTGGGACATAGGGCCAAGCCTACGGTGCGACCACGGTCGCCTCGTACCGAACACCGGCACGAGGCGGATGATCAACGCGTCTTGGACTCCTCGCGGGACACGGCCTCGGCCGCCTCCTCGGCCACCTTGGCGGCGGCGTCGATCGAGCTCTCGCGGGTGCGGCGGATGCCCAGGATGCTGATGAAAAGCGCCGCGAAGATGGTCTGGAAACTCATGATGAGCGCCGTCGCGGAGGGCACGACGATGCGCAGCGACTCGCGCGGGTCGAGCGAGCCGAAGCTGCGGACCTGCCAGTGCACCAGCGACATCACCAGGCCGACGAGACCGGCCAGGGCCAGCAACCCGCCGACCACCAGGCCCTTCTCCAGGGTGACGATGTCGATGAGCCTGCGCACGCGTGGCGACTCGGGCAGGAAGCCCTCCTCGGCCGCGTAGACCTTGGTGAACAGCGCGAACAACGCCGCCTGGAAGCCGATCACCACCGCCGCCGACGCGCCGACCAGGGTGTCGACGTCGAAGGCCAGCTCACCGATCTCGACCGGGCCGAACGTCAGCGCCGTGCCCGCGACCAGGCCGATGATCATCAGCAGGATGCCGGGATAGAAGAACAGCCACTTGGGGCTGTACAGCAGCAGGAAGCGCAGGTGGCGCCAGCCGTCACGCCAGGAGCGCAGGTGCGGCGGCCGGGAGCGGCCGTCGGGCGACAGCGTGGTGGGCACCTCACGCACGTCGAGGCCGGACAGGGTGGAGCGGACGACCATCTCGGAGGCGAACTCCATGCCGCCCGTCTGCAGCTGGAGCCGCAGGATCGAGTCGCGCCTGAACCCGCGCAGGCCGCAGTGGAAGTCGCCGATGGCCGACGGGAAGAACAGCCGGCCGATGAACGACAGCACCGGGTTGCCCAGGTAGCGGTGGAGCGGAGGCATGGCGCCGGGGGCGATGCCTCCCTTGAACCGGTTGCCCATCACGAGATCGGCACCGTCGCGCAGTTGTTCGACGAATGGGAGCAACGAGGTGAAGTCGTAGGAGTCGTCGGCGTCGCCCATCATGACGTATTTGCCACGCGCGGCACGGATGCCGCCCATGAGGGCGTTGCCGTAACCCTTCTCATCGATGTGGACGACACGCGCACCGGCGTCACGGGCGAGCTGCTGCGAGCCGTCCGTGCTGCCGTTGTCGGCGATCAGGACCTCGCCCTCGATGCCGTGCTCTTCCATGCACGCCAGTGCCTTGCGCACACAGACTTCCACGGTCTCCGCCTCGTTGAGGCAGGGCATGACCACCGTCAGTTCCACGTCTCAACCCTTCAGTTAAGGCTCTTCCAGCCCACCATCATGCCCTGTGCCCGAGGATGGTCGGGTCAAGTCCTAAAAACGACTGGCATTCTTTACAGCATGGTGAGCGCTGCGGAGATGACCCCTGTGGACCCCTCCGCCCCTGGCCGGATAGCGCGCGCATGGGCGTTCGTCGGCCGTCATCGGGTGTTCGCCGCCGCATTCGCCATTGGCGGGGTGCTGCGGCTGATAACCATGCTCGGCTACGGCCCGGCGATGTGGTTCAACGACTCTTACGAGTACGTATCCGTGGCGCTGCACCCCCGGCCGCACCCGATCCGGCCCGACGGTTACGGATTCTGGCTGCTGCTGCTCAAGCCGTTCCACAGTTTCACCCTCGTGACCATGTCCCAGCACCTGATGGGCCTGGCCACGGGCGCGCTCATCTATGCGCTGGTGCGCGCGAAGTTCGGGCTGCCGAAGTGGGGGGCGACGCTGGCGGCCGTCCCGGTGCTGTTCGACGCCTACCAGATCCAGCTCGAACAGCTCATCATGTCCGACACGCTGTTCACGCTGCTGGTCGTGGGCGTGATCACGATCGTTCTGTGGAACCGGCGGATGTCGTGGAAGCTGGGCGTCGTCGTCGGGCTGCTGCTCGCGCTCACCGCGCTCACCCGCTCGATCGGCCTGCCGATCCTCGCCCTGGTCGTCGCCTATCTGCTCATCAAGCGGACCGGGTGGAAGGCGATCGTGGCCGTGATCATGGCCTGCGCGGTCCCGGTCCTCGCCTACATGGGGTGGTTCTCAACAAACTTCGGTAAATTCGCGATGACCAACAGCGACGGGCTCATCCTTTACATGCGCACGGCGATTTTCGCCGATTGCAACAAGATGCATATCGACAAATATCGGGAGCTCCAGATGCTGCTCCTGTGCATCAACGATCCGGTCAATCAGCGCAAGGACTACGCGCAGTGGTATCTCTGGGGCCAGGGCAACGGCGACGGCCAGGGCACGGGTGAGGTGCTGCACCGCTGGGGCGCGGGCAAGAAGTTCACCGACATCACCAACGAGGCCGCCAGCGCGTTCGCCACGCGGGCGATCACCTCGCAGCCCGGCGACTACCTGAAGGTCGTGGCGCGCGACTTCTTCCGCGCCTTCAACTGGGGCCGGCCGCGCTTCCCGGACGAGAAGACGTACAACATGTATCGCTTCATCCCGTTCTACGAGCTGGATGACAGCGGCAACCCCAAGCGACTGCCCCAGTGGCCCTCCTATCAGGGCCGTACGGACACCGACGCCTACACCTACGAGCAGGGCCCGCCCGAGACGAAGATCGTCGCGCCCTTCGCGCAGATCATGAGCGGCTACCAGCAGGTGGTCTACCTGCCCGGCATCGTGCTGGGCGGCGTGATGCTGATCGGCCTGTACGGCACGGTGGTCCGCTGGCGCCGGTTCGGCGGGCCGGTGATCCTGCCCTGGCTCGGGGCGTTCGGCCTGCTGCTCGCGCCCGCCGCGACGGCGGAGTTCGACTACCGCTACGTCCTGCCGGCGGTCCCCCTGGCCTGCATCGCCGCGGCGATCACGCTGCGCCGCGGCGTCACTTTGGCGCGGGTACGACCCAAGCCCGCGTCAGCATCCGAGCCCACCACTGTGCCTGCGTGAGCGTCTCGGCGACCAGCACCGGGTAGAGCCACCAGAAGTTGATCAGGACGATCAGCGTGAACGCCCCCACGACCGCGGCCCCCACCGCCCGGCGCGCGGGTGGGGCGCTCTCCTTCCCGATCACCAGCCCCGCGACCAGGACGAGCGCCAGCACCATGAACGGCACCACGGGGATCATGTAGAAGAGATACATCGTCCGCTGGTCGGCGATGGCGTAGTAGAACCACGGCAGCCAGCCGGCGGCGAAGGTCAGCAGCACCGCCCCGGCCCGCCAGTCGCGCGTGGCGACGTACCAGGCGATGAGTCCCAGCAGGGCGAGCATGGCGGCGTACCAGAGGGCGGGCGTGCCCACCCCGAGCACCGCCTGCGAGCACTTGTCCGCCCCGCACGCCGAAGGCGGCAGGTCCGTCGGGTAGAAGAAGGAGACCGGCCGGAACAGGGCCGGCCACGTCCACGGATCCGACATGTACGGGTGATAGTCGTGCAGCCCGGTGTGGTAGCCGAGCACCTGCACCTGGTACTTCAGCCACGATCGCACCGAGTCGACGACGAAGAACAGCGGCCCCGACGAAGTCGCCTGGTCCCAGTTGCGCCCGTAGCCGCCCGCGGTGACGAACCAGCCCGCCCACGAGGCCACGAAGGTCAGCGCGGGCACCAGCCCGAGCGCGGCCAGCCCAGACGGCACGTCCTTGGCGAAGGCGCCGGAGTAGGGATTGCGCAGCCCGACGGCCCGCCTGGCCCCCATGTCCCACAGCAGGCTCATGACCGCGAACGCGACCAGGAAGAACACCCCTGACCACTTCACCGCGCAGGCCGCCCCCAGGCAGAGGCCCGCGGCGATCCGCCACGGCCGCAGACCGAGCGGTGGCCCGGTCGGGGTGAGCGGCGAGTTGTCGTACCAGTCGGCCAGCCGTTGCCGTGACCAGTCGCGGTCGACCACCAGGCAGGCGAACCCGGCCAGCACCCAGAACATCAGGAAGATGTCCAGCAGCGCCGTACGCGACAGCACCAGGTGCAGGCCGTCCAGCGAGAGCAGCAGCCCGCCCAGGCAGCCCAGCATCGTCGAGCGAGTCATCCGCCGCGCCAGCCGGGCCAGGATGAGGATCGACAGCGTCCCGACCACGGCCGCGGCGAACCGCCAGCCGAACGGGTTCACGCCGAACAGCCACTCCCCCAGCCCGATCATCCACTTGCCCAGCGGCGGGTGGGCGACGAACGAGGCGCAGTCGGTCGTGTTCGGGCAGTGCTTGAAAATGTCGAGGTTGCCGGCCATCAGCCGGTGGTCGGCCTCGGGGTTCTTGGAGTCGCCCAGCGTGACCCGCTCGACGCCGAACCTGAGCAGCGAGTAGGCGTCCTTGAGGTAGTACGTCTCGTCGAAGACGATGGCCCTCGGCTCGCTTAATCTGACGAATCTCAGTATTCCGCCGAAGAGGGCGACCGCGATCGGCCCCAGCCACCCCCAGAGGGCGCCCCCTTGCATGGGCGGGACCAGCCGCTGTGCGGAAATCCCCCATTTCTTCACGATGCGCACCCTATGGGGTGGACGATCTCCTGTGAACCGCGTCGTAGAGCTCCCGCTTGGGCAGACCCGCCTCCTTGGCCACGTCGGCCACGGCCGCCTTACGCTGCTCCCCGTCGGCCACGCGGCGGTCCACCTCGGCGACCAGTGACTCGATATCGGGCTCGGTGTCGGCCGCGACGTGACCGGCGACCACGACGGTGATCTCACCCTTGACGCCCGCCGCCGCCCACGCGGCCAGCTCGCCCAGGCCGCCGCGCCGTACCTCTTCGTAGGTCTTCGTGAGCTCGCGGCAGACGGCGGCCTTCCGTTCCTGACCGAAGGCCTCCGCCATCGCCTCCAGCGCGCTCTGGAGCCGGTGGGGCGCCTCGAAGAACACCATCGTGCGCTCCTCCTTCGCCAGCGCCGAAAGGCGGCGAGCGCGCTCTCCAGGCTTGCGCGGCGGGAAGCCCTCGAAGCAGAAGCGGTCGCTGGCCAGGCCGGAGACGGCCAGCGCGGTGGTGACGGCGCTCGGGCCCGGCAGGGCGGTGACCGTGATGCCCTCCTCGACCGCGAGGTGCGTCAGGCGGTAGCCGGGGTCGGACACACCCGGCATGCCCGCGTCGGTGATGACCACCACCGTCTGCCCCTGCTTGAGCATCTCGACCAGCTCCGCCGCGCGTCCGGCCTCGTTGGCGTCGTAGTAGGAGACCACCCGCCCGCGGATCTCCACGCCGAGGTCGCCCGCCAGCCTGCGCAGGCGCCTGGTGTCCTCGGCCGCCACCACGTCGGCGTTCTCGAGCACCTCGCGCAGCCGCGGCGAAACGTCGCCCGCCTGCCCGATGGGGGCTCCTGCCAGCACCAACCTGCCCTTTACTGTCACCCGGCCATTGTGGCAGGGCATCCCGATAAGACCCTGTTTCCTGGGTAAGCACTGGCTTGAGGCCCGTACGATGTCCGAATGGCGGTGACCGATTTCCCGTACGAAACCTTTGGCCAGTCAAGTGGCCAACCGGCGGCGGACGAGAGCAGTCCCGGGGGGCGATCCATCCGAGATCGGATGGTCCCGCCGATGCGTGGCAGCGTGTTGTGGGGCTGGTTGGGGCCGCTGTTCATCACCATCTTCGGTGGCGTGCTGCGCTTCATGGGGCTCGGCCACCCCAAGGCCGTCGTCTTCGACGAGACCTATTACGCCAAGGACGGCTATTCGCTGATCACGTGGCTCGTGGAGCGGGTCACGATCAAGGATGCCGACAAGGCACTCATCGCCGGCAACACCGACATCTTTCAGAAGTGCACGGAGGCGACGCTCGACAAGTGCGCCTCCTACGTGGTCCACCCGCCCCTGGGCAAGTGGATGATCGGCGTGGGCGAGTGGCTGTTCGGCATGAACCCCTACGGCTGGCGGTTCGCCGCGGCGGTGATCGGGACGCTGTCGATCCTGGTCCTGGCCCGCGTGGCCCGCCGGATGACTCGCTCGACCCTGCTCGGCTGCTTCGCCGGGCTCCTGCTGGCCCTCGACGGGCTGCACTTCGTGCTGTCGCGTACGGCACTGCTGGACATCTTCCTGATGTTCTGGGTGCTGGCCGGGTTCGCCTGCCTGGTGGTCGACCGCGACCGGGCGCGGGAGCGGCTGGTCGACTGGTACGAGACGTCGCCGCTGTCGCCGCAGGGGCCCTGGCTGGGGCTGCGGCCGTGGCGGATCGCCGCGGGCCTGTGCCTCGGTGCCGCCATGGGGGTCAAGTGGTCAGGGGTGTTCTTCCTGGCCGCCTTCGCGGTCATGAGCCTGCTGTGGGACTTCGGCGCGCGGCGGGCCGTCGGCCTGCGCAATCCCTACTCCGGCGCTTTCTCCAAGGACGTGCCGACCGGCCTGGTCGCCTTCGCGCTGGTCCCGTTCGTGACGTACATGGCCACCTGGACCGGCTGGTTCGTCAGCGCGGCCGGCTACGGCCGCAACTGGGACCAGGCCACCTCCTCGGGCCCGATCTACTTCGTCATCGACTCGATGCGGTCGTGGGTGCAGTACCAGTGGCAGGTCTTCTCCTTCCACAGCGGGCTGGCGACCTCACATCCCTACATGTCGGATCCGTGGCAGTGGCCGCTGCTGCTGCGCCCGGTCGCCTTCTACTACGAGGGCAACAAGGGCGGCGCCTGCGGCGCCAAGGACTGCGCCGAGGCCGTGCTCGGCGTGGGCACCCCGGTGATCTGGTTCGGCGCGCTGGCCGCGCTGATCGCCCTGATCGCCTGGTACGTCGCCACGCGGGACTGGCGGGCGGGCGCGGTGCTGCTGGCCTACGCGATGGGCTGGCTGCCCTGGTTCTACTTCGCGATCACCGAGAACCGCACGATGTTCCTGTTCTACGCGGTGCCGATGGTGCCGTTCATGGTGCTGGCCATCACGCTGTGCGCGGGTTTGCTGATAGGCCCCTCAGCGAAGACACCGGGTGGGGCTGTACCGTTGAGGCGTACGCTCGGGGCTGCGGCCGTCGGCGCGTTCGCACTACTGGCACTGATCAACTTCTGGTGGCTGCATCCGGTTTTGTCCGCCGAGCTGATCCCCTACACCGAGTGGAAGGCACGGATGCTCTTCGACAAGCGGTGGATTTGACCCGGTCACAGTTCCATATTTACTAATTTCATAGGGTAGTCGCAGTGCAAGACCCAATACGCACCGGTTTCGGTCATCGTCAGGCCCGGGGTCGATACGGCAAACTTCGAGGCATGAGTGCACCAGACGTCACCGCCCTGCTCGCCGAGTTGGAGCGCTCCGAGCCGGACCTGGCCGAAGAGGCCAGGACCGCTGTGGAGTGGTTGACGGGCGGGGAGCCGCTGGAGACGGTTACGCAGCTCGACGTCTGCGAGTTCCTCTGGTACACACTGCCGCTCAAGGTCGGTGGCGACCATGAGCGGCTGGCCCGCGCGCTCGGGCGGCTGCTGCAGGTCGGCGGGCTGGAGCGCTATGCCGGGTTGTGCGAGTCGCCCCTCACGACCAAGATCCTGCGCACCTACGCCCGTGAGGGCGAGGACGCGGGCACCAACGCCTACCAGGTGGCGCTCGAGGCCACCGGCGTGCTCCCGCCCGACGTGCCCGACCTCCAATGGAGCATGATCATGGGCCCCGAGGAGCTGGGCGCGCACGTCGCCTGCTCCGCGGCGCTGGAGCTGGCGATCGTCTCGGGCGACGACGTCGATCCCGGCGCGCTGACCAAGCGCTGGCTCACCGCGCCCCGGACCGAGCTGGGCGGCGACAGCTGGCTGCATCGCGTACACGGCGAACGGCTCAACCGCTGGGTGCTCGGCCGCGGCCCGGCCCGGCGCGAGCTGGCCCAGCCGTTCGAGGTGCGACTGCACGCTCCCGTCTCGGTCCAGCAGCTGCCCGCGCTGCACGGCCTGCTGTCGCTGGCCGCCTCCGAAGGCAGCCTCCCCATGCGCCTGGCCCCCTCACCGGAGGCACTCCGGCTGCGCGAGCTGGCCGAACGCGAGCTGGGCGCGATCAGCCGCTCCGGCGTCCGGCTGTCGATCACCGACTACGGCCGGCAGCTGCTCGACTCCCCCGAGGCCATGTGGGACGCGGTCACCAAGCTGCTCCTGGCCAGGGGCGAGCACGAGTTCGAGCTCTCGGCGCGTGAGGCCGCGCTCATGCTGCTCGCCGACGGCGCGCTGATGTCGCCCTCCGAGCTGCGCGAGCGGGTGGCCGAGGTGGTCGGCGGCGAGGGCTGGCATCCCGCCACCAGCCTTGAGGACGTCGCCACACCGGTGACCGACCTGGTCGCCCAGCTCAAGGCGCTCGGCCTGGCCTTCGCCGACGACCTCGCCGTACGAGTGACCCGCTCCGGCCAACTCGCCGCCCTGGCCGCCCTCCGCGCCCACGCCCTGAGACCGAGGCAGTACGTGAGCGCAGGCTGACCACCACGGACCCTCTTCGTCCGCTCCCCGAAGGGGGATTCCTCCTATCTCCCCCGAAGGACCCCAGCCGCCACGGGACCGTCACAGGGTCCGAGACGGTCGTGTGACGGACCTCCCTGGGCGCCTACGGGACGCTGACGCGGCGGATGGCCCGCTTGAAGTCCGGACACTCCACGAACGGGTCGTGGTCGCACACCGCCGCGTGGCGCAGGCTGTCGCGCAGCCGGGTGAGTTGCGCGATCCGCTCGTCCACCTCGCGCTCCTTGGCGGCCATCCGTTCGCGCAACACGGCGTCGGACGGCCCGGCCCGCAGGAACGCGGCGATCTCGGTGAGCGTGAACCCGGCGTCACGCGCGCAGGTGACCAGTGCCAGGCGTTCGAGCGTCTCCGGCACGTACGTGCGGCGCAGGCCGTTGCGCCCGTCGGCCGTGATGAGCCCCTTGCGCTCGTAGAACCGCAGTGCCGACGGCGCCAGGCCGGACCGCCGCGCCACCTCACCGATGTCGAGCAACGTCTCGTCCACGGCCCGCTCCTTGACTTGACTTGAACCGCGCTTCAAGTCGCAGTCTAGGGCACATGACAATCCATCACCTGAATCTCGGCTCGATGCGCGAGATCGATTCGACCGAGTCCCTGCCCTCCGCGCCCGCCGTCTGCCACGCCCTGCTGGTCGAGACCCCCGACTCGGGGCTGGTCCTGGTGGAGGCGGGGCTGGGGCTGGACGACGTGACGCGCCCCGGCGAGCTTCTCGAAGCCGAGTGGGTCGAGCTGGTCGGGCCCGAGCTCCGGCCGGCGGAGACCGCCGTCCAGCAGATCGCCGCCCTCGGCTACGACCCGGCGGACGTACGGCACATCCTGCTGACCCACCTGGACGTCGACCACAGCGGCGGGCTGCCCGACTTCCCGCAGGCCGAGGTGCACGTCATGGCGGCCGAGCTGCAGGCGGCGCTGACGGAGGCGCCGAACCGCCGCTATCGCCCCGGCCATTGGGCGCACGGCCCGCGCTGGGTCACCTACCCCGGCACCGGGGACATCTGGTACGGGGTCGAGGGGGTGCGGCCTTCGACGTTCTCGCCGGACTTCCTGATGATGCCGCTCGCCGGGCACACAGTGGGCCATGCGGGCGTGGCGGTCAGGGACGGCGACCGGTGGCTGCTGCACGCCGGTGACGCCTACTTCTACCACCGCGAGCTGTCGGCAGACGACCCGCGACCGCATCCGCTGATGGACATCGTGCAGCTCGACTCGCAGGTGGACGAGGGGTCGCGGCTGACGAGCCAGGCCCGGCTGCGCGAACTGGCGAACGTGCACGGGGTGGAGGTGTTCTCCGCGCACGACCCGTGGGAGCTGCACCGGATGAGTTGAGATCTGGTCAGTTGTCGTAGGGCGCGCTCTACTGGGCATGAACCGGTTGTCGCCCGCGCGCGTACCTCTGGCTGCCCGGCCACCGCGGCGCGCAGAACGCGGTGGCCGGGCTCCGAGCCCGGCGCGCGCCACCATCTCGCTCTCACCGAAGCCGGTCGCGCCCCCTCTGAATCACTGTGAATCACACCGCTACCCCGCCGAGGTGAGCGCGCCCGCGCGTGGACCAGCCATCTCTCCCCCAAACAGGGCAGGACCGGGCACCGCCCACCGGTTTGACGTGTGCGACATTAGCTGATTTAGTGCATCATCAATTGGCATCAAACTGGTTCGTAGAGAATGGTGCGCCGGATGCTGTCGAGGGTGCGGAGCGGATGAACGGTGACGGCGCGGAACAGCGCACCAAGCGAGAACGTCTGGCCACAGAGCTGCGGCGCCTGCGTGACCTGGCCGGGATCTCCGGGCGCGACCTGGCCCACCGGGTCGGCATCAGCCAGTCCAAGGTCTCCCGCATCGAGTCAGGGACCGTGATCCCCTCGCTGCCGGAGGTGACGGCATGGGGCGAGGCGGTGGAGGCGTCGAGTCAGACCCGGGAATGGCTGACCGACCTGACCGAGGCGGCCTTCACCGAGATGCACAGCTGGCGGGCCGCCCTCCAGCGGCAGGCGCACCTTCAGGACGAGATTCGGGAGCAGGAGGACCAGGCACAGCTGGTGCGGGGATTCCAGCCCACCGTCATTCCGGGGTTGTTGCAGACCGCCGAGTATGCCCGGCGCATCTTCGCGTTGTTCGACCCGCCATACACCGAGGGCAATCTGTCCATGGCCGTCGCGGCTCGTTTGCAGCGGCAGCTCGCCCTGTATGAGGAAAGCCGGCGTTTCGAATTCCTCATTACCGAGGCGGCGCTGCGGTGCCGTCCTGGATCGGCCAAACTCCTGCTCGCCCAATTGGACCGGATAGCCTCGCTGAGCACGCTGGAGAACGTCTCCATCGGCTTGATACCGCACAACACAGAAGCACTTGTCTGCCCCCCGCACGGTTTCACCCTCTACGAGAGCGACGGCAGCGCGGCGGACACTTTTGTGGAGATAGAAGTCGCGCACGTGAGGCTGAGCGCCGGCCACGCCGACGACATCGCGGTCTATCAGCGGCAGTGGTCCTTGCTGACCCAGATGGCGGTCTTCGGCGACGAGGCGCGGGAGTTCCTCGCCACGATCAGCGCCGACGTCCGCGCCGCGGATCGGTGACCCCGCCTTGCGCACGGCCGTCCGCCCATCCCCGGGGAGCGGGCACCTCGCGCACTCCCCGAGGCCGCCCGGGAGGTCGCGAACCGGACATGGACCAGGATCACCTCAGGTCGAACTCGCCCGCGTACACCCCGGCGAGGAACGCGCCCCACTCCTCACCGCTGAAATAGAGAACAGGCCCCTCGGGGTCCTTGGAGTCGCGCACCGCGACCACGTTCTCGCCCAGCGCGACCTCTACGCAGCCGCCGCCGTTGTCGCTGAACGTCGCCTTGAACCATTCGGCGCGCCGCGACCGGCCTTCCTTGGCAGTACCCATTATTTCTCTCCTGTCCGTCCGGGGAGACATGTGCCGCCCGCTGTCTGGTCGGCCTGGGTATCGGCTCGGTGCCGCGCCGTCGGTCAGCCATAGGGATTCTATGAACGCCGTTAGTCATATCCAATACACGTAGTACGAAGGAGTGGACCGATGCAGTTTCGATTGTTGAACGGCGTGGAGGCTTACCGGGACGGTGTGCGGGTTTATGTCGGTGACCGAAAACAACGTTTGATGCTGGCTTTGCTCCTGCTCGCCGGAACCCGGCCGGTCACCATGGAGGAGCTGATCGACAAGATCTGGGGCGCGGAGCCGATAAACAGCGCGCGCAAGGTCATCCAGCATTATGCGAGCGACCTGCGTGCTCATTTGGGACATTCCAGCGGGCCGAAATTGGGCGACATGCTGCCCAAGTACCAGAACGGCTACCGGCTGCTGGCCGACCGGAACCAGGTCGACGTCTACCGCTTCCGCGACCTGGTGAACGAGGCGCGGCCGCTGATCGGGCGTGACGACGCGCAGGCCGTACCGATCCTGCGTGACGCCCTTCGGCAGTGGGGCACCCGCGGCCTACGGCCCGGCGAGCCGCTCAGCGGCCTGACCGGCCAGTCCGCGGCGAACGCCCGCGCCAAGCTGCAGGCGGAGCACCGAGCCGCGGTGATCGACTGCCTGGAGGCCGAGCTGCGGCTCGGGCACCACGCGCTGCTCGTCCCCGAGATCCTGGACCTGGCCACCGCCGGGCCGCCCGACGAGCAGCTGACCGGCCTGCTCATGCTGGCCTGCCACCGCGCCGGCCGACCGGCCGAAGCGCTGGGCGCGTTCGCCGCCCTGCGCAAGCGGCTGGCCGACGAGCTCGGGGCCGATCCGGGCGCGGAGATCGAGCGCCTCCATCAGCGCATCCTCAGCCAGGACCCGGCCCTCGGTGATTCGCCGGGATTCGCGCCCTCCGGGGCACCCGGCGAGGCCGACAAGAGCGCCGTCCGCCGCGTGGCCGAAGCCGCCAGGAAGGGCGACGCGAAGCATCGGGATAATCCATAACGGAACTAATTGCTAAACTGGACGACATGACTGCCATGGCCCCTTCCCGCACCGCGCCGGACCTGTCGTACCTGCTGGACCACACCGGCCACATCCTGAGGACCCGGATGGCGGCGGCGCTGGCGGAGATCGGGCTGACGGCGCGGATGCACTGCGTGCTCGTGCACGCTCTGGAAGAGGAGCGCACGCAGATCCAGCTCGCCGAGCTCGGCGACATGGACAAGACCACGATGGTGGTCACCGTCGATGCCCTGGAGAAGGCGGGCCTGGCCGAGCGCCGCCCGTCCAGCACGGACCGGCGGGCCCGGATCATCGCCGTCACCGAGAAGGGCGCGGAGGTCGCCAAGCAGAGCCAGGCCATCGTCGATGGCGTCCACCGGGCGGCCCTCGCCTCGCTGCCCGAGGACGAGGCCGAGGTGCTGCTGCGGGCCATGAATCGCCTGGCGACTGGGCATCTGGCCACACCCGCCGAGGCGCCGCAAGGGGTTCGAAGGGCTCGGCAGAAGGGCTAAAAAGGTCCGAGGCATATCGTCTGCAACGGGACTATCTGTTATGGTTCCTCTTGTTCGCCTTTCGAGCAGGAGATGGCCATGTCATATACCGCACCTTCCCCCCAACCATCGCGCTGGCTGGCGCTCATAGTGCTGTCCGCCGCGATGCTGATGACGGTCCTGGACGGCAGCATCGTGACCGTCGCGATGCCGGCCATGCAGCGGGATCTGGGCTTCTCGCCCGCCGGGCTCAGCTGGATCGTCAACGCGTACGGGATCGCTTTCGGCGGATTGCTGCTCCTGGCCGGACGACTGGGTGACCTCATCGGCCGTAAAAGCATGTTCCTGGCCGGAAACGCGGTCTTCACCGCCGCTTCGCTGCTGGCCGGCGCGGCGACCGGGCCCGGCCTGCTGATCGCCGCCCGGTTCGTCCAGGGCGTGGGCAGCGCGATGGCCTCCGCGGTCGTTCTCGGGATCCTGGTGACGTTGTTCACCGAGCCCGCGGAACGCGCCAAGGCGATCGGCATCTTCAGCTTCACCGGCGCCGCCGGCGCCTCGATCGGCCAGGTTCTGGGCGGGGTCATCACCGATGCGCTCAGCTGGCACTGGATCTTCTTCATCAACCTGCCGATCGGCCTGGCCACCATCGCGCTGGCGATCCGGGCGCTGCCGGGCGACCGCGGGGCCGGACTCGCCGCCGGGGCCGACGTCATCGGCGCCGTCCTGGTCACCAGCGGTCTGATGCTGGGCATCTACACGGTGGTCAAGATCGAGGAGTACGGCTGGCTCGCCGCGCACACCCTCGGCCTCGGCGCGGTATCCCTCGCTCTGCTCGCCGCCTTCGTCATCCGTCAGGCGACCGCCAGAACGCCGCTGATGCCCCTGCGGATCTTCCGTTCGCGTACCGTCTCGGGCGCCAACCTGGTCCAGATGCTGGCGCTGTCGGCCATGTTCGCCTTCCAGATCATTGTCGCGCTCTTCATGCAGAAGGTCCTCGGCTACAGCGCGCTCGGCACCGGCCTGGCGATGCTGCCCGCGGCGGTGGCCATCGGCGCCGTGTCGCTGTTCGTCTCCGCCCGGCTCAACACCCGCTTCGGCGCCCGCCGCGTCCTGCTGGTCGGCCTGGCGCTCCTGTTCGCGGCGATGGGCTGGCTCACCCGCGTCCCGGTGACCGCGAACTACGTCACCGACCTGCTCCCGGTCATGCTGCTCATCGCCGGTGGCGGCCTGGTCCTGCCGGCGCTGACCACGCTCGGCATGTCCGGCGCCAAGGCCGACGACGCGGGCCTGGCCTCGGGGCTGTTCAACACCACCCAGCAGGTCGGCATGGCGATCGGTGTCGCGGTGCTGTCCACGCTGGCCGCCTCCCGTACCGAGGATCTGCTGTCCGCCGGGCAGAGTCAGGCGGTCGCGCTGACCGGCGGCTATCACGTGGCCTTCACCATCTCCGCCGCGCTGCTCGTGGCCGCCTTCATCGTGGCGCTGACCGTGCTGCGCCGGCCCGAACGGGACACCACCGCCACCACCGCTGAGGACCCCGCTGTACTCACCTCAGCCTGACTTTCGCCGGCAACGGCCGGGCCGGTCCCGGCCGTTGCCGGCGTAACTCCGTTGCGACGGTCAAGGCGGTTCACCAAGAATGACGGCGATGAGAGCGACCAAAATGCACGCCGACGAGATCGAGACCGACGTCGCCCTCGTGCGCCGCCTGCTCGCCGGGCAGTTCCCACGCTGGGCCGAGCTGCCGATCGCGCCGGTCGACTCGTACGGAACCGATCACGACATCTACCGCCTCGGTGACCACTTGGTCGCTCGGCTTCCGCGCATCGGGTGGGCCACCAAGCAGGCGGCGAAGGAGGCGGAGTGGCTGCCCAAGCTCGCGCCGCACCTGCCCCTCGCGCTTCCGGTGCAACTGGCCATGGGGCGGCCGGCCGAGGGCTATCCCTACGACTGGTCGGTGTACGAGTGGCTGCCCGGCGCGAACGCCAACGGCACGATCGACGACCTGGACCAGGCAGCCGTCGACCTCGCGGCGTTCGTGACCGCGCTCCGTCAGGTCACCACGGCCGGTGCGCCCCCGCGCTCCCCGCACAGCCGAGGCGGACCGCTCGCGGAGAGCGACACGTCTGTTCGTCAGGCGATCGCCCAGCTCGGCGACCGAATCGACGGCGACGCCACGCTCCGCTCGTGGCAGGAGTCGCTCGACGCCCCGGCCTGGGACGGCCCGGAGGTCTGGCTGCACGGCGATCTGCTGCCGGGCAACCTGCTCGTCGTCGACGGCCGTCTGTCGGCGGTCATCGACTTCGGCGGCCTCAACGTGGGCGACCCCGCCTGCGACCTCCAGCCCGCGTGGAACGTGTTCGCCGGTGAGAGTCGACGCCGATTCCGGCGCGAACTCGGCGTCGATGACGCCTCCTGGGTGCGCGGCCGCGGCTGGGCGCTCGCTCAGGCGGTGATGGCGCTGCCGTACTACTGGGAGACCAACCCCGGCATGATCCGCCAGGCATCCCATGCGCTGGCGCAGGTCCTCGCCGACAGCTAGTCCCGGGGAAGCAGCGTTCCGAGCGGTCCGAGGTCGATGTTGAGGTCGGAGGGCGATAGACCGAATTTGTCGCACATTTCGGTCATTGCCGCTTCCAGTCGCATCAAGGTCACGCCGAGTGCCTCGATCTGTTCGTCCGACAGGTCCCCTTGCTCCATCCGGCGCACACACTGACGCTCCACGAGTTGACGTACGAGCTCGACCAGGGTGAGCACCAGACGCGACAGGTCGCGCTCCACCGCCTCGGCGTCGGTCTCGATGCGCAGCCGTCTCGACGGCACCTTCCGCACCGATGACGCCTTTTCCAGGTCATTCCTCATCGGTGCTCCGGACCGACATGATCAGTGCGCGTACGGAGATGCGCACCAGGTCGATGTCCGCGATGGACAGGACGAGGTCCCCGCTCACCACGACCCCGCCCGCCAGCAGCCGGTCGAGAAGGTCCACCAGCGCCACGCGTTCGGGCGGCAGCCGGTCCTCCCGGGCGAGCACGGCGCCGCGGGGCTCATCAAGCGTCATCGCCGGTCCCCCCTCCCGGCCTCTCCGGTGTCTCGGCGAAGGCGGCGAAGGAGTACGGCGCCCACGGACCGGTGAGCTCCACGTCGATTCCCTCGCCCCGCAGCCCGTCGACGACCCGCGCGAACTCCGCGCCGCGGTCGAGATCGACCAGGTAGGCGCCGTTGAGGATCATCCACTCCGCGCGGCCGGACAGCTGCGGGTCCTGGGGGCGATGCCGCTGGCTGGCGACCGCCACGGACTTGAGGACGTCATGGATGTGCTCCCCACGCGCGGCGGCCTGGCGCCAGGTCTCCTCACGGCTGCGCAGACTCGCCTGCCGCTTCTTGAGGTACGCCAGTCCCGGACTGGTCGCGCTCTCCGCCCCCGTTTCGGCGGGCGGCGGCGCGGCCGGATCGACGTACGCTTTCACCCCCCACTCCTGCCGGTCGGCGATCCGCCCGAGTGTCTCGGCGAAATCGTCATGCCGCCGGTCCAGGAGCTCCCGGATCTGGTCCTCGCCGCTGTAGACCGTGACCAGACGGACCGGGGCCGTCGGCGTCGTCCGCGCCACCGCCTCCACCACGCGATGGTGCGCCCGAGCGGTCTCGCCCAGCCAGTCCAGGTCTTCCATGGACCGCCGCAGCGGCTCTTCGCCGAACCGGTCCAGCGGGACCGTGCTCACGTACGCGACGAGACCGGCGTGCGTGATCGCGCGCACCCCCTCGCCGGCCACACCCTTCAAGTCTTCGGGAAGGGTGACACCCTCGTCGCGGGTGACCGCGTACAGGTAAGTGCCCGCGTCATTCATCACACTCGTCATTCATCATGCTCGTCCACTTCGGCTGCTCGCTCATCGACGTACTCGACCTCCGCGGTCGGTCCGCGCGGCAGTGCGGCGCCCTCCTCCGCGGCGGCGAGCCGTCGCCGGAGCCTGCGGTTCTCCTCGCGCAGCTCCTGATCCTGCCCTCTGAGCCATGGGTCGTGCTCCCACCAGTCGATCCCCATCTCCCTGGCGGTGTCGACCGAGGCGATGATCAGCCGGAGCTTGATGGTCAGCAGCTCGATGTCCAGGAGGTTCACGCGGATGTCTCCCGCGATCACGATGCCTCGGTCGAGTACCCGTTCCAGGATGTCGCCGAGGTTCGCCGGCTCGTGGTTGGACAGCCGCCCGGCGGGGGCGTTGGACTGGCGCATCACAGAGCCGGGCTCGGTCATCGCGAACCGCCCTCCGCGTTGGTGCCGCTGCCCCGCCGGTACCGCTGGATCCGCCGGTAGGACAGCAGATTTCCCTCCGGGTCCAATTCGGCCTCGTAGAGCGCGAGAATGTCGCCGGAGGAGGGAATGCGGTGGTCTTCCAGGACCTCCACGTTCACCACCCAGCCGCGCTCGACCGGCTTCACCATCGTGATGCCTTCCGGCTCACCCGCGACCAGATCGGCGATGTGCTCCAAACCGGCTTCGCCGACGTCCGCCACTGACAGGCCGCGTGGGCGGCGTTTCTGACGTGGTTCCGTCCGTCTCTCGTCGGGTTCCTCCCCTGAGCGCCTTGGTGCCTGGCTGCCGGCCGGCCGCTCTTCGCGGACACTGCGCCTGACAGGCATGCGATCACCCCTCCTCTTCCTCTTCCTCACCTGTCGGCACGACAGCCTGGCCGGGCTCGCCGATCATCGATTCGAGCGTCTGCTTCATCGCCAGCGCCTCTTCCTCCTCGGAGATCAGGCCGGCGGCCCTGGACTGCTCGATCTCCTCCAGCCGGCGCCTGACCACCGCAGGGTCATGCGTCTGCCGCTCCACCTGCTCCTGTATCAGCTCGCCGAGCCGGATCACCCCTTTGACCGGCGCGAGCGGCCAGCCGAAGATCAGGCCGATCAGCCCCATCCGTCATCACTCCTGAGTCCGCGCGGTGATGAAGTCGTACGGTGCCAGCGGGCCCAATATGCGCATCTCAACCCGGCCGGACCAGCGATCGGCGAACTCGTTCACCACCCGCTCCAGCTCCTCCTGCCGGTCCGTCTCCATGAGTACGGCCACGTGAACGGCGTCCTGTTCGTGAGAGGGCTCCCGGATGACGGTGAGGGCGGCGAGCGGGCTCACCTCCTCGGTCAGCGACTGCGTGTCGGCTTCGCGTTTGGCCACGACCGACTGGTTGATCAGCTCTCCGAGCCGGATCCGCGCGTTCCGCGTCAGATCCTCCGATTGCCCCTGGATCTGCTCACGCAACTGCTCGGCCTCCGGGACCTCGCTCAGCACCTCACGGAACAGCGTTTGGCCGACGTAGCGTCCTTTGATGACGTACTCGGCCCGTCCCTCCAGCTCATCCAGCGCGCTGCGGAACTCATCGTGGTGCGGCGTCAGCAGCTCCTCGACGACGGATTCCTCGTTCGTCATCACCGAGCCGAAGCGGAGCGGGATGACGGGCACCTCGGCGGCGGTGGCATCGAGCAGGGCCCCATGCCGGAACAGGTCGTCGGGGGTGCCGAGCGGGCGGTCGAGCGCGACGTCGCTCACCAGAGCGGCGATCTCGCCGTGCCGGATCAGCCTGATCTCCGCAGATTCGTCCCCTACGCCCTGCGCATCGCTGGACACCTCGACGTCCTCGGGTACGAGACCGTAGATGTAGATGCCGGTCTTCTTGGTGACCTGCTCGGGAACATCCTGACCGGCGGCCTTCGCGGATTGCGCCATTTCACCGCTCCTCTCGCTCTTGCCGCCGGCTGCGCGTCTCTTGTTTCTCGCCGAGCTCGCCGACGAAGTCGCTCAGCTTCTCCCCTGCCGCTTCCAGGGCTCCTTGGGCGACGTTCTTGCCCTTGCCCTGCGTCATGTTCTGCATGATCTCGGGCAGCCCTTCTCCCCCGGACTCCTCGAGGTCCAGCCGGTTCACGGCCTCGGCGTAGCGCAAGTAGGTGTCCACGCTGGCCACGACGATGCGCGCGTCGATCGTCAGCAGCTCGATGCCCACGAGTGAGACCCGGACGTAGGCGTCGATGACCAGACCTTTGTCGAGGATCGTGTCGATGACGTCGGCCAGGCCCGACGGAGACGGACGGTCGGCTATTCCGCCTGTCGCGGGTTGCACGGTCATTACTTCTCCCTCGGTCTTGGCGGACGCCGCCCGCCGCTCTTCGGGGACGCTGCCCCGCCGCTCTTCGAGGACGCTGTCCCGCCGGTCTCTGGCGACGCTGCCCCGCCGGTCTTCGCGGACGCCGTCCCGGGTTACGTCGTCCGGGTACCGGCTCTGCGCCGAACCGGCCGCGCCGGTGGCTCCTTGGCGCGCCCCCGTCTCCGAGAGGCCGCGCGAGGCGGCTCTTCTTCCTCCTCCTCCTCTTCCTCTTCTTCTTCCTCCGGCTCCTCCTCTTCTTCCTCTTCTTCCTCTTCTTCCTCGGGCTCTTCCTCCTCCTCGTACTCGTCCTCCGGCAGTTCCTCTTCCTCTTCTCCCGCTTCCGCTTCTCCCACTTCCTCTTCTCCCGCTTCCGCTTCTCCCGCTTCCGCTTCTCCCGCTTCCGCTTCTTCCTCCGGCTCCTCTTCCGGCCGTTCCTCTTCCTCCTCCTGCGCGGCTTCCTCCTCCTGGACCGCGGTCTCGTGGTCCTTGACGACTTCACCGTCGTGGATCACACCGCGCCAGCCGCCGGAGGCGATCTCCTCGGGATGCAGCATGGTCTGCGTCATGACATGCCGCCTGAAGTGCTTGAACTCCAGCCGTGCACGCCTGCCCGGCGCACGCCAGACATTGCCGACGTGCTCCACCAGTCCGCGCGGGTGATATTCGAGTACGAGCAGGACCCGGGTCAGGTTGGGGGTTATGGCATGGAAGCTCACAGCGCCGTCGACGTAGCCCTTGGGTCCCTTGGATCGCCAGATGATCCGTTCGTCGGGCACCTGCTCGACGATGTCCGACTCCCAGTTGCGATGGGACAAGAAGACCTGTGTCTTCCACGACAGCTTCTCGTCGCTCTCGCTCTCTACGTGCTCCACCTTCTTCATGAAGGTCGGGAAGTCCTGGAACTGCGTCCACTGGTTGTAGACGACCCGTACGGGAGCGCCGATGTCGAGCGTTTCGGCGATGTTGACGAACCGTAGCTTCTTGGTCCCCTTGCCCATGCCGCCGAACAGGCCCTTGAGTGCCCCCTTGGCCGCGCCACCCAGCATCGAACCTTTGACGGACTTGCCGCCAGATTCATCCGATCCGGTGAGCGCGCTGAACAGGCCGGAAACTCCGCCGCCTGCCGCCGGATCGGCGAGCCGGCCCGCCATGTCCTCGACCTTGTCACTTACGGACTGCAGCGCTCGCTCGATGAAGGCCTGTGCGAGGTTTTTGAGCTCCTGGGTGAGCGCCTCGGTCGGCAGGGCCTCCGCGACCTTCTTGACGTCTGTCGGCAGGGCCTCAGTGACCTTCTTGATGGGCCGAGCCTTCGATACCTGAGCCATCAAGCTCGCCTCCGTGTCCTCGTGACCGGTCGCGCGGCGCGGGCGGGCTCGGCCTTGGGCTTCCTTCTCCGTGGTGCCGGCTTGGGCGGTTCCTCCTCTGGCGCCTCTTCCTCTTCCTCCTCGTAGCCCTCTTCGTAGTCCTCTTCGTCTTCGGCCGTTTCCTCAGGCGTGCCCGGATGGCGCAGACCCTCGGCCCGCTCGTGCAGCCTCGAGGTCAGCGATTCGAGCTGCCTGCTCGTCATGGCCACGGCTGCCGCCTTGCCGACGTCCATCAGCTCGCCACGCAGGCGGCCGGTGAGCTTGTCCATCTCGGGCGACGAACCGAGCATCTTGATCCCCTGCGACAGCAGGCCTCCCTGGCCGCGCAACCGGCTGAGCACCCCGGCCACGGCCAACGTGGTCGCCCAACGCAGCTTGTGGCGTCGGCCGAGGTAGTAGCCCGCGGCGATGGCCAGCCCCATCTGAACTTTGTCTTTCATGACCAGCGCTCCTTGCCCTCCCGACTCGCCTGGAACAACCGGTCTCCACCTGCCCCACAAAAAAGACAAACAAACACATGATCGGAGAAAACGGACACGCGAGGCGAATCGGGTGCCAGAGGCCCGCAGGGGCCGCGCAAGGAGCGCGATGTGAACTTCGTACAGATATGGTCAATAATTCGCTTTTTACAGCGATTTGCACGCTTTCCGTGCGGCTAGAGAACCCGCTCCGCTCGCCGCCGGACCCGCATGCCCGCGACCAGCATGACGGTCGCGCTGCTGTACCCGAGCATCGGCAGCAGGCGCCACACCAACCACGGCAGCACCCCCGCCGAGCCTGCGCAGCCGAGCATCATGACGTACGACATCGCCATGAACGCCCAGTCCAGCGCGACCACCGCCGCGACCAGAGCGGCCAGCACCCCCGCCAACGCGCCGAGCCGCCGCCCCGCCCAGGCGGAGACCGCGGTCGCCAGCAAGACGCTCAGCGTCGGCAGACCGTTCAGGGCCAGACCCCCCTCGAACGAGTACGCCACGGGCTCACGGAGATGGAGCCACATCCATTCGAGCTCGGACCACACCTCCGCCAGGCCGAACGGAAGAGGGCCATAGCCGACGCAGCCGATCGCCGCCTCGGCCTTGAAGAGCATCGGCAGCCACAGGACCAGGAAGCTCAAGACGCAGGCCGCCAGTGCGGCCAGCCACCATCGCAGGTAACGCCACCGGGGCATGGGTCGCCTTCCTACGCCACATGATCGACTACGGGAGTGCGCCGCCTACCCTAATGGGGACTATTTCCGTGATCCGCGCAGCCCGCGCAGGAAACGCCACAGCGCGGAGCGGGGCGGCTCCTCATCCACGGTGACCGTATCCGCCGACGCTGCCGGTTCGGTGTTCGCCGGGGCGTGGGCGAGTTCGTACTCGACCGGCAGGGACCGCAGCGCCCGCATGAAGGGGGAGGAACGCCACGGGAGCTGGTCGGCGGGCAGCGCGAGCCGCAGCCTGTCGAGGCGATCGAAAAGCCGCTCCACGGCGATGGTGGTGATGCGGGTGGCCAGCAGCCGAGCGAGGCAGGCGTGCGGCCCCGCGCCCCATGCCAGGTGGGCGCGGGTGCTGCGGATGGCATCCCGGTCGATCGCGCTGCCGAACAACGGATCGCTGTGGGCGCCGGCGACGGACAACATGACGGGATCACCCGCGGCGATGACGAAGCGCCCCAGCCGCACATCCGCCGTCGGGAAGCGGAACGTGAGGTTGGCCATCGGCGGGTTGGCCAGCGCGACCCGGTTCACGGTCTCCTCGATCGTCCCCGCGGACAGGCCCGACCGCACCTCCGGATTGGTCATCACCTCGAGGATCGTGTTGCAGATCAGACCCCCGGTCATGTCGCCGACGACCCCCGGCAGCATGAGGAGCTCCCGGGACAGCCCTTCGACGGTGAAGTCGGGATTGGCCGCGAGCATGTAGGAAGGCAGGTCGTTCCCGGGGCGGCTCATCTTGGCGGTGGACAGCTCCATCATCGCGGCGAACAACCGCTGCGAGGCCGCGGCCGCCTCGGGACCGGCGTCCAGCACCCGCCAGGTGTCCATGACCACGTCATCGCCACGCGCGGTCTCGAAGCCGAAGAGCCGGTTGGCGACCATCAACGGGAGCGGTCGTGCGTACTGTGCGGACAGATCCGCCCATCCGGTACGGGATTCGCCTTCTGCCAGCAAACTGATGAGGTCGTCGGCATATCGCCTGATCGCATCTTCCAGCAGTTGCGCCTGAGGGTGGCCGCGGTCCTGGAAGGGCGCGAGCGCCGAGGTCCACGTGTCGCGGAGCCGGTGCAGCGTCATCCCGTCCTGGAAGGCCACGCTGTTGAGCTCGAACGCGGGAAGCACGGGCCAGTCCGGTGGCAACGCGCCTTCCACCCTCGCCCGCCAGTTGTCCAGGCGCTTGCTCCAGATGTCGCCCTCGTTCTTCATGACCCGCAGCACTTCGGCGTACCCGAGGACCAGCCACACGGGCACCCCGAGCAGGTCCACCGGCGCGACCGGCCCGTACTTGGCGCGCAGGCGGTCATGGACGAGCGCGGGATCCGCGTCGTAGTCCCTGGTGAGCAGCGGTTCTACGGATACCGACGCCAGTGGTTCAGGGGTCGATGGGGTCCACGCGCCAGGCATCAAGGTGATGCACGACCTCTCTCTCGGTCCACTGCTTCTGTGAGAGCGGTCGCATCCCGGCGCCCACGTGGAAGACCAAATTGGGGGTTTTGCATCACCACGCGGGCGCGAAAGGGACACTTTCCGGAAAAATCACAGCACAGTACGTGACGAGGGAGATCTGACTTCTGCTATGCGACAGAGCCGTAGGAGGGCTTGCCCGCCCACTCGTAGGTGACGTAGATGACGCCGGCGTCGGTGGTGGTCGACCCGGTGACCTTCAGCCCAGCCGGCGCGGTGCCTTCGGCGAAGAGCCGCTTGCCCTGGCCGAGGACGACGGGGAAGATCAGCAGCCGATACTCGTCGACCAGCTCGGCCTCCTGCAGCGTACGCATCAGGTCGCTGCTGCCCTGCACGAGGATCTCGCCGTCGGTGCGCCGCTTGAGCTCGGCGACCGTCTGGGCGGCCTTGCCCACCAAGACCTGGGTGTTGCGCCACTCGGCGGTCATCGGCGTCCTGGTGGTGACGTATTTCGGCATGCTGTTGATCTTGGCGCCGCCCTCCTCGTCCGGCACGTTGGGCCAGTACGAGGCGAGGATCTCATACGACCTGCGGCCCAGCAGCATCCCGTCCGCCCGCTCGAGCTGGTCGTTCATGATGCGGCCGAACCCCTCGTCCACGTGCGGGGGCAGCCATCCGCCGTGCTGGAAGCCGTGGGAATCGTCCTCGCCGACACCGCCGGGGCCCTGCATGACACCGTCCAACGACACGAACGTCGAAACGACCAGCCTGCTCGCCATCTGTCTCACTCCTTTGAGGGCTGGGCGGGTCCGTCCGGTCCCGCCGTCTTCACCTGCCTTCAGCGTGGCGCGACCCGTTTACGGAATCCTTAAGGCTTCCCTACCGTCGGACGGCAGCCCAGCCCGCTCGCCGGCTCGCTCGCTCGCTCAGCGAAAGTCGTCGGTGTGGTCGAAGGCCCAGTCTCGGAATGTACGCGCCGGAGTTCCGGTGACCTCTTCCACGGTGGAGGTGATCAGTGCTGAGTGAGGCCGCGTTTCGGCACTGGCCAGCAGGGCCTCTACCAGGGCCGGCGGCCTGCCGTCCGCGAGCATCTGCTGCCGAGCGATCTCTACGGGCACCTTCTCGAAACGCAACGGGCGGCCGATCGCCTCCCCGATGGCGTGTACCTGCTCGGTCCTGCTCACCACCTGTGGACCGGTCAGCACGTATGTCGCACCCGCGTACCCATCCTCGATCAGCACACGTACCGCCACGGCGGCGATGTCTCGCGGATCGATCACCGCGGTGGCGGCGATGTCAGGACCACGCACGACACCCGCGCCACGGATCTGCTCGGCCCACCCACGAGTGTTGGAAGCGATGGTGTTCGCCCGCAGGATCGTCCACTGTGGACCGGACTCCTCGATCAGGCGCTCCATGTCGGCGTGGAGCTGGTTGATCGGGTCGCTCTGCCGCTCGGCCTCGTCGTTCACCCCCGACGAGGAGAGGTAGACGACGCGTCGGGCCCGCTCTTGGACCACGTCGAGTACGGCGGAGGCACCGTCCGCGGTGAGGAAGGGCCAGATCAGGAACACCGTCTCGACCTCCGCCAGCGCCCCCTTCAGAGTGCTCGGCCTGGACAGATCACCTTCGACCACCTCAACCCCCTCAGGGAGCCGAGACTGCTGACCGCCTCTCACCAGCGCCCGCACAGGGGCGCCGGCGGACACAAGCTGGGCGATAACCTGCCGTCCGACGTTGCCGGTGGCACCGGTCACAAGAATCATGCCTCGGTCAGCCGGGCCATTTGCGGAAATATTCCGACTCGGGGATGGGTGGTGCGTCGCTTGCGCCAGGCCGCGTCACCCCTTTGTACGGGTTCCGCAGGCCGTTTTGTCGGATCGGGCTGCGAGACTCCGCGCATGCGTGATCACGAGCTCCCAGAACGCCGGCGGCCGACATGAGCGCGTCCGAGCGGTTCAGCCTCCAGCCGAGCCCGGACAAGTGGCAGCCCGCGTGGCTCGCCCGCGGAACACTACGTGCGCAGCGTTTCAACCTTCCTGCCGGAGTGTCCAGTGTGACCTTCGACAAGACGCTGCTGGTGGGCGTGGACTTCTCCGGGATTGGCTTCGTCTCCTTCAGCGCTCACGGCAGCCGGTTCGAAAGCTGCGACTTCTCCGGCACCACCTTCGAACAACTGTCGATGGGGGCCACCGCCGTGCGCGGGTCGTGGAACCGCGCCCGTTGGCCGCAGTCGGTCTTCCGCGACTGCGTGTTCCGCCGCACCCGATTCGCGCCGCTCACCTTCTTCGGCAACGTCCGGTTCGAGAGGTGCGTGTTCGACGGGTCCCGGCTGAGGGACCAGACGTCCACGTCCGAAGCCGAATTCGTCGACTGCGTCTTTCTCGGCCGCGTGCGGGATGTCAACTTCTGGGGCCGTCCGACCCACGACCAGGCGGCACTGGGCAGGGACCGCAATGACTTCACCGGGAACGACTTCACCGGCGCGGAGCTCGACGGCGTCGCCTTCCAACACATCGACCTGCGGGCCCAGCGTTTTCCCGGCCTGCCCGGCTACGCGCTCCTCGACCGGGTCAGCGCGCGGGTGGAGGCGGCACTGCCTGTGGTGGAGCGCTGGCCGGACCCACGTCACCGGGAGAAGGCCCGCTTCAGCTTGGAGTTCCTCGCGGAGAGGGCTCTCAAGTACAACGACGACCACCGGCTGGTGAGCCCTTCGGAGCTGGGCCGGAAACTGCCGCCCGCGCTCCGCGAGGAGCTGTTCGAGGCGCTCAGACGCACGACCAGCGGTACATCCCCTGGTTGAGCCGTACCGCCTCGCGAGCCAGGTCCCGCAGGCCGGTGATGCGTTCGACCTCGAACTCGTCGAGCAGTTCCGCCTCGGCGTACTCGCGCAGCCGCGCATCGTCCACGGCGGCGAGCGCGGCGGTGGTCTCGGGCGCCGCCAGTTCGACGCCCGCCGATTCACCGTCGTCGATGACGACCTTGCTGTCACCGAACTCGCTGAGGTCACGTCCGCTCAGCTCGGCGGCCAGCGTGTCGAGCTCGTCGAGCCAGCCTTTGCAGTCGACGTACGGCAGATTCAACGCCGCCGGCCCACCGGACAGGGCCAGCCGGGCGGACTGCTCGGAGTCCACGGTGAAGTAATCGACGAGAACACCCATAGTGCGCGACTCTACCGATCACGCCCGCACCGGGCGCATCGATCGTCTCAGGCGCTCAGAGGAGGTCTCAGTTGAGCCCTCCGTCGACTACCTTCGGCTTCCAGTAGCCGATGGATCCGCCCTTCTCCAGGGCGTCGGCGGTGGTCTTCAGCAGGGCGTAGAAGGAGCGGATCCGGACGCCTCCAGGCGTGAAGTTCATGGAACCCTCGTGATCGGTTTCGCCGATGTCCTTACGCGCCGAGTCGACCACCAGATGGTCGCCCCCTCCGTCGGCGTCGACAGGGATCATTCGCCCGTCCCACCATTCCGATCGTGGATCGGAGAATTCCCCATCACCTTCCTCCTCGCCGTCGATGTCGCACAGCTCTCGCCACGTGTCACGCATTTCCCGGACGCTCATGTTCGAGTTGCCCAGGAAGCCGAAGGGCCAAGTGTCCTTGAGGTAGACGGCTCCGTCATGCCGCAGCAGTGAGGCCCGCAGAGCGTCGGGGAATCGCATTCCCATATACGCCTCCGCGGCCGCGATGGTTTTCGCGTTTCCGGGCTTACCGAGCGTGCGATAACTCCGGGGAGCGTTGGTCTTCAGCCAGTCCTCGATGCGCTGCCACTGCCGGTCCACTGCCCCCTTGACCTTCGCGTCGATTTTCCGTACGCGCGGTTCGGCGCCCACGGGCCGGCAGTCCGCGTCGGGACGGACCTGCGTTTCCTCACTCTCCGCCGACTGCTGGGACACGTAATCGGCGTCCGGACCGTGCTCCTCCTCGTTTCCGGCGAACGTGCAGGCCGTACCGCTGTCCGAGGTGCTCTCAAGGCATGGCCCCCAACTCACGTCAGATGAGGGCTCGGAGAAGACCGCGGATTCAAGGACTTGAGTACCGAGAGCCAGCATGAGAATCGCGAATCCGGCGACGGCCCAACGAGTCAGGCGGCGACGGGTGGCATCGTCCAGCGGCTCCCTTGGCTCGCCGCGTTCGAAGAACCTGGTGAACTCGGGGCGGTCGAAGAGGGAGGGCTTTTCGGCGCCATAGCGCTGGAGATCCGCAGCGGTGGGAGTGCCGAGGATCGGAGCCGGCGGCCACTGCGCTTTCTCGCTCTGGGCCGGAACCGAACCCCCGGTCGGAACCGAACCCCCGGCCGGAACCGAACCCCCGGTCGGAACCGAACCCCCGGTCGGAACCGAACCCCGGGTCGGAATCGAAAAGGAATCGGAAGCCACCTCCTCCCGCTGGACCGGGCCCCGTCGAGAGCGCGCGATCACCACGACCGCCGCTGCCGCTACGGCCGCCAAAAGCGCGAGCCATAGCCCACGGGATGTGATCAATCGCCGCATGTCCGGCACATTACCCGGAATTGATCTAGACGGATGCCGACTCCGCTCGCGGTCGCCCCTCCGACGATCACGCTCCGAGGGCGAGCGCACACACCCGGGCACCTGTCATTAGGATCATTGCCGTTGCGATGATCCGGCGAGCGGAGCCTCGATGAGTGACCCCGGCGGCTTCGGCCCCCTGGTGAAGGACGAGCGCGAGGCGATCGGTCCGTACCGGATCGTGGGCCGGATGGGCGCCGGCGGCATGGGCGTGGTCTATGCGGGGGTCGCGGACGACGGAGCCCGGGTCGCGGTCAAGGTCATCCATCCGGGATTAGCCGCCGATCCGCAGTTTCTTGCCCGCTTCGTCCGCGAGGTCGATCTCCTGTCCCGGGTACGCGGGCGCTGCACGGTCTCGGTGGTGGCCTCCGACACCGCCGCGATGCCTCCCTGGCTGGCCACCGAGTTCGTCCCCGGCCCGACGATCAGTACGTACGTGCAGGAGAACGCGCCACTGCCGCCGGACGAGCTGCTCTCGTTCGGCGTGGACATCGCCGAAGCGCTCACCGACATCCACCATGCCGGCATCGTGCACCGCGACCTCAAACCCGGGAACGTGATCCTCTCCGACTCCGGCGCGAAGGTCCTCGACTTCGGCATCGCCCGAGCCCTCGACGAGAGCGGCCTCACGGGCACCGGCGCGCTGATCGGTACACCCGGCTGGATCAGCCCGGAGCAGTACCGGGGTGACGAGGCGGACGCCGCCGCCGACGTCTTCGCCTGGGGCGCGCTGATGGCGTACGCCTCGACGGGGCGCCCGCCGTTCGGCACCGGAGCCCCCGACGTCCTCGCCTACCGCGTCATGAGCGTCGATCCCGACCTGTCCGGGGTGCCCACGCAGGTCCGCGACCTGGTACGAAGCGCGCTCGCCAAGGGCAGGACGGCCCGGCCCACCGCGGCCGAGCTGCTCGCCCAGCTCACCGCCCTCAAATCGGGCACGACCCCACTCACGGCGGGCACGATCGTCATGCCGCCCCCATCCAGGTCGGGCACGACCCCCACGCCACCCCCACCGAGGTCGGGCACGGTCGTCATGCCGCCGCCGGTATCACCGCCGGCCAATCGCGTGCCGTGGTGGCCGGCCGCCGCCGCCCTGGCGACGGTCGTGGCCATCGGCGCGCTGGTCTGGGTGGGCTCAGAGGGGATACCGGCGGCACTCCGGAGCCTGAGCGACCCTCCCACGTCCACACCCGCGGAGAACCTGACGCCGGACACGAGCGCGACCCCGACCCCCGAGGAGACGACGGAGGCCCCGACCCCGACTCCCGAGGAGACGACCAGCACGAGCGAGACCCCTGAGGAGACGGAGACCCCCGAGGAAACGCCCGCCACAACGGAGAAGGCGAGCGCGTCCCCCACCACACATCGCTCGGCCACCGGCGTCCCGTGCGCGTCCGCGAGCTCGATCCTGCGGCAGGCCGCCACGCTGAACGGCGGCCTGCCGCAGGACGCCAGGGTCGCCCGCAAGCGGTGCGTGGGCTACTGGGTGGCGGCCGAACTCGACTCCCCGAGCGTCGGCGGCATCGACCTGATCGCGAAGCGGAACGCGACCCGATTCGTCAACGCCGAGATCGGCAGTGACTTCTGCTCGCTGGAGAACGAGTCGGCACTCCTCAAGAGCGCGCCAAACGCCATCAGAGCCTTCCTCTGCCCCAACGGCTTCGGCTGACGGGCTCCGCCAGAGACCCGAAGGAGATCAGGTTGCATCCCGTGCTCGTACGGAGGATGGGGTGGGCCGCTTGATCGCGCGTCCCAGCGCCCGCGTCGTGCTCATCGACGCCGCCGATCGGCTCCTGCTGTTCTCCAGCCGCAACCGGCTCGACGGCACCGTTCGCTGGTACACCCCCGGCGGCGGACTCCAACCCGGCGAGACGCATCAGGACGCGGCACTGCGCGAGCTGTACAAGGACGAGCATCACCGGCCACCGCTGGTGGACAGCGCAAGAGCTGACCGAAACCGCCGACCTCCTGCGACCCGCCGGGCTACCGCACCTGCTGACCGCCCTTCTCGCCGACGGCCCGCCCCGCGACCCGGTCCTTGTCGACGGCTGACGTCTCCCGGCTACCGCCTGACGACGTGATCGAACCCGCCCCAGCAGCTCCAGCAGCGGCGTGCGCTCGGCTTCTGACAGTCGCCGCCTTTCTCTGCCTGGCCGCGCTGACGGTCTTCCTCATCACCGGCAGGCAGGATCGTCCTGGGGCCTGAGGCCGAAGACCGCCTTCCCCGGCACCCGCCGGCCGCGCAGCGCGTCGGCCGCCTCGGCGAAGCGAGTCCCCAGGCCGCGACCAGGTGCGGTCCGCCGACCGTCTCCACGATGATGTCGACAGGCTCCTTGACGTCGTCCAGCCCCACGATCACCTCATCGGCACCCACGTCGGCGAGGCCGTCGCCGCGCGCGAGGGATCCGACGGAGGCGATGACGTGCGCCCCGGCGCGCGCGGCAGGACGATCCCGGCCGCGTCGAGGCCCAGCGGTGCCCCTGCCGCGACGTGTCCAGACTGGGCGTTGTTGAGGTCCGCGTAGTTGAGCGAGGCGTGCAGCACCTCGACGAGCACCTGTCCGGGACGGGCGATCGGGTCGGCGATCTCCCCGAAGCCGACGCCTGAAGGAGCGGACGGTTCGACGATGAGTGCGCGCGTGGACATGGACATCTCCCTATCGGTGGAGCCGTGGTGACAGATAGGAAGATAGCAGATTGTTTTGTAGCGTACTATCTTCTTATGGACTTATGTTGGGCCGCTCGCGCGGATGGCGGCCGGTCCGTGGCCGTACCAGCGGCGGATGGCTCGCCGCAAGGCCCGGGGGTCGGTGAAGCCGACCCGTGCGGCGATGGACTCCACGCTGAGCGTGGTTTCCCGCAGCAGGCGGTCCACTCGTCGCTGGCGCAGCTTCTCCAGCTCCTCTCGCCAGCTGCTCCCCTCGTCGCGCAGGCGGCGTTGGAGTGTACGGGGGCTCATGGCCAGTCGCCGGGCCACCTGGTCAAGGCCCGGCGGGCCGTCGGCGACCGCGGACTCGAGCGCGGCGTGGAAGCGGTCGAGCCAGCCCCGCACCGGACGGGCGGCCGCGGTGGACAGTTGCGCGTGGTTGTCCAGGATCGCGGCGAGCGCGGGGTCGGCGCGTGGCAGGGGCGTGTCGATGTCGGCCTCGGCGAACGTGATCGACGGGTGGGCGGCCTCGTACTCGACATGCCTGGTGTCGTACAGCGCGACCAGGCGTTCGGGGGCGGTCGCCGGGCGGCGCGGCAGCCCCACCCACGCCGGTGTGAGCCGCCGACCGGCCCCCGAGCCGGCCAGCATGAGCAGCATGTACGGCACGAACTCCGCGATCATCGCGTATTCGGGGTAGTCGCGGTAAGGACCCTCCCAAGCGACGGTCATCCCGCCCTCGTGGTGGGTGACCGTGAGCCGGTCGGCCGGGTCGGCGATGGCAGTGAAGCGACGGCCGGCCAGGCGAAACGCGTCGCCGAGGGAGCTCGACACCGAGAACAGGTAATCCCACACACCCAGCGCGCCCGGTCGCCACAGCTCCATGACCTTGTCGCTGCCGCCCGCCTCCCACACCGGGCCGGAGACCAGTTCCCAGATCCGCAGGATGGTGGCGGTGGGGATGCGGATCCCATCCTCATCCAGTACGGCCAGGCCGGGTACGCCGACCAGGCGCGACCGATCCAGGCCCGTCGCGATGCCCGCACGGACCAGCAGGCGGGCCAGGTGGGGCGAGACGGTGCCCTTCACCGCGCTGTCGTCGTGCATCGCGTGATCCATCTCCCAGGGACGGTGCCGACACCCTTGGTATGACATAACCGAAAAGCGGGATATGTCGCAACGGAGATGGCGCCTTCGGCCCTCCTCGTGACGCCTCCAGCCCTCCTGACCCGCGGCTCCGGCTTCTACCTTCGTGGACAGGAAGCCCCCTGGGAGGAACGCAATGCAGAACACCCTGTTCGACTACAGCCCGATCGTCGACCGCGAACCGATCCGCTGGCCGGGCGGTGCCCGCGTCGCCTTCTACGTGGGCCTGAACGTCGAGCACTTCGTGATCGACCGCCCCTCCACCAGCATCAACGAGGCGACCGCGACTCTCGTACCGGATCCGCTCAACTACGGCTGGCGCGACTACGGACCGCGGGTGGCGATCTGGCGCGTCATGGAGGTACTCGACCGGCACGGCATCCGAGCGAGCGTGCTGCTCAACGCCGACGTGTGCGAGCGGTACCCCCAGATCGTCGAGGCGGGCAACGCCCGCGGCTGGGCGTGGCTCGCCCACGGCAAGAACAACTCCACCCTCCAGGCCGACGTCGACGACGAGCGCGCCTACCTGACCGAGGTCGTCGACACCATCGAGAAGGCCACGGGGCGGCGGCCGCGCGGCTGGCTGGGTCCCGCGCTCACCGAGACGTTCCAGACGCCGTCCCTGCTCGCCGAACTCGGCCTGAGCTACGTGCTGGACTGGACCAACGACGACCAGCCGTACCGGCTGAACGTCCCGGGAATGCTGAGCGTGCCGTACTCACTCGAACTCAACGACCTGGGCATCTTCACCATGCACGGCAGGAGCGGCGGCGACTTCGTGCAGATGGTCAAGGACCAGGTCGACCAGCTCTGTGCCGAATCCGCGGAGAGCGGGCGCGTCATGGCGCTGGCGCTGCACCCGTTCGTCATCGGCCAGGCGTTCCGGGCGAAGTACCTCGACCAGGCGCTCGAGTACGTCGCCAGCCGCCCCGACGTATGGCTGACGACCAGCGACGAGATCGCCGAGCACTACACCGGGTTCCCAGGACGCTGAGTCCGAGGTTGAGAGGGAGCGGGGGGTCAGCGGAAGTCGGTGGTCACCTTGGCGGGATCCGGCGCCTTGACCGACACCTTCGCACCCCATCCGCTGTAGCGGCTGTCCACGGCGATCATGGCCTGTCGCCCGGTCTCCGTAGCCGTGAACTTGCTCTGCACCCTGCTCACCAGACCCCCCGAGGTGAGCGTGAGGGTGTAGTCGACCTTCGTGCTGTCGAACGAGTTGTCCGCCTTCGCGCCCGCCCACCAGGCCGAGACCTGCTTGAGGTCCTTGAAGGTGATCGTGCCGGTGATGGAGTTCTTCGTCGACTTGCCGTGCTTGATCAGCGCGGCCAAGGTCTTGGGCTCGGCCGGGTTGACAATCTGGCCGTAGGAGTCGGGCACGCCGTACCTCTTGACCTTGTACCAGGTCTTGCCCTCCGGGAGCACCATGGGCATGACACCGCCGGTGTGGTACGTGATATTGCCGATGCCGACGGCCCTTTGCCGTCCGTAGGTGTCGTCGTCCCAGTGGATGTTGATGTCGAACGCGGCGACGCCCTTCTTGTCGAACTGGAAGACGCCCTTGCGGTCCTGGACCTCGCTCTCCTCTGTGCCGTTCGACCAGGCGACGGTTTCGGTGAAGCGCACGCCGTGCCCGGGTACGAGCTGGGCCTTCAGCGCGCTGACGGGGTCCATGGTCGCCGCCTGAGCGGGGATGGCAACCGCCGATAAGGCGGCTGATAGGGCGGCGCCGGCCGCCAATGCAGTGATCATCTTCTTCATGGTCAGCGATGATGCCGGAGGCGGATCACAAACGGGGCACGGTCGGCGCAGCGGGAAACGAACCGTCTCCGAACAGAACGCGCGCCGCCAAAGCCCGACCGGCGCGACCACGCAGCAACGTCACCACCGCCTCTGCCGCGGCCGGAGATCGGATACCGGCGAACACACGGCGCAGCAACAGGCGACCTCGGAACCGGGCCCGCAACACGCCCCCGTCGTACTGGCTCAAGACGCTTTGATCGCCGGTACGCAGGTACCCGGCGGCGACCGCCGCGGCCCATTCGGACATGCGTAAACAGGGGTCCAACCCGCCGGCCGTCAGCGGCGACACCGCGCCCGCCGCGTCGCCGACGAGCAGCCCGGCGGGGCACGCCAGCCGTCGCAGCACACCACCGACCGGGATCGGACCGCCTCGACGCTCGACCGGACCGGTCGGCGCCGCACGGCCGGGCGCGTTCGCGGCGAAAGCGTCCAGCAGGTGGCGGATGCCGGTGCGCATCGCGGCCGGATATCCCGCGACGCCGACATGCGCGTGCCGGCCATCGTCGATGACCCATCCCAGGTACCCCGGGGCGACCCGGGGGTCCAGCACGCAGTGGAACGCCGGGGTGGCCGTGCCGGGCGCGATCGGGTGCACGATCTCGGCACCGAGCAGGGAGCTCCGGTTGACATCGAGGCCGAGGTCACGGGCCACCCGGGAGCGGGCGCCGTCCGCGCCGACGATGAACCGGGCCGTCACCGGGTCCGCATCTGCGAACCGCACCAAACCCCTCGCTGCGCCGACATACCGTACGCCCAGCAGCACCCGCGCTCCCGCCGACTCAGCGGCGCGCCGCGCGTGCTCGTAGACGGCCGCCATGTCGGCCACGCGGTACTCGTCGCGGTCACTGGTGAGCCGGATCGGTGCCCGCCGCGAGGGCGGATACAGCAGCACATCCCGGATACCCGGCCCGAGCAGATGGTCCGGCAGGTCGAAGTCGTCGAGGGTGCGCCGTACGAAGATCCCCGTCGTACGGATGCCCGCTGACAGCGACCTGCGGCGGTCGACCACCAGCACCTTCAGTTCCCGTCGCGCGAGCGAGCGGGCTGTGCGCAGCCCGGCCAGACCCGCACCCACGACCAGTACATCGACGGCCTGCATACCTGCGACGGTAGGCGCGGCACCTCACCCATACACCCGTTTGCACGCTACCTGCCCCGTATCTCCACGCGGCCGCCACACTCAGCGGGTTTTGGCGTATAGGGATACCGCCATGAGGAGAGCGGCCAGCCCGCCGCAGATCATCACGGTGGAGACCGAGAAGGCGTCGACGACGCGCCCGCCGACGAACGCGCCGAGGGCGAACGTCGCCTGGAAAGAGGAGGTGAAGACGACCGTGGCGGCTTCGGGCGTGTGCGGGGCGGCGGTGATGAACGAGGCCTGCGAGCAGACGGGCACGCCTCCGTAGGCCAGGCCCCAGACCACGAGCAGCACCACGGCGCCGACGGTCGTGCCGCCGACCGAGGGCAGTAGCAGGGTGGTGGCCGCGATCAGGCAGCCGCAGGTCACGAAGGCGGCTCGCAGATGTGTGGCGGTGGCCTTGCCGGCCAGGAAATTACCGGCGATTCCGGCGATGCCGTACGCCAGCAGGACGGCGCTGACCGCCACGGGAGACAGGCCGGTGACGTTCTGGAGGAACGGCGTGACGTAGGTGTAGGTGCCGAAGTGGGCCAAGACGATAAGGAAGGTGGCCAGCAGGGCGATGCCGGCGCCCCGGGCGCGTAGCAGGTCGAGCAGGACGCGCGGGCTGGTGACCTGGTGGGCCGGCAGCGGCGGCAGCAGCATCACCAGGGCGGCGAGGACCAGGATGGCCAGCGCGGCCAGGACCAGGAACGCGGTTCGCCAGCCGGCGAGGTCGCCGATGAAGGTTCCCGCCGGTACGCCGAGCACGGAGCCCAGCGGCACGGCGGAGAAGATCACCGCGGTGGCGGTGCCGACGGCGTGCGGCGGCACCAGACGGCCGGCCAGCCCCGCCCCGATCGACCAGAAGCCGCCGATGGTGAGGCCGACGAGCACTCTGGAGATCAGCATCACCCAGTAGGAGGTCGCCACGGCGGCCAGCACGTCGGCCACGGCGAGCACCGCCATGAGGACGCAAAGCATCACCCGGCGGTCCAGGCGCGCGGTGGTCAGCGTGACGGCGGGTGCGGCGACCGCGGCGACGATGCCGGGCAGGGCCATGGTCAGCCCCGTGGTGCCGTCGGAGATGCCGAAGTCGGCGCCGATGGCGGTCAGCAGGCCGATGGGCAGGATTTCGCTGGTGACGATGGCGAAGATGCCCAGCATGAGTGAGGTGACCGCGAGCCAGCTGATGAGGGGCGGGCGGGGCGGGGCGAGGGTGGTGGTTGACATGGTTCCCGTTCAGGCAGGTGCATGTGGACTGGGACACCCACCCAAGCAGTCATGAAGCCTCTGACACTGGCACGTTTCAGACTCAACCATCACCTTTGCGGCTTCGGCCTCAGGCGTGCGCGCTGTTCATCTCCCATGGCGCCTGCGGGAGGACCTCGCCGGTCTCCAGCAGCGACTTGAGGTTCGCCAGCACGGCCGGCCACCCGTCCGAGATGCCGGTGAGCATCTCCTGGTTGGGGAGGTTCTCGTGGGCCACGGTGAGGCGGACGATGTCCTGGTGGGGTTCGACGAGAAAGGTGACGACCGACGGCTCTCTCGGCGCTTCGGTGTCGGGGGCGTCGTCGAAGGTGATGACCAGGCGCGTCGGGGGTTCGGCCTTGATCACTCGGCCGACGACGTCGATGACGCCTGATCCGTCGGCGCGCCGGTGCTCCCAGGTCGAGCCCGGCTGCCAGTCCGAAACGTTGGCGTGTCCCCAGTACCGCGCCGTCAGGTCCGCGTCGGTCAGGGCTTGCCACACCTGCTCGGCGTTCGCGCGGATGTAGGTGACATAGACGTAGGTGGGTACTTCGGTCATGGCGTACTCCTCTGCCTGGTTCTTGATGGCACTGATCGCTTGCAGGCGGGGCTTGTCGAAGCCCGAGATCCAGCGCTCCTCGATCTCATGGATCGGCGTCGGGTTGAGGTAGTGCAGCCGCTCCCGTCCGCGTCGTACGACGGTGACGAGGTTGGCCCGCTCAAGGATGTCGAGATGCTGGGTCGCCGACTGGCGCGCCATGTTCAGGCGGTCGCACAGCTCGCTCAGTGTCTGACCGTTGTGCTCGCGCAGACGGTCGAGCAGGAGTCGTCGGGTGGGGTCGGCCAGCGCTTTGAAGACCGAATCCATCGCTCTCGCTTCGAGGCTCACGCTCCATTATGCAGGTATTTGCCTGCATAATGTCAATGGCGGCTCTCACCTCACCGCCGGAGCCCGCCCACGCGCGTCCGTTCGGCCGTACCACCAGGTGAGGCCGGCCGCGGCCACGACGAACACGGCCCCCAGGGGCGGGAGAAGCGCGGCTCCGGCGGCGTCGAGCGCGATCCCGCCGGCCGCGCCGGACAACGAGACCGCCAGATACAGCGCGGACTGATTCAGCGAGGCGACCATCGGCTGCGTGCCCGCCGGGGCGTACCCCATGATCAGGTGCTGCTGCGGCGTCGTGACGGTGAAGGAGAACACGCCGCAGGCCGCGACCGCCGGCAGCGCCATCGCGTACGAGAAGCGCAGCGCGGGCACCAAGAGGAAGACGGCGGCGAGGAGCAGCGTGCCGGCGATCACGACGCGGCGGGGCCCGCGACGGTCGGTGAAGTGCCCGGCCACCAGGTTCCCCACCGTGCCGCCCACCCCGAACACCAGCAGCAACACGGCCAATCGGCCACCCTGACCACCGGTGGCCGGCTCGTACACGGCGCTGAGGTACGTGTAGGGGACATAGATCCCGGTGAAAGCCACGACCGTGGTGACGAGCACGCCGAGCACCCGCCGGTCGGCGAGCGGGGCGAGCCGCTGCCGCAGCCCGCCGGCCGGGCCATGGCCGACGTCGGGCAGGCGGCCGGCGATGACCAGGACCACGACCGCGGCCAACGCCGTGACCAGCCACATCGTGGCCCGCCAGCCGAGCGCCGCGCCCACCGCGGTGCCCAGCGGAGCGCCGAGTGCCAGGGACGACGTGAGTCCGAGCATGACGATCGCGATGGCCCGGCCGCGGCGCTCCTCCCCGGCGAGCGCCGCCGCGGTCGCGCTGGCGGTCGCCGCGTAGAGCGACGCGCCGCCCGCGGCGACCACCCGCGCCACCAGCACCAGGCCGTACGAAGGCGCCAGCGCGGTGATCACGTTGCCCACGGCGAACAGCACCAGCCCGGCGGGCAGCACCACGCGCCGCGACCAGCCCGCGGTCAGCGTGGCCAGCACCGGGGCCAGCACGGCGTAGGCGATGGAGAAGACCGTGACGAGCTGGCCGGCCGCGGCCACGCCGACGTCCAGCGACCGGGCGATCTCGGGGAGGATGCCGGCGATGACGAAGGCGTCCGTGCCCACGGCGAAGGTCCCGAACGCCAGGATCGCCGGGTACCCTTGCCATCCCCCGGTGAGCCTTCTCATGCTTCCCCAGCCGGCTCGGCGCGCGCGGCGTTCCGGACCGTGAGGCCGCGCCGACCAGGGCGAGTTCCCGCCTCCGTACGCGACTACCGCCCGGCGCGACGGTGAGCTCCCGCACCACGGGCTCGTGACCGCGTCCCAGCACAGCGCCATGGACATGACGCAGATCTTCAAGCTGGTCGAGCTGGGGAGCATCGTCTGGTTCCTCCCGGCCTCGATCGCACGACGCTACCCGCGGCCCGAGATCGCCTACCGCGCCGTCGCCGACCTTGAGCCGGTCACGCTGTCCGTCGCCTGGCCACAGGAGGCACGCTCGGCGGCCGTCGCCGCCTTCGTCCGTACGGCCACGGCGGTCGCGGAAACCGCTCGCGCGGAGACGGAGGTGCCGCAGCGGGTGGCCACCTGATCACAGGAGCTGTCCGGCACGAGCTGGTCGGCAACTCCTGATCTACGCGGGAAGCCACGACGGCCACCACGGCAGCACGCAGTCACCTTGCGTACCCTCGGTGGCCACGTCGTACAGAACCATCGCTACCGGCCCAGCGGCCGAGACGGCGACGGTAAGAGCCAGCAGGATGAGTTCCAGCCAGATGCGGCCGGCCAGCCAGGGAAGCCGGGCCAGCAGCTGGAATGGCAGCGCGACAAGTGCCGACATCGCGGAAATGACCGGGAAGAGGATAGTCCGGCTCAAGTCCCAGAAGAGTCCGGCAAACTTTTCCCCCGAACTCAGGTCGCCAAGACAGTAGAGCGTCGACCCGGCCACCAAGCGAATATCGAAGAGGGTGCCAAATGTCGCGCATGCTACGGCGATGATCAGCGGGAACGCGCACCCCGTCATCCAGCGCAGGTCACCGGCAGGCGGCGTTCTTCGATCGATCACGTCGCAATACAAGCAGCCATCTATGCGCACAATGCGCAGCAAATGTAAGGATCCGGTGCAGCAGGTTTCACCGATGGTTCCCGGGCCGTGCCGCTGTCGAGACGCCTCAGCGCATGCGGGTGGACTGTTCGAAGCCACTCAGTATCGCGGTGAGCCCCGGCTCGAAGTGGTCGTCGAGGGTGGTGGCGTCGGCGGCTTCGGCGAGCAGGTTGTAGTCGGGGCTGCCGGGCTGGGGTTTGCGGCTGCGCTGGTCGGCGCCGAGCTTGGTCACGGCGATGGCGAGGGTGTGGCCGATGGTGAACTCTCGCAGGCAGCGGATGATGCGCAAACCCTGCGCCGGGGGGATGCCGGCGTCGCTGAGCTTGGTGAGCATCTTCACGCCGGTGTCGATGGAGGCTGGTGAGCGTACCGGGCGGGTGGCGAACAGCGGCACGGCGTGGGGGTGGCGCAGGAGTGTGTCGCGCAGCCGCAGGCAGTAGTTCTGGGCTAGTTCGCGCCAGGGGCCGTCCCAGGGCAGAGTGTTGACATTGACCTCGGTGAACAGCGTCTCGGCGACGCCGTCGAAGAGGTCCTCCTGGTCGTCGTAGTGACGGTAGACGGCCATCGGGTCGAAGCCGACGGCGGTGCCGAGTTTGCGCATGGAGAATTTGCGCAGGCCATGGGCGTCGATGAGGGCGAGCGCGGCGGCGGCGAGGTATTCGCGGGTGAGCGTGGGCCGGGTGGGCGGCTCTGGCAACCTGACCGGTGGGCTGGGGTCGGCCGTCATGGCTGGAAGCCCTCCAAGATCTTCGTGAGCGTCGTGGTGAATTCGTGCGGGTGCTGCATGAATGGGACATGGCCGCCGGGGAACTCCTGGCAGGGTATGCCAAGGCGCTCAGACAACAGGTGTGCGGGCGCGTGGTACGGCTTGCCGACACTGTCGCGGCCGGTGGCCAGGCACCAGGGCGCCGTGGTGGCGGCCGGCGCGGTCAGGTCTGGCTGGTAGTCGAAGCAGAACGCGGGCAGTTCGCGGCGCAGGGTCAGCTCGGCGTTGCGGAGCTGGCGGGTCATCACGTCCGGCGTACGTCGGGTGATCTTTCGTGCCAGGCCGTCGGCGGCGAGCATGAGGTGAGTGGCGGCGGCGATCGTGGCTTGGCCTGATGGCGACAGGAACACGCGCGGCGGGTCCGGTAGCGTCATCGCGCCGAAAGCGGCGTAGGCGCGCATCAGGTGACCGTCTCGGGCGAGGCAGCCGATGTGTTCGATCTCGCGCCGTTCGGGGCTGTCGGGAGCGAGGAGTTGTACCAGCGGCGGCTCGTGCACCACCGCGCCCAGGAGGCGGTCCGGGTGCCCGATCACCATCTCCAGGGCGATGATCGCGCCCCCGCTGTTGCCGAAGACATAGGCGCGTTCCATGCCGTAGTGATCGAGGACGGCGACCGCGTCGTCAGCCTGCCGGGCAACCGTGATCGAGGCGCCGGGATCGGTGAACGGGCTGCGCGAGTTGCCGCGCCGGTCGTAGGCGATCACGGTGAAGCTCCGGGCCAGGAGCGGGATCACGTCCGCGTACATGCCGGCGTCGCCGCCGCCTCCGGAGATCAGTAGGAGCGGGGGTCCGTCGCCGGTCCGCTCGACATGCAACCGCGCTCCGGGCGCCTCCACCTCATCTACACTGTAGTTCATGTCTACAGTGTAGATGGAGTCCAGCCGTCTCAAGAACGGCCCTGAGTGGGGTGTTCAGGAGAGGGGATGACCTGGCGAAATAGGCGAACCCAAAGATCGCTGTGACGGGTTTGGTGTTCGATGATCCCGGAAATGAAAGCCGTGCTTTCCCGAGCCGTCAGCATGCTCAGCCTCAAGAACGAGCGACTTCGCGCGCCAACTCCGACGTCGGGAAGCTCCAAGCCCTCCCACTCGCCCCAGGAGGAATGCCACGATGACGCACTGGTTCCGCAGCCACTGGGCCGACGAGGACACCTGGTTCTACATCGAGGCCGACGACGACGGCTGGGTGACCCGGCAGATCGAATTCCGCGGCCCCGACGAGCAGCCTTTCGCCGCCGCCTCCCTGGCTGAATGGCAGACGGCTTTCGAGAGCGGAGAAGTGGCACGATACGGAGCTTTCTACGACCGCATAGCCGAGCAACCCGTCCATGAATGGGAAGGCCACAACCCCGAGCCGCTGACTCTCGATGCTTTCGACCAAGCGTGGGCAAGGGCCCACGACAGCCTCAGCGGTCCGGATTACGGAACCAGCCCGCTTCGGGTTCGTGATTTCGGGACCTGAGAAGAACCTCGCCCGGCCGCGATGTGCGGGTGTTGTGGAGATTCCGGGCAATTGCGGTTACGGCACCGTCGGCGCTGTCATGATCTCGGTGGCCCCCACCGACGGGATTTACGATGTCTCGCTCACTCGCGCTGCTGGCCGCCTCGCTCTGCGTGGGCGGTCTCGCGGCTCTGGTGTACTTCCACGACTCTGACCTCGTGCTTTTAAGGGAACATCTGCACCATCCGTTCGCGCTCGGCGTGCTGGCCTGCCTCCTGATGGCGTTGGCCGCCGTCGGGCTGCGGTGGAGGTGGTTACGCGTCGTGATCGTCCTCCTTGCCGGGCTGGGCGCGAGTGTCGCGCTGTTCGGGGGGTTGCTCGCCATTGGGTTCTCCTCTGCCGAGGAGGTCGGCTTCGTCGACGGACCGCCCCCGTACAGGATCCGGCTCCAGCGGTCGATGGCGGGTCTCGGGCCGGACATGGTGATGTCGCTCAGCGTCCGCAATGACGGCGGGTTGCTCAGCAGGGAGTGGCATCTCGGCTGCTTCAACGACGACGTCCCCGACGACACCTTCGACTCGGTCAAATGGACGGGGCCGAGTTCGGTTGAGATACGGGTGGCCGACGGGCGGACGTTCCCTGTGGCCTTGGATCCCGACTCGGGCCGGCCCCAGACCACCGCCACTCTCAATTGTTAGTGGCGGCTTCACAAGCCGCAGGCAGCACAGCTCTCCGATTCAGGGCATGCCCATCGAGGCCGATGGGTTTGACAGTTGATCTCGTATGCACGAGATTGTTCGTCCCTCCGACTAATTTCCAGGGGATCGTAATGAAGCGGACCGTCGTGGGTGCAATCCTGATCGCGGGACTGGCACAGCTCGTCGCCACCCCCGCGCAGGCAGCGCCAAAGATCGACCCGGTAAAAGCGCTCCAAGCCGCATTGACCCGCGGTAAGGGCGTCAACATCGTGTCCACCGCAAAGGTTGACCACGGTCGCGGCTTCTACTACACCGTGGACGTGGACGGCACGGTCGGGTTCGGACCGCAAGGCGAGACCGCCGCTGATACGTCCCAGCACCTGCGGTTCAGCAAGACGATGATGAGCGGCCTGAAGAAACTCGGCATGGCGGACGACGCCGCCCTGGAAGAGATGCCCCTGAGGGTGATCTCGTCAGGCTACGACGACTACGTCTCAGGCCCCCAGTTCGCCGACGCGCTGCCACAGGGCACGAACTGGGTGCGCTACTCCGCCACCGATCAGCCTGTCAGCAACCCGCCGCTGGAGGTCTTGGAGCCCGCCACGCTCAAGGCGCTGCTGGCCCACCGCACGTCCTGGCGGGACGGGTTGGTGAAGGGCACGATCAAGGCCGACAAGCTGGTTAAGGTATCCAGTTCCTTCGCCTCTCGCTTCCGTGGCTACTCCATCAGCAAGCCCGTCAGCACCATCTCCTACACCCTCCGGCTGAGTGCGGCCGGACTGGTGGAACGGGTTACGGCCAGGGGCATCCTGCACCACTGGAAGGGTTCCCTGCTCCGCATCGAGTCGGACACCCGCTACTCCGGCTGGGGACGGGAGGTCACCGTTCTGCTGCCGCTGAGAGGCGAGGTGCTCGACCAGGAGCAACTCGAGGACAAGGTGCCCTACCAGGTGCCTGGCGCCTGGAATTAGCCCCGCGTCCTGCCGCCGGTGCTCAGGTGCCGGGGTGGGCGGTGGTCCAGCCGTGTTCGATCAGGTTGAAGATTGCGTTGGCGGCCTGTTCGGGGGCCGGGTGCCGTCAGGGGCGTAGCCGGTGGAACAGCTCTACCCGGGCGCGGTGGTATTCGATGTCCGCCTCGTCATGCGTCACCCCCTTGTGGAAGTAGGCGTACTCCCTGCGGAGCTTGTGCCTGACGAGCTGAGCGAGCGACTCCTCGTCCAGGCGGGCTGCCGTGCCGCCCGCCTCGTGGTACGCGGCCACGAACTCCTCACTCGGCCCGACCAGGTCGTCGCCCCATTCCAGGGCGGCGGCGGCCAGCTCCAGCTCAGGGGCGCCGACGAAGGTCTCGTCCCAATCGAGAACCGCCACTATCCGGCCGCCCCTGGCCAGGGTGTTGCCGGTGTAGTAGTCGCCGTGCAGGGGGTGGCGCACGGGGTGCTCGGCGTGGAAGGCGGCCAGCCAGCGGTCCAGATCGGGGTCGTCCAGTTCGGCGGCGTCTTGAGGCGGATCGCCGTACAGGCCGGACTCCTGGAAGGCGGGCACCGGGCGCGGACCGGGGCGGAAGCCGGCCAGGGAGCTGTGCAGCCTGGCCAGCAGACGGGCACCGGCCGCGCGTTGGGCCGGGATGTCGGAGTCCGGCCAGGCGCCCTCGACGTACGGCCAGCAGGAGATCGGGCGGCCATCCACGACGATGACCGTCGCCCCGTCGGCGGTCGGCAGCGGGGCGACCGCCTCGGGGAGGCCGGCGGCGGCGTGCCGGGCGATCGCGTGGCACCACTCCGACTCGGCGGCGCCGCGCCACACCGGGCCGACGCGGATGACGTGCCCGTCGAGGCGGTAGGCGGCGGATTCCTCTCCGCCGTGCAACCGCTCGCCCTCCCCTGTGACGCCCCAGGTCAGGGCCGCGGCTTCGCGGATCTCACGGGTAAGGGGCGTCTTGACGTAGATCATCCGTACTTCCGTTCGGCTTGCGGGCAGGGGCGTGGCGTGACATCACCGGTGCAGCAGAGTCATGCCAAGGGCGACCTGGGCCGGTTCCAGCGCGGTCTTGCCGTCCTCGATGTCCCACAAGGCGTTCTGCAGGATGCGGCCAAGTGTCCACCCGGTCGCCCGGTGCCGGTCCAGGCCGAGCACCTCGGTAAGGAGGTCGAACCGGCGCAGGACCATACGGGTCACGTCGCCGGTCGCCACCACCGCCTCCTCCCATCGGCTGTCCAGCGCCGGCCACAAGTCGAACCCGGGGTCGCCGGCCAGCGGTTCGGGGTCGATGGCCAGCCATGGTTCCCGCTGCCCGGCGAGGACGTTGTCGTAGTGCAGGTCCCAGTGCAGCAGGCGGTCGCCGGATTCGCCGACCAATTCGGCCACGGCGGACGCGCAGGCGCGTACCAGCTGCTGCTCGACCGGGTCGCGCAACGCCGGTACAGCCCGTGGAGCCTGGTCCAGCATGGCGGCGGCGATGTCGGACAGATGCCGCAGACCGGGCGGGGCGGGCACCGCGACCAGGCGCGCCATCAGTTCGGCGAGGATCCGCATGGCGGCATCGTCATCAACCACCGATGACAGCGGCCGGGCCGCGTCCAGCCGCTCCAGCAACATGGTGCCGGTGTCGGGGTCGTGGTCGAGCAGGAGCACGATGCCGTTGCCGTTCCATACCCGCAGACCGAGCGTGGCGCCGGCGTTGTCTTCGCTGGCTTGCTGGAATTTCAGCACCGCGGGAGCGCCATCCGCGCGGATCACCGGCAGCACAAGCGAGGCCATGCCGTGTGCCGCGGGGCCGTCCGGCCGCAGTGTCCAGCGATCGAGGAAGTCCGCCACCAGCCGGGGCAATTCGGCGATCCAGGCACGGGCGGTCGGGCTGTTGTTGCCGTACGACGCGGCGAACGCGTCAGGGATGGACATGCTCATGTGTCTCCTTCGTAGGTTGTTCGGGATACGAAGGAGGCCATGGGGGTGCCCGACTTCCGGGCAAGCGTCAAAACATGCGTCCACCCTAGCCAAGCACGATCATGTTCGGCCCTGGAGCGTGGCTTGGAGTCGGTGGATCTCGGCGGCGGTGCTGCGCTCGGCCGTTTTCATGAAGCGGACGATGGTGCCGAGCTCCGCGTCGTCGAAGTCGCCGAGGTCGTCTCGCGTACGGGCGATCAGTCCTGCGTAGGCGGCGCTGACCCGGTCGAGGCCTTCCTGGGTGGGTTCGATGAGCACCCGCCTGCGGTCGTGGGGGTCGGCCACCCGTCGGACGCAGCCTGCGGCGACGAGTCGGTCGATCATGCGCGAGGCCGATCCGGTGGTGAGGTTCACGTGTTTGGCCAGGACGCCGGGTGTTGTCGGACCGTGACGGCCCAGCACGAACAGGCATTGCACGTCGGTGTCGGTGACGCCCAGCCGCCCGGCGACAAGGCTGTTGAGCTGAACGACCAAGATCGCCCAGCTGGGCACCACGTCCGTGGTGACCTCGGCAAGTAGCGCCTCCCTGCCCGCCGCCGGCTCCGCCATCGCGACACCCATCCCTTCCATTTCACTGCGTCGTGCAGCGAAGTTTGTGGTAGATTCACTGCGTGGCGCAGTTACTGTGCTACGCAGTCATTCTATCTCATCGCCTCATAGATCGATTCCGTTCAGGCGTACGGCCGCCGTCGTTCTGACCGCGACCGTCAGCATGACGACCCCGGCGATCGGCCAGGACGCCTGCCTCACCATCCGATTCGGACCACCCCATGGAGACTCGATGACCGACGCGCCCCGTGCCACCGTCGACCCGTTCGCCGTCACCGTCCGCGGGATCGGCGAACCCCATCCCGTCCGCGCCGCCCTGCGCGCCACCGGTCCCATCGTCCAGGCCGACGCCCCAGCCGGCGGCCCGGTATGGATCATCACCGACGACGCCCTCGCCCGCGAAGCCCTCGTACACCCCCACATCGTGAAAGACCCCGCCTACGCACCGGCGCACTGGGACCCGCGTACCGCAGGTCTGGAACCGACTGCCGCCGCGCAGCCGTCGCTGACCACCTTCGACGGCCCGGCGCACACGCGGCTGCGCCGAGCGCACGCCCCGCTCTTCACCGCCCGGCGGATGCAGGACTATGCCGAACGGATCACCCGGTTCGCCCGCGATCAGCTCACCGAGCTCGCCGCGACCGGTGAAACGGTCGACCTGATGGCCGACTTCACCACTCGGTTCCCCCTCACCGTGGTCTGCGATGTGCTCGGCGTACCACTCGACCGGATCGACCAGGCCATCACGGCCTGCCGGGGCATGCACAGCGCCGATCCCCAGGAGGTGGAGGCGGCGATGGCCGGCTTCGGACAGCTGGCCGCCGCCGCGCTCAGCGAGGGCCGACCCGGCCTCGCCACCGAGCTACGCGAACGGGTCCCCGACGAACTCACCGAGGAACAACTGCACTACCTGATCTTCACACTGATCTACGCCGGGCAGCTGACCACCGACCCATCGCTGGGGTTCCTGCTCGCCCACGTCTTCGACTCCGACGGCTCTTCAGCGCGGGAGATCACGGTCGAGGAGTTCGTCAAGGAGACGCTGCGCCTGCACGCGCCCGCACCCTTCAGCCTCTGGCGGTTCACCTCCGCCGACATCGATCTCGCCGGAGTACGGCTCCCCGCCCACTCCCCCGTGCTCATCGACATCCAGGGCATCAACACCCATCCCGGCCGATCGATCGGGCCTGACCTCACCTTCGGCGCCGGTCCCCACTACTGCACCGGCGCGCAACTGGCCCAACTCGAACTGAGCGCGGTCGTATCGGTCGTACGGGCCGACTTCCCCGACGCACACCTCGCGGTGCCGATCTCCGAGTTGCAGCAGGTCGACTTCGGCGGCATACAGGGGAGCCGACTGACCGCTCTCCCGGTGAACCTGCGGTGAAATAGACAGCCGTATTTTTGTGCCGGTGTCCCGCGGGGCATCGTCAGCGGACTGTCGCTGTACTGTCAGCGCTCCCGCCGAGGCTTACCCCCGTCAACAACACGCACTCATGCGACGGGACACCATATGCACACCAAGACCTGGGGCGGCGCACTCGTTCTCGGCCTCGCGCTCACCACCGCCATCGGCCCCGCCGCGACCGCCGACGCCGACAGCCCGGCCGCTGTCGTGGCGGCGCTCAACGCCGTGGCCAAGCCCCTCGCCTCCACCTCGCCCCAGGGTGGCCTGCGCGACCTGGACGCGTTCGGCGCGATGGTGGCGGGCGCGAAGGTGGTCGGTGTCGGAGAGGCCACGCACAGCACCGCCGAGTTCTACACGCTCAACCACCGGCTGTTCCGCTACCTGGTGACGGAGAAGGGGTTCACCACCTTCGCCCGGGAGCTGAGCTGGAGCACCGCTGTACGGCTGAACGACTACGTCCTGCACGCCAAGGGCGACCCACGGCAGATCCTGCACGACGAGGTCACCGGCCCTTACGTCCTGTTCAACAACCGCGAGTTCCTCGGCCTGATCACCTGGATGCGCTCCTACAACACCACCCACCAGGCGAAGGTCCAGTTCATGGGCGCCGACCTGCTCTACCCCGGCGACGTCCTGTTCGACAAGGTCCTCGGTTACGTCGCCGAGCACCACCCCGACCTGACACCCGAGTTCACCAAGCTGTACGAGGGGCTACGGCCCACCACCCCGAACGCCGGCCAGTACATGGGCATCGCCCTGTCCCAGCCACTGGAGACCCGCAAGGACAACGCCCGCCGCGCCACCGAGGCCCTCAAACTCCTCCAGCAGCAGAAGCCCGGCGGCGACGACTACCAGTGGGCGGTGCAGCACGCCCGCGCCTTGTCGCAGACCTTCACCGACTTCGCCTTCGACCAGGCCACCGCCGAGGGACGCCGGCAGGCGCAGGAATACCGGGACACCACGCTGGCCGACAACGTCGTCTGGTGGAACAAGACGACCGGCCACAAGATCCAGATGTCCGGCCTGAACGCGCACATCAGCTACACCCCGATCGACACCATGTTCGTCCCCGCCCCGATGGGCGGCGTCCTGCGCGAACGCCTCGGCAACCGCTTCGTCACCGTCGGCACCAGCTTCGACCAGGGCGGCTACAACTTCACCCTCGACAAGGGTGAGTGCCCGGCCGGCTCCACCCCAGCCGAGCGCCTCCTGACCTGCAAGGGCTCGGTCACAGCGGCCGACAGCGACTACAACGAGTACGTCCTGGACCAGGTCCGCTACCGCGACTTCATCCTCGACACCCGCGCCGCACCACAGGCGGCCAGAACCTGGCTCGCCGAGCCCCGCCCCACCCGCCTGATCGGCGGCGGCTTCTGGTCACCCGACCAGGCCACCAAGGCCGCCCTCGGCCAGTCCTTCGACATCTTGATCCACCTGCACAAGGTCAAGGCCGCCGCACTGCTGCCGTGACGCCTCCGGGGAGACAGGCGAGACACACCCGCTCGTCTCCCCAGCCCGGCATTGGCGTCGCCGTAGGGTGGCCGCGGACTTCGATGGCTATCTGGGGTTGCCAAGCGTGCTGGTGGACCGGGAGTCGTTCGCGCTCGCCGATCTACGCAACGAGCTCACACGCTGACGTCGCACAACTTCGCGGGTCACGGGTGGCGGATGCGGTAGCGCAGGTGCATGACGTGCTGTGTGACTTCCTCGACCTGCGGCGTGGTCAACCGGCGGACCGGGTCGAGTTCGATGTGCTCGGCCGGCAGGTCGTCGAACAGCCGGCGTCCCTGCCCGAGCAGGACCGGTACGACGTGTAGTTCCAGCTCGTCCAGCTGCCCTGCCCGCAGCAGCGCCTGCGCCGCCCCGGCACCGTGCACCATCACGTCGCCGTCGCCGGCTGCCGCGCGGGCCTGTGCGGCGCACTCGTTTACGTCGGTGACGTAGCGGACGCTGCCTGGTGGCGGGTCGTCCGGGACGTCGTGGGTCAGGATGAAGATCGGGACGCCGTCGTGATGGTCGCCCTGCCAGCGGTCGGCGTGTTCGTAGGTGCGGCGGCCGGCGATGAGGGCGCGGCTGGCCAGCGCCTCGGCGTACACCTGCCGGCTGGGTCCCGGGTCGTTGCGCCGGTCGAGCCAGTTGAAAAGCCGGAACCCGCCGATTCCCATCGGGGTGTCCAGGCTGTCCTGCGGCCCGGTGACGTAACCATCCAGGGACATGGTCATGTACAGCCGGATGAGCGCCATCGCCTCAGCCCTCCGTCCGCACGCGGTAGCGCAGGTGCGCCACACCCGGCCCGTCCACGGCACGGAGCAGTTCGAGCTCGATGTGGTCGGGCGGCATGTCCTCGAAGAGCGGTTCACCCTGTCCGATCAGGACCGGGATCAGGTGAATCTGCAGCTCGTCGAGGACGCCGGCGGCAAGTGCCAGCCGAGCGGTGCGGGCTCCATGGACCAGTACGTCCTTGTCACCGGCCGCCTCCTTGGCCATGTTCATCGCGGCCGTGACGTCGCTCACATAGGTGACTCCGGGCCATTGCAGTTCGGGATCGGGCTGACGGCGGCTCAGGACGAAGATCGGCACGCCATCGTGGTGGTCGCCGCCCCAGCCGTCGGCGAGCTCGAACGTCCGCCGGCCGACGACGACCGCCCCGGTGGCCATGGCCTCGTCCGTGACCTCACGATTCGCGCCCGCCAGGTGGTCGAGGTCTGTCCTGTGATCGGCGTCGGCATCCGGCAGAAACCACTCATGCAGCCGATGCCCTTTGTCACCGAGCCCGTTGCCCGGCGCCACGTTCGGCCCGGCGATGAACCCGTCCACCGACATCGACATGTACAGCACAGTCTTACTCACGTTTCCGTCCTAATCAGTGTTGGCGAGTTGCCTTGCGGCAGACTCGGTGGCCGTGAACTCGATCTCGATGGCGATCTCGATGGTGTCGGCGACCACGACGTTGCCGGCGCCGAAGCCGAGCTGGATGTCGACGCCGAACGCGGCGCGGCTGATGGTGGTGCTCGCCGAGAACCCGGTCCGCTCCGCGCCGGACGGATCGTCGACGACGCCGAGGAACTCGGCCTCCATCTCGACGGTCCTGGTGACACCGTGCAGGGTCAACTCGCCCACCAGGATGAAGGTCTCGCCGTCGAAGCCGCGGACCTCGGTCGAGGTGAACTCGATCTGCGGGTACTTCTCCACGTCCAGGAAATCGGCCGACCGGATGTGCTGGTCGCGCTGTTCGTTGCCGGTGCGCACCGAGGCGGGGTCGATGAGGGCGGTCACCCGGCCGCCGCCCTCGCCGACGCTCAGCGCCGCCGAGGCGAGCGCGAATCGTCCTCTGACCTTGCCGACGCCCATGTGGCGGACCTTGAACGAGATGTCGGAATGAACGGGATCGCCGACCCAAGTACCGGCGGCGAGGGTGGTATCGACGGTGATCATGGCGTACGGGACCCCCTGTGCTGCCCGGCCTGCCCGGGCGGATACTGATCTGTGCGACCAGCATGCGAGATCGTGGAGCCGGGTTGTATCCCAGATTTCTGGGATGATGCCGTCGATCGCCATAAGCTCCCGATCGTGGTCAACGCATCTGCGGCGCATGCGCGCGTCCGCGACGAAATCGTCAGGCTGGTTCACCGAGGGTTACCCGTGCCGGACTTCGCGCGGGCCGTCGGCGACGCCTTGGGCCGGGCCGTGCCCGCCGAAGGCACCTGCCTGATGACGACCGACCCGGCGACCATGCTCCCGACCGCCGAGTTCGTGGAGAACGGCCTGCCCGCGGCAGAGCTGCTCCGGCTCGTGGAGATCGAGGTGCGTGAGCCGGACTTCAACAAGTGGTCACAGCTCGCCCACGCCGGCCGCCCGGCCGGCAGTCTGAGCGAAGCCACCGCCGGTGACCTCGACCGTAGCCTGCGCCAGCGGGAGATCCGCCGCCCCGGGGGATTCTCCGATGAGTTGCGGGTGGTGCTCGCCGGCGGCACGGGGGCATGGGGGCAGCTGACCGTGTTCCGGGAGGCGAAGCGCCCGTACTTCTCCTTGGCCGAGGTGGAGTTCGTATCGTCGATCGCCCCTCTGATCACTGATGGACTACGGCGGGGCCTGTTGCTCGGTGACGCGCAGGCCGGTGACGACGACGTCGGTCTGCTGATCCTCGACGCCGATGACGGCGTACGCATGTCCAACAAGTCAGCGGATCGTTGGCTGGACGAGCTGGGCACCGGTGACAGAGCGGGCGCTCGGCTGCCGCTGGTGATCTCCGCGGTCGCTCGCCAGACCCGTTCCCTCTGCGGCCCGGCGACGAGTGCGGCACCTGCGCCGACCGATCTCCGGCCGGCTAGGGCCCGAGCGCGCACCCGGGCCGGTCAGTGGCTGATCGTCCGCGGCTCGCTGCTGAATGACGGTCCGGAACCGCAGGTCGCGGTGATGCTGGAAGTCGCTCGCCCCGCCGAGATGGCGCCCCTGATGGTCGATGCGTACGGCTTTACCGACAGCGAGCGCCGGGTCACCGAGCTGGTGGCCATGGGCTTGTCCACCAAGCAGATCGCCGGCCGGCTGCAGGTGTCGTCATACACCGTGCAGGACCACCTGAAGTCGATCTTCGCCAAGTCGGGCACCGGTTCACGCGGCGACCTGATCGCCCGGCTGTTCCTCGATCACTATGCCGCCTCCTTGACGTCAGGAGTCGCGCCGCCGACCGCATCCGATCGAAGGGCCCTGGCGTAAGTTTGATCGTTCCGCGAACAGCGTGATTTGTGCGGTAGGAAAGCATCGTGACTAACGATCAACGACATAGTCGGCGGCGGGTCCCCTTACGCGTTATCCGGTCCGTGGGAATCATGGCAAATGTCCTGGCGATTGGCGCGGGGTTCGGCGCGGCATCTTCGGAGCGCCCTTGGGTGCCGTCGGCGCATGCGTCAAGCGGCCGGGAGTGATGGGTTTGCTCGCGAGATTGACCGTGCCGGTCGGCGCCGCCGTACAGATGGTCGTGCTCCCGCCCGGCAGGAATGAGGTGATCGAGGCCATCGGAAGACGATCGTATGGACGGGGGCTGCCGCGATTATTGGCTTCATCCTTGTCCGTTTCTTCCTCGTTGAGCGACGTCGGCGCACCGTGACGACCGCAGAGTCTCCGTAGGGAAGCTGAGCACCCGCGCTGACCCCTATGGATGGGCAGTGATCGCAGCGGAGGCTGGGCCGCCCGGCGGCCCGAGCCAGTGGACGGAGTCACCGTACGCACCCCTCACGGTCAGTTGACTACACGGCGGTACCGAATTTCAGTGAGCGCGAAGCCGCGTGTCTCGTCCTGTTTGACGGAACCGTCACTGTGCCAGCCGTTGCTTTCGTAGAAGCGCCGAGCGCGTACGTTGGCCTCCAGCACCCACAAGGTGGCCTTCTCATAGCCGGCCTGCGCCATGGTTTCCAACGCCATCGTCATGAGTTGCCTGCCGACGCCGGCACCCCAGAACTCGGGTGCCAGATAGATCGTGGTGATCTCCGCGACGGTCGCGGAATTCTCATCCCGATCTCGTGTGGGGCCAAACCCGGTGAAGCCCGCAACGGAGCCGTCGAATTCGGCTACCAGGATTCCTTCCCAGGGCCACGACGTTTTGGCCAACAGACGCTCCCAGCCGGGTTGCCGTTGGGAGGAAGTCATCCCGTCAAGATATTGCTGGGGTACCAAGCCCTGGTAGGCCGCTTGCCAGGATCGCACGTGGATAACAGCGATCGCCTCGCTGTCAGCGAGTTCAGCTGGTCGAATGCGCATCAAAAGGTCATAGCACTCCCCGTCCATCGCCGTCGACAGGCTGAATTGCCGCAAACTGATAGATCGTCTGCTGTCGCTGCTACGACTTGAAGGGAGCGGCCTTCATCCTGGGTGCCGTCAGGGGACAGGACCTATGTACGCAGGGCGCGCGGCTCGCCTGACGGACGTCCCTCTGCGGCCAGTACATCGGCCAATAACTCCGAAAGTCCCACAGGCCGCAGAGTCTCTGTGCTGGCGACAAGCTCGGCCAAGGACCACCATCGGTGGTCGACGATTCCCTGCTGTTCCTCCGGCTCCAGGTAGGCGCGGGTAACGGCCTGCGTGCCACGCGCCCGCGCCAGAAAGTACCGCTCGTGCATGTGTACGGGCTCGCCGCCCCACCGGACGTCCGCGTCGAGAGTCCATAGGCACGGCCCCCACTCGACCTCCGTCACTCCTGTCTCCTCCAGCAGTTCTCTACAGGCGGCCTGAAGGAAGTCTTCGTCCTCCGCCAATCCTCCGCCTGGGGGCACCCAGAAAAACTCCTGGACCGGAGAGCCAGGGACGACGATGACGCCGTTGTACCTGTGCCGGATCATCAGAATCCGATCGTCCTGATCCAGCAGCACAATCCGGGCACCTCGTCGGGTCCGCATCACTTGCTCCCATCCGGCGTAGCTACCGGCAACGCTCCCATAACTAGGAAGCGGCTGGGCGGTGTGCCTGTCGCTCCACGGCGTCGAGTGCGGGCGTAAGTGGTGCGAGCGTGGTGCGCAGCAGGTCCGCCAGCGAGCCGGACGGCACGACGAGCCCGCCGGCCGTGACGGAGGCGGCAGTGGTGTGCAGCCACTGTTCGATCGCGACGCGGACCGCGGCGGCCACACTGGCCGCGAGCACACGGGCGGTTCGCGGGTCGATATCGCCGAGGCGTCTGGTGATCGCGTCGGTGAGGGGGTGTTCGAGCGCGCTGGTGGTATCGGAGAATGCCTCGCGCAGCGCGGGACGAGTGGTGATCATCAGCAGCGCCTCGCGACTGGGTACGCCCGGATCCGTGTACTGATCCACGATCGCCTCGGTGATCGCGGCGGCCAGGCCGACGTCGTCGGGCCGGTCAGCCACTGCCGCCGCGACCCGCGCTTCCCGTTCGCTGTTGATGGCGGCGACGATCGCCTGTTCGCGGCTGGAGAAGTAGTTGTTGTAGGTCCGGGCTGAGACGCCGACGGCCTCGGCGATGTCGTCGACGCGCACGTTGTCCGGTCCACGCTCAAGGGCCAGCCGCAATGCCGCCGCACTCAACGCCTCCCGGGTGGCCTGCTTCTTCTGCTCACGCAACCCGGTTCGTCTTGTCGTCACCATTTCAGCATCCCAGCTTGAGTGCGTGCGCGCAAATTTGCGTGCACGCACTTTTATGCCTAGCCTCGCGTCTCATCACCATGCGAGTCCCATGCGAGTCCCCTCCGAGTCCCATTGCGAGTCTCATGCGAGCGAAGGAGCAACATGATCACAGATGTCGTCATCGCCGGCGGCGGCCCGAACGGGCTGATGCTGGCCTGCGAACTGAGCCTCGCAGGAGTCCGGCCGCTCGTGCTGGAGCGGCTACCTGAGCCCAGCCAGGAGCCCAAAGCGAACGGACTGCTCGGCCAGGTCGTGAAGATGCTCGACCACCGCGGGTTGCACGAACGTCTCAGCGGCAGCCCGGAACCACCGCGACCGAACTCCGCGTACTTCATGTTCGGCGCGATGGGCCTTGACCTGAGCCTGCTGGCGGACAGCCCCGTCTACGCCCTGCCGGTGCCGCAGCGACGCATAGTGCAGGTCCTGGAGGATCGAGCGATCGAGCTGGGGGTGGAAATCCGGCGGGGACACGAGGTCGTGGGCCTGTCACAGGACGACGACGCCGTCGCCGTCGACATCACGAGCCCGGACGGGGAGTACCATCTGCGGGCCCGATACCTGATCGGTGCCGACGGAGCCCACAGCGCCACGCGCAAGCTGTCCGGCATCGGATTCCCTGGCGTCACCTACGACCGGATGACCGTCCGCTCGGCGCACGCAACCGTCCCCGCGGACTGGGTCGACCCCGCCAACGGCGCGCTGAACGTGCCCGGATACGGCCCCGTCATACCGTTCCTGCCCCACCGCACCGAGCAGGGCGGGTTCTCGTACGCGCCGATGCCCGGCCATCCACCGCTGGTCACCACTACCGAGTGGGACCAGCCCGCGACTGACGCCGCGATGAGCCTGGAGGAGTTGCGGGCGAGCATCCGCCGCGTGCTCGGCGTCGACGTACCACTCGGACCGCCCAACGGCGAAGGGCCGCACGCCTTGCGCCGGCTGACCGGCGGCAACACCCGGGTCGCCGAACGGTTCGCCCACGGCCGGGTGTTCCTGATCGGTGACGCCGCCCACGTGTACGCCGCCACCGGGGGCGGCCCCGGGCTCAACCTCGGACTGCAGGACGCGATCAATCTCGGCTGGAAGCTCGCCGCCGAGATCCGAGGAAGCGCTCCGCCCGGACTGCTGAGCACGTACGAGACGGAGCGGCGATCGGCCGCGCACCGCATGGTGTTGAACGCCCAGGCGCAGTCGGCGCTGATCGCCCCCGGCAGTGACGTCACCGGACTGCGCGAAGTGTTCAGCGAACTGCTCCGCGACCCGAACACGGTACGGCGCCTGGCCGAACTCACCGCGGGCGCCGACGTCCGCTACGACATGAGCGAAGACGTGGCCGAAGACATAGGCGAAGACGTGGGCGAAAACATGGGCGGACCCAAGCCGCACCCGCTGATCGGCCGCTTCGCCCCGAACCTGGAGCTGCACACCCCCACCGGGCCGGTCCGGCTGGCCGAGCTGACCAGAACCGCACGCCCCCTGCTGCTCGACCTGACCGAAGGAGCATCGCTGGCGCGGACACCTGCCCTGCGACACGACCAGGTCGACATCGTCACCGCGCACCCCCAGCCCCACGCGCCCACCGCCCTGCTCCTTCGCCCGGACTGCTACGTGGCCTGGGCTTCCGCATCACCCCAACCAGATTCCGCGGAGATGGAATCGCTCCGGGCGGCCTTGCAGCGGTGGTTCGGCCCCATGTGACCCACACGGGCGCCGGGCGACACGCGGCATCGTGGGCACGGACGGCCACCGCCGAGATCGAAAACTCGACTCTTCACGCTGCGCATTCGTTTTACGAACTTCGGTGGCGGGGTGAACGCGGCGAACAACTGGAACTTCACCGCCACGGCCGTCTGCCTGCAGGAGGTGGCAGTGGTGCCGGCCCTAGGAATGTGGGTGGGCGATCACACGAACAACTGCGCCACCGGCAACGTCATCGATCACAGCGGCAAGTAGGCGCATTTCCTGCGGGCCAGAAGAAGCGCGCGGCCATGGAGCCGGGCGCCGGGCCGGCTCGGCGCCGCAAACGCGTTCGCCGCCGCCACCGATCCCATCAGCCAACTCGCGGACGTGCCGGCGGACGACCTACGTACGGAACTCCTTCGCGGCGCGAGCGCGATCCTCGATCCCGCACCGATCGCCGAGCCTTAGACGCAGCAGGGAGCCTCTTTCATGGGGTCGGGTCAGCGGCGTTCGGGGCGGCCCATTCGACGAACTGGACGATCACGCCGTTGGGGTCGGTGACCTGGAACAGGGCTTCGCCCCAGGGCTCCTGGCGCAGCGGCATGGTGATCTGCGCCCCGGCGTCGCGTAGCCGCTTCTCCTGCTGGGCCAGGCCGCCGGCGAGGGTGAAGGCGATGATCAGACCGCTGGCACGCTGGTCGCGCTGCTCGGGCGGCAGCACCTCGATGCCGCGGGCGAGCAGGACGATGTCGACCGCGTCGTCGCGCGACAGGGAGGCGAAGCCGTCGGCGGCCTGCTGGATGGTGTAGCCCAGGTAAGTGGTGAAGAACGCCTGGGAGGCGGCGACGTCGTCGACGGTCAGTGAGACGGTGGAAGCGATGAACTGCACGGGATCTCCTCTGGCGGGTGGGCTTGATGTTCCATCGTCATAAACTTACGACGGAGGTAAAGTTAGTCCAAGGCGTCCAAGGGTGTCAACATAAAGATGCTACGAGGATAAGATTGCGTCATGGATACCCAGAGTCCCACCCCGGCCGCCGGGCTGCGCGAGACCAAGAAGCACGAGACGCGGCAGCTCATCTCCGACCACGCGACCCGGCTGTTCATCGCCCAGGGCTTCGAGCAGACGACCATCGCCGAGATCGCCGCCGTCGCCCGCGTCGCCAAGAAGACCGTCACCAACTACTTCCCGCGCAAGGAAGACCTGGCCCTGGACCATCAGGAGGCGTTCGCCACCTCCCTGGCCCACGCCGTCACCGCACGACGCCCAGGGGAGTCAGCGCTGGCCGCGCTGCGCCGCGCGTTCGCCGACGCCGTGGCCGTCCAGGACCCGGTCGCCGGATTCTCCGGCCAGGAGTTCGCCCGCATGATCGCCGACAGCCCCACCCTGACCGTCTGCCTGCGCGGCCTGCACGACCAGCGCGAACACCACCTCGCCCAGGTGCTCGCCGACGTCACCGCCGCTCAGCCCGGCGACATCACCGTGCAGACCGCCGCCGCCCTGCTGGGCACCGTCCACCGCGTGCTGTTTCACCGCATCCAGACCCTCACCCTCGCCGGACACCCCAACGACCAGATCGCCCACACCATCGCCGCCGAAGCCGGCCAAGCCTTCGACTTGCTGGAGCCCGCCCTGGCCACCTACGCCTCCGCCTGATGTGAGTGCTGTTGGCCCGGCCTGCGATGAGTTTTAGCGCTCCATCGGGTCTCCACTCCGGACGATCTCTACGACCAAGGAGGAATTTCATGGGCAAGGTCATCTACTGGATGAACACCTCGATGGACGGCTACATCGAGGACCCCAAGGGCGGCATGGACTTCATGGACCCGGACGAGGACTTTCGCCAGGCGGCGAACGACCACGTCCGCCGGATCGCGGCGTTCCTGTTCGGGAGGCGGCTGTATGAGGCGATGGAAAAGCCCTGGACGCAGGACCTCGGCAAGGAAGGTGCCCCGGCCCTCGAGCGGGAGTTCGCCCAATTCTACAAGGAGACGCCGCGGTACGTCTTCTCCGACACCCTCCAGACCGTCCCCGAAGGGGTCACGATCGTCCGTCGCAAGGACGCCGTGTCCGCGGTGACGCGTCTCAAGCAGGAGATCGACGGCACCCTCCAATTCGGCGGCCCCGAGCTGGCCGTCTCCCTGCTGGACCTGATCGACGAGTTCTGGGTGTACGCGCTCCCCGTGATCGTCGGGGGCGGCAAGCCGTACCTGCCCGTGGGGGAAAAGCTGCGGCTGCGCCTGGTCGAGCACCGTTCCTTCGCCTCAGGAACCATGTTCCGGCGCTACGTACGGTCCTGACCGGCCCAGAGGCGGACCCACGAGGCGGCGTTCGGTTTTGCCGCATTGATCGCATTAAAGGGCCATGCTGGGCCTTATGCGGTTGATCCAGATCGTGTCATGTGCCGTCGTCAGCATCCTGCTGCTCGGTTTCGTCGGCTGGCCGGGCGAGACCATGACGCCGATGGGGGACTCCTCCCATCCCTGGCGCCCGGCGGGGTGGGGGACGCCAGGGATAGACGTCGTCGGTAGGGCTCCCTTCGCGGCCGAGGTCTACGGTGACGTGGCGGTGCGCTCGCGGTGGGGCCTGCGTACCGCAGGACTGGTCGGAGAGCGGATCACGGACGGATCCACGGCCTGGCGGTACGAGAACGGCTGGGCCGACGACTCGCTGGATCCCGTCCGGGTGGACGATCGCCGGGTCGCGGCCGTCTGGCGGGACGGCCGGGTCAGCCTCATCGACGTGCCGGACGGCCGCATCGTCTGGCAGGCCGACCTGCCGCCAGGCCCTGACCACGAGGCCAACCGGGCCTACGACGAGGAATGGGGGGCGGCCTGGGACATCTCCATGGCCACGGACGGCTCCGTTCCCCTCGTGGTGGCCCTGCACGAGGGCCGGCTCGACGTACTGGACGGCCGCACAGGCGCGATCCGCTGGTCCTACCCGTCTGATTCGTCCGCTTCCTGCGCCACAGGAGTCTCCAGCCTTGAAGCCCGCGGCGCGGGCGAGACCGTGCTCGTCTTCCAGGACTGCGCGGGCGAGGAGTCGAACGTCGCGCTCAGTGCCGCGGACGGCAGGCGGCTGTGGGGGTTCGACGGTGGAGAGCTGTGGCACGCGCGTGCGCTCGGCGCCGACCGCCTGGCGTCGGTGGACGCCGGCGGCGCTCTGATCGTCCGCAGGGTCCAGGACGGGAAGATCCTCTGGCGCGCCCCGTCGGCGGGGCTCAAGAACAACCCCTACGGGGAGGCGATGGGGGTGTCGGACAAACTGGTGACCGTACGCTCGGAGACCGAGGTGACCGCATACCGGATCGCCGACGGCGAGGTCGCCTGGCGCCGTACCCTGGGCGACGTGTGGAGCCGCACCGTGCTGACGGACGGCGTGGACACCTACGTCGCCGAAGACGCGACGACGCTCGTCAAGCTCGACGCCCGCACGGGACGCATCGTCGACCGGCACCGCTTCGAGGACCACATCACCCCGCAATGGATACGCGACGGACTGGCCGGGATCGGCGTGGGCACCGGCGGCGACGCGGTGATCGGCTGACTCGTCCCGAAAGCCCTGACAATCTGCGAGAGATGCAAGTTGGGACGTACCCCACCGGCTCGGGTCTCGGTCTTCGAGACTCGGTCAGCGGGGACCGGTGAGACGGACGTCGCCCTGCGCGGACAGGACGAAGACCTGCCAGTTGTAGTACGCGTAGAAGCTGCGCGAGTCGCGCTTGATCTGGCGTGCGTGCGCCAGGACGGCATCCACGTACCGGGTGTCGTGGTTGTAGGCGAACACCGCACGCCGGTAATCTCGCGGCGCCCCCGACGCCTTGAGGTAGTTGGCCGCGGCGAGCACCGCGTCATGCGCGTCCTGGACGTTGCCGCCCAGCCCGTACTGCCGCCACGTGCCCGGCATGAACTGCATGGGCCCCTGCGCCCCGGCGGAGCTCGCCGACCTGACCCGTCCGAACTTCGTCTCGACGAGCATGATCGCCGCGAGCACCTCCCACTCGACGCCGAACCGTTTCTCGGCCCGCACCATGTAGCCACGCAAGCGCTCGGCGGGCTGCGGCTCCACCAGGCGCATCCTCTTGCGCTGTGCCGCACTGATCGGACGCGCCAGGGACAGCAGCTTCGCGATGGCCGTGGTGTTGTCGCGTGCCTCAGCGGCCAGCCCCTTGGGCAGACGCCTGACGACCCCCTGGGTCAGCGCCGTACTGCGGGCCATCGCCCGGTAGATGCGCTGCTGATGAAGAGCGAGCAACACGACGTCCTGCGGCGGCCGCTCCTGCGCCCCCTTGGTCCAGCTGTCGATCGCCTCGTTCAGCGCGGTGGTCGTCTTCTTCAGGGCATCGGCCAGCTTGACGGGGTCGCTGGGAATGCGGACATCAGGCGCAGGCACCCCCATGGCCCCCGCCTCCGGAGAGGGCGTCTGGGTGGCACTCGGAGCGGTGGCCTGGGCGGGCCGCTCCGGTGCCGCCGATCCGTCCGCCTCACCACCACATCCCGCGAGGACGGCAACGACGGACGCCGCGATCATGACGTGGACCGATCTCATGATGCCCTACCGTATCGCCCGGATCATCTGCAGGACGGGACGCCGCCGCGCACCACCCGCGCCAGAGCCAACCGCGAAGGAGGTCCTCGGAAGATCGCTTCCCGGGATCGGGTTTCCCGCATCTGATGGTCCTCGCCAGGTGCTCGATGTTAAGTACCTAGGGATTCAGCGCTTCACCTGCCGATTGTCTGAGCGGCGGGCGGGGGTTTGATGGTGAGCTTCATTCCCCAATCCGAGTAGCGGACATCTTCGACGAAGCCGAACCATCCCTGCCCGCCGGTTGCGCCCTTCAGCTTGTCTCCTTCGGGCTGACGCCACTTGGACCAGGCCCGGCGTACGAGACCGTCTTCGCCGATCCACAGCCGCCAGTCGATCTTCCACTCACCATGATCGTCTTTAACGCCCACGCGCAGATCGGGCGCGACGTCCCACAGTTGACGAAAGGTGATCGACCCTTGACGAAGGGTCGTAGGTGAGCCGTCGTAGGTGCCTGAGGCTTTTGTGGTCGTCGTGGTCGCGAGCACGGCTGTCAGCAGATATCGCGAACGCCTGCCTTCCGCACCTGGAAGTCCCATAGGTCGGTCGCGACCACCTTGCCGTTGCCGAATCCGACGACGCCCTTCGTGGGCTTGAAGCGCTCCCAGCCCGAGCCCGAGTTGAATGTGGTGTATCGAAATGTGGTGTATCGAAATGTGGTGTATCGAGTGGTCCGCACCCCGTGCCCTTTGACCAGTTGACGCTGGATCGCCGCAGCCGGGTCATCGGTCGTGGCCGCATCGGAAGCGGGCGCGCCAACGAGGGCCGGTCCGGCCAGGGTGAGGACCACGACCGCCATCCATCGCCTCATCGGGTTCTCCTCACGATGGGCCCGTACTTTTGCCGACATGGGCCGAAGCGCTGACCTTCGCAGAGGGGAGGTCTCGCCGTGATCACGGGAGTGTCCCGCACGAGGACCACGGGCTGGCCACAAGTCCGATCCACGGCCACCAGCACGCTCAGCAAGCGGAGCAGATACCCAGCGACGGTTACAGCGGGTTCCCTGGCAGTTAGATGTGATCAACGCCATCATGGGCATCGTGACTCCGACACCTGGCGCGTTACAGGACGGCGACTTGTTTAAAGCGCCCATCCCTGATGAGTTCTTCCCCATCAAGTCGTACGCTGACTCGCTGGACGAGCCCACCTTTACCGAGCAGGTCGTGGCATGGCTGCCTGTCCTCGCCGGAGTGGCGGCTGGGGTCGTTCTCGGCGTCGTAATCACCCTGATCATTCTTCGGCGCGCTGCTGGATCGTCGAACTGACCGCGCGGATCGGCACCGGCGTGGTCGCCGTGATGGACCAGGTCCGTAGGGCGCCACCCGTTGAAGTGGCGCTCGCCGAATGGCTCGCGCTTCTGCCCCGAGCGGGGCGCTCCTCAAGAAGCGCCAAGTCATGGCCCTAGGTCAGGTCCCCAGGTCGGAGACGGCCGCCGCAGCTGCGGTGAGAGCAGCGTGGGCGTGGGGAAAAGGCTCGCCGTGGCCGACGCAGGCGAGTTGCGCGTCGATCCGGGCAAGTCTGCGGAAGGAGCGGAGCATCTCGGCGTGGTCAAGGTTGAACACGCCGGGCATGATCTGCCCGTTGACGTGCGCGACGGTGTCTCCGGTGAACAGCACGCCGAATCGCGGCAGGTGGAGGGCGATGCTGCCGTCGGTGTGACCGGGTGTGTGGATCACCTGTGCGCCGCCGCCGAAATCGATCACGTCGCCGTCCTCCAGTTCGCGGTCCACCCTGCAGGCCGGTGCAGGGGGCAGCAGGTGGGCGCCGAGGCTGCGGTGGAGAGCGGCCTCCTCGTCCGTGAACCGCGGAGCGGGGGCGGGCTTGTCGCCGCGGATCACCGGTGCCTCCAGGCAGTGGGCCAGCACGATGACGTCTCCCCAGCGACTGATCTCGGCCGCGCCGCCGCAGTGATCCTCGTGGAAATGGGTGAGCACGACGCGCTTGACGTCGCTGGTACGGAAGCCCAGCTTTTCGATCGCGGCCGCGATATCGCCGCCGGAGGTGGCGATCCCGGTGTCGACCAGGGTGAGTTCGCCGCCGTCGTTCCACAGATACGCCTGGCCGAACTCCAGCAGGAGCAGGTGCAGCTCGGAACGGAGTTCCACGGTTTTCATCTCGTGCCCCTTCGGTAGGACAACAGCAAACCCGCGGCCGGCCGGTGACGTCCAACAACGATTTCCATCGGATTGACAACCAACGGTTTCCAATCCAGGCTCGGCACGTGGAAGCGGACATCGAGGGCCTGCGCGCGTTCGTCGTCACCGCGGAAGAGCTGCACTTCGGGCGGGCCGGCGGGAGGCTGTTCATCACCCAGCAGGCACTGTCGAAAAGGATCCGCCGGTTGGAGGAGGCTCTGGCGGTTCCGCTGTTCCGGCGAACCACCCGCGCGGTAGAGCTGACCGAGGCGGGACGGCTGCTGCTGCCGCGCGCGAGCGAGGCGGTGTCCGCCTTCGACCGGGCCGTGCAGACGGTCCGCGTAGTGGACGACCCCCTGCGAGTGGACGTCTACGACGAACGATTCACGCCGCTGCGGATGGTGCGCCGGGTGTGTGCGCGCGACTCACGCGTGCGGATCGAGCTGAGTATGCGCCAAGGGCTGTCCGTGGCGTTGCCGGCACTGCGGCGGCAGGAGATCGATGCCGCGTTCGGCCGGGTCCACGACGCGTCGGCACCGTGGCCGGCCGAGCTGGCGTACAAGTTGGTGCACTTGGAGCCGCTGCACGCATTCGTACCCGAGGATCATCGATTGGCCGACAGAAGCGTGCTGCGGCCGGCCGACCTGCGCGAGGCGGGCATCGCGATGCCCGACCCAGCGGGCGCGGCCGAGTGGCGGCATTATCTGAGACGGCTGGCCCACCGGTTCGGCGTGCCGTTGCGGTTCAACGCGCCGGCCATCGGTCAACGACATCTGGTGGAACAGTTCTTGGCGGAGAAGGCGGCGGTGGGGTTGGGTGAGATGAGTATCGACCCGGCCGGCAGCGGTCTGCGCCGTATCCCGGTCGTCGACCCGATGCCCCTGATGCCCTGGTCGGTGGTCTGGCACCAACGCAACCCCCGCCCCCTGCTGCGAGCCTTTCTACGACAACTGCGCCCATCCACGCTGCCTTCGCCGTCCGATCCGACGGTATGGCTGCCGGAGATCGATCTGACCCCCATGCGGCCCTGACCGGCAGGGCGGGCGGCTTGGTCCCGCGCCCCAGCCCACGTGTCTCGATCGTCACTTGATGACGCGGGCGCGGGTGCGTCAGGTCCAAGTCGCCGAATCCGGGTCGATGCCTCGATCGCGGGCGTTGGCGTCGATGATGTCACGGAGCCAGATGGTCAGGCCTGGCTCGATGGCGTCGTGGTATGCCGTGAACCCGGGATCGGCGGCGTACTTCCTTCCCAGGCAAACATGCATCGAAAGGGTGCAGTCGAAGTACGCGTCAATGGAGGCCCTGTGTCGTTCCGCCAACGCGTTGGCTTCGGCACTGCCTGGCCTGACGCCGGCGCGCTTGGCTTCCGCCAGGTCGTGCTCGAGCGTTGCGATGTTGTCGGCGATCCGCTGCCAGTCCTCGGGGGTCATACCCGCGGCGCGCTCGGCGTACTGTGCCCATTGAACTGTGTCGCCCCATCGGTCACGTGCGTCCGCGACCAGTGACGGCTTCCAGCGCTGCCCGAAGATCGCGACTTGTTCCTCCGCGGAGAGCAGGATGCCGGCGTGTGCGGCTTCGATCATGCGGTCGACCGCGTCGACCATTGCCTGCAAGCGGGAGATGCGATCGAGGAGCTGGGTGCGCTGTTGTCTCAGCGGCACGGTCATATCGACCGTCGGAGCATCGAGAAGTTCACCGATGTCGTCGAGCGACAGGCCGAGCTCGCGGTAGATGAGCACCCGGTGGATGCGTGCGATATCGGCCGCGGAGTAGAGCCGGTAACCGCCGGTGGTTCGCCCGGACGGGCGGACGAGCCCGATCGCGTCCCAATGATGGAGGGTGCGGACGGTGACTTTCACGTGCGATGCCGCGGCCCCGACGGTCAGCCCGCCGGGCCCCGCGGCATCGTCCATCGCGGCGTTGGTCACGCCGTCGAGTCTGACATGCGCGGCGGTTTCACCCTTTGGGGAGGGTGAAGCCGTTTGCTTCGAGGTAGCGTGCCTCGGCGCTGTCGGGGTCGAGGGGACGGGCCGCGGTCATGATCACGCGAGCGTTCTCCGGCGTGATGACTTCCAGTTCTACGGTGTTCCACGGAGTCTGTCGTGGACCCGTCGTGCATCCGGGCACCAGCGCGGTGCACGCCCGCGCGATCTCGTCGACCTGGCTCAGCACGCAACTGAAGCCGATGCTCACCGTTGAAGGGGCCGGCAGGACGTCGGTCGGGACGAGCAGAGTGTCCTGGAACGCCCACCGTCGAAGGTGCGTGACCTGGCCCGGGACCGTGAACAGGTCGATGAAACCGAGCCCGCGGGTCCAGAAATTCACGGACGCGGCCAGGTCCGGCGTCGGCACGGTGACGAACATCGGCATGCCGTAGATGCCCCGGTAAATCTCGGGTGGCGTCGCGTCGGGCCCGGGCGGAGGGACAGGGCTGATATCGAATGCCTCGTAGTACTCGGTCATGCGCTCATCGTGGAGCCTGACGCAAGGTCAGGGTCAAATCCGGATCAGCATGCAGATAGATCGAGCGACGGGCGTTACAGCATGCCCAGAAGTACGGGGCCGGCGTTCATGGCACCGTGGACAACGAGGATGGGCCACATCAGTCGGTATCGGCTCCACAGATAGCCGAGGAACAACCCCTGCACTCCTTGATTGACGAAGGCCGAGGAGAGGTCCGCAGGAAGGTGTCCCGTGCCTTGGATGCCGACATGCCAGGCCGCCCAGAGCAGGGAAGTCAGCACGATGGCGGGCCGGCGACCGATGATGTGCTCCCATCGGGTCTGCAGCCAGCGCCGGTAGAAGACCTCTTCGAGCAGGCTGTTGACGCTGAACACCACGACGATGGTGAGCACCAGCGTGACGGGATCGACCCTCGCCGCGTAGTCGCTGGGCGGCACGGCCAGCGGACCTGTGTAGGTGAGAACGAGCCAGGCGGTCACCGCTGCGATGGGGCCGTAGTGACGCCAGGCCGCGAGCCGCTCATGGATCTGGCCGCGATCCGCGCAATCGCGCCGTGACAGCCAGAACAGCAGTGCGGGTACGGCGAGCAGCAGGATGAGCTTCAGCAGCGTGTGGGCAGGTTCACCGCCGCCCGACAACCATAACCCCGCCGCGAAGAGCGTGGCTGAGACCAAGAGGAGGATGGCCTGGAGGTAAAGGCCGCCGCGTGCCGGCGCGGCGCCGGCGGGCGTCGCCTTGGGGGGCAGCAGCCGTATGAGCACCAGTCCGGTGAGGGCCGGGATCCAGCGGTGCCACATGGGCACGGTGCCGGCGTGGTCGGCCGAGTAGCGGATGCCGGTGTTGCCGTTCAGTGCCAGCCATAGTGCCGCTCCGGCGATCAGGGCCAGGCCGGCCACCAGAATGCTCAGGCCCAGCGTCGGTTGCCATGCTTTATTTCGCACGCCTGTACTTTATAGGAGACCGTACAGGTGTGCTGTAATAGAGGCATGCCGAAGATCGTGGACCACGAGCAGCGGCGCGAGGAACTCACCCGGATCGTGTGGGGCATCATCAGCCGGGATGGAATCGAAGGGGCCACCGTCCGCAAGGTCGCCGAGGCGGCAGGCGTCTCAGTCGGCGGGTTGCGCCACTATTTCGACAATCAGCGCGGCCTGCTCAGCTTCGCGGCGCAGGCGGTCGCCAGAAGCGTCACCAAGCGCATCACCGGCCACCTCGACGCGGACCTTCCAGGCATGCGGCGCGCCCAGCTCATCCTCGAAGAGCTCCTTCCGCTCGATGACAACCGCCGCGTCGAGGTGGACGTATGGCTGGCATGCCTGGTGCGCTCGCATGTGGATGAGTCCCTGGCGGAGTTGCGTGACGCGAGTTGGCCAGGGGAACGCCACATCTGCCGCCTGGCGATCGCCTCTTGCCACGGCCTGCCGCTACCCGATCGCGCGGGACAGGAGTTCGCCGACACCGAGCTGGAAGGCCAGGCCACGCGCCTCCACGTGTTCGTGGACGGGCTGACACTCCAGACAGCGACCTTCCCGCACAACTTCACGCCTCAAGCCATACGTCGAATCGTGCACGACGAACTGCGCCTCCTCACCGAGGCGCCGTCCAGGTCGCCGCGGCCCGGCACCGACCGCTGACGGGTCGAGCACTACCTCCCGCATTTGGACTGATCGTTTCCCGTCCCGATCACTGCCTCACGAGCCGTGCGCGGCCCGTTCCGCATAGCCGTACAGGAAGGTCAAAACGCCTGCGGTGACCATCTCTCGGAGCGCGTCCTCGTTGTGGAGATCCGCCCGGTCGGTGAGGTTGTCGGCGGAGATGAGCAGCATCAGGTGCCCGGCCGCGCGAGCGGGGTCGTCGATCGTGAGGTCGCCGCGCCCGGCGATCCTGCGCAGGCGTTCGGCCAGTTCACGTCGGGTACGGCCGGGGCCGGTCTCCTGCCAGAGCTTGAGCGCGGCCGGCGGGATGTGCTCAATCTCGGCGTTGACCTGGCGGATGAGCGCGAAGTGCGGGGCCAGGTCGGAGGTCAGCACGCCGAGCCAGGCCAGTCCGAAGTCGATCAGGTCGCTCTCGAGATCGATCACCTTGGTCAGATGGCGGTCGATGATGTCGACCATGGCGTCCGCGACCCGCTGCGTGCTCTCCTGCATCACCGCCTGGAACAACTCGGCCTTGTCGGTGAAGTGGTTGTAGATGGTGCGGTTGGACACCCCCGCCTCGACGGCGATCGCGTCCAGCCCGGCGCGCGTGTAGCCGTCGCGGGCGAACAACGTCAGCGCCCCGGCCATGATCGCCCGGCGCTTGTCCGGCTGGCCGACCGGCTTCTTTCTCTCGGTCACGCTCCCCGAGCCTAGCCGATTACACCGATGTTTGCATTGACTACGCCGATCGGCGTAACGTCTACACCGATCGGTGCAACGCCTATTGTTGAGGAGACGTCAATGACCAAGATCGGCATCATTGTCGGCAGCACGCGCCCCGGCCGCCGTGGCCGCGCCGTCGCCGAGTGGAACGACAAGGCGGCCGGCTTCGTCGGCTACGGCCTGCATGGCGCGACCCGCGCGGTCGAGCACCTCCGGTTGATCCTGGCCGAGCTGAAGGTCGCCACCGTACGCAGCCAGGTGGCGCTGTCCCTGCACCACGACTTCACCTTCTCCGCCCCCACCGAGCCGGGCGACTTCACTCCTGGCCCGCACCAGCACTCCGCCCTCACTGCCTTGCTGAACGACGTCGTCGCCTGGTCGCGGGCGCTCGAACCGATCCGTGAAGGAGTTCCGGCATGACCGCCTTGACGACCGAGACCGCGCTCGACGACCTGGCCGACGCGATCGCCACCGGCACGACCGTCGCCGGACTCGGCGAGTCCACCAGATTCGCTCACGAGACCTTCGAGGTGCGTGACCAGCTCTTCCGCCGCCTCGTCCGCAGGCACGGCTTCCGTGCGCTGGCCGTACAAGACCACGTCTCCGTCGGGGCGACCCTCGACGCGTACGTCACCGGGGGCACGGGCACGGCGCGGTCCGCCCTGGCCAGTGCCTGGCGGCCCTGGCGCACCGCCGAAATGGCCGCGGCGCTGGAGTGGATCCGCGCCTTCAACCAGGACCACCCGGACGACCCGGTTCGGATCTTCGGCGTCAAGCCCGCCCAGGCACAGCCCGCCGACTACGACGTCATCATGGAGCACGTTCGCCGTGCCGCCCCGCACCGGCTGGCCGAACTGGCCGTACACCTGGAGCCGATCCGTACCGCGCATGAGATCGACGAGCACGTGCAGCGGGCCAGGGGCCTGCACCCGGGCCGCCCCTTCGCCGAACACGCCCGCGACGCACTCGCGATCGTCGAGCAGTCGCCCGGCGACTCCGCCCTGGAGCGGATGCTCCTCATCGTGGACTTCCACCAGCGCAGCGTCGCCGGACGCGACAACTATGCCGGCGACGCCCAGACCTGGGCCGATACGATCGTCGACCACCAGCACCGGACCGGCCGCCGCGTGGCCTACTGGGACGGCATCGCGCACACCTCGGCGGCTCCGGCGACCCTGGGCCTGGCGCCTCAACGCGGCCCCCAGCCCACGGTCGGCAGTGTGCTGCGCGACCACTACGGCCCGCGCTACGTCTCTGCGGCGATCGGCTTCCACCACGGCGACCTCGGTGCCGTCACCATCCCGGAACCGGCCTCCGACTGGCTCGACGCCCGCCTCGGCGCCACGGACGAGCCCGCCCACTGGCTCGACCTGCGTGACGACGGATGGGACGGGCCGATGAAAGCACGCGTCATCAGCGGCGTTTACCACCCCTCCAGGGACGCGGCCGAACACCTCGCCGTCGCCTCCCTGCCCGATGCGTTCGACGTGCTCGTCCACCTGCGCCAAGTGTCCCCCGTGCACTGGTTGACGACGTAGAGGTGCGCCGAGAGAAGATCGCTTCCCAGCGCCCATGGTTGCAGGGACCGCCTTATGATCTCGTTCATGAGCGAAACGATCTTCCGGTCAACCGCTCGCGTGCTGCTGGTAGATGCCGTCGATCGGCTCCTGGTCTACCGCGGGCTGCTGCTTCAGGTTGAGGAGCCTTTCTACGCCTGGTTCACGCCGGGGGGCGCCGTTGATCCTGGTGAAAACCTGCACCAAACCGCCGCTCGCGAGCTTCGAGAGGAACTGGGCTATGCCATCGCCCCCTCGACTCTTGGACCGGTCGTCGCCACCAGTTCGGGAACATGGTCACTGGGCGGTGAGACGTTCAGCTCAGTGGATTCCTACTTCTTTCTTCGCGTCGGCGAGCTGGAGGTGGATACCTCCGGCATGGACGATGAAGAACGGCGGGTGACTGACCGTTTCGAGTGGTGGACGGTTTCGCAGCTGAGGTCGGCGGCCGAGCTTGTCGTTCCAGCGGGCCTGGCCACGCTGATGGAGCTCCTGCTGCCGGGGGATCTTCCACCTCAGCCGGTCGCGCTGCCGTGGCATTTGCCCGGCGACAACGTCTGAATGAGCGTGACTTCCCGTCCCTCGGGGGTTCACGAGTACAGCTGACCTGCGGCGCGAGACCTACTTCGAGGATCGATCTCCGCGGAGAGCGCGAGGGTGAGGCGCCCGTTGACGCGCCACTCGTCGCTAACTAACTTGAGTTCAGTTTGTTTCTGAGGTTCGGACCAGGAAGAGAGCAGTGCGTGAGCGGAACGGAGTCGGGCGCCGGGCCAGCGGTGGGAGGAACGCTCATGCGTGCTCTGCAGTACATCGAGATCGGAAGGCCGTCGGAACTCACCCGAGTGCCGCGGCCGGCGGCCGGCCCCGGACAGGTCGTGCCGCGGGTGCCGGCGGCGGGCGTGCGCGGCGCCGCACGATGACGCACTGGAGAGCGAGGTTCGACGACCGGGTGGCCGTGGTCACCGGCGCCGCATCGGGACTGGGGCTGGCGGTGGCCGAGCGGCTTGCGGAGGAGGGGGCCCACGTCGCGCTGCTGGACGTCGACGCGGCCGGCCTGGAGGAGGTGGCCGCGACACTCCCTCGCGGCGTGCCGTACGTCGTCGACGTGAGCAGCGCCGCCCAGGTGCGCGAGGCCTTCGCCGCGGTGGTGGCCGCACACGGTGGCGTGGACCTGCTGTTCAACAACGCCGGGGTGGTCGGCGAGCAGACACCGGTGCACCTCACAACCGACGAGACCTGGGCACGGGTCATGGGCATCAACGCTGATGGTGCCTTCTACGTGCTGCGCTCGGCGTTGGAAGCCATGGTCGCCTCCCGAGGCGGTGCGGTCGTGAACACCTCGTCGAGCTCGGGTCTGTCCGGCAAGCGCAACATGGCGCCGTACAGCTTCAGCAAGGCCGGGCTGGTCGGACTCACGCGCTCCGCCGCGATCGAGTACGCCGACCGGGGCATCCGGGTCAACGCGATCGCGCCCACGGCTGTGCGCACCCCGCTGGTCGAGGCGCACATCGCGCAGGCGCCCGACCCGGAGGCCATGGAGCGGTCGCTGACCACGCAGACGCCCATCCCCGGGCTCCCGACGCCCGAGGATGTGGCTGCGGTCGTCGCCTTCCTGCTCTCGGACGAGGCCCGTTGGATCACCGGGCTGACCGTCCCCGTCGACGGCGGCTACCACGCCATCTGACGGCCTGCTCCCGTCCTGCGGGCGCTCTGCCACGCGATTGGCAAACAATCTGAATCGAATCGGATGGCCGACTGTGGCGCGGCCGTGTTTGCTCTGGTGGCGCAAATTCGTCCGAACGGGTGTGGTTAAGATCGTGTCTGGCCGCGACTGGCGAGGGTGGACAACCACCGGGGAGCGTCCGCATTCTCGCGTGAGCGTCGACCGCCTGGGCGCCTGCGTCAGTGATGTTCAACTGACACAGGAGGTCGTGACGTGGACCTGCGCTACGGAATGAATCCGCAGCAGCGATCGGCTATCGCCGCACCGGTGGATCCTGGCCGTTGGCCGATCAGGGTGCTGCATGGCAGCCCGTCCTACATCAACATGCTCGACGCGCTGAACAGCTGGCAACTGGTGAGCGAGGCGAGTAACGCGCTGGACAGACCGGCAGCGGCGTCCTTCAAACACGTATCGCCCGCCGGAGCGGCAGTCGCCGGGCCCGTGGACGAGGTCACCGCCGAACTCAATGGCGTCGACCGCGCCGCTGTCGGAGCGCTCACGAGCGCCTACCTGCGAGCCCGCGACGCTGATCCCAAATCCTCCTACGGCGACTTCGTCGCGGTCTCGCAGCCTGTCGATGCCGAACTCGCCGAGTTGCTGACCCGGCTGGTCTGCGACGGCGTCATCGCCCCCGGGTACGCTCCGGGCACCGTGGCGGCGCTCAGCCAGAAGAAGGGTGGCCGGTTCCTGGTCATGGAAGCGGACCCGGCCTACGTCCCGCCGCGGCGGGAGGCGCGGGAGGTGTTCGGGTTGCGGCTGACCCAGGAGCGCGATGAGGTTGTGCTCTCGGCCGCGCTTCTGGACGACGTCGTGTGCGGGACGCTACCGGCCACCGCGGCCGAGGACCTGCTGTTGGGCTTGATCGTTCTGCGCTACACCCAGTCCAACTCCGTGTGTTATCTGCGTGGTGGCGCCACGTTGGGTATCGGTGCCGGTCAGCAATCGCGTGTGGATTGCACCCGCTTGGCCGGCGCGAAGGTCGATACCTGGTGGCTGCGGCGCCATCCGATAGTGCACGCGCTCGCGTTCCGGCCGGACGTCCGGCTTCAGGATCGGATCAACTGGCAGATCCGCTTCATCGAGGGCGACCTGACCGCGGAGGAGAAGCTGCGCCTGTCGGGGGCGCTCTCCTCGCCGATGCCTGAGCTGACGAACGAGCAGCGCACATCGTGGCTCGCGGCCCTGGACGAGGTGGCGTTCGTCTCCGACGGCGCCCTGCCCTTCCGCGACAACGTCGACCATGCCTACCGCCACGGCGTCCGCTATATCGCCGAGCCGGGTGGTTCGATTCGGTCCGCGGAGGTACAGGACGCCTGCCGGGAGCACCAGATCGCGCTCGCCCGTACCGGCCTTCGACTGTTCCACCATTGACGATGCATGGCCTCAGGTCACCTTGTCGCAGCACCCAGCCCGGAGTCGGGGTCGGCATGCCCAGCAACAGGAAAAACTCACGATCGCAAAAGCCCAGCTCAGGTGCTCACCTAGGACGAGGTGCGCCCATCCGGTCATCCCAGCCATCGTTGGATCGCCGTCCGGAGCGATGCGCGGGACTCCTCGTCCGGCTGCGGGACGTCGGAGGCCCATGCCACATATCCGTCGGGCCGCAGCAGCAGCGCCGAACACGGTACAGCGGAGCCGGGCAGTGCTGCGGTCGCGGGGTACCCCCAGTCGCCGCCGGTGAAGTCGATCAGGTGCGGGCGGGCGTCCCTGGTCAGCTCAGCGAGCCGGACACCGTCTTTGAGGTCCAGGTCGGGAGCCCACCGACCGGCCAGTGGATGGTTAACGCCCACGTCGTAGCGGATCTCGGCGCCCGACATCAGGTCGGCGATACGGCGGACATTGCGCGGGTCGCCGAGGAATTCGGTGAACAGCGCGCGCAGGCCGCTGACCGCGCTGCCCGGGGCGATCAGCGCGGACTGGGCGCGCGAGGACATGACCACCCGCTCGGCGACCGGGCGTCGCTCGGACTCGTAGGTGTCGAGGAGGCCGGTGGGGGCTGCGCCGCGCACGTCGGCCGCGAGTTTCCAGCCGAGGTTGACCGCGTCTTGCAGGCCGAGGTTGAGCCCGGGCCCGCCGATCGCCGAGTGCACGTGGGCGGCGTCGCCGACCAGCAGCACCCGGCCGTGTCGGAAACGCTCGGCCAGGCGGGTGTTGCCGCCGTTCAGCTTGCGCATCAAGTGCGGCCCTTGGCCGTCGGGCGGGCCGAAAGCGATGTCGACACCGAGCACGCGGCGGGCACTGGCCCGCAGTTCCGCGAGCGTGAGCGGCCCCTCGGCGTCCTGTCCGTTCCACTCCGTGGTGGAGATCAGCGGCGCGGGGGCGCCCAGCAGGGGCGCGTACACGAACAACCCGTGCTCGGTCCGGTGGTGCAGCAACGGCGGGATGGGTCCGTACCCGGGAATGTCGAGCCCACCGGTGACCGGATCGACGAGCTCGGCCGGCACGGCGGCGTGCGCGGTGCGCGCGATCGTCTCGTCGGTCGTCACACCGGGAAAGGCGATCCCGGCCAGCTTGCGCGCGATGCTGTGCCCGCCGTCGGCACCGATCAGGTAGCGCGTTTCGATCGTGTACGGCCCGGCCGGCCCGCTGACCTGGAGGGTCACACCATCCGCGTCCTGGGTGAATCCGGTGAGCTCGTGGCCGCGCCGGATCTCAACATGGAGCTCGACGGCCCGTTCCTCCAGCATCTGCTCGATCCTGAGCTGCGGGACCTGGAGGAGGTAGAGGGGGTTGTCGTCCAGCACACTCAGGTCGAGGGGCAGCGCGCCGAAGACGAATCCGGGAGCGGGCCGGGGTGGGTCCTGGTTTCCGGTGAGTCGCTCGTACAGGCCTCGCCGGTCGAGCATCCGTACCACCTGGCCGACCAGGCCATTGGCGCGGTTCTCCTGGGTGCGCTCCGGCAGGCGCTCCAGGACCAGGGGGCGGACTCCGGCCAGGCTGAGCTCGCAGGCCAGCATCAGGCCGTTGGGCCCGGCTCCGGCGATGACGACATCGGTGACCATGGCGCTCCTTCGGGCATGACGGATCGACCGGCGACAGGCCGGCTGATCCTCGATAGGAAAATGGGGAAGGTCTGGGAAATCAGGGCGTGGGCAGGCCGGCGGCGACCTGGCCGAAGGCGTCGCGCAACAGCTCCTCGAACGGCGCCGGCGCATCGCCGTGGAGCCACAGATGGATGGCCGCGAGTATGGCGGCGCCGACCGCGCCGGCGACCAGATGCGGATACAGATCACGATCGATATCGGTGCCGGTGCGCTCGGCGACCGCCGCGGCCAGCGCATCCACCGCGGCCATGTGGGCCTTGAGGAACTCGCCCCGGTGCTCCGGATGCTGGGTCATCAGCTTGACCCCGGCGATCCAGCGCTCGTCGGCCGGGCGCTCGTCCTCTTGCATGCCAAGTGCGAACCGGGCGAACACGGCGTTGGTGATGGCCTCCCACAGGGGTTCGCCGTCCGGCCTCGACCGCAGCTCCTCAGCGATCTGGACCGCTCGGTCGAAGTGCCTGGCCGTGATCGCCTCGCCCTTGCTGGAGAAGTAGTTGTTGAACGTACGGTGCGAGACACCCGCCTCGGCGGCGATGTCCTCCACCTTGACGTTGTCGAAGCCACGCTCGACGGCCAGCTTGATCGCCGCCCAGCTCAGCGCGATCCGGGTTTCTTCCTTCTTGCGCTCTCTCAGCCCCATGCGCACAACCTACCAAAATTTGCGACTCGCGCAAAGATGCGAGCCGCGTAAAAATGCGTGACTCGCATGCATGCCGTGGCCTTGCTCGACATCCCCTCCTCGCGCCGCCGAATCGAGCGGCTCAGCCACGCGCACTCGCTCGCCCGGCACCTCGAATGACTTCCTCACCGGTCTGGTTAACGCATGGCCAGCTGGACACGTCGGCGGCATCGGTCGCTACGTCCCGCCGCGGCAGGAGGCGCCCGCCCGCCAATATCGGGAAGGACCTCGGCCTGGTCGCCAAGGGCAGCGCCACCTGGCCCGGCACCCGCGAGGTGACGCTCACCGTGCGGAACAGGGGCCGCGGCCTGGCCATCGTCACCTACTGCGGGGACGGCCTCGCCGAGCGGCTCAGCCAAAGGCTGTGGGTGAACGGGCGCCTGGTCAAGGGCCCCACCCACTGCTCCTTCCCGCCGGGGGCCGGGTACCTCGACATGGGCAAACGAACGCGCAGTGAGAAGACGACAACGGTCAGGGTCCGGCTGGAGACGTCCATCCCCGAGTACCTGCGGCGCCCTGGAACGCTGACGGTGGCCGTTTATGACGGCGACCTATGACAGGGCGTGATCGTGCCATGCGGTAACCGGCTCAGGGGCATGGTCGGCACCAGCGTCCTCAGCCGGTGACGGTGATGGCGAGGCTGCCGGAGTGAGAAGATGCCTACCGGACGAGGCGACTGCAGTCACCGGCGCAGTAGACGTGCGCACGAGCTACCGGATGAAGCTCGACGAAGGTGCCGACGGTCGCGAACCCAGGGCGATGATCACGGGGAATCCGCAGCCGAAGGCCCAGCGAATGTCGACGGCTTCCGTAGCTCATGAGCACCGACAGCGGGGCTAACCCTGAGGGGGAAGCTCCAGTGTTCCAGAGGCGAAGACGTCGTCGATCCGTTTCATCGCCGTGGTCAAGTGTGCTCGCATCGCTTCCGCGGCGGCATCCGGATCCCTTTGCGCGATGGCCTTGGCGATGGCGACGTGCTCGGGCTTGGTCGCCGCGGCCTGCTGGGCGTGGTGGTAGAGCCGGTACATGTGCAGGTGGCTGCGCAGATGGACCAGCGAATCGCGTAGCCACGGGTTGCCGCTCAGCTTGGCGATGGTGTCGTGAAAGGTGGCGTCGTAGATCATGTCGAGCCGAATGGCGGTGCTGTCCTGGCCACCCGAGCCGCCACTGCGCGCGAACGCCTTGAGCGCCGTGGCCTCGTCGGTCGAGGTGTGCCGGGCAGCGGCGGCAGCCGCGGCGGGCTCGACCAGCAGCCGGAAGTCGATCAGAGCCCGGAGATCGTTCAGTCCGATCAGCGGCGCCACCGTGTAGCTGCGTCGGGGCTCCTTGACGACCAGGCCTTGGGCCTCCAGGCGAGCCAGCGCCTCGCGGACCGGCGTCGGGGACACTCCCAAGGTGCGCGCCATGCTGTCGATGTTGAGCCGCGACCCGGGCTCCAGGGCATGGTTCATGAGCATGTCAATGAGCACCTCGTGAACGTCGTTCACGAGGGGCTGCCGCGTGCTCAGGCGCTGCGCGGCTTGCGTGGCGTTCAGCGCGTGCGTCAGGCCGGTCTGTTCCACGGATCTCCAGGCTCTCATCGCTGAGCGAAGCGTAGTCACGATCCCATTACGTGTCGATCCTATAGGAAATCAAAAATTGACTATAGGGATCGCTGTGCTTATGGTGTGCCCATCGGGGCCAGAGAAGGAGAGTTCAGGTGACTGAACACGGCCACGAGGCGTTCGCCCCGGTGAACGAGGTGCACCCGGCCGAGCCGGGCCTGCCCGCTCGAACGCCCCCCTTTAGATACCACCGCCTCACCCTGGCCTTGGCCGTCCTGGGCATCGGGCCGGCGGCGATCCTCGCCCTTCTGGTGGTCGTGCTCAGCTTGTTGTCCGATGTCTTCCTGTCCCTGGAGAACATCGGAAACGTACTGAAGCAGTCGGCCGTCATCTGCGTCCTGGCCCTGGGACAACTCCTCGTCGTCGTGACGCGGGGGATCGACCTGTCCGTAGGCTCCAACCTCTCCCTCAGTGCCGTCGTCGGCGCCCTGGTCTGGCGTGACCACGGCTCGGCCACCCTCGCGGTGCTGGCAACGCTGCTCACCGGCACGTTCATCGGGCTCGCGAACGGGCTGCTGTACGTCAAGGGGAGGCTGCCGCACCCGTTCATCCCGACGCTGGCGATGCTCGCGGCGGCGGCGGGGCTCGCCCTCTACTTGTCCCACAGTGAGACCATCCAGGGCGCTCCACCGATCGTGGACGAGATCGGCGCCGGCCGGATCGCGGCCATTCCCGGGGGCGGCGAGGTCGGCTGGTTTCCGGCCGCGGCCGTCGTCGTGATCGTGGTCGCCCTCCTGCTGGCTCTCGTCACCCGCCGCCTGATCTGGGGACGTTGGATCTACGCCGTCGGCGGCAATCCGGAGGCAGCCGTCCGGAACGGGATCCCGGTGCCTTCGGTGCTGATCTCGGTGTACGTCGTGTGCGGCCTCCTCGCCGCGGTCGCGGCGCTGCTCACGATGGGCAAGGGCGATGCCGGATCGCCGACCGCCGGCGCTCTGGCCGAACTCGACGCGATCGCGGCCGTCATCATCGGCGGTGCGAGCTTCCTCGGAGGGCGGGGCACGGTGCTCAACGCCCTCACCGGCGCCCTCATCATCGCGGTGCTGCGCAACGGCCTCAACCTGCTCGGGATCGACCCGAACTGGCAGTACATGGCAACCGGCGTGGTGATCGTGGTCGCCGTCGAGTTGGACGTCATGCGCGGCCACCTCGAGCGCCGCTTCCGCAGCCTGCAGGCGGTGAGTGCCGCATGAACGACGTTCTCGCCACGGCACCGGTGCTGCGGGTGCGGGCGGCGTGCAAGCGGTTCGGCGCGGTCATCGCGCTGGACGGCGTGACGTTCGACGTCGCTCCGAGCGAGGTGCTCGCGCTCCTCGGCGACAACGGCGCCGGGAAGTCCACGCTGATCAAGGCGATCAGCGGCGTGCATCGGCTGGATTCCGGCTCCATCACTCTGGACGGGGTCGACATCACGGCCGCCAACGCCATGGCGGTGCGGGCGCATGGGGTCGAGACCGTCTACCAGGACCTCGCACTGTTCGACAACCTCGACCCCGCGGCGAACTTCTTCGCCGGCCGTGAGCTCGCCGGACCCAGCTGGCTGCCGCGGAGCCTGCGCGTGATGCGGCGCCGGAAGATGGCCGATCGGACGCGGGAGCTACTCGACCGGTTACAGGTCACGCTGCCCGATCTGGAGGCGACGGTCGCCCTGATGTCCGGCGGTCAGCGGCAGGCGGTGGCAGTGGCACGAGCCGTCGCGTTCTCATCCCGGCTCGTGATCCTGGACGAGCCCACTGCGGCGCTCGGCCTACGCGAATCGGCACGAGTGCTGGATCTTGTACGCCGGCTCAAGGATGACGGGGTGGCCGTGATCCTCATCTCCCACAGCATGGACCACGTCATGGCCGTGGCGGACCGGGCACTGGTGCTGCGCCGAGGCCGGGCCGTAGGGGAAACCGTGCCCACACCGGACAACCACGAACAGCTCGTGGCCTGGATCGTCGGCGCCGCCGGCAGCCGGGCCATCTGACCTCGTCATCCCGCTACACCAAGCCAACGGGAGTTCGCTATGAGAGCGCGACAGATCCTCGTGGTGTGCATCAGTGCCCTTGCCCTTGCCCCCGCTGGCTGCGGCAGCACCGGCCCCTCGACCTCGGCGGTTTCCACCGCCTCCGCTTCAGCCTCGGCTGGTGGAGCGGTGAAGGTCGCCTTCATCACGAAATTCTCGGTGGCGTTCTTCACCGCCATGGAGGACTCGGCGAAGGCGTACGCGGCCAAGAACGGCGGAGTCGACGTCACGTACTTCAGCTGCAAGTCCCCCTCCGACGTGGCGTGCCAGACCGCGCAGATCGAGGACGCCGTCGCCAAGGGCTTCCAGGCGATCGTCATCACACCCATGGGACCCGAGGTGATCCCGGCGATGAACGCCGCCGCCGACAAGGGCGTCAAGGTCATCCTTGCCGACAACAACCTCGAGGCCTTCACCAAGAAGACGGCGGTCGCCGCGACCGACAACGTCAAGGGCGGCCAGGCGGCGGGAGTGTACCTGAAGTCGTTGCTCAAGCCGGGCGACACGATCGGGTTGATGGAGGGGGTGCGCGGCGTTCCCGCGCTGGAGGCGCGGATCAAGGGCGTCAAAGACGCGCTCGAAGGGACCGGTGTCAAGGTCATCATCGGCGGAGCGGAGACGAAGTGCGACTCCGCCAAGGGAGCCACCGTCGCCGAGGACCTGCTCACCCGTGCCCCCGACCTGACCGCGATCTACTCCGCCTGTGACGACCCCGCGATCGCCGCGGCGAAGGTCGCCAAGCAGAAGGGCAAGAAAGTCCTCGTGATGGGGTACGACGGGCTTCCCGACGCCGCCAAGGCGATCCAGGCGGGCGACATGTCAGCCACCATCGCCCAGTTCCCCGGCAAGATGGCCGCCCTCGGGGTGGAGGCAGCCGTGAACGCGGTCCAGGGCAAGTCCGTCGAGCCGTTCATCGACACCGGCACCGAGCTGGTCACCAAGGACAACGCCGCGAAATTCCTCACTTTCCAGTGAGGCGACAGACGCGGACGTAGATCAGCGCATCCGAAAGGAGATCGTCCATGCCCACCAGTACCCTCATCCGAAACAGCTTCGCCGCTGCCTTCAGGGTTGTCCTCGTGGCCGTGGTCGCTCTGGCGCTGAGCCTGGTGGCCGTGCCCCCCGCACAGGCCGCGGGCGGCGGGCCGAGCATCACCAAGAAGTACTTCGGGACCCTGTCCGGCGGCAAGAAGATCGACATCTACACGCTGCGGAACTCCAACGGGATGCGGGTGAAGATCCTCACCTACGGTGGCATCCTCCAGTCGATCGAGGTCCCAGACAGTCGGGGCAGGTTGGCCGACGTGGCTCTCGGGTTCGACAAACTGTCCGACTACGTCAAGCAGAGTCCGTACTTCGGCTGTATCACCGGCCGGTACGCCAACCGCATCGCCAAGGGCCGGTTCACCCTGGACGGCAAGACGTACCAGCTGGCCACCAACGACGGCCCCAACCACCTGCACGGCGGCAACAAGGGCTTCGACAAGCGGGTCTGGCAGGCCGAACCGTTCAGACGGCACAACAGCGTGGGGCTCGCGCTGACCTACACCAGCCCGAACGGCGAGGAGCACTACCCGGGGACGCTGCGTGCCAAGGTCGTCTACACGCTGACCGACGACAACCAGATCCGGATGGACTACCGCGCCACCACCAGCAGGCCCACGGTCGTCAACCTCACCAACCACACCTATTTCAACCTGCGCGGTGAGGGCAACGGCAGGATCCTCGGCCACGAGATGCGGATCAACGCCTCTCACTACACGCCGGTCGACAAGACGCTCATCCCCACCGGAAAGATCGCCCGGCTGGGCGGGACGCCACTGGACTTCCGCGAGCCCACCGCCATCGGCGACCGCATCAACAGCAAGAACCAGCAGATCGTGCGAGGCGGCGGGTACGACCACAACTACGTACTCGACAGCCGCGGACATGGCCTCGACCTGGCGGCCAAGGTCGTCGAGCCGGAAAGCGGACGCGTGCTCGAGGTCATCACCGACCAGCCGGGCCTGCAGTTCTACTCCGGCAACTTCCTGGACGGCACGCTGCGGGGCACCAGCGGCCACCTCTACCCGAAGCGATCCGGCTTCGCCCTGGAGTCGCAGCACTTCCCGGATTCTCCCAACCACAAGAACTTCCCCTCGACCGTCCTGCGGCCGGGCGACGTCTACCGGACGACGACGATCTACGCGTTCTCCACGATGTGACAGCCGCGTGAAACGAACACCTCCATCCCCCGCCGATCTCATGAGGCAGGACCATGAAAGACATCCATCCCAAGGTCGAGGAGGCCCTCGACACACTCAACCTGAACCGCGTCGCACGGCGTCGCCGCGACATCGGTCGGCTCTTCCTAGGTGCCAGCACCGCCTTGACCCACTTTGATACAGGCCTAGACGGAAGTCATGCGTTCCTGAACCAAAGACGGAAGCCCGACCACCGACGGCATTTCTAGCGTGACCGGACCGGTGACGACCCGGACCTCTGGACCCCCACGCGCAAAAGATCCTCATGCCCGCACTCTCCACTCCTGGCGCACTCCCGCGGCTTCGGCACCGCTGGGCGGGCGTGGCCGGCCTGCTGGTACTGTCCCCGATCAGCGCGGAGTACCTCATCGGCTACGGCGACAGCACTGATCGGCCGCTGGAGCTGCTGGCGGGCCTGCTCATCCTCGCGCCGCTCTACGGAACCGTCGCGGTGCTGGCCCGTGAGATCACTCGACGCACCGGTCGTGGCTGGCCGACGATCCTGCTGTTGAGCGCGGCCTTCGGGGTGATCCAGGCCGGCTTGATCGATCAGACCCTGTTCGACAATGAGTTCGACGCCGATGACCCCGGCTGGGCGACCCAGGCGCTGGTCACTCTCATCCCGGGCCTGGGAGCCGATGCGGCGAGCTTGCTGAACTATGTCGGGGGGCATGTGATCTTGAGTTTCGCCGCTCCGATCGCGGTGGTCGAATCCTGTGCCCCGCGCATCGCCGACCGGCGGTGGCTGAGCACTGTCGGCGTCGGCGTCATGGTGCTGCTGTGGGCGCTGGGCGCCACGCTGATCTTCAACGACACCGGAGCGGACTCCACCGCCAGCCCGGCGCAGCTGATCGGCGCCGCCGTGGCCGCCATTGCCCTGATCGCCGCCGCCTTCGCCATCCGGCCTGCGAGGACCCGGTCGCCTGCGAAGGCGCCGTCGTGGTGGCTGGTCGGCGGTGTCACAGGGGCCGCATACGTCGGTGAACTCATCGGCCAGTAGGGGTTCACGAGTAGGGCTGGCCAGGAGCGCAATGGGGGTCACGAAGATCGCTTCCCGAAGGGGAAATGATCGTTTCCCGTACTTGCCGCGTCACTCTGCCGCCGCCCGATGCTCATCGACGGGGGAAAGACGAGTGGATGGGTGTTCATGGGGGCTGGCCGGGCGGGCAGAGGCGGTGGCACATCACGTCTCAACTAAGCGAGTTCGATTTGAGGCCAACCGGCCACGCTTACTGCAGTACTTCGCCTGCTATGGCGCGCCCGACAGGTCCCCACGGTGAATCCGCTGGTCGAGTTCCCACAGCGCTGTCTTGTCGTCGTCGTAACGCAGCAACTCGTATGCGGCCTGATACGGCAACCACTTCGTGTCTCGATGCTCCGAGGAGAGCACCATCTGGGCCTTTTCTCGGGTGACGTCACAGGCGAAGAAGTGCTTGGGCACGATATAGACGTTCTCGGGCCAGAGCCTGCTCGCCGCAAAGCAGCTCTTCTCTACTCCGCTTACCATGTCGAGCTTGAACAGCGGTACTGCCGCAGGTAGGCCGGTCTCCTCGGCGAACTCGCGACGGGCCGCGCTCTCCAGATCCTCGTCTTCCTCGACACCGCCGGCCACGCTCTGCCAATGGGAATCATCCGCTCTCTGGAAGAGAGCGTATTCCGGCATACCTGCTGTTTTCCGAAAAGGAAAAACGAGCACGGTGTAGGGCTGGCGCATATGGCGTGTCCGATCTAAGAGGCAATGTCTTGAATGCGCCGAACAGCGGGAGAGTGACAGCTCAGCGATTACTCCCTGACGATGGACGGTCTCTTCTCTCCCGGCCCACAGGCCGCCAGACCTTCCACTTTGCTTCGCTGGCGGGCCGCTCGTCCTCAACAAGCAGTTTGCGATCCTACTGGGCCGGGCGCGGCACCGCTGTCGAGCCATCCGGCAGGTCTGTGGTCGCGAAGCAGAGCTGCGCTCGGCTGTGAGGGGCCTGTTGCAGATGTGTCTCTTCACGCGAACTGCAAAGCCATCTACAGTTACGTTCTGCAGGCACTGTGTGACTCTTTGAAGTCGCAGACTTTCTGCGGGTTGCGCACGGCGCCAGTACGTGGAGGTCGGGCATGACGTTGGGCGAAGCATCGCTGCTGGAGCGGCTGGCTGCGGACGAGAAGTCCGTCCGCGGCCAGCTTGAGTCGTTGCGTGAGCAGGTGGCGGCCCTGGAAGAGCAGTTGAAGGACCTGGCCACCGCCCAGAGGATAGTCGCGCCGATACTGGCCGGGCATTCCCAGCCTGAGCAGCCGCTTCCCGACGGAACACCTGATGCCCCGACGCACGCCTCGTCGGCGGGAGCCGCGCCGACGCCGAAACCGGTCGCCGGGCTCGACAAGCAGGTCGTTGTGATCATGGCGAGCTCCGGACGGACGATGCGCGCCAAGGAAGTGGCTCAAGCGCTGGGCGAGCCCGACGTGCGGGGGCGGGTGGAGACGACCCGGGCACGGCTCAAGCGGCTGACGGCGCTGGGCTGGCTGACCCAGCATGAGCCGGGCCTGTTCTCCATCGCCGCGGGCATCAATGGCCACGCGCTGGGGGGAGTCGCCAACGACGAGGCATAGAGCAACAGACACATCGCAGGTCAGGCGCTCAACGACGACGGTCGTGCGGGCGCCGGGCCAGACGAGCAGGGTGCCGCCGAGATTAGGCCCTCGGCGGCACCCGAGGTTGCGTGAGCACCCTCCAGGTTCTAACTGACAGTGTCTCGCGCACTCCCGAGAGTAACTCGAATGGGGGCCTTTGGGGAGGCGTCGAGCCTGGATTTCGCCTGCCCTGCGATCGGCAGGGCCGGGGCGGGAAGGATCGACGATGCCCTCATCAGGGCGAGAAGGAGTCCAGCGCGGGTCAGCTTCCGCCCGTCCTGGCGGGCGAAGCAGGCCACAACCGGACGGCCAGGCCGACCTCAAGTTGGGCGATGGTGGCCACGTCCGGCCAGCAACGCCCGGCGGCCACGTCGTTGACGGTCTGCCGGTTCACCCCACTGATCTCGGCCAGCCGACGGAAGCTCAGCCTTCGCTCGGCCATCACTGCTTGCAGAGCTGCGGCGATGGCCTGGACGACGGCAGCGGCCGGATGGCCGGACAGATCCGCGTGGGGCCAGTTCTCCGGGTCGTCGGCCAACTCCCGGGGAGAGCGGGAACGCCCGCGTCCTCCGACCATGACAAACGACTCCTTTCGGTAGATGTCGTCGCCCTCCGTAACGGCAGGTTGTCCTGTCGCTATGGACGGGGTATGACCCTCGACGCGGAAACCTCGGCGAAGATCACCGGCTACCGGCCGCAGCAGGCCCTGCCGGAATGGGAACAGATTGCCGGGCACGTGCGGATGTTGGTCGCCGCCAGCGCCGACCGCTCCCCTACCGAGTGCAGCGGCTGCTCACCGCGACCACCCATCTGGCCGTGTGGTGTCACCGCTCCGGCCTGCCGGATGACCTGGAAGTGTGGCTGCGGCACGAGACGATCGACGCGTTCGTCCTGACCGGCTGCACCGACCTGGCCCCGAGCTCGGCGCAGACCTACCGCAGCTGGTTGCGGCACATGCGCGCCACGCTGGCCTGGCTGGAACGCGGTGAACAGGCGCCGCCACCGATGAAAGCCCCCAAGACGGTCAGCCCGCCATACTCGCCGGCCCAGCTCGGCCGCCTTCGCGGCTGGGCCGAACGCCTGCCCGGCCAGGCCAGAGGCGACGCGCTGGCGTTGATGGCGCTCGCCTGCGGCTGCGGCCTGACCTCTGGAGAATTGGCCGCCGTCCGCACCGGGCATCTGCGCCGCCTGGCCTGCGCGCGGTCGTGGTCGCCGTCCCCGGCACCGAGCGTACGCCCGACTGCTGGACAACTCCGGCATCATGCCGCTGATCGACGCCGAACTCGGCCCGAGGCCCGGCCCGCCCGGGCTGCCCATCGCCGCGGTGCTGACCTGCCTGCTGCTGTCCATCAACCACACCGGCAAGGCCACTCTCATCGAGGCCTGGCGGATCGCCGCGTTCTGTCTGACCGCCGCCGCACGCCACAGGCTCGGCCTGCCCGACATCAACCCCGAAGACATCCACCAAGTGCTCGCCTCCTCCCGCCGCTTCTACCGGCCCTTCGACCGGCTGACCACCATGCTGGATCCGGCCCGCCACGATCGGCGCGCCCGCCTACCCCAGCAACAGGCCGACGCGCTGGCCACCGCCTGGGAGGATGACGACCCCGAACACTCGCGCAAGCGGGAACTGCTGCAGGACATCGTCACCGCGCTGGTGCTCACCCCGGTGCGCTGGGCCAAAGGCCAGGGATACCTCCGCCACTTCCGCGGCGATGTCGGCATCGACACCACCGCCACCCCGGTCTTCGCCCGCCCACCCCGCGCCCGCCGCTCCACCGGCGAACTGATCGCCTCCACCGAGATCACCGCAGGCTGGCACCACTCGGCCGGAAACGGCCCACCCGAGTACGGCTACAGCGCCACCCTCACCGTCGCCGCCCGCACCCGCTCGGTTCTCGGGTCTTTTCCGCAACTGGCGCTCGGCCTGGTCCTGGACACCCCGCACAAACGCATCGGCGCCAACGCCATCACCACCCTCAAACCCCTGGCCACCCTCGGCTTTCCCACCGCCTTCGCCGCCGTCGACCGCGCCTACACCGACCAGCAACCCGCCCACTTCGCCCGGCCCGCACGCGAACTCGGCTACAAGCTCGCACTCGACTACAAAGTGGATCAACGGGGAGTGCAGGGCAGCGCCCACGGCGCGCTGCTCATCGACGGTCACCTGGCCTGCCCGCTGATACCCGGCCGACTCGCGCAGGCCACCACCGGCCTGAACGACGCCGCCATCCGCACCCCATTGGAAGAACTCACCGCGTTGATCGCCGCGCGAGAGCCGTACTTGCTGCGTCTCAAACAGAGCGCGAACGCAGACCGCGCCATCCGCTTGCAGTGTCCGGCAGCAGGAACCTCCCCGTCGGTCGCCTGCCCCCGCTTCGACCAACTCCACCAGCGCGGGCCCAGTCGGCCCGCCGCGGTCGACCTGACCGATGCCCGGCAGCGAGCCGCCCACCCTGCGGCCAAACCCCGCGTCTTGCCCCCAACCCCCGACCACAAGACCGGCGAACTGCCGAGGATCTGCCACCAGCACACCATCACCGTCCGCAAGGACGACCTCGGCCACCTCGACAAGTTCCGCCAGGACTTGGCCTACCTCAGTCCCGCCTGGATCGGAACCTACAAGTCTGCCCGCGCCAACACCGAGGGCCTCAACGGCAGACTCAAGGGACACGACCTCGACCTCAGCGACCCCAAGAACCGGCTCGCCCACGGACGCGTCGCCCAAACGATTCTGGTCGCGCTGCTCGTCACCGTCGCCAACGACCACTTCCTCGACCAGTGGCGCCACATCCACGAGCCCCAAGACGAGCCCGTCACGCTCGCCGACCCCTCGAAGACTCCAGCCGAGCCCTTCAGCAGCGCTCCACCTGAAGGCCAGAGCAGACCACCACCCGCCCCATAAGCCGCATAACCCGCCATCCCACTGCAGCGCCCAGCCCACCGTCGGCTTCGCCATGCCCAACGGCCGGATCTCGGTCTTCCACCAGCGCCCTGACACCACCCGGGCCTTCCCGGACACCTGCTCCACAGCCCCCAAAACGGGACGAACCCGATTCGGAAACCCCTGAAACGACAAGATCCCGCCCGATCTCGATGATCAGACGGGATCCCGTCAACTTCAGTCCAGCCGCCTCAAGAACGGCCCCTGGTGGAGATGAGGGGATTCGAACCCCTGACCCCTTCGATGCGAACGAAGTGCGCTACCGGACTGCGCTACATCCCCATGGACTTGACCAGATTAGCAAACCCCCGGCACTCCTCGCGCCACACATTCAGTCCCCCACCGCTCGCCGCGGCGGCTCCGCGTACTGATCGAACAGTACGTCCCCCTGCCGGGCCGCCAGGTCGATGATCTCGGCCTGTGCCTGTTCGGCCGCCAGCTCCGCCGCCCGCTGCTGCTCGCGCAGCCGGCGGGCGCGGGCCGTACGGGCCTGGGCCGCGCGATCGCGCCGTTCGCGGTCCACCTGCACCGCGATCCGGAGGAAGGCCATGTACGCCAGCATGATGACCCCGGCGGGCGCGACGCTCCACCAGGGGATCACCTTGACCGCGGCGGTGACGACAGAGGCGATCACGAGCAGGGCGGTGAAGAAGAGCAGTCGCCGGCGCCGGGCCACGATGATCGCGCGGCGCCTGGCCCGGAACTGCCGTGGGTCGACGCGTTCGAACTCGCCCGTGTAGTCCTCGGGCTGCTCCACCAGATCGTCGGGCTGCTGCTGGGACAGGTCCGGTAGCTGGTGTTCGCCGGTGTAGTACTCCTCGAGCTCCACCAGCTCGGCGAGGTTGGTCTTGTCCCTGCGCAACCACATCGGAACCAGGACACACAGCCACATAACGACGATGGCCAGGTAGAGGAGGATGCTCACAGCCACCTCCGGGCAGCACAAAGACGCCTGGCTGCTGGCGGCGTCTTCGATGTGCTCACGTCACGCACCGTAAGACCGCGTGTCACTAATTGACGAGCATTCGGTGCGGTGTGTCGCGAGATCGTCAAACCTCTTCTACTGGAGACCCACCGTGAGCGGCTGACTCACGCGCGCGACGCCACTGTACGAGCAAGCCCCCGGGTACGTCCTCGACGGTCAACGCGTAACAAATGTGATCGCGCCAGGCTCCATCGATGTGAAGTTGGCGACGCCGTATGCCTTCTTCCCTGAATCCCAGCTTCTCAACCACCCTGCGGCTGGCTTGGTTCTCGGGGCGGATGTTCGCCTCCAGCCGGTGCAGGCCGGTGGTGAAGAAGCAGTGGTCGACGGCCATCGCGAGCGCGGTCGGGGTGATTCCCTGACCGGCCAGCGCGCCGTCGATCCAGTAGCCCACCTGTGCGGAGCGGGCCGAGCCCCAGACGATGGCGCCGATGGTCAGCTGTCCCGCGAACCGGCCACCGTACGTGACGACCCACGGCAGCGCGAGGCCCTGCCTGGCCTCGCGGCGCAGGGTGCCGACCATGGAGATGTACGGGCCGAGACCCGTTCGGAACAGCGGAGTCTCCGGATTGCTGGGCTCCCAGGGACGCAACCACTCGGCGTTGCGCAGCCGCGTCTCTCGCCACACACGTACGTCGGCCAGTCGCAGCGGTCGCAGGCCCACCGGGCCTTCGTTGAGAACCGCCGGCCAGCCACGAAGTCGATCCACATCTCTCATCATCCCCCTATCGGGCACGATGTCGCCACGGATCAGCAGCGGTGACTCTCCGCACACTAAGGGCGGGGGTGGTCGCCGCCCCGAATCTGATCGACCGCATGCTGAAGGACGGGCGCGAGTACGGCCACACCATCCCGTACGCCGCCGGAGGATCCGGGCAGATTGACGATCAACGTGTCGCCCGCCTGGCCCGCCAAACCACGGGAAAGGATCGAGGTTGGGACTTTGTCGCGGTTCGCCTGGCGGATGGCCTCCGCTATCCCGGGAATCTCGCGGGTGATCACCCGAGCCGTCATCTCCGGCGTCAGATCGGTCGGTGTCAGCCCGGTCCCACCGGTTGTCACAATCACCGCGTACCCCGCCGAAACGCCGTCGCGGAGTGCGGCCTCGACCGGCTCACCATCGGGCACCACGATGGGCCCCTCCACGGCGCACCCAGCGTCCGAAAGCAACGAAACCAGGAGCGGTCCCGATTTATCGGCGTAAATCCCGGCTGATGCGCGGTTCGACACGGTCACCACCAACGCCCGGATCACCGCATCGGGGATCACCGCGTCAGGCGTCACCGCGTCCACAACCCGGTCTTCCCGCCCACCTTCTCCTCCACCCGCACATCGGTGATCACCGCGGCCGGATCGACCGCCTTGACCATGTCGATCAACGCGAGCGCCGCCACGGACACCGCCGTCAGCGCCTCCATCTCGACCCCGGTACGGTCGGCCGTCTTCACCCGGCAGGTGATGGCGACCCCCCAATCCTCGACGTCGAGCGACACCTTGACCCCGTGCAACGCGATCGGATGGCAGAGCGGGATCAGGTCGGGCGTCCGCTTGGCGCCCATGATGCCGGCGATCCTCGCCACGCCGAGCGCGTCGCCCTTGGGCACCTCACCCGACCGCAGCAGCTCCACCACCGCGGCCGACAGCAGCACCCGTCCGGTGGCCGTGGCCGAACGCGCCCCGACCTCCTTGCCGGACACGTCGACCATGCGCGCGGCGCCCGTCTCATCGAGATGGGTGAATTCCGTCAAAACCGGGTCACCTCCACCACAGCGCCGGCCGGCACCTCGGTCACGTCCTCGGGTACGACGATCAGCGCGTTGGCCGAGGCCAGCGCGGCCAGCTGGTGCGAGCCCTGCCCGCGTACGGGCGAGACGGTGCCGTCGGACGACAGCACACCGCGCAGGTATGACCGCCGCCCCGACGGTGACCGCAACGGCCCGGTGACCCGGGCGGAGACCGTCTCCGGCGGCTCCACGGGCAGGCCGCGCATCTTCTGCAGCGCCGGCCGTACGAAGAGCAGGAAGGAGACGAACGACGAGACCGGATTGCCGGGCAGCGCGAAGATCGGCACCTGGTCCTCGCCCACGACGCCGAAACCCTGCGGCATGCCGGGCTGCATCGCGACCTTCTCGAAGTTGACCGTGCCGAGCGGGGTGAGCGCCTCCTTGACCGGTTCGTACGCGCCCATCGAGACGCCGCCGCTGGTCACGATCGCGTCGGCGCGGATGAGCTGCGCGTCGAGCTGGTCGAGGAAGGCGGCCGGGTCGTCGCCGACGGTGGTCGCGCGGAAGCCCTCGGCGCCGGACTCGCGTACAGCGGCGGTCAGGGTCACGCTGTTGGAGTCCCAGATCTGGCCCGGGCCGAGGGGCATGCCGGGTTCGACCAGTTCGGCGCCGGTCGACAGGACCACGACGCGAGGGCGCGGCCGTACCATGACGCGGCGGCGGCCCACCCCGGCGATGATGCCGAGCTGCGCGGGCCCGATCACCGTGCCCGGTTTGAGGACGACTTCACCGGCTTGTACGTCCTCGCCCGCCCGGCGGATGGCGTTGCCGACCGTGGGGGCGCGGTCGATCGTGACGGAGACCGTACCGCCATCCGTCCATTCCACCGGCACGACGGCGTCGGCGCCGGCAGGCACGGGCGCCCCTGTCATGATGCGGACGGCATGCCCGGGACCGACCGCCCGCAGCTCGCTCGACCCGGCGGCCACGTCGTCGATCACCGGAAGGGTGACCGGGACATCCGCGACATCCTGGGCACGTACCGCGTAGCCATCCATGGCCGAGTTGTCGAACGGCGGCAGCGGCACCGGCGAGGAGACCTCCTCGGCCAGGGTCGCGCCGAGGGCCTGCTCCAGGTCGAGTTCGAGTGGGGCCAGCGGACGCACGGTGGCCAGGATCTCGGCCAGGTGGGCGTCAACTGATTTCATCGAGGAACTCCCGCAACCACGGCACGAACTCGGGCGCCAGGTCGGGCCGGTCGGCCGCGAACTTCACGACTGTGCGTAGATAGTCGAGTTTGTCGCCGGTGTCGTAGCGACGGCCGCGGAACAGCACGCCGTGGACCGGCCCGCCCTCCTCCGTGCCGCGTGCGGCCAGCGTGCGGAGCGCGTCGGTGAGCTGGATCTCGTTGCCGCGGCCCGGCGGGGTGTTCTCGAGTACCTCGAAGACCGCCGGATCGATCACGTAACGCCCGATGATCGCCCAGTTTGAGGGCGCCTCGTCCACCGGCGGCTTCTCGACGAGGTCGGTCACCCGTACGACGTCGGACTCGGAGGTGGCCTCGATCGTGGCCACGCCGTACAGCGAGACCTGCTCCTTGGGCACCTCCATCAGCGCGATCACGCTGCCGCCGTAGGTGTTGCGCACCTGGATCATGCGGTCGAGCAGCTTGTCGCGGTGGTCGATGAGGTCGTCACCGAGCAGGCAGGCGAACGGGTTGTCGCCGACGTGCTGCTTGGCGCAGAGGACCGCGTGGCCGAGCCCCTTCGGCTCGCCCTGGCGTACGTAGTGCAGGGTCGCCAGGGAGGCCGGCTCGCGGACCTGGGACAACCGATGCTCGTCGCCCTTGGCCTCCAGCACCTCCTCCAGCTCGAACGCCCGGTCGAAGTGGTCCTCGATCGACCGCTTGTTCTTGCCGGTGACCATGAGGAGATCGAGGAGCCCGGCGGAGGCCGCCTCCTCAACGACATACTGGATCGCGGGCTTGTCGACGATGGGCAACATCTCCTTAGGTGTCGCCTTCGTCGCTGGTAGGAATCGGGTGCCCAGACCTGCGGCGGGCACGACGGCTTTCGTCACAGGGTCGAAGTCAGCCATGAGTAGACCCTAGTGGAGGTATCTGTGGACAAGATGAAACTGCGCCGCGAGCTGCTCTCAGCGCGTAGCTTCCTCTCCCCGGAGCAGTTGCGGATAAACGCCTCGAAGGTCCGCGAAACACTGCTCGATCAGCCGTGGGTACAGATGGCCGGGCTGGTGGCCTGCTACTGGTCCATCGGCTCGGAGCCGGGGACACACGGGCTGGTGTTCGCGCTGTGGAAGCACGGCGCGACCGTGATGCTGCCCGTACTGCGGGAGGACGACGACCTCGACTGGGCGGTTTATGACGGCCCCGACACGCTCGCGCCCGGCCGCTTCGGGATCATGGAGCCGGTCGACACCCGGCGCGGCGTCGACGCGGTCCGCACGGCCGCCCTCGTGATCGTCCCCGCTCTCGCCGTGGACAGGCACTCGGGGGTACGGCTCGGCCGTGGCGGCGGCTCGTACGACCGCGCCCTGTCCAGAGTGGGGCCGAACGTCCCGACTGTCGCTCTGCTCCATGACGGTGAGCTGATCGACGACGTGCCGGCCGAACCGCACGATCAGCAGGTCCGCTGGGCGATCACACCCAGCGGACTCACTAGGCTTATGTGAAGGAAACACACAGGAGGGGGCCAGATGACGCTAGATGTCTGGCTTCTCCTTGGTGCCGCGATCGTCATCGCGGCCATCGCCTCCGTTCGCATCGCGCATCGCAGCGGCCTGCCCAGCCTCCTGCTCTTCCTCGGCCTGGGTCTGGTCCTGGGCGAGGCCGGGTTCGGCATCCCGTTCGACAATCCGGAGTTGGCCCAGCAGATTGGCCTGAGCGCGCTGGCGGTGATCCTGGCCGAGGGTGGTCTGACCACGAGCTGGAGCCACGTGCGCCGCTCGGTGCCGCTGGCCCTGATCCTGGCCACCCTGGGGGTGGCGGTCAGCATCCTGGTGGTGGCGGTGGCCGTACAGGGGCTGCTGGGATTCGGCCTGAACTCCGCGCTGATCCTCGGCGCGGTGCTGGCCTCCACCGACGCGGCCGCCGTGTTCTCGGTGCTGCGGCGGTTGCCGCTGCCGCCGCGCCTGGCCGGCGTGCTGGAGGCGGAGTCGGGCTTCAACGACGCGCCCACGGTGATCGCGGTGGTGCTGCTGAGCGCCGCCACTCAATCGCCGCCGTCGCTCGGCGCGTTCCTGATGCGGACCGGGACCGAGCTGCTCATCGGCGCGGCGGTCGGCCTCGCCATCGGGCCCGCCGGCGCCTACACCCTGCGCCGCGTCGCCCTGCCCGCCTCGGGCCTGTATCCGATCGCCGTCCTGGCGCTGACCTTCGTCTCGTACGGCGGCGCGGTGCTGCTGCACGGCTCGGGCTTCCTGGCCGTCTACCTGACGGCGCTGATCCTGGGCAACTCGCGGCTGCCGCACCGGGCGGCGACCAGGGGGTTCGCGGAAGGGGCCGCCTGGCTGGCGCAGATCGGGCTGTTCGTGATGCTCGGGCTGCTGGCCGACCCGAAGGAGATGCCGTCGGCGATCGTGCAGGGCCTCATCGCGGGAACGGTCCTGGTGCTCCTGGCCAGGCCACTGTCGGTGATGGTCAGCGCGCTGGCGGCCCGGCTGCTGCGCCTCGGCCGGACGAACTGGCGCGAACAGGCGTTCCTGTCATGGGCCGGCCTGCGCGGAGCCGTCCCCATCGTGCTGGCGACCATCCCCTGGGCGGCCGGGGTCGCGGGCTCGAAGGACATCTTCAACGAGGTCTTCGTGATCGTGATGGTGTTCACACTGCTGCAGGGACCGACGCTGCCGTTCGTGGCCAGGATCCTCGGCGTGGCCGCCCCCGGAGAGGCGCACGACCTGGAGGTGGAGTCGGCGCCGCTGGAGGAGCTGAAGGCCGACCTGCTGCAGATCAAGGTGCCACCTGGATCCCAGCTGCACGGCGTCGAGATCTTCGAGCTGCGCCTGCCGGCCGGGGCCGCCGTCACGCTCATCGTCCGCGACGGCAAATCGTTCGTACCCTCGGCCACCACCCGGGTCCGGGCGGACGACCAGCTGCTCGTGGTCGCCACCGCGGCCTGCCGCGACGAGGTCGAGAGCCGCATGCGGGCCGTCAGCCGCCGGGGCAAGCTGGCCGGATGGTACGGAGAACGCGGTTCGGAATAGTCGTTTGACCTAATCGGTTACCATTAGCAGTCGCATCGCTCGAGTGCCAGAACTTGAAGGAGGAGCGCGTGCCGACCTACCAGTACGCCTGCAACGACTGCGGTGAGCAGCTCGAAGTCGTTCAGAAGTTTACCGACGATGCGCTGACGGTCTGCCCGGCCTGCGAGGGTAACCTGCGCAAGGTGTTCTCCGCCGTCGGGATCGTGTTCAAGGGATCGGGCTTCTACCGTACGGACAACCGGGCCAGTTCGACTGGTTCGTCCACCTCCTCCTCTTCGTCCTCGTCCAACGGGAAGTCGAGCGAGAGCAAGCCCGCCGAGTCCAAGCCGGCCGAGTCGAAGTCCACCACGACTCCGGCCCCCGCGGCCGCTTCCGCCACCTCCTAGCGCCCTTTACGCTGCTGGCGTGGGCAATCGGCGTTGACGCCGAGCAGGGCCGGGGCGACTCGTTCGACGAGTTGCTCCAGTTGGGGATGCGCGCCCCAGTCCGCGACGAGTCTGCTCAATCCCTCACTCGAGCAGCGCAGCAGCCTCAGCGCGGCCCGCTGGCCGTCTTCTGTGAGCCGTAGCGAGTCGCCGTCCGGCGACCGTTCGACAAGGCCGTCCGTTATCAGCTGGTTGGCATAGGGACGGCCTTGTTCGCGGCTGACGTTCGCCCGCGCCGCCAGGTCCGCGGCCTTGACCCAGCCTTCGCCACCGAGCCTGGCCACGATCCAGACGCCCTGCGGTGGTACGCCGGTCAAACCGGCCAAGTCGCCCACCCGTTCGTAGAAGCCCCTGCGCAGGTTGGCGTCCGCCAGGCGTACGAGACCTCGCTCGACCTCGGCCAGCGACGACCGCTCCGCCGACGTGGCGCCCAACCCTTCACCCAGGTCGGTCGCCTTGGTCGTCTCCCTGAGGCGTTGCTGCGGAATCAGCCAGCTGAGCAGAAAGGCGACGAACATCACCGGCGCCGCCACCCGAAAGACAGCGGCGATCGCGTCAGCGTAGACGTGCAGGAACTCCGCGACGAGCTGGCCCGGCAGCCGCTGAATGGTGGTGGGATCCTGCTGGACCCGCGCCGGATCGAAGCCCGGCGGCAATCTGGTCCTGGCCAGCAACCCGCGCAGATCGGCGTCGAGCCGGGCGGTGAAGACCGCGCCGAGCGTGGCGACGCCGAACGAGCCGCCGATCATCCGGAAGAACGTCGCCCCCGACGTGGCCACGCCGAGGTCCTTGAAGTCGACCGCGTTCTGCACGATGATCACCAGCACCTGCATGGTCATCCCCAGCCCCACGCCCAGGACCAGCAGGTATAGACCCAGCGCCGACAGACTCGTGTGCTCGGTCACCATGGAGAGCAGGAACATCCCGACCGTCGCCACCCCCGTGCCCGCGATGGGCAGGAAGCGGTATTTGCCGGTCCTCGTGATGATCTGACCGCTCACGATGGACATCGTGAACATCCCCGCCATCATCGGCAGCAGATAGACCCCGGACAACGTCGCGCTGACCCCGTGAACCACCTGCAGATAGAGCGGAAGGTACGCGAGCGCGCCGAACATCCCGAACCCCACCACGAACCCGACGAACGCCGTCATCGAGAACGCCCTCTTCCTGAACAGCCCGAGCGGCAGAACCGGCTCGGCCGCCCGCCGCTCGGCGAGCACCCACCCAGCGAGCAGGGCGACGGCCGCCACCGCCAGCCCAATGATCATCGGGCTCACGGCGGCACCGCCGGTGGCGATCAGGACCAGGCAGGACGTGGCGCCGCCGAGCAGCACGACACCGACATAGTCGATCTTGTGTTTGGTCCGCGTCTGATCCCCCGGCAGCGCCGTGGCGATCACGAACAGCGCGACCGCGCCGATGGGCAGGTTGATGTAGAACACCCAGTGCCAGCTGAGATGATCGACGAACAGGCCGCCGAGCAGCGGCCCCACGATGCTGGACACCGCGAAGACCCCGCCGAAGAACCCCTGGTATTTCCCCCTGTCGCGGGGCGAAACGACGTCGCCGACGATCGCCTGGGCCAGCACCATGAGCCCGCCGCCGCCCAGACCCTGGATCGAGCGGAAGAAGATGAGCTCGCTCATGTTCTGGCTCAGGCCGCAGAGCGCCGAGCCGATGAGAAAGATGACGATCGCCGCGACGAACAGCCTCTTACGGCCATACTGGTCACCCAGCTTGCCCCAGAGCGGCGTGGAGACCGTCGAGGCGAGCAGGTAGGCCGTCACCACCCACGACAGCTGCTCCAGGCCGCCGAGGTCGCTCACGATCGTCGGCAGGGCTGTCGCCACGATCGTCTGGTCGAGCGCCGCGAGCAGCAGACCGAGCATGAGCGCGACGATGATGAGGACGAGGCCCTTTTGCCGCATGCGAAGATACTACTCTTCGCACTTGTGTGCTAACGCAGTGAAGTAAGTTATCCACAGAACGCCATTCAGCCCCTGCTTCCCCTCCACCAATGCCGCTAATCTCGGCGCCATGCTCACTCGTGCAGACATCGGCGTCATCGGCGGCTCGGGCTTTTACTCCCTGCTCGACGACGCGGAAGAGATAGAGGTCGCCACCCCCTACGGGCCGCCCAGCGACGTGGTCACGGTCGGACGGATCGGCTCACGCTCCGTGGCGTTCATCCCCAGACACGGGCGGGATCACCGCTTTCCACCCCACCGCATCCCCTACCGGGCCAACCTCTGGGCCCTCCGCTCACTCGGCGTCCGCCAGGTGCTCGCACCCAGCGCCGTGGGCTCGCTCCAGGTCGAGCACGGGCCGGGCGCGATCGTGATCCCCGATCAGCTCATCGACCGTACATCAGGACGGGTCCAGACCTTCTACGACATCGACGGCGCGGCGCACGTGTCCTTCGCCGACCCCTACTGCCCTTCGGGGCGCTCCGTGGCCGTGACGGCCGCTCGGGCGGGCGGCTGGGCCACGGTAGATGGCGGCACCCTGGTGGTGATCGAGGGCCCGCGCTTCTCGACCCGGGCGGAGTCGCGCTGGTTCGCGGGCAACGGGTGGACGATCGTCGGCATGACCGGCTTTCCTGAGGCGATTCTGGCTCGGGAGCTGGCGCTCTGTTACACGTCGCTGTCGTTGGTGACCGACCACGACGCCGGGGTGGAGGCCGGCGAAGGGGTGACGCATGAGGAGGTGCTGGAGTTCTTCGCCCGGAATGTGACGCGGATGCGGGGGCTGGTGGCGGAGGCGGTGCAGGGGCTGCCTAGTGAGCGATCGTGTCCGTGTGGGTCGGCGTTGGACGGCATCAAGCTGCCGTTCGAGCTGCCGTGAGTGGGGGCCTTGCGGGCGGCTGGCCGGGGCTCGCGCGCCCCAGTTCGGCGGGTCAGTCTGAGCGGCTCGGGGGGCTCGCGCATGCCGGTTCGGCGGGGCAGCCTGAACGGCTCGGGGAGCTCGGGCGGCCCGGTTCGACGGGGCAACCTGGGCGGCTCGGTGGGCTCGGGCAGCTCGGTTCGCTGGGGCGTCCTGGTTCGGCGGGGCGGCCTGAACGGGCCGGAGGGCTCGCGCGTGCCGGTTCGGCGGGGCGGCCTGAACGGCTCAGCCGACTCGGCGGGCCCGGGCGGCTCGGAGGGCTCGGGCGCCTTGGGCGGGTTGGGCGTCGTCGGCGGCGGCTTGCCGCGGCGATGGCAGCTGGCATCGGCGTCCTTTCCGCATATATCGCCCTACGCCCTACTCACGCCCCCTCCGTACTGGTGGCAACCCATGACCTCTCCCCCGGCATCCTCAAACCGGGCGACCTCCGCCCGGCCGCCCTCAACCCACCCCCGTCCGGCGCCATCCGCTCGGGCGCCGTCGGCCGCGTGCTGGCCGGGTCCATGCGCCGCGGCGAGCCCCTCACCGACGTACGACTGCTCCACTCACTCCCGCTGCCGCCCGGCACGGTGGCCGCGCCGGTGCGCATCGCCGACGCCGACACGGCTCAGCTGATCGCCCCAGGCTCGACGATCGGCGTCCTGGCGGCTTGGGAGGGCCAACCGGCCCAACTGGTCGCCGACGACGTCACCGTCGTGACCATCCCCAAGGCCGACGACGACCACGGCGCCTTGATCGTGCTGGCCACCACCCCGTCACAGGCAAGCCAGCTGGCCGCCGCCCAGGCAGGCGGCCGCCTGTCCATCACCATCAAGCCCCACCCGTAGCAACCGTCACCGACCGCGCCACAGCGGACTTCGCCTCGAGAACGTCGCTTAGAGAACTTAGAGAACCGAATCCTTCTTGGGGTCGTACTCCCAATGCCACGGCTCGAACGGGCTGCTGTAGGCCCAGGACGGATGGAACCACCCATACTTCTTGGAGTTGTTCTCCATCCAGACGAACTCCACTGACCGGAACCGCTCCACCCCACCACAAAGGTCAACGGCCAGCCCGAGACCGTGGTTGCTCCGCCCCGGCACCGCCGCGAACCCCGGCCGCCGATAGTAAACCGACTGCTGCTCAGCCAGGCTGCGGTACGCGTCGGTCACACACATCTGCTTACCGAACCGCTTCCGATAAGCCTCATTCAAGCTGACGAAGGCGATCGTCGCATCAGCCCTGAGGCTCTGCCCCTTCTGCTGCAACGGACACAACATCGCCTTCGGGATCAACCCGTTGGGATAGGAGTTGGCCGTCGCCGCCCGCAACGGATTGCACCCCAGTGCCGCCCGCCCGACCTTGTCGACCTTGATGCCCATCTTCACCAGCGCCGCGGTCAACGACTTCACGATCTTGTCCGACCGCTGCCTGAGCGTGTCGATCTCCACCGCCATCTGCGCCTCGGCCAACAGATTAGACGCCCGCAACTCCTGCGCCTCGCCGGCCAGCCGCTCCGTCTCCTTGTAAAGCGTGCTGGTCTGCTCAACCACCTGCTGCCGATTCGCCACGATATGAGCGGTATTGGTCATGGCCCGCAACGTCCCGGCGTCAGCATCACCGGACAGGAACGGCGCAACCCCATCACCACCGACAGGCTGCTCGTACAACAACTCCGCCATCTGCGCCACCGGCTGCCGAATCACGGCAAGCTTCCTCTCCGCCTCCTGCAGCGTGGTGAGCGTCGCTGTCAGCTTCTTCTCGGATGCGGCGATGTCGCTACGACGCTTCTCCAGCGCCTTGGTCGCGTCCTCAAGCTCCTTGGCCGACTTCTCGGCCTCCCTGCGAAGCTCGGTAAGGTTCGCCGGATCTCGCCGTTCGGCGTGGGCAGGCGTAGCCGCAGGCAGGATGACCAGGGAAGTCATGGCCATGGCAACCGCGATCAGACCCGCTGACCGAGGGGATGGCACCGTCGACTCCTCCGTTTGCAACTCTGTTACCAGGGTCCGGCACGCACGTTACTACAGCCCCCCGAGTGCCCGGACCGAAGTCAGAAGAGCTGTTATGACCGCGAAAGAACCACTTTGTACGTCCAACCGCCTTCACGGCTGCCTTCATGGGCTTGTCGTCCCAGGTAGGACGGGTACATCACGGACAGATCAGCCCACCCGTGCGGCCGGTGCATCCTCACGGGCATATGGCTCAGTGGGGCATGTGATGACCCTGAGGGTGGTGAGGCGGTCACATCTGGCATCCATCGGGGGTAGGTGGCGAGGCAGGCGGCTGCCGCACTACTCACGGTCGGATCGACACGCACTCGGTTTCACATGCAAGCGGGGCCGCGCACACTCAGACGAGGCCAAGCACAGTCGGAACAGCACCATCTTCAGCGAAGGCATCAAGCAGGCCACGACCACTCCCAAACAACCACCTCCCCGCCTTCACTCCCTCCCTCGCTTCCCCCTTCGGTCACCTCTCGCTTGGGCTCGGTCACTTCCCGATTGAGCCCCGCCACCTCTCGCTTGGGACCGGTCGCCTCCCGCTTGGGCTCGGTCACCTCTCCCATGGGGCCAGCCGCCTCCCGCTTGAGTCCGGTCGCCTCCCGCTTGGGCCGCCGCTCATGTTCCCGACACGACTTCCAAAGCCACGTATCCACCCACTCCCCCGCACACGCCCGCTCCGTACGCACAGGCTCAGCCGCAGCACCTCGCTCCACGACGACAGGCGCAGGAGAGGGCATCACCACCCCTGCCTCGCCCCCCTGCGGCTTCTGCTTCGACATGGCATCGCGCACAGCCGCCGGCACCACCCCCTCGTACCACCGCTCAGGCCGAGCAGGCGCAGGCATCAAAACCGGCTCAAACCCCACCCACCCCCCAACCCCAGCCCGCATCCCCCGCTGCGCCGCCGCCCTCTCATAGCCGGTGAGCTCCCCCGCCAACAACCCCCCAGCAAGAATCCCCGGCGCCAACACAGCCGCAATCAACACCACAGGCCGCCTACGCACCTGACTACGTCGCCTTCTGGTCACAGACCCGACGCTATCGACGCGGGATGCGCAACAATCTGATCGCTTGCCATGCCTTTACTGCAGCTCAGAGCACCCATGACCCACCCCGCCAAACTCACCGCCGCCCCGCGTCCCACACACTGCCGTAGTTTCGCTAGGCTTACGGGGTCCGCCTCCGTAGCTCAGGGGATAGAGCACCGCTCTCCTAAAGCGGGTGCCGCAGGTTCGAATCCTGCCGGGGGCACTCTTCATGACCAGGCTTTTCGCCCTCTGACCTGCGGCTACTCGGCCGCAAGCCTTTTGCTTGCCAGGGCCTGGATAGGCTGCCGAAGGCATCCATACGCAGCCGTAGGACCTTGATCAGGGGACATATGGGGGATGATCTTGAAGGCATTTCCCGAGGTCAACTACAGATCGACAGTGAAGATGTCGCAGCTGCGCTGCTCGCCTCCCTGGAGCCGACGCACACCTGCATCGAGAGGTCTCTTCGGCTGACGGAACCGATCGAGGCTGCGGCCGGCCATCGCCGACGCATGCCTGAACTCGTGGCAGCGTTACCCGGGCGTCGGTAGCTGTCAAACCGTGGTCGTTCGTCATGGAGTCCTACTAGTGTAATGCGCCTGAAATTCGCCGGATAAGTTTCTATGCTGGCATGTATGACGCATCGAGGACCGGCCGCGGTGGAGATCCACTTGACGGAAGCCGAACGGGCTCGGCTGATCGGCATGTCGGTGGAATCGCCGAGGCAGGCGATTCGGGCGAAGATCGTGTTGGCGTGTGCGGTGCCGGAGGCCAGTAACGCGCAGGTGGCGCGGGATCTGGGGATAGCCGTGGGTACGGTGCGCAAGTGGCGTGCCGCCTTTGCCCGTGGCGGGCTGGATGCGTTGATGGATGAGGTCCGGACCGGGCGGCCCAAGGCGGAGTTGACGATCACCGATCACGAGCGGGCGGTTTTGCAGCGGTGGGCGCGGCGGGCGAAGTCCTCACAAGTCCTGGCGATGCGCTCGAAGATTGTGCTGGCCTGCGCGGAGGGCAAGGACAACCAGCGGATCGCCGAGCAGTTGCGGGTGCACCCGGACACGGTCTCGAAGTGGCGTCATCGGTTTTTGCGCATGCGGCTGGATGGACTGGTCGATGAGCAGCGTCCGGGCCGGCCGCCTTCGATCAGCTTGGATCAGGTCGAACAGGTGGTGGTGGCCACCTTGGAGGAGACGCCGAAGAAGGCCACGCACTGGTCACGGACCTCGATGGCCAAGCGCAGCGGGCTGAGCAAATCGACGATCGGCCGGATCTGGCGTGACTTCGGGCTCAAGCCGCACTTGGCCGAGACGTTCAAGCTGTCGACGGATCCGCTGTTCGTGGAGAAGGTCGTCGATGTTGTCGGCCTTTACCACAACCCGCCCGAGCGGGCGGTGGTGCTGTGTGTGGATGAGAAGTCCCAGATCCAGGCCCTGGACCGCTCCCAGCCGGTGCTGCCGATGATGCCGGGCATGCCCGAGCGACGCACCCATGACTACATCCGCAACGGGATCACCAGCTTGTTCGCCGCGTTCGACATCAAAGATGGAACCGTCATCGGCGAACTGCACCGCCAGCACCGAGCCACCGAGTTCAAGAAGTTTCTGATCACGATCGACAAGACGGTGCCGGCTGAGCTGGATGTCCATCTGATCTGCGACAACTACGGCACCCACAAGACACCGGCGATCAAGGCGTGGCTGGCCCGCCACTCCCGCTTCCACATGCACTTCACCCCGACCGGCTCCTCCTGGATCAACCAGGTCGAGCGGTGGTTCGGCTTCTTGACCGACCAGCTCATCCGGCGCGGCGTGCACAAAAGTGTCCAGTCCCTGGAAACCGATATCCGCGACTGGATCAGCCAATGGAACGACAACCCTCAGCCGTTCGTGTGGAAGAAGACCGCCGAAGAGATCCTCGAATCCCTCGCTCGATATTGCCGACGAATTTCAGACGCGGGACACTAGCGTGATAGACGAATTCCAACGGCATGAGTCGCGCCCGCATAGGGTGCGGCTCATCGCCGCTTCCATCGCACTATTTTTGCCGCTGGGGTGCTCCTCTGGCAGCGACGCCCCTGCCACACCTCCGGCTCAAGGCGGCAGCGCGTCGTCAGACTGGTTGAGCCGTCGTGTCGGGAGCGGCCCGCTACGATCGTCGCCTCCGACCGGATACATCCTTCGCAAGGACAAGGGGCAGACCTTCACCGATGGGTGGATGACGCTCTACAACACCGGTGACGCCCCGGTGACCATACGCAGCGTGAGGTCCAGCATGAAGGGAAGTGGCCTACGCCAGGTCGGTGTGATGGTGGCCGACCCCAACCGCAGACCCGCAATGTTCCAGGCCGTAGATGGATTCCCACCTCAGGCCCTGCCCTTCAAGAACGCGAAATTAGGTCCCATCAAGCCCGCCGAAGGCTACGTCCTCCCGCCCATCCCGCCGGAAGGAGGTGCGCAGAAGAAGAAGGGTTACCAGCTACTGATCGGCATTCAGGTAACCCAGCCGTCGGGCCGCAGTTCGCGAACCCACGTGGAGATCGAATACATATACAAGGGTCGTGCCTACACCGACCGCTGGGTCAACACGATTGCCGTCTGCACTCCCGCTACCGGGCCACTTTGTCCCCAGGAGTATGGGGAAAGTGGTTGAATTCCTGGGTCTCGCGTGCCGGGCGGCCAAGCAGACAGACCAGTGACAGGACGGGCTCTCTCGCCGAGGCTTCTATCAAGCCACACACGGCCAGCCGGCACACACCCTCGGGAGTGCTCCCCAAAAGACGCGACAGATCGTGCCGATGGCACCAGGAAGACCAAGGCCAGATAGAACAAGAGTCAACCTCAGGGGAGAACACCTCCTGCTCCTGCAACTTCATCCGCAGCCGGCCGAACACCAGCATCGCGATCATGCTGTGATCAGGGCGCGCGTCCAGGAGGTTGGAAAACGTCGGCAGGTACGGCCCGATGAACTCCCATTCCTCGTCCGTCAGTTGCCCTCGCGTCACAGACAAAGATCTACCGGTCCGGATGTCACCACGCGGGCAAATCGACAGATTGATCACAACCAGATACGCGCCCTAGCTTGTACTCGGCCATCTCGCTCCAGGACGCGCCGTCTCCCGCGGCATGAGGCGATATTGCGCTGTACCCGTATCTGGTGGCGGGTGCCGCACCTGAGCGCGGCAGCAGGTCCACATCGGTTGAGGAGTGGCCTCGGGGAGGCCGCGTCGCTCACGCAGAGCCGGCCACATCGGCAGAACCTTCATCCAGGCATGGAGCCGCTGGCCGGATGGTCATAGTCGTCACGCGTACGACCCCCGAGATCGTCTGAGGGGAGACATACGTACGATGACCATCTGACCCCATCGTAGACTTCCACGTCGCCCTGCTCGTTGAATCTCACATCACCTGGTTCGAAAGCGGCGTCGGCACTCATGATGGTCAGTATGCATCCGTCCGGCATTCCGGCTCACGATCCGCTCAGATTCGCGGAAGAAGCCAGGGAAAGGTTCGCCGCGAGGGGGGCACGGGCCGACGCGGATAAGGCGGTGGAGTTGTATCGCTGGGCGCTTCCTCGCGCCGTCGACCAGTACTCCCTGATCGTCATCGGGTTGCACCTGGTCGACATCCTGTCCAGGCGTTTTGAGCATTTCGGGGACCGCGCCGACATCGATGAGGCCATCACCCTCGCCACCCAACTGTTTGACGATTCGACCGACGACGGCGATCGGGCGGCCATTCTGGGGGACCTCGGTAACGCACTCCGCACCCGTTTCGCCGGCACCGGCGATCCCCTCGATCTCGATCGGGGAATCGACACCTTGATGTGTGCGATCTCCACGGTTCCCGACGGCGATCCAGCTCGTCGCCTGATCCTGATCAACGCGGCAGACGCGCTGCGCACCCGCTTCCAACATGCGGGCGACCACAGCGATCTTACCGAAGCGGTCCGCCTCGCGCGCGAGGCCAACCAGCTGATCACCCCAGACGACGCGCATGCCGCCTCGCTGCGCAATGGTTTGGCCGTGCTGCTTGTCACGAGGTTCGAGCATCTGGGCGACCCGGCCGATCTAGATGAGGCCATCGCGATACACCGGCGAAATATCGCGACCCATCCGAGCTCGTCGGTGGTGGCACTGATCAATCTCGCGCTCGCGTTGCTGAGCCAGTTCGAACAGACGCCTCAAGCCGACATCGACGAGGCCGTACGGCTCGGACGGCAGGCTATGAAGTGTCCCGCATCGCCCGATCAGCGGGCGGCCGCGCTGGCGGCTGTAGGGATGTGTCTGTCGGCGCGCTTCGCCCGCTTTCGGCGGAGCGATGACCTGGACGAGTCCATCGAGCTGCTACGCGCTGCCGTTGACGGCTGCGCGGCTAATAGCCGCGACTTCCCCAGCCACTGCTCGAATCTCGCCGACGCGTTGTGGACCAGGTTCATCGTCCGGGGGAGCCGGGGAGATCTGGATGACGCCGTGGCGGCGGGTCGTGCCGCGATCGGAGCCTGCCCCCAGAATGCTCCCGGTCGCGTTTCCTACCTCACCAATCTCGGCAACGCCCTACGCACCCGGCACGCGTACACGGGCAGCATCCCTGACCTGCGCGAGGCGATCGCCTGTGACGAGGAGGCGGTCGAGGCGCTGCCGCCGGGACACCCGGGACTCGCCGCCCGCCTGACCAATCTCGCCATCTCGCTGAGCGCCAGGTTCGAGCACGAGGCCAATCCCGTGGCGCTGGAACTTGCGATCGAGGTGATGCGCGACGCGGTGGACCACACTCCGGCGGGTGACTCTGACCGCTCCACAAGGTTGTCGAACCTCCTGGTCATGCTGACCAGCAAGGTCGAGCGTGAAGGCGATACGACGGCTCTGCGTGAGACGCTGACGGTGGGACGCAAAGCCCTCTCCAGCGCTGCGAGCTCTGCCCAGGGCGCCGCCGTTTCGTCGAACCTTGCACGAGCGCTGGTAGTTGGGTTCAAGACCACAGGATCGGCCGCCGACCTCGATGAGGCGATAGCACTGTACCGATCCGCGGTGGCCGGGCTGGACAGCGAGATCCATGCGGTGACTGCACAGCTGGGCTTGGCCGCGGCGCTGCATCTGAACGCGAACACGCGCGGCGACGACACCAGCTATGAGGAAGCCGTGGCCTTATGGCAAGCGATATCTACTCAGCTCACGGCGCCCGCATCGGCCCGCCTGCAGGCGGCGCGAGCTTGGGGTTCGGCTACAGCGGCCCGCGAGGACTGGGCACGGGCCGCCGAAGGCTACGCCGTGGCCACGGACCTGCTGCCGCTCGCGGCCTGGCGTGGCCTCGACCAGGTCAGCAGGGAACAACATCTGGTCGACGCAGGGACTGTCGCCGCTGACGCGGCCGCCTGCGCTCTCCACCTGGGCAGGCCGGAGTGGGCCGTCGAGCTGCTGGAGGGCGGCAGAGGTGTTCTGTGGGAGCAGGTTGTCGCGCAACGCGGCGACCTGTCCCGGCTACGCGAAGCCCACCCCAGGCTCGCCGACCAGCTGGATCTCCTTCGTGAACGTCTGGACTACGGCGGTCCTGCGGACGGGATCGGTCCGTTGAGGTTGGATGGCGTGACCGTGACCGGTGCGGCAGCCCGAGACGACCGCATGCGGGCAGCATTGGACTGGGACGCGACCCTGACGGAGATACGCGGGCATGAGGGATTCCGGCACTTCCTCGTGCGGGTTCCGCTTGCGGAGCTGATGCCGCCACCGGGCACTGCGCCCGTCGTGATCGTTAACGTCAGCGGCTACGGGTGCCATGCTCTGGTGGTCTCTGCGGACGTCACGGTCGTGGACCTGCCAGATCTGTTGGCAGACGAAGTCGCGACCCGGGCCACGAGCCTGCTCACGGTCCTCGACCGGCTCCGGAGGGGGGCTCTACCGCCCCGCGTGGGTGCTGGCCCGCTGCAGCACGTCGTGTTCACCGTCATGGAGTGGCTGTGGGATACCGTGACGGAGCCGATCCTAAGCTCGCTCGGGTATGAGACGGTGAGCGACGACGTCTGGCCGCACCTGCACTGGTGTCTTGTAGGACGGCTCGCCGTCCTACCCGTCCACGCGGCTGGATACCAGCGGCCCGGTTCGGGTCGCGATCGGACCGTTCTCGACCGGGTCGTGTCCTCGTACGTCCCCTCACTCCGCGCCCTGAGTCGCGCCCGCCGGGCCGTCTCCACGGTGGATCGGCGGGCGCTGGTCGTGGCGGTTCCCGACGCGCCGGACATGCCGGAACTGCCGGATGCCACGGCCGAAGCCGAAGTCGTCACCCGACACCTGTCATGTGAGTACAGCCGCTTGGTCGGTTCGGCGGCGTCACGTGAGAGCGTCCTCGCTGACCTCGGCCGGTCCGCCTACGCGCATTTCGCCTGCCATGGCGTGCAGGACCTGAGCAGGCCGTCCGAGGGCGCGATCGTTCTGCACGACGGCGCACTGACGATCTTCGACATCGCCCGCCTGCGACTCGACGATGCCGAGATGATCTTCGTATCGGCATGCCGCACCGCGTCCGCCGGCACTCTGCTGCCCAACGAAGCGATCCACCTCGCCGCAGCCCTCCAGGTCGCGGGATATCGACATGTCATCGCGACCCTTTGGGCGATAGGCGAGCGCTCGGCCATCGTCGTGGCCGAGCAGGTCTACACGATGGTCGCCGCTCCCGGACGGCTGGAGCCTGATCGCGCCGCGTGGGCGCTCAACCGGGCGGTCCGCTCACTCCGGGAATCGGCTCCAGGCACGCCGACCGCGTGGCTGCCCTATGTTCACCTCGGACCGTGCGGCTCGTCGTTGGAGAGCGGTCGCGAGCGTCTGTCCGACGCATAATGACCCTTAGGAAGGGTGCCTCAGAAGGAGGGATACCGTGGGCGAACCCGATTCGCGGCGCTTCTGCGATCCAGGCATCCTTGAGCGGCTTCCCGCAGACGCACAACCGTATCTGCTCCGCTGGCTGGTACAGAGCGGCACCAGACTACGCTACGCGGGTTGGGGCGCCTCAGGGAACTCGGGCGCCGCTGTACTCGCGGTCTACGCGCGCCAGGAAGGTGACGGCCCCCGTAAGCTCATCCTGAAGTTCTGTCCGCCCGACCGCGAGTTGCTGCAGCAACCGGGCCGGGAGCGAATGGCGAGGCAGTCCTCGTCCCCCGAGTTCGTCGAGAAACACCTCGTCACCACACCCGACACATATCCAGCAATCGGCACGCCCCGAAACGGGTGGATCCTCTTCCAGGAGATCGCGGGTGGTGATCTCGAACGTTTCCGGCCGCTGACGGCCGCCTTCGACGAACATCCCGGCGCCCCTTTCGCCAAGGCGACGCCGGTGTGCGGCGCGGCGGTCGGCCTCCTGCTCGCAGAGTGGAACCCACGCGCACAGGTGAACGAGGCCGACGCCGGCGTCTTCGGTCTCCTCCAGTCGATGCTCGGCCGTCGCCTCGAAGCCGATGGCAAGCTCACGAAATGGGCGGAGCGGCACCCTGGCCCCCGGACCTCGTCGCTTCAGGTGTCAAGCGGCAAGAGCCTGCTCGACCCGATCTCGCTTGTCCGCGACCCGGCCATCCTCGGAGAACGACGTATCTCGCTACTCACTGGCAAACGCCATGGCGATCTACACCCAGGCAACATCATCGTCACCTATCCAGAGTTCGACCCCACCAGCTGCCGGTTCATCGACCTGTCCCGCTTTGAGTCTTCGGGACCACTCTCGTACGACCCGGTCCATCTGCTGCTGTCAATCGTTTCCCGGCTCCTGTTCACGTTGGGGGACGATCAGCGCATGGCACTCGCGGAGTTGCTCGTCGACCCGGAGAACGGGCCGCACGATCGAGTGACACAAGGACTGTGCGGTCTCATCGCGGCCGTCGAACAGCAATGCACCGCTTGGGAAGTCGTCCGTGACTTCGCCGCGGAATGGCGAGAACAGCGACTCGTCGCTGTTCTCGCCAGTGCGCTGATCTACTTGACGCGCCGATCGGTTCGGGATGAGGACCGGCCGTGGTTCTACTCTCTCGCGGCGCACGCCGCCACCGCACTCACGGGCGCCTCTGTCATGCCTTTCCATGGGGCCGCGACCATGGTGCACGAACAGCACACCACCCGCAGCAGGCTTGACTGGAACGTGCCACGCCGTCTTACTTACCTCGTACCCCGGACGGGGCCCCTGCGCAAGGTGCGTCACCTGTTGCGTACGAAAAGACGGGTCGTGATCCACGGCAGCCCCGGGACTGGGAAGACAACGCTCGCCACCGAGTACGTCAGCCGGTATCTCGGCGACTACGATCACGTGGCCTGGGTCCAGGGCGCCGAGACAGGGGTGCTGGTGCAACAGCTCGTGGAGGTCTGTCTCCACTTGGGGCATCCGATTCCCGCTGGACCAGCGGTGAGCCCCGCCTCGCTCATGAGAACTCTGGCCCGCGATGGGCGCTGGCTTCTCGTTGTCGACGACGTGACCGACCTTGAGAAGGCCGAGCAAGTCCTCCCACGCGATAACTCATGGTGCGTGCTGCTCACTTCACGCAGCCCGTACTGGTCACAGCTAGTTCCCTCGGTCCCTCTGGGAGACTTCACCCGCGCGGAGTCCATCAGCCTGCTGACCAGGAGAATCCCGGAGATCGGCCCCAGCGACGCCGATCAGCTGGCCGAGGCGCTCGACGACCTGCCACTAGCTGTGGATCAGGCCGCCGAGTCGCTGCAGGGGTCGTCCATCACGCCCCACGAGTACGTCGAACTTCTCGGCGTGCGCGCGGGAGAACTGCTCCACCACGGTCGGGTGGTGTCCTACCCGCTGTCGCTGACCGCGACCTGGACGCTGGCCCTCGACTTTCTCCACGCCACAGACCCGGCGGCCGTCCAGTTGTTGGAGGTGTGCGCGGCGCTCGGCACCGCACCTGTCCCTATCACGGTGTTCATCAAGGGCGCCTCCCATCTACCTGACGCGCTCGCCGAACGGTCCCGCGATCGCTTGCGCCTGGATCAGGTCGTCCGGGCGGCGGCGACAACCGGCCTGATCCACGTGGAAGACGGCTGCCTCCAGATGCACCGCCTCTTCCACGCGTTCCTGCGATCGCACAAGCCATGCCCGCCCGACCATGAGGTGCGGAGCGCGCTCGCCGCGGCGAACCCCGGCAATCCCCGTGAACCGGCCACGTGGCCGCTCTATCACCGATTGTTTCCCCACATACTGGCACTTCCGATGGGTGATGGCGACGAACCGGCCGTGTGCAAGCTCCTGCTCGACACAGTCCAGTGGCTGACCGTCACCGGCAATGCGCTCACGGCCCGTGACGTCGCCACCGACACCCGAGACCGCTGGAGCGCCGCTCTCGGCCACACGGCCGAACCGGTGCTGGCTGCGACAAGCCGACTCGCGCAGGCTCACTTCCATCTCGGAGAGCACAGACTGGCCCGCCAGCTCGACGAACGGGTGTACGAGCGACTTCGCCTGACCAAGGGCGACGACGATCCTGGCACCATCGCGGCAGGGCACGACCTCGCCATCGACCTGACTCTCGAGGCCGCCACCGATCCACTCCTCGGACCCAAGCTCGCGTCGCGCGCCCGCGATTTGCATCTGAAGACTGTCGAGCGGCGCCGACACGCGCTCGGCGAGAATCATCCAGACACACAGATCTCCCGCTTCAACCTGTCCGTCGAGCATCGCCGATCCGGAGAGTTCACTGAAGCAGCCCCCCTTAGCCGGGACGCGTTCCGGCTGCTCCGGGATGTGCTCGGCCCAGACCACCCCGATACTTTGCACTGCGCGCACGGTCACGCGCTCGACCTGCGTACCCTCGGCAGGGCCGAAGAGGCCCTGAAGCTCGATGAGGATACGTTCGAACGGCGCCGCGCTGTTCTGGGCGAGGAGCACCAGGACACGCTCCTGTCGGCAATCAGCTACGCCAAGGACTTACGCCTGGCGCGACGCTTCCCAGAAGCCCGCCGGATTGACGCCGCCGCGCGTGCGGCGCTGCTCCGGCTCTTCGGCCGCGATCATCCGGACACCTTGCGTGCCGCCTACGGGCTCGGGCTCGACTTGCGGGCGATCGGCGAGGCCTCACTCGCACTCGAGCTGAACGAGGAAACCCTCCGGCTGCGCAGGGAGATCCTCGGGGAGCAGCACCTGGACACTCTACGGTCGTACGACAGCCTCGCACGTGATCTACGGGCCGCCGGGCAGGGCGAGCGTGCTGAGGAACTGGCCCGCCGCGCACACGCGGGGTTAGAGCGGTTGATCGGACCCTTGCGACCTCGCCGCGAAATGGGCGTCGAGCCGCTTCCGAATGCTCGTGAGCCGCTCGGCGAGCTCCAAATCGACGTCGGCAAGGCGGGACAGATCGCCGCGAAGGGCGAGCTGGGACGTCCAGAGGACGGCCCGGCCGCTCTCTAGGATTTCAACGGCGCGCGCAGGGTCGCCGGAGGCGACGATCGTGGCGGCGGCGTCGCAGGCAAGGTCGGACCAGCCGGCCAGAGCATATTCGCGATCAGCACGGGCGGTACCGTGCCATGCAAGCAGCGGCAGCAGCAGCACGGCTGCGGCGTATCCGCTAGCGGCGTCTGGCCAGCGCCCTTCGACGGCGTTGATACGCCCCCGGGCGGCCCCGGCGATGATCCGAGTTGACACACGTGCGGTCTTCGCCATCGTGGCCTCGGCGAGTGCCGCATCGGCCGCCGTGATGTCTCCTGGTCCCGGGTTAGTCGTCAATAGTGTGGCCAGATTGACCAGTAGGCCCGCGCGGTCGGGATCCCCGAGCGCGACGAGATCAACCGCTCGGGCGGCAAGCTTCCTAGCTTCAGAGCGGCTTTCCGCGATGTGCACCAGGCCGAGCGCGAGATTCGACAGCCGGGCCGGCAGCAATGGGTCATCGTCACCGCTCTCGGCGACTGCCCGCCGATACGCGGCGATGCTCTCCGCGAGGTCGGTGGCCGATCCTGTCAGCCTGTAGCGATGATCGAAGGCGATCGCGAGGTTCGTCAGCCGCCCGGCCAGTGCAGGTTGCTCCTGGTCCGTCGCTGCCACCGCTCGTCTCGCCGCCTCGATGGCGGCGTCGACATCAGCTGGCTCCTCGCTCCGGATGAAGCGGGTCGTCAGGGCGCCAGAGAGATTGATGAGATAGCGGCCATGATCGGAGTTGTCTGGCGGAACCAGGTCCACGGCCCTGACAACCGCACGAATCGCCTCGTCGAGATCCGCGGACTCCCCGTTGTACTCGAACCTGGCGTGCAGGGCGCTAGCCAGGTTGGACAGGCACCGAGCCTCGTCCTGCGGCCCCTGCTCCCGCGTCGCCACTGCACGCCGCCCCACTGCGACGGCCTCGTCCAAGACATCGCGGTCACCCGTTGTCTCGAACCGGGTCATGAGGGCCGCGCAGAGGTTCGACTGGAAACGGGCCTGGAGAGGGCTGCCCGGCGTGGTTACGTCGATCGCCGCGCGCTGGTGGCCGATCGCCGCGTCAAGGTCGGCGGCCTCGCCGGTCCGTGCGAACCTCATCCGCAGCATGGCACCCAGGTTGGCGTGCGCCCGCCCAGAGTTGGAGGCGCGCTCACCAAGAACGCGCAAGCCGAGTCCCGCGACTTGAATAGCCTCGTCGAGGTCGCCAACGCCTCCGGTCCGCTCATACCGGGTGCGCAGCGCGCTCGACAGGTTTACGAGGATCTTCCCGAACCTGTTCGCCGGAGCAGGCAGAGTGACCGCGGTCCGCTGCACACTGATTGAGTTGTCCAGGTCGTCATCCCCCCCACCCGCCTCATACCGGGCTCGCAACGCAATCCCCAGATTCGAAAGCCGGACCGCGAGTTCGGGATCGTGGCCATCGGTTTCGTGCGTGGCGAGCGCGGCCGCCTCGACGGCCTCATCGAGGTCGATCGGATCACCATGTCCTTCGTAGCGGTCCTGAAGGACCACGCCCAGGTTGGTCAGAGCGAGTGTACGCAGCCGGGGCTCGTCGCGAGCGAGCCACACCGCCGTACGCAGCGCCGTCACGGCCTGGTCGATGTCTTCTCGACGATGCTCGACGAGGTAACGCCCGTGTAGGTCCATCGCGTGATCGTTCCAGCCGGCGGCGTCGAGATTCATCATCATGGCCCCACATGAACGAACGGCACCCACAGACTCGGCCGTGTGGGCAGGCCGGCGCGGAACGCCCGGATCACTTGGTGCAGGGCGACGGCCGCGTTCTCTGGGTCGAAGTACCCACTGCGGGTGAGTGCCAAGTAGAGGGCGTGCACGAGGGGTGCGGTCACAGAGTCATCCACCGCCCACAGCGTCGCGATCACATGCCGATAGCCGGTATAGCGGAGAACAGCGGCCAAAGTGATCGCCTCGTCGGGCAGCGTGGTGCCGCCGGTCGCGGTCTTGCAGGCCGAGAGGAAGGCGAAATCGCCCTTGCGATCCTCTTCTGCGAGGTCGGTCACGGTCAGTCGTCCGTCGTAAACGATCAGCCCGCCTCGTGAGGGCGTGGTCAAGTCCTGAGTGGCGTGGCAGCTCAGATGCGCCCATCGGTGACGGGCCAACTCGGCGCGCACGTTGGCTTTGGTCGCGTCATCCCCGTGCAGCAGGGTGTGGCGCCCAGCGAACAGCTTCCGGAGCGCGTCGGTCTCCTTCACGACACCCGGAAGTGGAGGCTGCCCCGGAGTCTCGGGGAGAGAGACGATGAGCAGGCGGTCGTCATCCTCTGGCGAAACCGCAGGCGGCGTTTCGGCGAGAATCCGCAGGGTTGGCGTATAGGAGGAGACCGCACGGTCCATGACCCAGCCACCCGGGCCGCCTGCCGCGTGCAGCGGCAGCAGGGTCAGCGGGCCGGTGGGACACCACCAGAGCCTTGGCCACCGGCCTTCCGATGGCCCACTGAGCCTCTGTGCGTCGAGTACTGGACGCGCTACCGTCTCCCAGAGCCACGCGAGAGTATCGGTCAGCACGCCTTCCATCCGCTCTCGTGCCACCATCGCCTCGGGAGACCGAGAGGCGAGGTGCGCGTCCCCAACCGCCTGCAGGTACGCCCGCATGCGCGCCATCGCCGACTCCCGGCTGAGCCCGGGCAACTCCACCGACCGTACCCCTGCCCGACTGACCATCAGGGCATCGCACCGCCACTGACTGACATTCACGATGACGACGGTGCCGTCTGACGTCGCCTCAGCCAGGTCGCCGATCGACGGCGATTCGAGGAAATCGGTGAATTCCGGCAACTCACGAACCTGCTCCAGGAGACTGTCCCACTCCCGGGCGAGCGCCATCCGTTCATCAACGCCGATTGTCACTCAGAGATGCTAGCGGTGTTGTTTCGAGGAGAACATAGAGATTGACAGGCCAAGCCGATGAGTTCGGCCACCGGGCGCAGGCGTCGAGGCCACACCAACACGTAGTTTGCTGTTTCCGAGATGAAGCTGACCAGCTCATACAGACGGTCCGTGATGAATTCCATCGTCGAACCCCGTCACGTCCCAGGGTCGCGGCCTCCACCACCGACCATATCGGCCGCGCCCGTAACTCCGACAGTCGGACGACACCCGGCATCATCGTCTTTTGCCGTACAAGCCTGCTATGCCAAGCTGGAGTGCGCTCCATTCCCTTGAGAAGCGAAGATCTGGAAACGCGATGATCGTTGGCGTCATCTCTAGTCTCATTGCGAGCGTGCTCGCCGGGATTGGCGGTTTAGCGTGGCGCAATCGCAAGAATCTAGCCGTCCTGACTGTGATCCTTATGCCGCTGGGGACGATCAGGGTCTCGTTGAGCGTCCTGCTGCGTATCAAGGTGGGCGACCAGTACGTCCTGTTTCACACGCCGTACACCCCGGGTTCCTACGGGCCTCCGGGCGGCGTCTTCAAGTTCCACCACTCGGCACAGCACGTCCTAGATCGTTTCTCCTTCCGAGAGGAGTTGCGCGTGGCTCACGCTGGCGTTATGCAACGTGACCTACGCGGATTCGTGCCCGCACGTCGGCTTGCGCCTTTCCTGCGCTGGTTCCACCAAGGATCCGGCCGGGAGTCGGCCACCGAGTGTCTGCGCCGCGAGTTGCGTGAGGAGCTTTCCGAAATCGGCCATCCTGAGTTGGCGGCGGAGGTGGAAAGCATGGGGTTCCAGTTCGTGCGCAGAGTCGCGGAGCCGCCTCGCAACGTGCCGGGCCGGGACTACCGGCAGGTGCGCCTGTTCGAGGTGTACGATCTGGAGCTTGTCGACGAGGCGGCCTCCCGTCTAAGGCGTCGCTTGCTCGATCACGCGCAGGATCCCGACGATCAGCAGGTGATCCTTGTGTCGGGACAGGACATCGTCAACGGGCGCTACGGCACGCTATTCATCGGCCCGCAATCAGCGTTCCTATTCGGCACGCGCCGCTATCGTCAGGACGTCCCGCCGATCGCTCGCGCCTGAGGTGCCTAACCTGCGGCTTTCACGGCGAATTTGAGCCGACCTGATCGTTCACATAAGAAAAGTGCCTTTGAGCTGGGAGGATCGGACTTGTCTAAGGCCCCGTCCATCCCAGATCAGAAGGCACTTTCCGAGTGAACTCTATCGCTTCTCGCCGCAAGATCACCGTGTCCGCCGACGGCCACAGGCTGGTCTCCCATGGTGGTGGTCTGCTGCTGATGCAGACGCTACGCATCACCGCACTGGACAAGGCCCTGTCACAGCAGCTGGAGCGGTGGCGGCTCAGTCGCACCGTCCACGACCCCGCAAAGATCCTCACCGACCTGGCTCTCACCCTGGCGCTCGGCGGGGGACTGCCTGGCCGACGTCGCCATGTTGCGCTCCCAGGCCGAGCTGTTCGGCCCGGTCGCCTCCGACCCGACCCTCTCGCGCCTGATCGACCGGCTCGCCGCCGATGAGGCCCGCGCACTGAAGGCCATCGGCGCCGCCCGCGCCACCGCCCGCCAGCGCGCCTGGCACCTGGCCGGCGCTCGCGCCCCGGGAAACGACGCTCAGCCCATGATCGTCGATCTCGACGCCACCATCGTGATCTCGCACTCCGACAAGCAGCACGCGCGGCACCGACCTGGAGGAAAGCTACGGCTTCCACCCGATGACCGCCTTCGCCGACCACCAAGGCGACGGCGGCGAGCCCCTGGCCCTGCTGCTGCGACCCGGCAACGCCGGCTCCAACACCGCCGCCGACCACATCCAGACCACCCGGCTCGCCCTGGCCCAGCTGCCCAAACACCTGCGGCGCAACGTGCTCATCCGCACCGACTCCGGCGGCGGCACCCGAGAGTTTCTCGCCTGGCTCACCCGCCCCGGACGTCGGCTGAAGTACTCCATCGGCTTCACCATCACCGACGACATCGCCGCCGCCATCGGCAAACTCCCGACCACCGCCTGGACCCCCGCCTACAACGCCGACCGCCAACCGCGGCCCGGCGCCTGGGTCGCCGAGCTCACCGGCCTGCTGGAGCTGACCGGCCGGCCCAAAGGCATGCGGGTCATCGCCCGCAAAGAACGCCCGCACCCCGGCGCCCAGCTGCGCTTCACCGATCTGGACGGACACCGCTTCACCTGCTTCGTCACCGGCACCCCCGGCGGCCAGCTCGCCGACCTGGAACTCCGCCACCGCCGCCGAACCCGCGCCGGGGACCGCATCCGCGCCGCCAAGGACACCGGCCTGCGCAACCTGCCCCTGCCCGACTTCACCCAGAACCAGATCTGGCTCAAGATCGTCGCCCTGGCCTGCGAACTGCTCGCCTGGATGCAGATGCTCGCACTGCACGGCACCGACGCCCGCCGCTACGAGCCCAAACGCCTGCGGCTGCGCCTGTTCGCCGTGGTCGGCCGCCTGGTGCACGGAGGCCGCCGCCTGCATCTCCGCATACCGACACGATGGCCCTGGGCCCGCCAGATCATCACCGCCCTGGCACGCCTGCACGCCCTACCGGCACCAACCTGACCAGCACCAACCCGCCCCACGACCAGGAAAGGAAACCCCGTGGGCCCGTGGAACCCCGCCCACCCGGCGCGACAGCCGGGCACCCACGCTGACCACAGCGAGGAAATCGACCTCCAGCCGAAGACTTCAGCCGACCAACTCCAGGCCGAGAAAGATCGAGGCTAGAAGCAGGGGCCGCTGCGCCTTTGATCACGCGCGAGTGGTCCCGGCACAGAAGCGATCAACGAGCCGCCGGTTGCGGTTCGGGGTTGCAATGCTTCGTTTCAGGGCCAGAGATCAGGCCAGGCCACCCGAACCCCCGCAGGTCTATGACCTGGTCGCATAGCATTCACGATACGCAATGTCCGCATATGAGCAGATTCGATCTATTTCTCATATCATCAAGCGCCTGCGCCGTCTTTGCCGTACAAGATATGATGCGCTACCTGTGTATCGTGCACATGGCCAGGTGATCGATGGTACGTCCCAAGAACAGACTTCCAAGCTTGCTGCTGGTCGTCACCACCCTTCTCGGGATCGTGATAGGTCTGCCGGTCAATGTGGTCAGCGATTATCTTCCGGCCGCCGTGGTCGGCTATAAGGGCATCTGGATAGCAGGTCTCCTCATTCTGGCCCTGCTGATCGGATGTCTGACCTGGGCAATCCCACGGTTGCAGGAACGACGTCCCGTCGGAGCACTGTTCAGCGTACCGGTGCGGGAATCCTGGATGGACCGGCCCGAACTGGAGGCGGTCATCACGGAATTGACGAAGGAGCCGAAGAGGTTCGCGCCTCTGCGTCGAATCGCTCAGAAGGTTCGCCGGCATATTTTCCCACCCGTGGGTAAGCGCGTACTCATCGCTTCATGGGGCGAGCCGGAGGATCCGGGAAGTACTACGAACAGTGTGAGTGTCGTGGGAATCTTCGGCCATGGGGGCGCCGGCAAAACCAGCCTGGCCACGGCTTCATGTTATAGCCCCGGCGTTCGCCGCTATTTCAAAGGTGGAATAGTCTGGATAACCTTGGGCCGCGACAAAGGCGGACTGGATCTGGTGGAGCGCATCAATGACGCGGTCGCTGAAATAAGCGAGGTGCGTCCGATGACCTCTGATCCGGAGCAGGCGAGCCACTGTCTGAAGCGAGCCCTCGCGGATCGCAAGATGACCCTGCTGGTCGTCGACGACGTATGGGACGACCGGGAGCTGGAGTTGTTCCTGCCCAATGAACCGACGTATCGCCTGCTGTTCACCACCCGGCTGCGTGCTCTGGTGCCTCCTTACGCCTGCCCCGTGAGCGTCGAGGATCTGTTCGAGGGCACGGCGTCCCAAATTCTCCGCGACGGCCTGCCGGTGCTGCCGGTGGGCGCGGAAGGCGAATTGCTCGATGTCGCAGGCCGTCTGCCGTTGCTGCTGAGCTTGGTGAACCGGCGCCTGCGGGAGGAGGTGGCGCGAGGCGGAGACATCAGCCTCGCAGTCGACCAGGCGATCGGACGGCTGCGCGAGAAAGGCCCGTCCGTCTTCGACATGCGGTCTCGAACCGTCCGCAAAAGGTTGGTCGCCGACACCATGGAATACAGCCTCTGCATTCTTGAACCTCAGGAGCGAGAGCGGTTCCTGGAGCTGTCCATTTTTCCGGAGAACACGGACGTACCCATCGAGATTGTCGAGCTTCTCTGGTCCGGGACCGGCGGACTCGCACCCCCGCAGACGGTTCAGCTCTGTGAGCGCTTGGAGGAGCTATCGCTGGTGTCGAGGAAGTGGAACTCCGGGCGCCAGCTTCTCGCTCTGCACGCGACCGTCCGGGCCTACGCTCGTGTGACGCTGACCGCGGAGGGGGTGGTCCGCTGCAACACCCGTCTGCTGGAGTCCCTCCCGGTCTCCTCAGCCGCGTCCGAAAAGCGTCGATGGTGGTCGTTGCCCGTCGGCGCGGACTACTTCTGGGACAACCTTGTTTATCATTTCAAGGAGGCCGCGCTGGCGCACGAAGTCGAGAAAGTCGTCTGTGACCTGCGATGGCTCAGCGGCAGGATGGCTCGATCCGGTGTCTCTGCGGCCGAAAAGGACCTGTCGGAGCTGCGGACGCCTCTCGCGGACAAGCTTTGCAGCGTCATTCTGCAGAACGTTCATCTCTTCGACCCGGCCGATCCCGCCGAGGTCGTGGCGGCAACGCTGCTGACCCGCCTGGATGACATGCCCGAGTTATCCAAGGGGATTAAAGAGTATGTGGAGTCGTCGGCGGCATGGCACCTGAACATGCGATGGCCGTTTCCCGACCAATCCCCTGATCCCTGGCTGGCCGTACGAGGGCACAGGTCCAGCGTGGCCGCCATCGCCATTGCCTCCGGGGGATCCTGGTTCGCGTCGGCGGGTTTGGACGGGGTGCTCAGCAAATGGAGTGTGGAGGGGCTTCAGCAGACGACATTGATCGCCCAGAGCTCCGGAATGACGTCAGTGGCCATAGCGCCCACGGAAAAATGGATGGTGGCCGGCGACAGCGAAGGTGTCGTACACGTGGTCGCGGCCGATGGCGGCGATGTCGTGTCGCTGCGAGGCCATCAGGAGGCGATCAATTCGGTCGCCATTTCTCACGACGGCTCGTGGTTCGCGTCCGCGGGAAACGACGGAAGCATTCTGCTATGGGGAGTCGACGGCTCTCGCCACGGCCGTCTGTACGCCCGCAGGGGCGAGGTGCAGGCCGTGGCCATTCCGGAGATGGGGCCATGGCTGGCCTCGGCGGATTCGGACGGCGCGGTGCGGCTGTGGGACGCAAAGGGCGGCATCAGCCGGGTGATCTTCGGCCGTTCCCGGCGGCTGCGGGATTTAGCGATATCGCCCGACGGACAATGGCTCGCCGCGGCCGGCGACTTGGGCGTTGTCCAGCTCTGGGACTCCGACGGACGGGAACGGGCTTTTCTGCAGGGACATCGGGGCGTGGTGCGCACGGTGGCCATAGCGCCTGACGGTGAGTGGCTCGTGTCCGGAGGACTGGACGGGACTCTTCGTCTCTGGACGGCTGACGCGACGAGAAGTCGTGTCACCGAGTGCGACGGCGGCGGTGTGTCGGCGCTGGCCGTTGAGCCCCACGGTGCCTGGCTCGTGTCGGGAGGGCTGGACGGCAGCCTCCAGATCTGGAACAGCGAAGCTCTCTGGCGAAGGGGATCCGCCAGCCATGGCGTAGATGTCAGGTCGGTCGCTGTTTCGCCCGACGGGACCTGGCTGGCGTCCGCCTGCAGTGACGGTTCCGTCCGTCTCTGGGATGCGAACGGAGTTTCGCGAGAGCTGCTGGGGCGGCATGGCCGCTGGATCAGTCAGGTCGCCATCGCCGCAGACGGCACCTGGTTCGCGTCTGCGGGATGGGACGGCCGGGTGTGTCTCTGGGACCGGGACGGTTCCCAGAGAGGAATGCTGCCTGGACATCGAGGCGGTGCGACCGCCGTCGCGATCGCGCCGGATGGGTCATGGCTCGCCGCTGCTGACTGGAGCGGCTCGGTGCGCGTCTGGGATGTGGGCTGCCGGGAGGTTCGCCGTGTGCTGACCGGTAGCCGGCTGTGGGTGAGCTCCATCGCGATCGCACCCGATGGCGGCTGGTGGGTGACGGCTGCAGAGGACGGTGCGCTGCTTTTGTGGGAGGCGGATGGCTCGTCCCGTGGCGAGCTGCGCGGACATCGGAGCGGAATCCGCTCGGTGGCGATCGCGCCCGACGGCTCATGGCTCGTCTCGGCCGACACGAACGGTGAGATGCGGCTATGGGACGCAAAGGGCTGCCTCAGACGCGTGCTCTCAGAAGGTGGCGGCGCCATAGAGAGCGTCGCCATCTCGTTCGACGGCTCGCTGATCGCTGCGGCCTATTCGGATGGCCTGGTCCGTTTGTGGGATCCGCATCGCGCCAGCAGCCTGGTCGTGGTCCGGCTCTCCGGACCGTTGCGTTCGTGCGCATGGTTTCCTGACACCCTCACCCTGTGCGTAACCGGCGCGATGGGCATGTACTGCTTCACGGCCAAAGGACCGTCGGCGAGTGGCGAGCGGCAGCCGCTGGCGTGAACGCGACGCAAGGCCGGATGCTGGATGATCTTGGTGGCGCTTTCCCAGGCCACTCAGGGATTTGTTGGCCTCCACGTCGTAGCTGCGCCGACCGTTCTTAGGTTTGAGACCATGCAGCCCCTCGTCGTCTTCGGCGCGACAGCTCCTCTGCCAATGATCCCACCAGTGATTGGTTTGGTCCCGCGGTTGACAGGCACGATCGGACTCATCCCCAGTCGCAGGAGTAGCCGTAGTGACTCGTGCCCACCGGGTGGCCCGCGGGGAGCGGCTCGCCGGTGAGCGGCGGTATCTCGACCGCGTCCCAGTCGAGTAGGCCGTCGGCGGTGAAATGCTCGCCGAGGTTGATCGAGCCGGCGAACCGCCCGTCCGAATAGGTGAAGAGGCTAAGTTCTACGCCGAAGGGAGGTTCTTCCACCTCCGCCACCACCGGAGCCATGAGCCATGAGCAGGCCCAGCGCACCTCGTCCGGATGAGTGGTGACGACGGACTCGGAATGGAGGAACGAGCCTGACCCCGCCTCCAGACGGAGCTCGTAGTACGAGAAGGGAGGTTCCTTCTCCAGTGCGTCGATGCCGCCAGCGCCATCGGCCCAGGCGTTCAGGGTGGCGACTCCGGCGCGCGCGGCGGGATTGCCGGGATCCGCTTCCAGCACTCGCACGTAGAGGGCGTGTGCTTCGTCCCGCCTGCGAGCGAGGGTGTGGTCGTCCTCGCCCTGCGCGATCGCGTGGTCATCATCGATCCGCCAGTAGGCGATCTGCTGGACGAGCCGCCCGGCGAGCATGACGGCGGCGAGCTGATCGTCGGGGCGGGCGCGCAAGGCGGCGCGGAGCCACGGCTCCTCCGGCCAAGCAGCGAGGAACTCCCCGTCCATGATGCCTTCCCGAGAGTCGGTCCTGAGCATGCACAGCAGGCGGCCTAGCTCGCGAGCGGCGTCCGGATCCCCCGCAGTCGCCGCGGCCCGCAGCCTCGTGACCAGCTCTTCAGTGATCGCCATGGCACGCCATGCTAGCCGGATCACCATAGTTCGATCGTAGGTTCGAGAGAGTCGTCCCCTGCCGGAACGCGGTCGACCGCCTGACAAGGAACGTGATCAGGTCGTGGGCCCATAGTGAGCTGTAATGATCAGGCCGATTCTCCTGCCTGTGTCCGGGCGCGGGTCTGAGCCATGCGGTAGGAGCTGGTACTGGTGTGTGCCGACAGTGATGCACAGATCGTCGGTAGCGGCGATCCGCGCATCACGGTCGGGCTGATCCCTACTGCGGGATAGCTGCGGGAACCGGCCGTACGGCGAGCGACTGGCTCAGCGGGCGCTTCCCACCGGTGCTGAACGGCGATCCGGGAGCCTGCTTCAGCGTGCCGCCGGATCCGATCGCGAACGCGACCACCTGGCTCGTGTCCTGGATGTTGGCGAAGATGTCCCGGCCGTCCGGTGTGATCGCGACCGCCGCGGTGCCGGCAGTGGGGGCGGGCGAGTCGGCGGTCGGCGTGAGCGAGCCGTCCGCGTGGATCGTGAAGCCGAGCAGACCGCCGGGGGGCGAGCCGGTGTCGAGGTTGGCGCAGACGTACAGGTGCTGCCCATCGGGCGTGACCTTGAGACCGACCGGGAACGGCACGGAGACCGGCAACCCGGGCACGGGTTTCAACGAGCCATCCTTACCGACCCGGAAACCCTGCACGTTCTGCGCGACGTTCGAGGTCACGTACAACAGGCCGCCGTCCGGGCTCATCGTGATCCCGTAGTTGGCCGGCCCGGCCTTCGCCACGTCCTGCGGGGGTCCGAGCGAGCCGTCCGGCAGCACGGCGTATCTGGTGATGGGCCGCGCCGGGCTGTCTTCGGTCTCGTCCGCGTCCGCGTACGAGAGGTAGAGGAAGCGCCCGTCGGGGGACAGCACCGTCTGCTTCGGGTGGTCTGAGGTGGTGCGGAATACGGCGAACCGGCTGGGGGTGCCATCGACTCCGATGCGGTACGCCGAAATGGTCCGGTCGGCGGTATCAGTGACGTACAGGGTGCGGCCGTTGGGCGCGACCGTCGCCCCCCACGGCTCCTTCCCGGTCTCGACGAGCAGCGGGTGCGGCTGGAGCGCGCCCCGCACTCCCACTCGGAACACCGCCAGCGTGCTCGAGTCGCTGTTGACGACGTACGCGGTGGCCCCATTCGGGGTGAGTGCTATGCCCCGCGGGGTGCAGCCGGGGCCTGTGCCCTCCAGGGTGCAACCGCCGGTGGACACGGGCGTGCCCAGTGGCGACAGGGTGCCCCCCGGGCCGATCGCCAGGGACGAGACATCGCCGGAGACCGCGTTGGTGACGTAGAGCACGCCGCCGGAGGGTGGCAACACCGGGTACGCGGCGGCCGGGGACGGGGCGAGAGCAGGGACGCAGAGCAGTGCGGCGGCCAGGACGGCAGCACGCGCTCTCCTGAATACGGATGACACGAACGTCTCCTTCATCACTCCTTGAACCTGATTTGTCGACACCCTCATAGGCGTTCCACCGGGGTGCCATACCGTTCCATGGGCTTCCACCGTCCCTACAGAGGTAGCGGCCGACGGTTCGGCGGAACGTGGCGAGAAACGCGCTCGGTGACAACCGGCGCTGGCGGTCTTGCCTCTACCTGGCACAGCGCCTTGCCCGCTCGTAGTCGTGCAGTCGGTCCACGACGCGCCCCGTTTCCATGTGGACATTGAGACCGACGACGTCATGAGCGTGAGCTCATGACGTCTGCGTGATCAGGTATTGGAGCTCATGCCGCCGTCCCCGCATAGTGGGCGCATGACGCCTTCCTTGCAGGTCGCGGTCATCGGCGACTATGACAAGACATACACCCCGCACGTGGCTACCGATGATGCGCTGCGCCACGCCGCCGACCACCTCGGGATCGAGATCGAGGTCCGCTGGCTGGCCACCGAGCCGCTCGAAGCGGACCTGTCCGCCGTCCGCGCCGCAGACGTGCTGTGGTGCGCTCCAGGGAGCCCGTACCGCAGCCTGCGCGGCGCACTGGCGGCGCTCCGGCACGGCCGCGAGCACGGCGTCCCCACTCTGGGGACATGCGGCGGCTGCCAGCACATCATTCTCGAGTACGCCCGCCACGTGCTCGGGTTCGAGGACGCGCAGCACGCCGAGTACGACCCTTACGCCTCCAGCCTGTTCGTCACCGAGTTGGCCTGCTCGCTCGCCGGCCGGACCATGCCCGTCACGTTCACACCCGGCTCCCTGGTGGCCGACGTGTACGGGCGCGAGGAGGCCAAGGAGCAGTACTACTGCAACTTCGGCCTCAATCCCGCTTACCAGAGCGCCCTGCACGTGGGCGGACTACGGGTGACGGGCGTGGACGACACCGGCGAGGCCCGGGTACTGGAGATTCCCGGCCACCCGTACTATCTGGCCACGCTGTTCGTGCCGCAGACGAGCTCGTGGCCCGGGCGCCCACACCCGCTGGTCGTGGGGCTGCTGCGCGCGGCGCTATGACGTTCACGCAGCTCAGGATCCTCCAGGCGGTCGCGCGTACCGGCAACATGACCCGCGCGGCCGAGGAGCTGAACACCACGCAGTCTGCGGTCAGCCACGCCGTGCGCGGCCTGGAGAGGGAGCTGGGGCTGGCCCTCCTCATCAGGAGCGGCCACGGGGTGAGCCTGACCGCGGCCGGGCGGGCCGTCTGCCGTCGCGCCGCGCACATCCTCACCCAGCTCGAAGCCCTAGAGCAGGAGGCGGCCGCGGCGCGCGGGGACGGCCGCGGCAGCCTGCGCGTCGGCGCCATCCCCAGCGCCAACGCCCGCCTGCTGCCGCAGATCCTGCGAACGTTCGGCGAAGCGCATCCAGACGTGCGGCTCACCGTGATCGAGGGGTCGGACGGGGAGGTACTCGACTGGCTGCAGACCGGGGCCGCCGACATCGGCACCCTGACGGCCGGGGTTGTCTCCGCCAGCGTGCCCGATCTGGTCATGCGCCCGCTGGCCACCGACCAGATGCTGGCCGCCCTACCCAGCGGCCACGACCTGGCCGTACGCCACAGCGTGCCGGTCGCGGACCTGGCCCGGCAGCCGTTCATCATGTCGACGGGCGGATGCGAGCCGCTCATCACGGCACTCGCGCAGGAAGCAGGTGTGAGCCTGCGCTGCCACTATCGAGTCCGCGACACCAACAGCATCCTCGCCATGGTCGCCGAAGGGCTCGGGGTGAGCATCCTGCCCGAGCTCTCCCTACCCGCTCACCACGCTGGCGTTCACACCATCCCTCTCGAACCGGCCTCCGTGCGCACTATCCTGCTGGCCTTCCCGGCCGACCCGCTCCCTGCGGCTACCGCACTCCTTGAGCATGCGCTCGAAACGGTCTGAAGCACGCTGGCGCTCTCACCCCAAGCCCTCAGCGCTTCTACTTCTCAGCGACATCGTCTTCAGCAGCCAGAGCCGGCTTGGTGGCGAGGTCCACCTCGTCGGGAGAGCCCGCCCCCCTTGCGCCGCGTCGCCCTTCTTGATCGCGCTGGTGTCATCGGCGATCAGCACCCCGTCTGGCCAGCCCAGACGTCCAGCACATAGGAGCGCAGGGCATCGGCATCCCATGGGTGATTTTGCTGGTGAGTAGCAGCAGCGTTTGTCGGTCAGTTTGGACAGCACTCGGGGGTTGATCGGGCCCGGAATGTCGGTGAGAAGTAGCAGCACCCGGAGGCTCGGCTTCTCACCTAGCGTGTTCATGCAACTGCTGACAGGGACGGTGGCTGGCGTGGAGGGGCCAGCACTCCGGGCGCATGGTGAAACCTGACAGGGCGCGCATGCCCCACGCCTCCGAATTTGCGTTAGAGGGCACTCCAACTCCTAGGTTCGGAAGCGTGCGATACATCAAACTTGGAACGACCGGACTGGAAGTCTCCGCCATCGCCCTCGGCTGCATGAGCTTCGGCGAGCCGGACCGGGGCGGCGAGCCCTGGTCGCTGGGCGCGGACGCCAGCCGGGACATCATCAAGCAGGCCCTCGAGAGTGGCGTCAACTTCCTCGACACAGCCAATGGGTACAGCGCCGGAAGCAGCGAGGAGATCGTCGGCCAGGCCGTCAAGGACTTCACCCGGCGCGAGGAGGTCGTTCTCTCCACCAAGGTCTGGATGCGGATGCGCCCCGGCCCGAACGGCGCCGGGCTGTCCCGCAAGGCGATCTTCGCCGAGCTCGACGCCTCCCTGAAGCGCCTGGGGACCGACTACATCGACCTGTACCAGATCCACCGCTGGGACTACGACACCCCGATCGAGGAAACCCTCGAGGCGCTACATGACGCGGTCAAGTCCGGGAAGGTCCGCTACATCGGAGCCTCTTCCATGTACGCCTGGCAGTTCGCCAAGGCCTTGTACCTGGCTGACCTGAACGGCTGGACCCGGTTCGTGTCGATGCAGGACCACTACAACCTCATCCACCGAGAAGCAGAGCGGGAGATGCTCCCACTCTGCGCCGACCAGGGCATCGGCGTGATCCCGTGGAGCCCGCTGGCGCGGGGCAGGCTGACGCGGGCCCGGGACACAGCGACGGCGCGTGCCGGGACCGACGAGGGCGGCAAGATCCTCTACCGTGACGAGGACCAGGCAGTGGCCGAGCGCGTCCACGAGATCGCGGGCAAGCGGGGTCTGTCCCCGGCCCAGGTCGCCCTGGCCTGGGTCATGCGCAACCCGGTGGTGACCTCGCCCATCGTCGGGGTCACCAAGCCGGCCCAGCTGGCCGACGCGGTCGCCGCGGTGGACGTCGAACTCGACGAAGACGAGGCCGCCTACTTGGAGGAGCCCTACCAGCCACACGAGGTCGCCTACCTGGAGGAGTCCTTCTACAAGTCGCGCCCTGTGGCGGGCTCCCGGTAGTCCGGGCTACCGTCGGGGGCCATGGCCGCCTTGGGCGGCATCGTGCGGGCCGCCCGGGCGGGGCAGGTTGGTGACCAGGTACCAGGTGGACACATCCGGGAGCGTTGCGGGGTCGGTGGTGGCGATCACCAGCCGGGTGGGGGCATCGGGACCCCATGCGTCCAAGGTGGCCTCGGCCGCCCACCAGGTGCGGGTGCGCCCGTCGCGGAAGCGGCGCCGGACCGGCCGCCAATCTCCCGGGTTCTCCGGGCCGCCCCAGGTCAGCACGCGGGCCGCATCGCGCGGGGTGGGCGGATCGTCGGCCCGTCCCCACCTGCCGTGGGTGGCGCGCACGCCCAGCACAAACGGCAGGCCCGCCGTCTCCAGCGCGGCCCGGAAGGCGTCGATGTCGCCGTAGCCGCAATCACCCGGCAGACGAAGCCGTTCTCGGCCGCGCGCCCGGCCAGATCGGCGGCCAGCCACCATTTGGTGTGAAAGGCTGGGTCTTTCCTGCCGCGGGGCAACCGCCCGGCCGGGGTGTAGGGCTCGGCGAACACCGGGTAGTAGACCCCGTTCATCGGCCCACACCGCCGTCACCGTGACGATCCCGTTGTCGGTCTTCCCCACCCGGCCCAGGTATTGGCGGGCGACGAACGCGGTGGCGGTGCCGTCCTTGCGGTCCCCCGCTGTCATCGACCACCAGCACCCCGCCCGGCTGCGGGCGGGTGGCCGGATCGGCCAGCAGCAACTCCAGTCGCCGTCCGTTGACCGTGTCGGGATCCCAGCACGATTCGGACACGAAGTACTGCAGCCGCTGCACCGCCGCGTCCTTGCCGCCGACCACCGGCTCGGCCCCGGCCAGGGCGGTCAGCCTCTTGTTGCGCTCCCGCGGCGCCAGCAGACCGCTCAGATACTCGCGAAACCCGCGCCGCTGCGCCAGGTGCGTGAACAGCTCATCGAAGTGGGCCGCGAACTGCTCCAACGGCCCCGGTGCGGGAGGGCAAGGCGCCAGCCTGGACATCACCGGCCTCCTCTACGGCGAAGAACCGTATCCTCTATCCCTGCCCACCAAGATCCAAAGGACTACCGTTATGTAGCGACACGCTACTAGCGTGTCCGTGGAACGGCTTGGTCCTTGCTCATGCGCAGGATCAAGGCGACCGCGTCCTCCGAGTGAGCTGTTGGAGTCAGAAGCTCCTGTAAGAGCAGGCCACGCATCGCGGCAATGGTGACGGTGGCCAAAGTCAGCGCTTCCTTGGTGTCGAGCCCTTCGCGTTCCGCGAGTGAGGCCAGAATCTTGGTCAGGTCGTCGAGCGAGTCGATGAACTCACGAAAGTTCTCTGGGCTGTAAGCGGCCAGTCCTACGACGTGAAAGAAGCCGCGGACACGCGACAGCTGCTCCGGGCGAGTGTAGGTCTGCCAGATCGCCACGACGAGGTCGTCGAAGGTGCCTTGCTGGGCGGCCTCGAACAGTGCCTCGTTGTCACGGGATCGTTGCGCCTTGAGCATGGCTGCCAGGACGCCTGGGAGCGACCCGAAGTGGTATCGCAGGAGGGCGTGGCTGGTCCCGGCCCGGACAGCGATCTCACGGAGTGACACCTCCGGCGAGGGAAGGGTCTCCTCGAAGGCGTCGAGAAGCCGAGCCAGGAGGCGCTGGCGTGCGTCGCCGGTGCGTTCCGTGTTTGACAGGATCACTCCCACAGTTTATCCATTGGAAAAGACTGGCGGTGCCGTGCTGCTTCACACATGGTCGCAGTCAGCTCGCAGGCGGCGGAGGGAACGACTCGTGGGACCTTTTCAGGTAGTCGGCGCGGCGGTCGTCGACGGGTCGGGTCGCGACCCCGTCGACGTCGACGTCACCGTCGAAGACGGGCGTATCGCCCAGCTGGGTGCCTCCAGGGCACACGGCGAGCGCCTTGATGCCGGGGGACTGACGATGACGCCTGGCCTGATCGACGCTCACGTCCACTTGGGCTTGTCGAGCCCGATCCAGCCGCAGTTCTCGTTTCGGTTCAGTGCCGCGGAGATCGCGGCAGACATCTTCGCCACGGCCGGCGCGACGCTCGAGGCCGGCTTCACGACCGTTCGGGATACCGGCGGGATCGACGGCGGCGTCGTCACCACGATCGCCAAGGGCAAAGTCAGGGGACCGCGCGTGCTGTCGTGCGGACCTGTTCAGTGCCAGATCGGTGGGCACGGCTACTACGGAGCCGAGTGGGAACCCACCGAGCTGTGGAGCAGCCACCACCTACCCGGCCTGTGCGCCCTGTCCACGATGTCCGGCAACGCCGACGAGCTGCGGCACAACGTGCGCGAGGCCTTCCGTCGCGGAGCCTCCTTCCTGAAGCTCTGCGTGACCGGCGGAGTGGTTGGCGCGCACGACCGGCTGACCGACACCCAGTTCACCGTCGAGGAGATCGCTGTCGCTGTCCAGGAAGCCGCAGCGCGGGGCACCTACGTGACTGTTCACGCCCACAACAACGACGGCATCCGGAACGCGGTCGAGGCCGGGGTGCGTTGTGTCGAGCACGGCACCGACCTCGATGCGTCCACGGCCACCCTGATGGCCACTCGCGAGGTCGCCCTCGTGCCCACGTTTGCCGTCATTGAGCAACTGCTGCACGACACCGCTGGGGCGGGCCTCGACGAATCGACCCGCGATCGTGTGATGGGTGTTCGTGAGCGGATGACCGAAGCGCTCGCTGTCGCCAAGGAGGCCGGAGTGCGGATCGGGCTGGGTTCCGATCTCATCGGCCCGGCTCAGGACCGCCGAGGCGAAGAACTCACGTTGCGCGCAGAGCTCGAAACACCGATGGAAGCTCTCGTGGCGGCCACCAAGACCAACGCCGAGATCCTCGGCCTGTCCGGCCAAGTCGGTGTCATCGCTCCCGGCGCGCAGGCAGACCTCGTGTTGTGGAACGGCAACCCGGTCGAAGACCCGGAGCTGTTCGCTGATCCCGCCAATGCCGTCCTCGTTCTCAAGGCCGGCCGAGTTGTGAAGGACCTTCGATGAGCACCATGTGGCACGGCTGCCTCGCCGACACCGACTACTTCGAGATGCGCTCCAGCGGTGGGCACGACTACGGCGTCTGGGTCACCACACCACCGGGCTACGACCCCACCACGACGCGAGCACCTGCCGTGTATGTGCTCGACGGCAACTGGGCCGTGGGCATGACGGCTCCGCTCATCGTCACCCAGGCGGACCCCATGCAGCGGATCCAGCCCTACATCCAGGTCAGCGTCGGCTACGCGGGCGAAGACGCACAGCACTGGGATCGGCTGCGCAACAGAGACCTCGTGCCACCCGGCGAGCCCATCGCCAAGGAGCTCATCGATGCCGTAGAGATGGGAGTTCGAGCGGGTGCGAGGACACGCGAGGAATCCGACGCCTACCTCACCGAACTGCGCGACACCCACGCCGATGCGTTCCTGAGCTTCCTCACCGCGGAACTGCACCCGCGGGTCGAACGCGACTACGGCACAGCCGCGAGCGGTCACGGCCTCTTCGGCTACTCCTACGGTGGACTCTTCAGTCTCTACACCTGGCTCACCGGAAGCACGCTCTTCGAGAGCATCGGAGCGGGCAGCCCCGGTGTCGTCAGTGAAGACAGTCAGGTCTTCGCGCGGCTCGAAGAAATGGGCGACAGCCTGCCTGCCGCCAAGCTTCACCTGACCGTCAACGACCGAGAGCTTCTCGGAGACCTGGCCGTCTACCAGAACCTCACGAAGAACACGGCCACCGTCCTGCACCGCTTGACCGCCCGCGGCGGAGCCGTCACCAGCGCGGTCCTGCGCGAAACGCACGTTACCGGCCTGCAGGCCTCGTTCCTCAGCTACCTTAGGACCTGCCGTGCCCGGTGAGCGCCTGAGTACCGATGTGGTCGTGATCGGGGCAGGGGTGATCGGTTCGTCGATCGCCCTTGAGCTTGCACGTGCGGGGCACCGGGTTATCGCGCTCGATCGGGCCCCAGGGGCTGGACAGGGGTCGACCTCGGCATCGAGTGCGATCGTTCGGTTCAACTTCTCCACCACCGCCGGGGTGACGATGGCGTGGGAGGCGCATTTCGGCTGGCTCGACTGGGCCGGCCACCTCGGGCACGATGTCGGCGACCTCGCAATGTTCCGCAAGACTGGGCTGGTCATGCTGGACGTCGAGGCGGCTCCGCGTACGTCATGGCTTCCGTTGTTCGATGAGATCGGTGTTCCCTACGAGGAATGGGACAGCGCGACCTTGGCCGAGCGCGTTCCAGGTATCGACGTCGGCTGCTATTGGCCGCCGAAGCGGCTCGACGACGAGGAATTCTGGGAGGACGCGAAACACTCGCTCGGTGGCGTGTACACCCCGGATGCCGGTTACGTCTCGGACCCGAGCCTTGCCGCCGTAAACCTCGCCTCCGCGGCCTCGGCCTGCGGGGCGGAGTTCCGCTTCCGCAGCACGGTGACAGCGGTGGAGAAGGCCGGCGGGCGCGTGACGTCAGTGCGACTGTCGGACGGCACCCGGATTCCCTGTGCCGTCGTGGTCAACGCGGCCGGTCCGTGGTCGGGCGCGTTGAATCGGTTGGCCGGCGTGGGTTCCGACTTCACGGTCGCTGTGCGCCCTATGAGGCAGGAAGTAGCGCACGTGCCGGCCCTGGAGGGCTATGGAGGGCCCGTGGTGGCGGACATGGATCTGGGCACTTATTTCCGCGGCGAAGTAGGAGGGGAGCTGCTCGTCGGCGGAACGGAACCGGAGTGTGATCCGATGCAGTGGACCGACGACCCGGACGCCGTCGACATCCACCCGACGGCCGCAGTCTTCGAGGCTCAGGTGATGCGGGCCGCGCGGCGGTTGCCCGGTCTGGCGGTGCCCAACCGGGCGCGCGGCGTGGTGGGCGTTTACGACGTCGCCGACGATTGGACTCCGATCTACGACCGCACCGAACTCGAGGGCTTCTACCTCGCGATCGGAACGAGCGGCAACCAGTTCAAGAACGCGCCGGTCGTGGGACAGCTGATGACGGAGCTGATCAACCAGGTGGAGAACGGCGTCGACCACGACGTGCTGCCCGTCCGGTTCCGGGCCCCGCGCACCGGCCTGGAGATCGACCTGGGTGCGTTCTCTCGTAAGCGCAACCGGAACACCGCGAACTCGGGCACGGTGATGGGCTGAGCCGGAACTCGGTCGAGGCGTTGCGTCCGGGCGACCTTGATGCCCAGATGCAACGCCAGTTCGCAGGTCCCACGCGCCAGACGTACCCGCTGGCGCAGGTGTCAGGGGCGAACGCGGTCTCGGCGCCGGCCCCCCGTAACCCCGAGCACCGACATCGCCAGGCATCCCGACGCGGTCATCGCCGCGAGCTTGCCGGAACGTGTGAGCATGTTCTTCCTCTGGGAGAGATCAAGGAACGGATCGCGGGCGGGCACTCCCAGCCCCGTGATCGCATCCTGTCCCACCGCCGGACATGAGTAGCCCCTACTCATATTCGGCTCTCCGGAGTGGGCCCTTGCTCAGGCCGCCACGACCGGCGCGACCCCTGCCTGGAGCACGGCCCCGTACTACCCGTGGTTCGTGGACGGCGAGTAGAGCATCGACACCGGGCGGGTGGCGGCGTCGAACGACGCCGCTGCCCCCGTCGCACCCATCCCGCTGACCCCCCACGGCTCGTAGACCATGTTGACGCCACCGTGTTGCCACTCGTTGATCCACACGAGAGCGGCGTTGATCTCCCTGCAGCGCCGCAGGTTCTCGGGGGTCGAGGAATAGACCGTCGCCGCGAGTCCGAAGCTTGTGGTGTTGGCCAGGTCGATGGCTTCGGCGAAGGAGTCGACCACGGTGACGGGGGCGACCGGCCCGAAGGTCTCCTCTTTCATGATGCGCATGTCCGAGGTGACCTCGGTCAGCACCGTCGCGGGGTAGAAGTATCCAGGCCGGTCTGGTTGCCCGCCACCGCAGAGCAGCGTCGCCCCGCGGTCGACGGCTTCGTGGACGTGGTCGTGCACGATCCTCCTCTGGGTGTCGTCGACCAGTGGTCCCAGGCCCGGGGAGTAGGGGTCGTCGCTCATCGTCCAGCCTTCGGCTTCGGCCACGAGGGCGGCGATGAACTCGTCCGCGACCGCGCGGTGCACGTAGATCCGCTCCGACGATGTGCAGATCTGTCCGCTGTTGAGGAACGTCGACGTCGCGACCGCCTTGGCGGTGGCGGCCACGTCGACGTCGGCGTCGACGAGGACGGGGTCGTTCCCTCCCAGTTCCAGGATCGTTCGCTGAAGGCGCTTGGCCGCGGCGACGGCGACGCTGCGGCCCGCCTCGACAGACCCGGTGAAGTGCACCAGCTTGACCGCCTCGTGCTCGGCCAAGGGCTTGCCGGCGCGCGCGTCGCCCAGGAGAAGGTTCACCACGCCTGCCGGAAGGTCGCACAGCTCCACGAGCCGGGCCGCGGACAGCGGCGCCTTCTCCGAGGGCTTGATCACCACTGTGTTGCCGGCGGCGAGCAGGGGGCCGAGGGCTCCCAGGATCGAGGTCACCGTGAAGTTCCAGGGCACGAGGAGTGCCAGCACGCCCAGCGGCTCACGGATGACCACTGTCCGTCCGGACTCGCCCGGAGCTGTGACGTCGGCGACGAACGGATAGGACCGCGCCCGCTCGATGCCGAGCCGGAACGAGGCGATTCCGCCCGCGATGAACTGCTCGGCGAGCGGGACAGGCTTGCCCATCTCCCGGTTCTCGAGTTCCGCCAGCTCGCGCACATGCCGTTCGAGGAGGTCGGCGGTGCGGCTCAGCCGGCCGAGGCGGTCCTCGAGGTCGAGCCTCGCCCAGCCCGCGTGCGCGGCCTGCGCCGACTCCACCGCCGCCGCGGCGTCGGCGGCCGATCCGGCCGGAATCAGTGCGACGACCTGTTCGGTGGCCGGGTTGACGACGCTGCGGAGTTCCGGGTCCGCGGCTTCGACCGGGGTGCCGTCGATGATGTTGCTCAGGCGCTTCATCTGCTCATTCCTTCTGGATCGAAGTCGGCTTCAGTGGAGCCTGCGGGCCATGTGCTCGCCGAACATCACACAGGCGAGATGGGTGTTGGCGCGTGGGACGAAGGGGAAGACGGAGGCATCGACGACTCGGAGACCCTCGAAACCGAGGACCTCGCACCGGGGGTCGACGACCGTCTCCGGCGCGTTCGGATCTCCCATCCGGCACGTGCTCGTCGCGTGCTGCGTGTCGACCACGCTGGCGCGCAGGTAGTCGCGCAGTCGCCCTGGTGTGTCCAGGGCATCGCGCAGCGACGAATTGACCCGCCAGAGATCGCCGTCGGCGATCTCCACGAAGCTGGAGTGGGCCACCAGGTCGCCGAGGAGCCTGATGCCCGCTTCCAGGCGGTCGATGTCGCGCTCGTCCGACAACATGTTCAGCGCCACCCGGGGCTGCGCGCTCGGGTCGGCGCTTCGAAGCTTCAGCGTTCCGCGCGAGTAGGTCCGGTTGACGAACACCCCGACGGCACCGGCGCCGGCGCGCACTTCGGCCGCCGCCATAGCCAGCGCGTTCTGGTTGAGGGCGACCAGCATCATGTCGTTCCCGCCGGGCACGGTGCCGCTGCTGTAGCGCACGCAGCAGTTCGTGTGCCGGTCGGCGGGGCCGGCCGAGGCCGCTTCGGTGAGCGGGATGCCTATCAGGGCCATCGGATGGTCCTGGAGCCCACGGCCCACCGGCAGATCGGCACGGATCTCGATGCCCAGCCGTCGGAGGTCATCGGCGGGGCCGATGCCCGAGCGCATGAGGATCGAGGGCGAGGCCGTGGCGCCCGCGCTGAGCGCGACCTGGTTCGCGTGGAAGGCCGATCCGTTGGCCAGCCGGACGCCGACTGCCCGAGCACGTTCGAAGAGAACCACGTCGACCAGGCTGTCGCCGCGGATGGTGAGGCCCGGGTTGTCGCGACGTGGCTCCAGGTAAGCGTCGTGGCACGAGACCCGTCGACGGTCGATCGAGTTGATGGGGTAGGGAGAGACGCCGGTCGCGCCGGGTGCGTTGACGTCCGGGGCCCACCCGAAACCCGAGGCGAGCGCTGCCGCGCGGAGCGCCTGGTCGACCGAGCCCCACGTGTCGACCGGGGCCCGGTAGACGGGGATCGGGCCGGCGGTGCCGTGGTAGTCCTCGTCGCCGAAGCCGGCGTCGGACTCCAGGGCGACGAAGTCCGCCATGACCTCCGCGGACGACCATCCGGTGCAACCGGAGGCCGCCCACTCGTCGAAGTCCTCGATGGGCGGCCGGATCGCGATCTGCCCGTTCACCGTCGAGCTTCCGCCGAGGCCCTTGCCTCGCCAGTACAGGTAGGGCTCCTGGGCCTCGGTCCTGGTGGCCAGATGCCCGTCCCACAAGAACGCGTTGTAGTCGGAGTTCAGGATCGCGTTCAACGGATTCGGCGACCTCCATGCCTCCGGAAGCTGCGAGGCCGCGTAGTCCCGGCCGGCCTCGAGCAGCAGCACCCGCTGTCCCGCGTCGGCGAGCCGTGCCGCGAGTGCCGAGCCGGACGAGCCCGCTCCGACGACGATGGTGTCGTAGCTGCCTGCTGATCCCATCTGGCCTGATCCTTGGTCTCGTCGCTAGGCGGTGAGGTCGAGCGTGTGAACGGTCATCTCGCCGAGTGCCGCGGGAAGGGGTTCGACGCCGAACCCGGGTCCGCCGGGGATCGACACCGCGCCGTCCTTCATGACGATCGGCTCGGTGATGTCCTGGGCGTAGAACCGATCCGAGCCCGAGATGTCGCCGGGCAGCGTGAAGCCCGGGAGCCCGGCCAGCGCCGCGTTGGCGGCTCGGCCGATGCCGGTTTCGAGCATGCCGCCGCACCAGACCGCGACGCCGTGCGCCAGCGCGAGGTCGTGGATGCGTGCCGCCTCGAGGTATCCCCCCACTCTTCCAGGCTTGATGTTGATGACACTCGCCGCCCCCAGCGCGATCGCGTCGGCGGCCGACCGCGCGTCGACGATCGACTCGTCCAGGCAGATCGGCGTGGTGAGCAGGCCCGCGAGCAGAGCGTGTTGCCGCAGGTCCTCCTCGCCCAGCGGCTGTTCGATCAGCAGCAGATCGAAGGGGTCGAGTCTGCGCAGCTGCTGGGCATCGGAGAGACGGTAGGCGGTGTTCGCGTCGACCTGCAGCGCGATGTCGCCGAACCGCTCGCGCACCGCCTTGACCGGCTCGAGGTCCCACCCGGGCTGGATCTTGAGTTTGATGCGCGCGTAGCCCTGGTCGACGAAGTCGGCCACCCGGCCGAGCAGGTCGGGAATCGACTTCTCAATGCCGACGCTGACCCCCGAGGGCACCGAGGCGCGGGTCACACCGAGCTGCGCTGCGAACGACATGTTCCGAAGCCGCAGCTGGGCATCCAGGATCGCCATCTCCAGAGCGCCCTTGGCCATGCGGTGGCCGACCACGTGCTCAAGTGCCGCGCCGACCGTCGATGCCGACACGGCGTGACCCGCGGCCTGCCACTCGAACAGCGCGGGCACGAGGAATCGCCGCAGGACCTCTCGTGCTCCCTCAAGGTATTCCGGCGAGTAGAACGGCTCGGCGAGGGCGACACACTCACCCCACCCTGTCACGGTGGCGCCGTGGTCTGAGGCCGTGACCCGGATCAGGAGCGGAAGGCGCTCCGTCTGGGTGGAGAACGAGGTGGTGAACGGGTGGATCAGCGGCATCCGGACCGTGATGAGCTCGACACGCTCGATGTGCATTCTCAGGTGCTCCTCGTGAGGCAGTAGTGACCCCGGCGGTCGAAATCGACGACGACCCAGCCTTCTTCCAGCAGCCCACCCAGCGCCCGTCGTAGCGCGAGCCGCCATGAGATCGCGAGCTCGGGTTCGTGGCGCCTTAGAGCCTCGATGTCCGAGGGGATCTCCACGACGCATCGGGTCAGCGACTCCGCCCGGCCGAGGTCGAGCTGGGGTCGCCGGTCCACGGACCTCAGTACGGCGGGGCCGTGCTTCTTCTCGGCTCGTGAGGGCGCCGTGGCCTGCCCGATGTGCCAGGCCACCATGATCCGGTCGCTGTGCTGGCCCTGGTTGAGCCCGTCACCCATCGGTCCGTAGAAGTCGGGCAGGTAGACCTCGACCTCACAGCCGAGCTTGTGGAGGTTGAAGTACGCGTTCCGGGCCACCAGGGGGTCATAGGTCCACGTCACGCGAGTGACACCCCGGGCCAGGCACCAGTCGCGCTGGTGGTGCTTGAGGGCTCTGCCCCATCCTGTGCCCGCCGCGTCTGGTCGCACGCCGGCGATGTGGGAGTGCAGGGCATTCTCCCGGGGCGAGTAGAAGAACCCGACGCAGACCGCCATGAGCTCATGGCCGCGGAAACCACCGGCGACGTAGTTGCCCGCGTGCGCGAACGCCGTGAGGAGCTCCGGGCTGACATGCGACTGGGTGTTTTGGACCTTCCAGATCTGCGCCACGAGCTCGGAGGCGGCAGACATCTCCTCCGGGCGGTGAAGCAGCCGCAACTCCATGGAGGTCGAGCTCGGCGCCTGGGTCGTCATGAGCGCTCCTGCCGCAGGAAGCGGGATCCGTTGTAGACGCCGCCGGCGACGGGCCGGAACTGCTTCTCCCCCGCGAGCTCAGCGGTGGTGTAGGCGTAGCCGCCCGGGATGTTCGAGGCATGCAGCGCGACGAACTCCGGCTCTGCTGCCGTGCCGTCGCGCACATGCCCCTTCCGCTCCCACAGTGTCAGTCTGAGACCGTCCGCGTCGGGGGCCACCTCCGCGCGATAGCCGGCGCACTCCCAGGCGCCCTCCAGCGGTTCGGGCGGGCGTGTCATGTCGGCCCGGACCCGGACCGGGGGCAGACTGCCGTCGATCGACGACGTGACGTCCGCGAACAGCTCGTAGAAGAGACCATCCGGTTGACCACCGCTGGTCAGCAACGCCACCGCGTAGTTCGTACCGGGGATCAAGCGCAGGTATGAACGTTGGCCGATCGTGCCGCCGTCATGGCCGTATACGAAGGTTCCCCGCCAGTCCTCGAGGAACCAGCCCAGTCCCCAGCCTTGGACGGTGGCGACGCTCTGTCTCAGATCGACATGCTCGATGGTCATCAGGCGAGCGCTGCCGGCTGACAGCAGACGAACGCCTTCCCGGGTCACCCCTCCGCGCAGTGACATCTCCGCGAACGTCAGCAGGTCGCCGACGCTCGCCACGATCAGGCCCGCGGGTCCCATGGATCGGGTGATCGACCACTGGGGCACCGGGGCCGACTCGTCGCCGAAGCCGGCGTGGCCGGTCGCCGTGGCGAACTTGGGTGCGTCCTCGCTCAGGGTGATGGTGTGCCGCAGGCCCATCGGCTTGATCAAATAGTGGAGCAGCGCCTCGTCCCACGTCATGTCGCGGAGCACCTCGACGATGCGGCCCGCGACGACGAAGCCGGCATTGCAGTAGGAGAACCTCTCTCCAAGCGGGTGGATGTGGGAGACGGCGGCGAGGTGCTCCACGTACCGCGCGACGCAGTCGTCTCCCCTCCCGGTGTCGGTGAAGACGTCCCCGTCGATGCCGCTGGTGTGGTTGAGCAACGCCCGTACCGTCACCGAGGGCGACTCGTCATCGGCCAGCCTGAAGTCCGGCAGGATTTCGCGCACGGGAGCGTCGAGATCGAGCAGCCCCTCGTCGACGAGCTGCATGACGAGCATCGTCGTCCAGACCTTCGTGATCGACCCGATCTGAAAGACGGCGTCGTCGATGACGGGTTCCCGGGTCGAGACGTTCAGGACCCCGGAGCTGACCGTGATGCGGTCGAAGACCGTTCCGCTCCGATCGAGCTGCACGATGCCGAGTTGCGCCCCGACGACTCCGTGCCGTTCTCGGAGGAGGTCCAGACGGCGGCGCCAGTAGTGCTCCCCACGTGGGGCCGGCGACAGCGCGGCCGGCCGTGCGGCGGCGCGGGTGTGCAGCTCGACCCATTCCACGACCCGGGCGTGGTAGTCGACGCGGTGATCGACCTCGCCGTCGGCGATGAAGAGGTGGCTGCCTCCTGGATAGACCACCAGGCGAGTCGGCACACCCTGGATCCGCAGTGCCGAGAACCACTGCTGCGCCTGTCCGATCGGGCAGGTGTTGTCGTTCTCGCCGTGCAGCACCAGCGTGGGTGTCTTCACCTGCTCGACGCGTGCGATCGGAGAGCTCTCGATGAGCCGGACCACGTCTGTCGGCGCGGCACCTGCGGTCGCCGAGGCGAAGAAGCCTTCCGGCAGCAGTCGCTGACCGGCGATGGAGGCGAAGTCGCAGATCAGGCCGCCGGCCACCGCGGCCGCGAACCGGTCGGTGTGGGCGGTGAGGGCGCAGGTCGCGACGCCGCCGTAGCTATAGCCGGCGACAGCGAGCCGCTCGGGGTCGGCGATCCCCTCGGCGATCAACTGGTCGATCGGCTCGATGAAGTCCGCCAGATCAGCTCGTCCCCAGCCGCCGTCGACGGCTCGGTAGAACTCCTCGCCGTACCCGTCGGATCCACGGGGGTTGAGCGTGAGGACACGCCACCCGCGTGCGGCGAGGAGCTGTTGGTACAGATGGATCTCGTCGGCCACACCGGCCCAGGCGTTGTGCGGCCCACCGTGGATGTCGAGCAGGAGCGGAGCGGTTCCGGTCGTGTCCGGTGCCGCCATCAGCCACCCGTGGACGACGACGCCATCGCTGATCGTGAACTCTCGTGGCTCCGGTCGACAGAGCTGGACCCCGGGGAGGCTCTCTTCCATCAGCGAGGTGAGGACCTCGACTTCGCCGGTGACGAGGTCGACGATCGCGACCTCGGCGAACGACTCAGGAGTGGTCAGGACGATCGCGGCACGAGGTGCCTCGGCGGCCACCGAGAGCGCGGAGACGACCTGATGCGGCTCCGCGACGATCGGCCTGCCCTCTCCGCCATCCGGACCGACCCCGTACAGATGGGTCCAGCCACGGTCACGCAGGCAGAAGACGATCTCGCTGCCGTTGTGGCTTTGCGCCGGGTGGCCACCTGGGTAGCCCGTCGCGCCCGGCAGCACATTGCGGTCCAGCCCAGCCGTGATGTCGGTGTCGGGCCTGCCGTCGCCGTACAGCCGGAGAAGCCGGGCATGACCTGCCACCATCGCGGGTGATCCCACGGCGAGCAGCGACGCGCCGTCGCGAGCCCACATGACCGGACCGGTCACTCCTGTGGCCTGTCCGAGCACCTGCACCGGAGCGAGCGGGTCGTCGACCTCGACCGCGTAGGCGCGGCGTTCGAGCTCGACGTCCGCGCGGTGGGCCATGGAGGCCGTGAATGCGAGGCGGTCGCCGTCGGGCGACCATGCCGGGCCGTCCGCGTCGTAGTCGCCGTCGGTGACCTGTCTGATCTGCCTGGATCCCAGGTCCATCACGAAGATCTGGCGGCGGACACTGCCGATCCAGCCGATCTCGTCCGCCTTCTGGTCGAGCGTGTCGATGACGATGGGCGCAGCGGCGTCGCCGGGCGCGCGGTTCACGGGTGCGGAGAACGCGACCCGGCGACCGTCCCGGCTGACGGCCGCGGCCCCGGCCCCCAGCGGCAGCTCGGTCAACCGCGTCGGCTCACCCATGTGCGGCAGGAGATGCAACTGCGGGAATCCGTCGACATCGCGCAGGAACATGATCCCCGTTGGGACGATGCGAGGTGCTCGATCCGTCGGCCCGTGGGTCAGCGGCTGTGGCTGAGAGCCGCGGGAAACCGCCCACAGCGAGGTCTCCGTGCGGTGGTCTGCCGCCTGGCGCCGCGTGAAGACGACCGTTCTTCCATCCGCCGTGATCGCAGTCTCGGGAACGGTGACGACCTGACGGACGTCATCGAGACTGAACAGGCGAGAGTTCATGGAGTGGTTCCTTTGCCGAAGAGAGGGGTGCCGATCCGGGGGACGGCACGGACCAGCTCACGTGTGTAGGGATGTTCGGGGTGGTCGATCACCTCGGTCGCTGATCCGGCCTCGACGACCTCCCCGTCCTTCATGACTGCGACGTCGTCGCACAGCTGCCTGACCACAGCGAGGTTGTGGCTGATGAAGAGAACCGTCAGATCGAGGTCCCGCTGGACGCGCATCAGCAGATTCAGCACGGTCCCCTGCACCGAGACGTCCAGCGCCGAAGTGATCTCGTCAGCGAGCAGCACCTGGGGCTCGGCGGCCAGCGCCCGCGCGATCGCGACGCGTTGACGTTGGCCCCCCGACAACTGCATGGGCAGATCGTCGGCACGGGCCGGGTCGAGCTCGACCATCTCGAGAAGTGCGGCCACCTCGCCGCGCCGCTGAGCGCGATCGCGTCGCGTGGATCTTCCGCGTACGGCAAGCGCCTCCTCGATCGAGGCGCCGATGGACATCCTTGGGTTCAGGCAGGAGTTGGCGTCCTGGAAGATCAGCTGCACGGTGCGGCGAACGGACGCGGCGCTCCCCCGGGCACCGACGACATCGGTGCCGTCGACCAGGATGCGGCCCGTATGCGCCTCGTGCAGGCCGACGACGGCGCGAGCCAGCGTCGACTTGCCCGAACCTGACTCGCCCACCAACCCGACCGTCCGGCCGCTCGGCACGTGGAGACTCACCCCACGGACCGCCTGATGGGCGGCGGGTCCGTGCCCGTACCTGACTCCCACGTTCTCGAAGGCGAGGTCGCTCACACCGACCCCTCCCTTACGGCGTCGAGGGGAAACTCGGCATCCTCGGTGATCGTGGCGAACTCGGTGCCCGGGACGGCGTCCATGTGCGGCACCGCCGCCACCAGCGCCCGGGTGTAGGGATGCGCCGCGCGTCCGCTCGCGAGATCCTCGGTGCTCAGGCTCTCCACGATGGCTCCCCGGTACATGACCAGGACCCGCGTGCAGAATGACGAGACCAGCGAAATGTCATGCGAGACGAACATGACGGCCGTCCCATGCTCACGGTTCACCCTCCGCAAGAGCGCCAGGACCTCCCGCTGCACCGTGACGTCGAGGGCCGTTGTCGGCTCGTCGGCTATGACCAGCGCCGGTTCGCCCATGAGCCCCATCGCGATCGTGGCTCGTTGCCGCATGCCACCCGAGAACTCGTGGGGATACTGGCGGGCGCGGCGAGCCGGGTCGGAGAGCCGTACCGCGGCAAGCCGGTCGACCGCACGCCGGCGTGCCTCGCGCCGGCTGAGGCCGCCGTGCAGCAGACCGACCTCCGCGACCTGCGTACCGACGTGAAGGGCGGGGTTGAGCGAGGTCGAGGGATCTTGGAAGACGAATGCCAGCCGCGTACCGAGCTGTTGGGCCAGCGACTTGGAACGCGGTCTGCCGGGCACCTTGCCCCTGACGACCAGTTCCGTGCCGTCGAACTGGACCGATGACGCCGTCACGTGAAGTGGCTCTTCCAGGAGTGACGCGACCGCCATGCAGGTCAGTGACTTCCCCGAGCCCGACTCACCGACGATGCCGACGATCTCCCCTCGATCGATGTCGAAGCTGACGCCACGAACCGGCGTCGCCCATCCATCCCCCCGGGGCGCCTCCACGCGCAAGCCGCGTACGCGGAGCACGGGGTCCTCCGCGACCTGCGGGACCGGTGCCGCCGCCGTCGAGCCGGTGGTCTTCCGCCGCCGGCGGCGGCCGGAGGGCCGGTGCAGCCCGAATGCCTGGGCGAGCACCTCGCCGGCGAGCGCGAACGTCACGCCGGCGAACACGATGGCGGCGCCTAGCCCCAGAGACGGAGCGGGGTTCACGTAGATGGCTCCCATGCTCTCGTTGAGCATGCGGCCCCAGTCGTAGTCCGGCGCCTGTACGCCGAGGCCCAGGAAGGACAGCCCCGTCGCCGCGACCAGCGCGGTGCCGGCGCCGATGCTGGCGTTGACGATGAGCGGGTCTCGCACGTTGGGCAGAACGTGCCGTACCAGGATCCGTGCTCGGCTGACGCCGAGGATGCGAGCGGCGGCCACGAAGTCACGCCCGGTCACCGACGCACCGAGGGTCTGAGTGAGCCGGGCGTAGGACGGCGCCATGGCCAGGCCGATCGCCAGTGTGACACTGGTGGCGCCCACACCGAGGGTGATCGACACGACGATGGCGAGCAGGAGAGCCGGAAAGGCGAGTGCCACGCCGATGGCGCTGTTGACCAACCGCCCCAGCCGCCGGGGCGCGATCGTCGGCAGCAGGCCGATGACCACACCGACGAACACGCCGAGGGCGGCCGACAGGACGGCGGTGACGATCGAGAGCCGGGTCGCGGTCAGCACCCGCGCGAGAACGTCCCGGCCACCCGCGTCGGTACCGAGGAGGTGGTCCGCGCTGGGCTTCGCGGACAGTTGGGTCAGATCGGCCTGCCGCGCGGCCTCGCCCCACAGCACCGGTCCGAACACCGCGAAGAACGCGATCACCATCAGGGCGGCCAGCGCGCCGATGCCGAGGGGAGAACGCAGGACGGTCAGGAAGCTGCGGCGAGACGAGACCGCCATGGGCATCGGCTCGCCCACCGCCGTCGCGGCGGCCGGCCCCGCCAGCGCGGAGTCAGGAGTGGACATGCTTGTCACCGCCATCACGTGTCTTTCAGCGCTGAACGCGGGTCAAGGCAGACCAGGACGATGTCGATCAAGAGGTTGGAAACGAGGACGATCAAGCCGTAGACGATGACGATCCCCTGCGCGAGCGGAAAGTCCTTGCTCCGCACCGCGTCCACGATCGTGAGCCCGAGTCCGGGCCACGAAAAGATGGTCTCGATCAGCACCGTGCCCGCGACGAGGGAGCCGAGCACGATTCCGGCGACGGTGAGCGAGGAGGTCACCAGGTTCGGCAGAGCGTGGCGGAAGTACAGGCGCCACCTCGACATGCGCTTCGCCCGCGCCGTCCGGATGTAGTCCTGCTCGAACACGGTGAGCGCCTCGACCCGGACGATCCTCGAGACGCCCGCGGCGACCGCGATCGACAGTGCCAGGACGGGCAGCACGTACGAGCTCGGATCGGTTCGGCCCGCCACGGGCAGCAAATGGCTCTGAACGGCGAAGAAGTACACCAGAGCGACTCCCATGAGGAACTCGGGGATGACGGCGAACAGGCCGCTCGCCGAGGTGTAGGCCAGGTCGACGGTGGGTCTGCGGCCGCCTCGGGTGAGCGCGGCGACGACGATGCCGAGCGGGATCGACACCAGGAGCGCCAGCGCCAGCGACAGGAACGCGAGTTCCAGGGTCGCCGGCAGGCGCTGCTCGATGATCGTGGTCACCGGCAGGTGAAGGGAGAAAGAGTCTCCGAGATCCCACGTGAGCAGCCCCTTCCAGAAGTTCAGGTACTGCGTCCACAGCGGGTCGTTCAGTCCCAGGCTTTCGCGTTGTGCCTCCACGACCGCGGCCGTCGCGTTGATTCCGAGGGCATTGCGGACCGGGTCTCCTGGGATCAGCCGGACCATCAGGAAGACGACGGTCACCAGGGTGACCACCGAATACGCGAGCCGCACCAGCCGCCGCACGATGAAGGCCCCCAGTCGCCCACCTCTGCCCCGGAACGTTCCGGTCGCGGAATCCGGTCCCGCCCCGGTTCCCGTCAGCAGGGTGACGGTCGGTTCCGTGGTCACTTCAGCACGCGGATCGCGGAGCCGCCGACGGGCAGGTAGAGCGCCGTCGCGCCATTGAAGTACATCTTGTACGGCGTGACGGACACCGGTATGAGGTCAGCGCTTGTCATCAGGGTCTTCTCCGCCTCCGCCCAGGCCTTGCAGGCATCGTCACCGGTCCGGCCGGCGGCCGCGGCGACGCTGCGGTTGTAGTCCTTGTTGTCGATGGAGGCGAAGTTTGTCCCCGCAGGGGCGGCAGGTCCGGAGAGGTACTGCGGGAAGATGGCCGGTGTGCCCGTCTGGAGGTTGAGCCCCAGCGATGCCGTCCAGCCCGACGGGTCTTTGGCCGCGAAGGTCCGGCTGATGATGTAATTCTCGTCACCACCGTCGAGTTTCACGGCGGCGCCGGCGGTCTCCCACTGCTTCGCGACGTATTCCGCGGCGGCGCTGCCCGTGTCCGTGGAGTTGTCGTAGACAAGTGTGATGTCGACCGGCTTGCCCACCGCGCGCAGGGCCTGGCCGGCGGCGTCCGGGTCGTGGGAAGGCAGGTTGCCCTGGACGGTGTCGTAGGCGCACCGGCTCGGGCGTACGGAGAGCAGCGATTTCGCCCGTTCGCCCTTGCCGCCGGTCAGAATCTTCGCGAGGGTGTCGAGGTCGATCGCCTGGGTCAGTGCGCGCCGTACGGCGGCCTCAGCGGTCGGGAGACCTTGATGGTGGTTGTAGACGATCATTCCGGACATGGCCGGCGACGGCTGCGACTTGAGAGCGGCGAGGCGTTCCTCGTCCTTGCCGCTCACTATGGCCGCGTTGAGTTGACCGGACAGCAGCAGGTTCGCTCTGGTCGACGGGCTCGGCACGATCTTGGTCGTCACGGTCTTCGGCATCCCCGGCGTGTTCGAGGTGCTGTTCTTGGGGCCCCACGTGTAGCCCTCTCGGCGGGTCATCGTGATCGAGTCTCCGGCCACGACGCGATCGATGGCGAACGGGCCGGTGCCGTGGCTCCCCGCGGAGAGGCTCTTGGGGTCCTTCAGGCCGCGCTCGCACACCAGCTGCTGCGAGCCGATGTCGTACAGCATGAAGGGCCGCGGCTTGGAGGTGGTGACGGTGAGAACGTTCCCCTTCGCGCTCGCCTTGGCATCTGCCGGCACGACGGATTCCAGGCGCGGCGACTTGTTGGCGGGGTCGACGATCCAGTTGAGGTTGTCAGCGGCGGTCTGCGCGGTGAACGGCGTGCCGTCGGCGCAGGTGATGGCGTCGTTCAGGGTGTAGGTGACCTTGGTCGGGCTTTCGGTCCAGCTCTTCGCCAGGAAGGGCGCGGGCTTGGCCGTCTCAGCGTCGAGGAAGATCAGCGTGTCGTAGGAGTACATTCCGACGATCTGCGCGTTGACGAGGTTGGTGACGAGCGGATTCAGGTCGCCTGGGTCGGAGTCGATCGCGAACGCGAACGTGCCGTCCGTCGCGAAGCCCGCCTGGCCCCCGTCCGAGGCCGAGCCCGAGCCGCCGCAAGCCGCAAGAGCTGGCAGAGCGATGAGGAGGGCTGCGAAAGCAGCGGCGCGTCGATTCATGGCAGGCCCGCCTTAAGGTCCGAGTCGGGGTGTGACGTTGAACACCAAGACTCACCCGCCTGGTCGGAGAGGCGCATCGTACGTCCGCCTGATCTGCGTGCACGGACCTTGGACGATCGACCAACCCGGGACCGGCTGACGCGGTCCCGGTCGCTACGCGGGTGGCCGCGGCGATCGCCGACCGGGGCCGAGGCGGAGTTGCAGCATCAGAGCGAATCGTTCGTCGGGGTCGGCCAGATCCACGCCGCCGATCGTCTCGATCCGGCCGAGCCGGTATCGGAACGTGTTCTTGTGCACGTGGACGGCTCGTGCCGCGGCGGCGACGTCCCCGAAGTGCTCGAGCCAGCTCTGGAGTGTCGGCACCAGCTGGGTGTCGTGTTCGGTGTCGTAGTCCTCCAGGTCGGCGAGCGGGCCGGTCAGTTCGATGCGGTCGGCTGCCATCAGGTCGCCGAGGCGGAGCAGGAGGTACTCGATCGCCACGTCCGCCAGTGACGCGACGCGTCTGCCCGCGCGCGGATTGGAGCTCAGCACCCGCATCGCGGCATCGGCATCGCGCCGGGATGAGCCGAGTTCGCTGACGTCCTCGACGATGCCGCCGAGTCCGGCGCAGAACTCGGTGGTGGTGTCCAGACGGGCGATGAACTCGGCGGCCAGGTCCTTCATGGCGGCCAGCGCCGGGGCGGCCGCGGCACGCACGGGGACGACGGCGTAGACCGCGCCGCCGAGTTGGGCGACGATGGCACGCGGATAGGTGGGCCTGAGGTGTGTCCGAAATGCGGAGGCCGTTCGCTGGATGTCGGCCGCCGTGCGGACCTCGTCGTCGGACTGCAGCGGCCCCAGGACCAGGACGCAGGCCGGCGACGAACCGAAGGCCAGCTGCTGCGCGGCTTCGCGCGCGCCGGTCCCTCCCTCAAGGAGCATGGACAGCAGGGCGACTCCGAGTCGTTGGGAGGCATCGGCGCTGACGCGGGCACGCAGCATCTCGAGCGCGATCACCCGTGCTGCCTCGATCATGGCGGTTTCCCGCTCGGGGGTGAGCGGCCCTGCCACGGCGGCCCAGATGGAGCCGAGAAGCTCATTGCCCGCCTGGACCCTCATCGCCGCCCGAGGACGGGTGCCGGGGGCGGGGTTCTGCATGAACACCGGTCGCTCCGAGGCGTACACGCGGCGGAACATGCCCTGTTCTCTCTGGTATTCGCTGTAGATCTGCGGCACCTGGAGGCCGAGGATCGTCAGGCGGCGCGGCTCGTCGGCGCCGGCCTGGTCGGCCGAGAAGGCGACCACCCGCGACGACAGATCCTCGATGGTGACCGGGGCGTCGAGGAGAGCCGACAGCGAGTTCGCCAGGGCGAACAGGTCTCGGTCCGCATCGCCGCCGACAGCGGGCGCCCCATCGGCACCGAGATGCAGAGCGCCGCTCAGCAACGTCGCCACCTGGATCCACGATGCGCCCTGCACCAGGCCGAAGACGGACACCTTGCCGCGCTCCGCCTCGCGGGCGACCTCCTCGTCGACGGCCAGCGGCTCCCGGATCACGAGGGCCGTGGCCCTGGCTTCGCCCAGCGCTCTGACCAGGGTGACCAAGCTGTCGTCAGCCGCCACGCCGACGCCCAGCACCACTGCGTCCGGCGGGACGTCGGGTTGGTCCAGAGGATCGTGAAGGATGACGGTCGTCACGGCACGAGCCGGCTGACGTGGCCCCGCCTTGATGGTCAGCAGTGTCGAGCCGAGCCGCTCGACCACCCGCCCCAGGTCCGCTGGACTGCTCGTACCGCCTTGCATTGTGTGATCGTACATCTGTGTCCGATTTGATTCGGTCGATCGACCCAGTGTTGGCGCGAAAGCCTCGACAACAATGGGAGTGACGCGTGGCACCGACGAAGGAGCAGCTCAGCGATGAAGGCGTACATCTCCGTCGACATGGAGGGCGTCGCCGGCATCGCGACCCTCGACCAGATCGTGCGCGGCGGGTACGGCTACCCACGAGCCCAGGAGCTCATGACCGAGGAGGCCAATGCCGCGATCGCGGGCGCCTTCGACGGCGGAGCGACGAGCGTGCTCGTGAACGACTCCCACGGGACGATGGACAACCTGATCCACGAGCGCCTCGACCCGAGGGCGCGGCTGGTCTTCGGGCAGCCCAAGGCCCAGTGCATGGCCGAGGGCCTGACCGAGGACTGCGCCGTGGCGCTCTTCGTGGGCTACCACGCGCCGGCCGGCACGCCCGGGCTCTTGGCGCACACCTTCTCCGCCTACTTCGGTGAGGTCAGAGTCAACGGATCACCGGTGTCGGAGGCCGAGGTCAATGCCCTGTACGCGGCATCGCTCGGTGTCCCGGTGGGCCTGGTCACCGGCGATGACGTCATCGGCGCGATCGCGACCGAGATCTTCCCCGAGGCCACGATCGTGACCGTGAAGAAGACACACGGATTCTCGGCCACGGACTCCGTCGCGCCGAGCGTGGCGAGGAACCTGGTGCGGGAAGGGGCCGCCGATGCCGTGGCCCGCGCGTCGGCACTTAGCTGTCCGCCGCCGCCCCCGTCGTTCGAGGTCGAGGTCGACCTGCCCTCGCCGGTGGCCGCCGAGCTCGCCGCCTGCATCCCCGGCTGCACCCGGACGGCCGACCGGACGGTGTCGACAGTCCTCACGGCGTCGGCGGATCTCCTCGGATTCATCACAGTCCTGTACGAACTCGCGGCGAGCAGCGAGCGCGCGCGTCAGGTGCTCTCCGCCCGCCGTTGAGGCCCGGCGCTCCTACCTGTGAGTTCTTCGATGAGGGTGGTGAGCAGTCGCGTACGCGGGAGGATCCACGCGATCTCCGCGTGCTCGTCGCGGGCGTGGGCGCCGCCGCCGACGGCACCGAGCCCGTCCAGGGTGGGCACTCCCATACCCGCGGTGAAGTTCCCGTCCGATGCGCCGCCGACCGTCATCTCCTCCAGCGGAGGATGGCCGAGGCGGCGTGCGATTCGTTGTGCCTGGCTGAACAGCGCCGCCGCCGCGCTCCGTTCCATGGGCGGCCGGTTGATTCCGCCCCGCACCCGGATTTCCGCCGGGACGAGAACGGGCGTGACCTCGCGGATCGCCCGGTCCACGCGGTGCTGCTCCTCGGCGGTGCCGGCCCGGACGTCGACAGCCACGGTGGCCGTCGCGGGCACGGTGTTGGGCGTCGTGCCCGCGCTCATCACCGTCGGGGTGACGGTCGTACCGGCCGCCGGGTCAGCGAGCTGGGCGATCGCCAGCACCACCTCGGCGATCGCGATGGTCGCGTTCGCGCCCTTCTCCGGATCGAGACCGCTGTGCGCGGCACGACCGAGCACTTCGATCCGGTAGAGGGACACGCCTTTGCGCCCCGTCTTCAGTGCGCCGCCGGGGCCGGCCGCCTCCAGCACGAGGGCTGCCCGGCAGCGGCCTGCTTCCTGCTCGATCAGTGCCCGTGATGTCGTGGACCCCAGCTCCTCATCGCCCGTGATGAGAAGGGTCACCTGGTCGAGGACGCCGGTGCCGCGGCATCGCCGCAGCCACGCGAGAGCGTGGATCGCCTGGACGAGGCCGAGTTTCATGTCGAAGCAGCCCGGGCCACTGACGACGCCGGCAGTTTCGGTGTAGGGCAGCTCGTCCAACGTGCCGAGCGGCCATACGGTGTCGTGGTGCCCGAGGAGCATGACCTTCGGATCGGCCCCGCGCAGCAGGACATGGTCGACTCCGTCGACGCACAGGATCTCTGGCCGACGCCCCAAGCGCTCATGAACCAAGTCCGCGACCACCCGCGCGGAGCGGCCGACCGCGTCCAGGTCCGTCGACGGCGACTCGGTACGAACGAGTCTGCTCAGATCCTCGAGGAGGAGCGACAGGTTCCCGGACGCCTCCGGCCCGGTGGAATCCTCGGGTGTCGGCTTTTTCCTCATGAGCCGGCAGAGTTCGCGAGCCGGGTGCGCAGGAACGCGGCGAGCAGGTCCGCGGAGTGGTCGTCGAGGTTGGTGAGGACGACGACGGTCATCGCGGTCGCCGGATCGTGGCCGGCGAACGATTGGAATCCGGGCAGTTCGCCGTTGTGGCCCCACATGCCGTCGAAGTTCGCGATGCCGAGGCCGTAGGTGAAGGTGCTGTCGGGCACCGGGTGGGTGCGCATGAGTTCACGCCGGGTCTGCTCCTGGAGGAGGTCGCCGCGCACCGATGCCTCGATGAGCAGTCTCAAGTCGCCCACGGTGGACACCGCGTTACCGGCGGTCCACGCCCAGGACGGGTTGACGCGCGTCGCGTCGACGAGTTCGCCGTCCCGGCGGTGGTACCCACGCAGCCGAGGATCCGGCAGGGCGGCGGCGTCGTGCGTCAGCGGCGGGAGCTCGGTCTCCCTCATGCCGAGGGGGTCGAAGACCAGCCGGCGCGCGACGTCCTCGACTCGTGCGCCGGTTACGTGCTCGATGAGCATTCCCAGCATGATGTAGCCGGCGTTGCAGTACGCCCAGGAGGTGCCGGGCTCGAACTGCTGCGGGTTCCGCAGGGCGACTTTGAGCAGCTCGGAGGGAGTCCAGAGCCGGTCGGGCTCGAGGAGCAGACCGGCGACGAACTCCTCCGAGGTGTAGTCGGGCAGGCCCGAGGTCATGTCGAGGAGACGGCGAACGGTGACTCCTCGCGGGACCTGTGGCTCTGCCAGATGGACCTCTATCTCATCGTCCAAGGAGAGGTCTCCGGCTTCCGCCAGGCGTAGGACGATCAGCGCCACGATGGTCTTCGTGAGGCTCCCGATCCTCATGCGGCTGCCGGCGGTGAGCCGCACCCCGGTGGCCAGATCGCAGACGCCCAGCGCACGGGTCCAACTGCCGTACGACGGACCGCTCACGTGGACGACGGCACCCGGGATGCCCAATCGCCGGCGCTCTCCGTCCAAGGCGCCGAGCAGGTCTGGAGTCGAGGACGCATACGCATCCGATGCATTCTCAGGCAAGCGGAATCCTCACTCGTGGGTGTTATGCCGACCTTCGCATCATTGTCCTCACCAGGTATCGGCGCATTGTGCCGAAGGCCGGAAGCGGCGCGAATCCCTCGTGCGATCGACCGAATGCCCGGGAGAGAGCTCTGACTACTGTGAGGCCCAGAAGACGGGGGCCGGTCACCTTGGGAGGAGAATCGCGTTGTCGAGCGTTGAGAAGGACGAGCTCGCGGAGTCCGGCGACACAGGGATCGTCGGACCGCCCGATTCCATCAGGCAGCTCCCGCGTTTCGCGGGGCCCTCCACGTTCGCCCGCCTGCCGCGGCTCGACGAGGTCTCCCGGGCCGACGTCGCGATCTTCGGCGTGCCGTTCGATGCCGGTACCACCTACCGGCCAGGCGCACGATTCGGCCCGGAGGCCATTCGCGCCGGCTCCAAACTCCTGAGGCCCTACCACCTCGGGCTCGAGATCGAGCCGTGGTCGAGGTTGCAGATCGCCGACGCCGGTGACGTCGGCGTGACTCCCTTCGACATCGCCGAGGCGGTGAGTCAGATCGAGTCGGCCGCTCAGCGGCTCTACCGAAGTGCTGACCGGATCATCACTCTGGGCGGCGACCACACCGTCGCCCTCCCGATGCTGCGAGCCGCCCATCGGCACCACGGCCCCGTGGCACTCATCCACTTCGACGCCCATCTCGACACCTGGGACAACATGTTCGGTGCGCGGCTCACTCACGGCACTCCGTTCCGCCGGGCCACCGAGGAGCGACTGCTGGCGGTGAACCACTGCGCCCATGTGGGCATCCGCCACACAACCCCGGCCGCCAAGGATCTGGAGGACGACAGGGAGCTGGGATTCGCGACGATCTCCACACTCGACGTCGCGCGGCGCGGCATCGAGCACGCCGCCGACCGGCTCCGGGAGAGAGTGGCTGATCGGCCGGTCTACATCAGCATCGACATCGACGTGCTCGATCCCGCCCATGCGCCCGCGACCGGCACCCCTGAGCCCGGCGGACTGAGCACTCGGGAGCTTCAGCTGCTGCTGTACTCCCTCGCGGACCTCGACATCGTCGGTGCGGATGTCGTCGAGGTCTCACCCGCCTACGACCACGCTCAGATCACCGCGCTGGCCGCCGCCGGTCTCACGTTCGACCTCCTGGCCATGGTTGCCCGGGGAAGGTAGTCATCGGAACGGCCCCAGTCCGGGCCGCGATCTCGATGGCGGGCACGCCGCCTGTCAGCGCTCTTGGCGAACGCGACCACCGAAGGGGTCGTCCGCGAGCCCTTGGTGTTGGTGACAACGGTCGGCTCACCGCCTTCCAGCACGCACACGACCGAGTTCGTCGTGCCCAGGTCGATACCGACGGGTCGGGTCATCACCGGCCTCCTTCCTTGCGGCCCTCCTCCTCATGGCACCAGATCCGCCTTGCGCGGTTCACCGCCACCACAGGCGCGCCGTGGGCCAGCCGAGCCGCGGCACCTCACGCGTATCACGGCCGCGTCTTCTCGGGACGGCAGGTCCTCCCAACCCTCCAGCAAGTGCCGCCGTACCCCACTCCGCACCGCGTCCTGCGGTATCCAGAACACCCGCCGACTCGTCACTCTGCGATCCCTCTCGACGTACATCGACACGCACATTCAATAGGGAATGGATGTTGCCGCCGTAGGTGAACTGGTCCACGATGGCCGCCCGCGCCGTCCTCGCTGGAGACGACGTCGATGCCGAGGATCTCGCGGTGGCCGTCGGCGTTGACGCCGGTCGCGACCAGCGCGTGCACGTTGACCGTCCGCCCGCCCTCACGCACCTTCTGTGTGAGTGCGTCGATCCAGACGAACGTGTACGGCCCGGCATCCAACGGCCGGTTACGGAACTCGCTCACCATCTGATCCAGCTCCCGGGCCATCACGCTGACCTGCGACTTCGACAGCTTGGTCACCCCGAGTTGCTCGGCCAGCCGTTCCACCCGCCGGGTCGAGACGCCCAGCAGGTACGGGGTCGCCACCACCGAGGCCAGCGCCCGTTCGGCGCGCCGCTGCCGCTCCAGCAGTCGATCTTCCCTCACGGGTATCAAGGTGACGAATAGGTTTGAAACCCGTACACCACTCCCATGGCCGCTAACCAGCGAAGACATCGTCTTGCTGCCGAAACGATCGCTGTCGCAGGAGACCGACAAACGCTGTCACTTGTCACCGACAGCACCACATGTGGCGCCGTTCAGCAGATGCTCGAACCGATAGGCCTTGACGTGCCCGCTGTGATCGGCCAACTGCCGGGAATTCTTCCGCGGCACATCAGCCAGCAGGCTCCGGAACAGGTCAGGAAAGGCCGCGCGGCTCAGGCCGGGTGAACATCGGCCCAGTAAGTGTGCGCTCATCCGCCATGGCCTCAGCGTGTCGACCCCAGCGTGTCGACCGCAGCGCACCCGCGCGTCGGTGGGTAAGGATGCGTGCGGACACGCAAGCCCGTACGGCCGAAAACCGTTTGCCCCGATTGGCGGGCTCAGGGGAATGTGGTGTCCATGAGGCTCTGACGGACAGCACCCCCTCTTTCGAGATGCCACGGCGCTCACTCGCCGCCGTGATGCCGCACGCCCATACCCCTGTTCAGCGAAGAGAGCGTCCTTGTCTCAGCACCCTTTCCCCACGGCCACGGTCACCGTGTTCGCCTCCCCCACCAGCTGGATCGAGTCCGATGCCGTCGCGCAATGCCATCAGGTGGCCGCCCTCGACGGCATGACGCACGTCGCCGCCATGCCAGACCTGCACCCCGGCAAGGGCGCCCCCATCGGCGCCGCCATGGCGTCGACCATCCTGTACCCGTTCCTGGTGGGCTCCGACATCGGTTGCGGGATCGCCGTGTTCCCCGTCAAGCTCAAGCGTGCCGTGCCCGAGAAGCTCGCCGCCCGGTTCCCCGACCTCGATCGCGCGCTCGACCCTGAGCAGGATGCCGACGACCCGGCCTGGGCGGTTGTGAAGGGCGATATTCCCGCCGGTCACGTCGAAGGTCTCGGGACGGTCGGCCGAGGTAACCACTTCGTCGAGCTGGCGCGAATCGGGACCGTCTTCGAGCCGGACCACGCGAGCCGACTCGGGCTCGCCGCCGATGACCTGGTTCTCATCGTCCACAGCGGTTCCCGAGGGTTGGGCGAACGGATCCTGCGCGCGCACACCGAGGTCCACGGCGCGGGCCCCGCCCCTGATCCCGAGACCTACCTGGCAATGCATGACGACGCCGTACGCTGGGGATCACTCAACCGGCGGCTGCTGGCCGCCCGGGTCGCCCATGCCCTGGGGGCCGAGCCCACCGAGCCGATCATCGACCAATGCCACAACCTGGTCGAAATCCGCGACGGGATCTACCTGCACCGCAAGGGAGCGGCGCCGGGTGACGGCCGCGACGTGCTCATCGCCGGTACGCGCGGCACCCCTTCCTACCTCGTGGCCGCCCACGCCGGGCCGGGCGCCGGCCATTCCGTGGCGCACGGCGCCGGTCGCAAGATGTCCCGTGCCGACGCCCTGCGCCGCGGGCGGGCCAAGCACACGGTCGAAGAACTGCGCCGCACACCGGTGGGATCGCTGGTGGTGTGCGGCGACCGCCAGTTGCTCTTCGAGGAGGCGCCGACGGCGTACAAGCGCATCGAGCAAGTGATCGCCGACCTCGTCGAGCACGACCTGGCCACGCCCGTGGCCACCACGATCCCGCTGGTCACCTACAAGACGCCCGACCTCGGGTCGGCGCCCCAGAGGGCCGGCCGGGAGCAGCGCCGCAAGCGGGGGCGGCGGTGAGCGACCAGGCGGTGAGCGACCATCTGACAGTGAGCGTCCACCTGCTCCTGTCGGCCGGGCGCGGCCCACAGGAGTGTGCCTGGGCGCTGGCCCGGCTGCTGCACCGCCTGGAAGCCGACGCCACCCAGCAGAATCTGGAGACTCACCGGGCCCATATCGCTCCCGGTGACCGGCCCGGCACCTACCGATCGGTCCTCATCCGGATCGCGGGAGACGGCTCCGAGGCGTTCGCCGCCTCATGGACCGGAACTCTGTGCTGGCAGGCGCCCAGCCCCTACCGGGTCAACACCGGCCGGAAGAACTGGTACGTCATCTCCCAACCGTGCCAGGTCGACGCCCCGCGTACGACGTTCGCGGAAGGAGACGTCGACATCGTCGCCTGCCGCACCGGCGGCCCCGGCGGTCAACATCGCAACAAGGCCAGCACGGCAGTACGAGCGACCCACCGGCCCACGGGGCTCGTCGTCGTTGTCGACACCGAGCGGCAGTTCACCCTCAATCGCCGGATCGCCATGCGGCTGCTGCGGGAGCGCATAGAGCATGGCGACGAGGCGGCGGAGCGCGCCGTCATCGCCGCCCGGTGGCGTGTCCACGATGAGCTCGTACGCGGTAATCCCACCCGCGTCGAACGCCCGGAACCGTCGAAGCAGGACCTGATCCCGCAGGTGCGGACACGCCGGCGGCGGTGACAGTCCACCCCGGTCACGCCCACCGCTCTGGGTCAGGTGGAGATCGACAACCTCGGATCGACCAGGCGCTCGTTGCGCGGGTGGTGGATGTTGAGCTGCGGCCGCAACATCGCGAGCTGTCCTCTGAGTGAGAGCATTTCGGAGTCGTTCCACAGCTCCTTCGCGCCGAGCCCGGTGCAGTTGATGATCACCTTCTGCGTCAAGGACGTGAGCACGTCCGCGCTGTTGATGAATCTCCGATTCACGAACGTGACGCCGCGCGCCCTCAGGTCGCGTTCCAGCCTGGGTATGAAGATGGGCGGTTCGACGAGCAACGTCCGGTACCTGCATCCGGAAGTGTTGTGCCCCTCGAACGGCAGACGCCGCAGGTATTCGCGCTGCGGCAACAGCCCTGGCACGCGGTCGTGCACCACCTCGATACCTGAGGTGGCGTTGACGCTGTAGTTGTCACACTCGGAGACGCCGAAGCCCTTGCCGATGCAGGCCTTGAACATCGTGTAGGCGGTTCTGATGATGTATTGGAACCTGCCGGTCAAGGGCCGCGACGGGTTCCTGTGCGGCGCCGTGTGGGCCTCCATTCGCACTACTTCAGCGATCCCAGGGTGCCACCGAAGCCCCACGTCCTGCTCAACCAATGGGACTTCGTCAAGCTGGCCAACAGCCTCGGCGTCCGGTCCACCCACTCCGTCGACACTGCGGCGGAGCTCGACCAGGCGCTCGCCACCGTGAAGACATCCACGGCCCCGGCGCTGATCGTCGCGAAGGTCAACCCGCGCGGCCTGCCGGCGCGGTTGCCCTGACCCGCGCGGCCGCTGGACAGGCTGCCGGCCCACCTATGAGCGGATCGTGAGCAGGCTCACCAGGAGGGTGGTCAGTTTCGCCAGGGACAGTTCGCGTCCCCGGGCCGTCAGGCGTTCGTACTCGTCCTGCGGGAGGGCTTCGCGTACGGCGGCGGCCTCGCGGGGGCCGTCCATCGGGTCCATCAACTCGGGGGAGAAGCCCACCCGGCGGCCGACCGCCGCCACACCGCCCATCAGCACGGCTGCCTGCTCGGCCTGCCCGGTCAGTACGAGGGCGTGGGCGGCGGTGTGGATGAGCACAAGCCTGGAGGTGACGTCCTGGTGACGGTCGAGCGCGTTCAGGATGCCGGCGGCGATCTCCAGAGCACGCCGGCCGTCACCACGATCGCACGCGGTCTTCATGGCGGCCCACGCGGCGGAGCCGGCCGCCCAGTCGTGGCCGCAGGAGTCAGCAGTCGTGATGGCTTCGGCCAGGATCGCGGCAGCGGCCGGAAGATCTCCTAGAACGCGGGCGAGCGTGCCCTGAACCATCAGCGCCTCGGCCACCAGCCAGTCCTCGCCGGCCCGCCGGGCGAGTTCGACCGCGCTGCGGGCGAGCGCCGGAGCGTCAACGGGCATTCCGGCGAGTACGCCGAAGTGCGTCTGGTAGACCCGCGCGGAAGCCTCGACCACCAGGTCACCGGCCTCCCGTGCCTCCTGCTCCGCCAGCACGACGGACTCGTACGCCCGCACCGGATTCCCGGCCAGATAGCTGAGCCCGCTGACGGCGAGCCGGGCCCTCCCCCGGACCGCCGGCTCGGCGTGCGGCGCCGCGGCGAAAGCCTTCGACATCCAGGACAGGCCTTCGGCGATGTGGCCCATGCGGTACCAGAACCAGTACAGGGCTCCGCCCAATCGCAGCGCGTAGTCGCCGTCACCGGCGGCCAGCGCGGAGGCGAAGGCGGCGCGGAACTCCGGCTGCTCCCGGGTCAGCCGGCCCAGCAGCACGGCCGCCTGAGGGCCGTGGAGCCTGCGCTCGGCGCTCTCCGCCTGGGCCAGGACCCAGGCACGGTGCCGTTGCTGGGTCCGCGCGAGGTCGTCCAGGTCGAGTTCGCGCAGCGCGTACTGACGCAGCGTCTCCAGCAACCGGTAGCGGCGTGGAGCGGTCCCGGGCTCGACACCGACCAGCGACTTGCGGACCAGGGCCGACAAGGGAGGCAGCACGGGAGTCTGGCCTCCGACCACGCCGGCGGCGTCGAGGTCGAACCCGGCGGCGAACACGCTCAGCCGGTGGAAGAGCCGCCGTTCTTCGGGTTCGAGCAGCCGGTGGCTCCAGGCGATCGTGGACTCCAGCGCACGATGCCGGGCGGGCAGGTCGAGAGGGCCGCCGACCAGGATGCCGAAGCGGTTTTCCAAGGCGTCGGCGATCTGGCCGATGGAGAGCATCCGGCATTGCGCGGCGGCCAGTTCGATGGCGAGCGGAATGCCGTCGAGGCCGGCGCAGAGCCCGGGGATCCGGTCGAGGTCGTCCACGTCGGGGGACCATGTGGACAGCTCGGCAGCTCGTTCCCGGAAGAGTTCGGCGCCATCGCCGTCAGGGTCGAGCGGCCGTACCTCGTAGACCGCCTCGCCCTCGACGCCCAGCGCTTCGCGGCTGGTGGCCAGCACTCGCAGGCCGCCGCAGCGGCTCAGCAGCACACCGGTCAGGGTGGTGACCGCGTCCAGCAGGTGTTCGCAGTTGTCGAGGACCAGCAGCAGCCGCCGTCCGGCGAGCACGGCTGACAGGTCTTCGGCCGAGGATGCCCCGGGGATGCCGACGGCGGTGCCGATCGTGGCGGGCAGCAGCTCGGGTGAGGTGAGGCCGGCCAGTTCGACCAGCCACGGCCCGTCGGTGCTGTCGGTACGGGCTCTGGCCGTCTCCAGCGCGAGGCGGGTCTTGCCCACTCCGCCCGGGCCGGTGAGGGTGACCAGCCGGTACTCGGTCAGCAGACGCTCCACGGTGGCGATGTCGTCTGTACGTCCGACGAGGCTGGACAAGGCGAACGGCAGGTTACCGGCGGGCGCCGCCGCCGGACGGTTGTCAGAGGCGACGGAGGCGGTGCGGGGCCCGGTAGCGGCGGGAGTGGCGCCGCCGACGTGAGCGCCGGCGGTTCCGGCGGAGCGGGCGGGCGGCGGGTCGAGCCGGGGGTCCTGGGCGAGCACCGCGGACTCCAGGTCGCATAACGCGGGTCCGGGGTCGATGCCCAGCTCGTCAGCGAGCCGTCGCCGTGCCGTGCGCAGCGCCGCCATCGCATCAGCTTGCCGCCCAGACCGGTACAGGGCGAGGACGAGCAGCTCCCAGCCGCGTTCGCGCAGCGGTTGCTCGGCCACCAGGGCCTCCAGCTCGCCGACCGCCGCGGCGTGCCTGCCCAGGTCGATGGTGGCGGCCAGCCGGTCCTCGTACGCGGCCGCACGCAGGTCCTCCAGCCGGGCCGCTTCCGTGAAGGCGAAACCGGCCCCGCCGAAGTCCGCGTAGGCGGGACCACGCCACAGCTCCAGCGCCTCGGTGAGCACTTCCACGGCGGGGCCCGGTCTGCCGCCGTCCAACGCCCGCCGCCCCGCCATGGCGAGGTCGGCGAAGCGCTCGGCGTCCACCGCGGCCGGATCCGTCCGCAGCGCGTACCCCATCCCCTCACGGACCAGCAGCCGGGGCGGAGCGCCGGCCGGGCGTTCCGGCTCCAGGGCCCGGCGCAGCTGGGAGATGTACGCGTGGAGGGTCGTCGGTGAGGAGGGTGGTGAGCCTTCCCACGCCTGGGACGTGATCCGCTCGGCGGAGACCATCCTGCCCCCGGCGATCAGCAGGACAGCGAGGATTGCCCGCTGTCGTAGACCCCCCAGGCCGACCGCCTGTCCCGCCAGCTCGGCCCGGAGCGGACCGAGCACCCCGAACCGCACGATATCGGGAGCGACCCCACCCATCGGCCTCCCTCTCGCACGTTATGAAGATCTCCTGCGAGAGTAATCGAAGGGCTGCGGCCCAGGAAGGGGCGGGAACGGGTGCCTGGTGCGGCTGTGGAGACGGTCAGCTCGAGCAGGTGGCCGTGACCGAGACGTACCGGCGGACGGCGTCTCCGTTCGTGGCCGTCACCGTGAGCATGTCGCGGCTGAAAGCATCGGAGTCCGTGTCCAGGCTGGTCGAGACCGACACTCCGGTGACGGCGGTGATCTTGATCGTCCCGGTCAGCATCGTGGGGGCGTACGAAGGGCACATGACCAGGAAGGATCTGGTGGCGCCGGGCTCGACCCAGACCGCGTTGCCCGCGCCGGCCGTCGCCGCCGAGGCCGGAGCCGCGATGGCCGTCAGCCCACCGGCCACGGCGGTCGCCAGGATGATGCCCGCGGTGATGTTCTTGAACATGATGATGTCCTTTCGGGTTTCGGATGCCGAGGCTCGGAATGAGCCCCGACTCAGGTTTCGGATGCCGAGGCTCGGGATGAGCCCCGACTCGGGTTTCGGATGCCGAGGCTCGGGATGAGCCGCGACTTCATTGACCGGCCGGGATCTGCTCCCGGGCCGGAAGTCGGAGGTGTCCCGGGCCGCCGCCGGACCGCGGCCGGAGCACGCGGGCCAGGACACCGGGCGACAACAGGAGCTGTGGAGGGGCCTGCAGGTTGGCGACGCTCAGGAAGGCGTGCCCGACCACCGGGTCCGCTGCCGCGGCCACGTGGAGGCGGGCGATGTAGCGGTTGAGCAGCTTCACGCGCAGCGGGCGTGGCGCCTCGACGGACGGGAACCGCAGATCACCACCGACCGACAGGTCCCAGGGCACGTCGATGATCCGCGCCGCCCGCTCGAAGAAGCGGCGGGCCAGGCCGTCGCGCCGGCCGTCCGCCAAGCACTCACGCAGGGCGACGGCCTCGCAGGCGGCCACCGTCATGCCCTGCCCGTAGCTGGGATTGAACTGGCACAGGGCATCGCCGAACACCACATAGCCCTCGGGGAAACGGCCCATCCGTTCGTAGCGGCGCCGGATGCTCACGGGAATGCGCATCCGCCGCGGCTCCCCCAGCGGTTCCAGGCGCTTCAGGAGGCGGTGCAGGTCCGGGACCGGAAGCCGGGCGGCGAACCCGTGGTACCCGTCCGGGTCGACGGGTGGGACGTCGTCGCCCATGCCGAACAGGGTGACGAGCCAGCGGTCTCCCTCGCCGCTGAGTGCGACCCCACCCCTGGGGACCGACGCGCTGTGCCCCACCACCATGGCGGCGAAGTCGGCGTCGCCCGGCCGCCGGCGGTACTCACGCGAGACGTACTGCAGCCCGGAGTCGACACGTTCCTCCGGCGCGGGCTCGTATCCCAGCCGGCGCAGCCACTCCGCGCCCCGGTTTCCCCGGCCCACGGCGTTCACCACGAGATCGGCCGCCATGTCCTCGGGCCGGTGCCCCGAACGCTGGAGGCGTACTCCGGTGACCGCGCCGTCCCCGCCGGCGATCGGCTCGACCACCTCGCAGCGTTCGTGGATCATCACGCCGGGAAGATTCGCGACGCGGGACCGCAGGTACCGTTCGAGTTCCGGCCGGCTCACCGTCAGGCCGCGCAGCCGCGAAGGCGCGGGGTGCAGCAGCCGGCCGTCGTTGTACCAGCGGACGTCGTCCTGGATGTCGCAGGCGGTGGCGCCCGCGGCGACCAGGTCCGCGGGCAGCCCGGGGAACAGCTCCTCGAGGATCTCGCAGCCCCGGGACAGCAGCCCGTGCGCGTGATGCCCCTGCGGCACACCCCGCCGGGGGACACCCTGGACGGGCAATGCGTCGCGGTCGATCACCGTGACCCGGTCGAACGTCTCGCGCAGCACCCTGGCCGCCAGGAGCCCGCCGATCCCCGCTCCCGCGACGACGGCGTGTCCGGTAGGCGGGTGTCCGATGCTTGTCATGGCGCCACCGCAGTACGGATCATCCGCTTGATCATGATTCACCTCGTTGTTCGGCCGCCCGGACCAGGCGGCGCCGCGTTCACAACAACGAGAGTGGGCCGGCCTGCTTCGAGGCCGGTGGGAACCGGCTTTCCCAGCGACTTCCAAGGCTCACTTGGAACGCCCCGATCAGCGAATGAGTGAGGTGAGCAGGGCGCTCGCGTCCCGCCGGGACATCGCGCGCCCGTGGGCCGCGTGACGTTCGTACTCCTGCGGCGGAAGTGCCCCGCGTACGGCGGCGGCCTCGCGCGGCCCGTCCAACGGGTCCATCAGCTCCGGGGAGACGCCGGCTCGCTTGCCAATGGCCTCCACGGCCCCCATGAGCACGGCCGCGTGCTCGGCCTGCCCGGTCAGCGCGAGGGCGCGGGCCGCGCTGTGCACCGTCACCAGCCAGAAGGAGATGTCTCCGTAACGGTCCATCGTGGCCAGGATGTCCGCCGCGATGGCCAGTGCCCGAGCGCCGTCCCCGCGGTCCGAGGCCGTCTTCATCTCGCACCAGGCCGCCCCGTCCGCCGCCCAGTCGTGGCCACTGGCGCGAGCGGCGCCGATGGCCTTCTGGAAGACGCTGTCGGCGCCCGGCAGATCCCCCAGCAGCCGCAGGACCATGCCCTGGATCATGAGCGTTTCCGCTTCCAGCCAGTCCAGGCCGCTGCGCCGGGCCACCTCGACGGCCTCGCGGGCGAGAGCCTCGGCGTCGAGCGCCGCCCCGGTCAGCAGCCCCAGGTAGGCGGCGTACGCGGTCGCGAGCGCCTCCGTCACCGGGTCGCCCGCCTGACGGGCCTCCCCCATCGCCGAACGGGCCGCCTGGTACGCCTGTGGCGGCTGTCCGGCCAGGTAGTGCAGTCCCACGACCGCGAACCGGGCACGCGCCCGCACATCCGCGCCGGCTCGCGGGGCCGCCGCGAACGCCTCGGACAGCCAGGCCAGGCCCTCCGCGACATGACCCATGCGGAACCAGAACCAGAACAGCGCGCCGCCCAGCCGTAGCGCGTACTCGCCGTCACCTGCCGCCAGCGACGAGGCGAACGCGGCCCGGAACTCAGCCTGATCGCGGGTCAGCCCGTTCAGCAACGCCGCTCCCTGCGGGCCGCGGAGATGACGTTCGGCGTTCTCGGCCCGGGCCAGAACCCAGGCGCGGTGGCGTTCCCGTGCCCGGGCCAGCTCATCGGCGGAGAGCGAGGCCAGGGCGTACTGGCGCAAGGTCTCCAGCATCCGGTAGCGGCGTGGCGCCGTGCCGGTTTCCGCGGTGACCAGCGATTTGCGGACCAACCCCAGCAGCGGCGCCAGGACGGGATCGACCCCTCCCACAGCGGCGGCCGCCTCCAGGTCGAAGCCGGCTTCGAACACGCCGAGCCGGTGGAAGAGCCGGCGTTCGGCCGGCTGCAGCAGTTGATCGCTCCAGGCGACCGTGTCCAGTAGCGTGCGATGACGGTCCGGCCGTCCGGCTGATCCGTCCACCAGCAAGGTGAAGCGGTCCGCTACGGCATCGGCTATCTGGGCCACGGACAGCGCCCGGCTCTGCGCGGCGGCGAGTTCGATGGCCAGCGGGATGCCGTCGAGCCGTACGCACAGGGCGGCGATCCTTTCCCTGTCGCCCGGCTCGGCCGCCCAGCCGGGCGAGACGGCCGCCGCACGGCGCAGGAACAGGTCCGCGGCCTCCGTGGCGGCATCCAGCGGCGGTACTTCGTAGACCGTCTCACCCGAGATGCCCAGGGGTTCGCGGCTGGTGCACAGCATCCGTACGGTGCCGCAGCGGGTCAGCAGGGTGTGGACCAGCATGGCGGCGGGGACCAGCAGATGCTCGCAGTTGTCCAGGACGATCAGCATGTCACGGTCGGCGATCATCCCGGCCAGCTGATCGGGGGACGCCGCGGTGGGCAGCCCAAGGGCGGCGGCCATGGTCCCGGTGAGCAGTTCGGGCGCGTGCAGACCGGCCAGTTCCACGAGCCAGGGCCCGTCGGCGTCGGTACGGGCGCGTGCGACCTCCAAGGCCAGGCGGGTCTTGCCGACCCCGCCCGGGCCGGTGAGCGTGACCAGCCGGTGCCCGTCCAGCAGGGACGCGATGGCCGTGAGGTCGCCGCCGCGGCCGACGAAGCTGGACAGTGCGAACGGCAGATTGCCCGAAGGCTGCGCCGAAGCCGCGGCCGGAGGGTATGACATGCGGGTGGGCTCAGCCGGCACCGGGGCCAGCCGCGGGTCCTGGGCGAGTACGGCCGCCTCCAGGTCGCGCAGGCCGCGTCCCGGGTCGATGCCCAGTTCGTCGGCCAGCCTTCCGCGTACCGCTCGAAGGGTGGCGAGCGCGTCGGCCTGCCGTCCTGACCGGTATAAGGCGAGGACGAGCAGCTCCCAGCCGCGCTCCCGCAGCGGTTGCTCGGCGATCACCGCCTCCAGCTCGCCCACGGCGGCGGCGTGCTCCCCCGACGCGATGACGGCCGCGAGCCAGTCCTCGCGGATGGTGGCCCGCAGATCCTCCAGCCGGGTCGCGTCGGGCACCGCGAAGGCGGCTCCGCCGAAGTCGGCATAGGCCGGACCTCGCCACAGCGCGAGCGCCTGTCCGAGCAGGTCGGCGGCGAGTCTCGGCTCGCCACCGTCCAGCGCGCGCCGGCCACGAGCGGCCAGATCGGTGAAGCGCTCGGCGTCAACCGCGGCGGGTACTGCCCGAAGGGCGTATCCGGGCCCCTCACGCACCAGCAACCGGGCCGGGGCGCCGGGCGCTCTTTCCGGCTCCAGGGTCCTGCGCAGATCGGCGACGTATCCATGGAGTGTCGTCAGGGAGGGAGGTCGCGAACCCTCCCACACTTCGGACAGGATCCGCTCCGCCGAGACGCTCCTGCCCCGCGCGATCAGCAGCAGCGCCAGCACGGCCCGCTGGCGAGGTCCGCCAAGCCCTGCCGGGCGACCGCCGACCTCGGCCCGGAGCGGCCCGAGAACACCGAATCTCACGTCCTCGGCCACCACGCTCACCAGCAGACCTCCCGCCGCACCAAACGCGCTGTGAGAATATCTTCCGCATCCTGAAGCGCCGCAAAACTCGCGTGTCGGGCGGCTCCTGCGCTGCCTCGAACCACGTGACCGGAGGAGTTGATGCTGGGATGACGGCAGAGCGACCGATGCCCACACAGGACGACGTGCTCGGGTACTTCAACACGCTGTCGAACTGGGGACGGTGGGGCGACGACGACGAGCTCGGCACCCTGAACCACATCACCGACGACGTCCGGCTGGCGGCGGCTCGGGCCGTGCGCCACGGCAGGAGTGTGTCGTGCGCGTGGGAGGTCGCCGTACCGGAAGACATGGAGCGGTCGACGACGGCGTGCCCGTGCGCCGCCGACATGCCGGGTGCCGAGAACATGCCGGTGCCCGCATTCCACAACGACCGGCGCTGGGGCTTCTCGAACGAGCGGCTCGGCATCATGTTCCACGGCAACACCGTCACCCACATCGACTCGCCGTGTCACATCTTCTGGGACGGCACGATGTACAACGGGCGGTCGCACTCGCTGGTCGACGCCGCGACGGGATCGGCGTGGGCGGCCGTCACCGCGGCGGCGAACGGGATCATCACGCGTGGCGTCCTGCTGGACATCGCGAGGGTCCGCGATGTGCCGTGGCTGGAACCGGGTCAGGGTGTGTATCCCGACGACCTCGAGGAGGCCGAGCGTCGCCAGGGTGTGCGGGTGCGATCGGGCGATGCGGTACTCCTGCGGACCGGCTACGGCCGCGTCCGGCACGAGGCCGGTGCGGCCGGCGGTTTCACGCAGGCCGGCTGGCACGCGTCCTGCCTGCCGTGGCTGCATGAACGGGGAGTGGCGCTGATCGGCGCTGACACCCCCCAGGACGTTCAGCCGTCGGGGTACGAAGACGTGTTGATGCCGGTTCACGCCGTGAGCCTCGTCGCGATGGGTCTGTGGCTGCTCGACAACTGCGACCTGGAGGCGTGCGCGACGACGGCCGCCGAGCTCGGCCAGTGGGACTTCCACCTCGCGGTCGCGCCGGTCCGCTTCGCCGGTACGTCCGGCAGCCCAGTCAACCCGATCGCGACATTCTGACCCCGGTTCACGAGGGGGGCGATGCCACTGTCTGGCCGCCCCCTCCCCCGCTCAGCCGCGCTGACGCTCCTCCCGCTGTCGGAGCAGTTCCTCGACCGCGCTCGGCAGGGTCGTCTCGAAGTCGATCAGCTTCGCCCACGTCGGGGTCACGACGATCCGGACCATGCCGTCGTGGTAGAGCGAACGCACCTCCGCCTCCCACACAACCCGTTGCTCGGGCGTCATCTCATAGGTGCTGGTCTCCTGGAGATACTCGTCCGGGATGCCATCGACGAAGTCCAGCTCGGCCCGGCCCCGGATGAGCAAGATCTTGGGCGGGTGCACCTCGGTGTCGATCGTCAGGGCGACCATCGGGTTGTTGCGTAGGGCCAGGAGCTTCGGCGCGTTCTTCGCCGTGCACATGACGATCTCCGAGCCGTTCCAGGCGAACGCGATCGGGACATTACGGGGCGTGCCATCGTTGGCGACGTAGGCCAAGCGGGTCAGGTCGCGGGCCAGCAGTTCCTGGCTGATCGGTCGGTTCAGAACCTCGGTGACTTCGTTCGATCGCACGGTCATCTCTTTCATTGTCGTTTTCTTGGTCCGTCCAACGGATCGTTCTGGTTGGTCGCAGGTCGGCCGCGACGGGCTGTCAGCTGAGCTGCTCGCCCAGCGCGACGATGATCCCCTCGGGGCCGCGGACGTAGCAGAGCCGGTAGCTGTCCTCGTACTGGGCCAGCTCACCGATGAGTTCGGCGCCGTGAGTGCGCAGGCGGGCAACGACGTCCTCGATGTCGTCGACGGCGAACATGACACGATGCATGCCCAGCGTGTTGTGCGGCGGGTTGTGCGGTGTGGCGCCGATCGCCGCGGGGGTGAGGTATTTCGCCAGTTCCAGCCGGCCGTAGCCGTCTGGGGTCCGCATCATCGCGATGTCGCAGCGGACGCCGTCGAGTCCGACGGTGCGGTCCGCCCAGAGGCCCTCGATCTGCCCTTTGCCCTCCAACTCCATGCCGAGTTCTACGAAGAACGCAATGGCCGCCTCAAGGTTGTCGACGACAATGCCGACGTTGTCCATCCGCTGGAGCGTCATGGTGGTTCTCCTTCTTCGTTGCGCGGCCCGTTGTGGCCACTGGTGTACCTGGGACGGAGCCAGCACCACGTTCTCGACGCTGCGAAGCGTGCTGAGTTCTGGCTCCTGCTTCTGGACCCGGACGGCACCGATTTCACCTGTTACGCGGCGTGATCTAAGGAAGGCCTGCGCGATTCAACCGGCGTGGAGCCGTCAGCCGGGCTGGTCCGACGGAGCGACTGAACCGGATCCGACAGCCGCAGACCTGGGCTGAGGGCCGCGGTGACGGCGAGCGCCGCCACGGCCATCAGGCCCATCGCCGCGCCCGCGGGTACGTACTGCGCGATCAGGCCGGCCAGCGTGGCGCCGATCGCCTGCATCGCCTTCATTCCGCTGACGTGCAGGCCCAGTGCCTGGCCGCGGACGTCCTCGCCGGTCAGCGCGATCAGGCGCTCCTGCAGCAGCAGCGTGGAGGCGAAGCCGACCGAGGCCACCGCCGCGGCGCCGGCCAAGACCGGCGTGCCGAGCGGCAGCGCGAACAGCAGGTACGGAGCCGCGAGCAGGAACCGCAACGGGGTGACGAACCGCCCTCGCGCCCCCGGCGGCACGAACCGCCCGGCCGCCAGATCGCCGAACAGCATCCCCAGCGCCGCTGCCACGAACAATACGGCAGCCGCCCCCGGCGCGTACGGTACGAACAGCGCCTCGCAGCCCACCACCAGCCCGTTGGGCACCCACATCGACAGATAGACGGCCCGGCGGGCACGCGTGGACAGCAGGTGACGATTGACCCGCCAGGTGGCCGCGACGGACGGACGCCCGACCGACCGCGCCGGCCGGGCGCCGAGCCCGCACCGCAGCACCAGCGCGGCGACGAAAGCCAGCGCCGCACCGATGGCCAGCGTCATGCGCGGCGACACCACTGCCAGCAGGACGCCACCGACCGCGAACCCGGCGATCTGCATCGCGCCGACCGAGATGTTGAGCACCGAGCGGCCGAGCACGTACCCGTCCGGCGGCACGATGTCGCTGAGCAGCCCGTACCGGACGCCACTGCCGATCGAGTTGACCAGGCCCAGCGCGAGGATGACCGCGAACATCGCCCACAACGGCATGCCCGGCGCGGCCAGCGCCGCGCTGGCCGCGCCGCCGGCGAGCGCGGTCAGTGTCAGCGCCGTACGCGGCCGCACCCGGTCGGCCACCGACAGCAGCAGGGTGGCGCCGGCCAACTCGGCGAACGACGGCCCGAACATGCCCAGCGCCGCCAGCAGCGCCGAGTCCGTACGGGCGTACACCAGCGTGGCGAGCGCCAGCCCGTTCAGCGTGGTCGAGGCCACCTGCGCGCACGAGGCCGCGAACAGCGGCGTGAACTCGGGCGTGCGGAACAGTTCCCGGTACGTGTACATATCGGCGACCCTCCAGGTGATCTCACCGCCGAGTCTGCCCATGAGGTGCCACATGCGTCTAATGCCACTATTGGCGAAAATCCATAGATACCCTTGATGAATGCTCGATATCGTCCGGCTGCGCGTCCTGGCCGCGGTCGCCGCCCACGGCTCGGTCACCGAAGCCGCCAAGGCCCTGCACTACTCGCAGCCTTCGATCAGCCACCACCTGGCGCGACTGGAGACGGCGACCGGCGCCAGGCTCATCCAGCGCGTGGGGCGCGGCATCCGGCTCACCCCCGAAGGAGAACTGCTCGCCCGCCGGGCCACGGAGATCGTCGGCCGGGTCGACGCCGCCGACGCCGAACTGGCCGCCCAGCTCGGGCTGCGCACCGGCCGGGTCCGAATCGTCGCCTTCAGCTCCGCCCTGAGCGTCCTGGTCCCCCCGGCGGCCGTGGCTCTGCGCGAGTCGTACCCGAACATCGAACTGCACCTCGGCGACGCCCATCCCACGGCCGCCCGCCGGATGCTGCGCGAGGGATCGGCTGACCTGGCCATCATGTTCTCGTACGAGGACACGATGCCGGACGACGGCATCCGCTACTCCTACCTGCTCGACGACCCGGTGTACCTGCTCAGCCGCGAGCCCGGGCAGACCCTCACCGACCACCGGGACTCGGCCTGGATCGCCGGGTGCCCGAACTGCCGCGGCGACCTCGTCCGGATCTGCGAGGACGCCGGGTTCACCCCCCGCATCGCCTACAGCAGCGACGACATCCTCGTCCAGCAGGCCTTCGTCGCCGCCGGGCTGGGCGTCACCACCATGCCGGGACTGGCTCTGCGCACCCACCACGCGGACGGAGTCAAGGCCACCGAGCTGGCCGCCGCGCGGCGCCGGATCCACCTGGCGGCGTTCGGCGAGCCACCCGACCCGCCCGCCACCACCGCCTTCATCACCGCCCTGCGCACCACTCTCGACGAGCGCCCCTTGAAGAAGGCTGTGAGCGACATCACGCGTTGACCGTGACATAAGGGTGTCGCGGCGTGGCGGCATGGTTGGCCGCATGAACGTACCCACAATTCATCTGCTCGGCCTGGATCTCGACGAGTTGGCTGAGACCCGTGCCGTCAATGACCGCATGGAGAAGCTGCTCGACGGCCAGGTGCCGCTGCATGTCCAGGACGACCCCGTGGCGGCTCGTGAGTTTCAGCGCGCGGGCGGAGGCGGGTTCCCCACCCTCGCGACGGTTCCCGAGGCGAGTTGGCGGACCGTGACCACCTCCGACGGCGGCCGGCTCCGGCTCCGGGCCTTCCTCCCTCCGGACGGGCGCACACCGGAGGGCGTGTTCCTGCACTTCCACGGCGGCGGCGGGGTGATCGGCTCGGCGGACGGGCAGGATCCGCGCCTTCGCGATGTGGCCGCCAACTGCGGTGTGGCGGTGCTCAGCGTCGAGTACCGGCTGGCCCCGGAGCATCCTTACCCGGCGGGCAACGACGACGCCGAGCAGGCGGCGCTCTGGCTGGTGGCGAACTCCGCCGCCGAGTTCGGCACGCGGCGGTTGCTCATCGGCGGCGAGTCGGGCGGCGCGCGGCTGGCCGTCACCACGCTTCTGCGGCTGCGTGACCGGTACGGCGTGGCACCCGCCGAGGCGTTCCTGGCCGCGCAGCTCTCCTTCGGCGGCTACGACGTGGGTCACGGCACACCCAGCGGCCGCGCGTCGGGCGATCGAAACCGGCTGATCAACAGGCCGATCCTGGAATGGTTCCGGAGCAAGCAGTTTCCGGGACTGTCGCCCGACAAACGACTCGACCCTGACATCTCACCCCTCTATGGCGACTTGCGTGGTCTGCCGCTCGCGCGGTTCACGGTGGGAACAGCCGATCCCCTGCTCGACGACACACTGTTCATGGCGGCCCGCTGGGCGGCGGCGGGCAACGCGGCCGAACTGGTGGTGGCGGAGGAGGGCTGGCACGGGTTCACCTTGCATCCCACGACGCTGGCCCAGCGGGAGTTGGCGGCCCAGGAGGAGTTCCTACGCAGATGTCTGGCCTAACCTGGTACGCGTCCGTGCCTGTGACCCGATGACGCGATGAACCGTACCGAACGCCTCTATGCCCTGGTAGACGAGCTGCGCGCGACCGCGCCCCGGCCGCGCACCGTGGGCTGGCTGGCGGACCGGTTCGGGGTGTCGCGGCGTACCATCCAGCGCGATCTACAGGCGCTGATGGAGGCCAGGGTGCCAGTACGTGCGGAGGCCGGGCCGCGCGGGGGCTGGTTCATCGACCGCGACACCGCTCTGCCGCCGATCAACCTCACCGCCGCGGAGGCGCTGGCGGTGGCCGCGGCGCTGGCCGGGGCCGAGCAGACGACGCCGTTCTCGGCCGCGGGGCCGGCCGCCATGCGCAAGCTAGCGGCCGCACTGAGCGAGTCCGCCGTGGAGGAAGTGCGCGCCCTGACCGAACGCATCCATGTGCTGCCCGCCCGCACCGCCTCAGGCGTACTTCCGGTGGTTGAGCAGGCGGTGGCCCGTCGGCGAGTGGTCTGGATCCGATACGCCGACTCGGCGGGGCGGGAAAGCGAGCGCGAGGTGGAGCCGGGCGGCCTGCTCACCGCCTCGGGCTCGTGGTATCTGATCGGCTGGTGCCGCAGCCGCCGAGCTGGACGAGGCTTCCGCCTGGATCGCATCCTTGCCGCCGAACTGCGGGACGAGCCCTGCCCAGCCCGTACGGTGCCATCCTTGGACCACACGCTGGCCGAACGCGTCCGGCGGGCCGAAACGCTACGGACCCTCAGCCGGAGTACGACGCCCTCGTGATCCAGGCCCTCGCCCGCCCGAAGACGACGGTGATGTTTCCGTAGCGGAGACTATTCGCAGCGTATGCGCGCGTTTATCGTTCGGAGCCTGGCGAAAGCGAACCAACAAACTGGGGGCTCCATGTCAGCGCGTTTACGACTGGCCGTGGTGACCATTCTCGCCGTCACATGGATCGGCGGAGGAGGCGCGAACGGAGCCGAGGCGGGGGTGAAAGCCGACGGCCTCCAGGAGGACATCGGGACGGCCGTCTACGCGGTCAATCGATTCTGGTCGGATCACTGGTCCGACTATTTCCCCGGCAGATATTCGCCGCCCCGCGTCCTGGGCTCCTACGACGGGCGCAGCCCGAACCGGCCCGCGTGCTCGGGATACAAGATGCTGCCCTACAACGCCTCCTACTGCACGACCCAGCATTTCATCGCCTGGGACATCAACCTGATGAGGATGAGCTACACCTACGGCGACGGGCTCGTCTACCAGGTCATCTCCCACGAATGGAGCCACTCCATCCAAAATCGTATGCCGCCCGGATATCTGGTGCCGCAGGTCGAACTGCAGGCGGACTGCATGGGAGGGGCGGCACTCGCGGGGGCGTCGAGGGACGGCACACTCACGTGGGAGCGGGGCGACAGCCGAGAGATCGCGGCGACGCTGCGGGGGCTGTCGGGTGACACGCCGTGGACGAACCCCCGCGATCACGGCAGCGCCACCGAACGGATCAACGCGTTCAACACCGGCGTCCGGTACGGCGTCAGGGCGTGCCTGGCCTAGCTTGTCCGCGGAACGACGCTTGTCCGCAGATCGACCTGGTGTTCGCCCCCGACGAGTACGCAGTAGTGCAGCACTCTGGTGACTACTTTGGTGACCATGTCCGCGCGACCCCTGTCCAGCCAGACGTATCCGGCCTGGGCCATCGCCCGCAGGGCGGGGTCGTCGGACGAGGCGACATGGTTGATGAGCCCGGCCGCCAGCACGTAGTAGCGCTGGTCGGTGTTGAGCGCGTCGCGCACTCCCGGGCTGGCGAACACGCCCAATGCGTGGCGACAGGCGTCGAGCTGCGGAACCGAGCCCGGCTTGATCGGCTGGTCGGCCGCCTCCATGACCGCCCGCTGCCAGGTCATGCGCGCCGCGGGGATGGCCCCGACGGTCAGCCGCCAGTTCAGCAGGGCGCCGTAGACGCCGGCCGCCAGGGCGAGCGTCATCACGATCGTCGCGCTCGCCACGACCGGGCGGTTGACGCTGCGACGCGGTTCTGAGACAGGCGGTCGCCTCCGGGCTCTGAGGAGGCTGCCGCACCCGGCGAGCAGAAGACCGGGGTAGATCGCGTACGTGTACGTGAGGGTGGCGTAGTTGCCGATCGTCACCTGGAGCGGTGCGCCCTGCGCGAAGCAGGCGCCCGCCCGCTCCCACCCGCATTCGGCTACGGCGACATGGCCGAGGATCACCAGGGCCATCGGAACGGCCGCCGTCAGAAGCATGATCCCCGCATGAGCCACGGCCCACGCTCCCGAGCCGCGACCGCCGACCAGGATCCCGGCCGCCAGCGCGGCCAGCGCCAGCAGGCCCACGGCCACGCCCATGGTCACGTAGACGGCCTCGAGGAACTGCCCCGTACCCCTCTGCCGGCTGGCCACGGTGAGCATGGGTTGCAGCGCGAAACCGCCTACCGCCATGAGGCAGCAGGCCACGGCGAACGGCAGGAATGCCCGTACGAGGTGGGCGGACAGGCGCTGGAGCGGGACGGGCGCGGCGTCGTCTAGATGAAGCCGCAGGCCGCTCCCCGGTGCCGGCCGCGCTCGCGTCCCGGCCGCCACTAGGTAGGCGCAGGCCAGCGCGATGGTGAGCACCAGTGGGGTATATCTGACCATCGTCACCAGCGTCACCACCAGCAGGTCCCACGTGACACCGGCCTGGACGACAGCGGCGATGCCATAGAACCAGAAACCCAGCCACGGACCGATCACCACCGCCGACACCACCACGGCCGCCAGGGTGATCGTCCGAGGGTGGGTGGAGCCGGCCAGCCAGGCCGAGGAGCAGGCCTTGGCCCAGGAGAGGAACGCCCTGATGATCAGCAGAAGCACGAGACAGTAGGTGAGTCCGATCAGCGGGTTCGCGAAGGCGAGGGTCCAGATCCACACCTCCGCGCGGATCATGGCCGCGTACTGGCCGGCGATGACGCCCACCGTGAAGCTGGCCGAGGCCCACCACAGACTCATCCGCGAACCATGTCCCGCGAGCCGCCCGGTGCTCGCCCTCCAGACGGCCACGACGAGGACGCCCGAGATGAGCAGCCCGAACATGAGCCCGGGCATGAAGTAGCGGGCCTCGATCACCCCCTCGGTGTCGAGCTGGGAATAGGAGTGGTAGACGGGTGCGAAACCCAGGCCCGCCAGCGAGCCCGCGCTGAACATCTCCCACTGGTCCAGGCGCAGGAGCCGGCCCGGCTCGTTCAGTACGTCCAGGCGATAGCGCCGGGCGGGATGGCTGGTGAAGAAGCGCAGCGGCCCCGGGTAGCGCCGGTTCGACGAGGCGGTCTCGATCGCCGCGGCCATCGTCTCCTGTCGTTCGGCGGTGTCGCCCGCCCTGACGTCCGCGTGATGCTCGCGGGCGCGAAGTACCGCGGTCCTGGCCAGCCACAGCACCAGGGTCATCACCGCCAGCCTGGCGCACTGCGTAAGCAGACCGCCGGGAACCCAGATCGCCGTGGCGACCAACGCGGGCACGCAGGCCGTCAGCAGGAACGACCACCAGATCGCCACCGTGAAGTGCGCGATACCGACGTCGCGGTTGCGAATGTGCGCCAGTTCGTGCCGCAGGACCGCCTCGGTAACAGCGGGCGTCGTCGCGTGCGCGAGGACCAGCCCCATGCTCAGCACCACCATGTGGCGTCGCGGCAGGCCGAGCGCGCGTCCGGTGACTTCTCCCCTTCCCGGATCCACCAGCAACCGGACGTTCTTGCCGGGAGCCTCCTCCTCGGCGATGGCGGTGAACGTACGTACCAGGTTCGCGTGGGCTTCGCCGTCACTCACCTCCGCGAGGGCCATGAGTCCGCGGCGGAAGGCCCACAGCGGGTGAAGCGCGTAGAGCAGCAGGGCGAACAGCGCGGGCACGACGAGCGACCCGATCGGCAGGAGTGCCTCGCCCGCCGTCACTGCCGCGGCGCACTCGCCGTACCTGTCCACAAGGAGGGTCGGTTCGACCGAGCCCACGCCGGAGCGCAGCGAGGACAGGCACTCCGCGTGCCGGACGTGCTCGGGCAGATAGGCGACGCGTAGCCGGAGCTCGAACAGGAACAGGGCGAGATAGAGGGAGCAGGCGATCGTCGCGGTGATCAGGATGAGGAACCGGGACGTAGTCGACGACGGCAGCGTGAACGGATTCAGCCTGCGGCCTGACACCATCTCCCCCGCCGTGGTCACCTCTCGCCCGACAAGTGGCCGAAGGTCGCCTGTCGCAGGCGGAGGGCGGTGGCCTTGTCCACGCCCAGCGCGAGCGCGATCTCCTCGACCGCTTGCGCGGTCTCCTTCACCTGAGCGGGGTCGAGAACGGGAACAACGGTCTCAGAGCCGGCGATCGGCGCCGGGCGCGAAGGGAAGAGCTTGTTCCGCACGCTCTTGGAGACCTGTTTCGAGGTACGTTCGACGGCCTGCGTGAGCGTGTTGGTCGCCGCGCCGGTCAGGACGGTCAGGACGATGGGCGTCAGGAGCGTCACCGCGTCCGCGAGCGAGAACCCGAGAAGGTCGTCACCGCCGCCGCGGAAGGCTCGCCGGGGGTTTCTCCGGGTGGCCTGGGCGATCGCCGGAAAGTATTCCGCCTCTTTGGGGGCGGCCTCGGCGACAATGGCGCGAGCGATGTCGTCGAAGCGACGAACGGCCCCGTTCTCCGATTCCAACGCCATATCCGTCCTTACCGAATGAATGGCCAGAGTCACCGCATGTTAACTACCGTTCCGGCAGGAACACCAGAAAGAAAAGTTCCGGCCGGCGTGGTACGTGTTGCGCGTCAAGTCCAAAAGTAATTCCGATTCGGGCGGAAATGATGCGCTATGTCCGGCTGGGCAGCCAAGGAGGGCCGCCCGCAAGACCTTTATGTGCTCGGGCAGTCGAACGCGCCCTTGGGCCCCCAGGTGGTCCTGAGGTCGTTGGTGTCGCGCTGCCCGCACTCCATCACGATGGATGGTCCCGTAGGCGTCGCGCGGAGCATCAGGAACCGCTTCTGGAGAGGCGCGGGAACCGCGGTCGCCCATGGATCCTTGACGAAACGGATGATCCCTGTCGCGCCCCGAAGCCCGGACTCTCCTCCGATGCGGTAGCGGAAATGGCTGGCCACTGATCCCCTCCCGCAGCCGGCCGGCCCGTTCTCCCGGCACACGGTGTTGATTCCCGACACCATGGTGACGAGACCGTCATAGGCGATCGGTCCTCGCCAGTTGTCGTACCAGGGATCATTGGTGGTCTTGTACAGGTCCAGGTAACGGTGGGTGTAGTCATCGCCGGCGCTGTTGGGCGGGCTGCTCGGCAGCGCGTGCGCGGAGTAGAAGAGCGTCACGCCGGCGAAGTCGGTGGGAAATCGCTCTTTGAGGACGGACGTGGTCGAGATGTCGCCACCGCTGACCACCGTGAACGACGCGGGGCAGGCGGCGCTGTCCTTGGCCGCGACGAGAAAGTCCCGCAGGCGCTCCCCCCTGCCGGACCAGAAGACCACGGTGCGATCGTCGGCACTTTGAGCCAGTTGCGCGCACGCCTTTTCGAGCAACTCCGAGTCGCTGGTCACGAACGTGCCCATGGGATGGACGGACGTCGCCGATCCCGGCGGCGGGAACCAGATGACGTGAGCCTTGTCCATGGGGAACTCGGTCACGAGGTCCTCTCCGAGCCGGAGGCTGTAGTTGTCAGTGGGGTCGCCGATGACCAGTGCTTTGTCAGCGGGGACACAGCGGCCGGATTCACCCGCCCGGATGATGTTGGCCTGTCGAGCGAACGCCGCGAACATGCGCGCCTGGTACGGGTTGTCGAAGGAGATCTGATGGTAGAGCGGATGGGCCTGCATATCTTCGGAGGTAGCGCCCATACCGAGGATGGGCAGCCCGCCGTCGCCAAGGGTCTTCAGGGCCTCGAGTGTCTGCTGTCTGCTCTCGCCAAGCCCGATGACACCAAGGACGGTCTCGGTTGACTGCCGCACCACCTGCTGAGCGATCTGAGGCGCTTGGGCGTAGTCCTTGCCGGCCTCCCGGATGTCGACGATGACGAAGACGTTGCCCGAGAGCTGATCCTTCGTTCGCGGATTGCCCTCGGCGAGTTCGTTCATCTTCCGTTGCGCCAGTCGGATGCCGTGCAGTTCTGGGATCACGCCGTTGTAGGCGACTCCGGCGTCGAAGGCGCCCGCGACACCGGAGCCCAGGTAGACGATTCTCTTGATCGTGTATCTCATGTCGGGGTTCTTACTGGCCAGGCCCCTGACTCGGGTGTTCTCGGCGTCGATCGCCTGCTTGTCGGCGTTGTAGAGACGGGTCGCCTCCTGAGAGGAGAGCAGGCCGACCGGCGTGGCCGCCGTCGCCGCATGACCAGCGGTCTCGCCGAGACAGGTCTCATCCCTGGACCAGGGCCAGAATTGGAAAAGCCGCGCGGCGCCGAAATAGCCGCCAACGGTGGGGATCACGATCTGCAGGACAGCGACGGCGACAACCAGGGCGGAGCTTCTCAGCCGCACCGGAATCTTGTACGCGCCGGCGAGCTTCTCCGCGGTGGCACCCGCCGCTATGTCCCTCGTCGTCACCTGAAGCTCGGTGTCTCCGTGCAGGATGAGACGGAGCGTGGCCTCGGCGAGATTCGGCGCACCCGCGGCCTGACCGGATCGAGCGAAAATCACGGTGATGTGTCGCGCCTTGGTGTCCTCTATCGCCTGCCGAACGAGATCAGCCAGCTCGTCGCCGTTCTTGATGAACACCATGAATCCGCTCTGCCGGCGTCGCCGCCAAGGAGACAGACGCGGGGTGAACGCCGCGTCCAGATCGCACAGGAGCGCGCGGAGGAGCACGCCTTCCTTCTTCTGCTCGTCGCTGCCGCGCATGATGGTCGCGGCCTGCTCGAAAAAATCCTCGTGGCTCGCCCCGGCGAATTTCGCGAACCAGTTGCGGCGCATGCGACGTCGCCATGCCCCGCCGAACCGCAGCTGTTCGAACCAGCCCGCGAACACGATGACGAAGCCGACCAATCGGATCCACCAAAGAACCGGATCAGGCGCGCCCGGAAGTTGGATGAACCGGCACAGGAAAGGGTGCAGCTTTCTGAAGGCGCAATCCTGCGGATCCATTCCGGCGCAGGCATCCGACTCAAGCGCCCTGAAGACGTTGTATTGGGGGAAGCGAAGCGTGCCCCACCCTCTCGGAGCTGTCAGCCCTGTCGCGATCTGCCGCGCCACACGAGCCCGCTCATCCACCACCGCGTGCGGCACCAGTGGTGTCTTGCCGAGCCGCAGCCGGTTTGTCAGGGCGTCGATGAGTACCGTGGGCGCCAAAGTGGCCGGACCGCCCGCGGCTCCCTCATGAATTCCTATGAGCAGGCGGCCCCGCCACTTCCTGCGGCGAAGCACCTTTGCGAAGACGGCTTTGGCGAAGTCGTCGAAGATCTGCTCCCGGCTGGTCATGTAGAGAAGTATTTTCCGGCAAGCGCCTGTGGCGGGTAAGAGAGGTCAAGCTGCAACACAGATGTAACGGGCACGGCCATTTCAAGATCGGCCCCTACCGTTAGAACAAGAGAGCGGCCAATAGCGATAAAGGCGGCCCTCAACTCGAATAGCCGCTATTACCCGAAATGTAGCTAAAGGTCACATGCCCGGCTTCGGCTGCGGACGGCCATCATCTGGGCCCGCCAGGCGCGGTGGAACAGGCCACCCTGGCCCCGACCCGGTCACGCAGGGGTGAAAATTTCACTGACCGGCCGAGTCAGCGCGGGTATCCGACCACATGAGGCGTTTGCCGACCGCTGAGGGCGCCTTTTTCCGAGGACCGATGTTGACAGTTCACGATCACCTTCCAGAAACTCGTTGGGAGCGCTCCCAATGTCCTTCCAGCGGATCATGCCATGGCACGGCATCGCGGCCGCCCTCCGCCGGGCCGGCTGCCGACATGCCATGAACCCGCTTGTCGATCTCTTTCTGAAAGGGATGCGCCATGGAGCTTCTGGCCAAGAATCAGGGACTGGTCCTGGCCCTGTACCGGTTCGTGGTGGGTCTGCTGTTCGCCTGCCACGGCGCCGCGACCCTCTTCAACGTGCTGGGCGGGCCGCACGGCCAGGCACCCGGCTTCGGGCAGTGGCCCGGGTGGTGGGCCGCGGTCATTGAACTGGCCGGCGGGATCTTCGTCCTGCTCGGGCTGGGCACCCGCACCGCCGCCATCGTCTGCTCCGGCACCATGGCGTACGCCTACTTCGTGGTCCACCAACCCCAGGCGTTGTTCCCGATCCAGAACGGCGGCGAACCGGCCGTCCTCTTCTGCTGGTCGTTCCTGATCATCGCCGTCTTCGGGCCAGGACGCTGGGCACTGGCCACGCTGCTGCCCTCGCGAACTCTGGAGTACGACAGCGGCAGATGACGGCCTGCCGATCCCTGAGCAGCCCCGGGTTGGTTGGAGGCTCCCAAAACGAAGGCTGGGAGCCATGCCCGCACTGGGGAAGTACCCCCCGAGAACTGCGTGATCGCGCCATCAAGATGGCCTGCGTGAGGAGACCGGAGGTAAGGCCGGCGTCTGCCGGCTCAGGGCCGTGCATGCCCAACTGAGCGCGGCGGAGGCCGCCATCGTTGGGGGGATGCGGTCTGCGGGCGTGTAGCTGAGCCACTGGTCAATGAGCCGGCTCAGGCACTCGGGTACGAGCGGGTTGTAGCGGTCAACGGGTTCGGGCCGGGTTCCGGCCCGCATCAGGTGGTGCACCTGCAGCGGATCGGTGCCGGCGTCGGTTTCGCGTCGCAGCGGGGCCAGGCCGGTCAGCAGCCAGTAGGCCAGGGCACCGACGCCGTACAGATCGGACAGACTGCTGGGGGCGGCGTCGGTGACGCCGAGTTGCTCGGGGCTGGCGAACCATTTGGTGCCGCCGGGCAGGACCGTCGACACGCTTTTGCCGGCCTGGTGCAGTTGTGACATTCCCCAGTCGATGATCTTGATGGTGGCGGGGCCGTCCAGGACGATGTTCTGCGGCTTGATGTCGAGGTGGATGATGTCGCTCAGGGCGGCGGCCTGCAACCCGGCCAGCACCTGGCCCAGGATCCGCAGGCTCCACCTCAGGGAGACGTCGGCGCCTGGCCTGCCGTGGAGGTGGAGGTTGAGGCTGCCTGGCTGGTAGAGGGGCGAGATGAGGTAGACCGCCTGGGATCTGGGATCCTGGCCGGCGTCGATGATCTGCCCGATGTGCCGGTGGTGCAGGCGCATGCTCCGTGCCTCCCGTAGGAAGGTGCGAAACCGCTGGGGGTCGTTGTGGGCCTGGTGGAACACCTTGGCCACGACGGTGGTGGCGGGGTCGGCGAGCTCGTAGGCCTGGTACAGGCTGGCCATGGCGCTGGCGTCGGCGTTCAAGGGCGCGTAGATCCGCCAGCGGTCGTTGAGCACCATGATCGGCGCGGGGCCGGCAGCGAGTGCGGGCGCCGGCTGCGTGACCTGGCCTGCCTGGGCCCGGCGCGGGGGCGGATGCCGGCATCGCACTCGTTCTAGCTTGGCCGCGGCGATGATCTGCTCGGCGTCGGTGCGGGCCTGGGCGAGGATCGCGGCGGCTTGGATCCGGGCTTCGCCCAGCACCTGATGGCGTAGCCGAACCAGCTCGGCCGTCGCCTCAACGGGAAGGCAAGGGCGCGGCCCGGCGGTCATCCTGGTGGCAGCGGCGGCGAGAACAGACATGTGCCGACGACGTCTCAGCGCGCTGCCGCGGAGCCGAACCCGGCCCTGCCTCGGCCCGGGGTGCCGTACATCGGGAAGCTGTGGTCCGGGCCGGTGAGGCGCAGCACTCTGGCCAGGTGCGAGCGGGGGGCGGCCAGGCCGAGGACGATGTCCAACTCGTCGCACAGGCGGACGACAGTGGCGGTGGCGGGGACGAGCCACAGACCTGTCCCGATGCGGGGATGGAGGGCCGTCATGAGGTGCTCCGATCCTGTAGGCGAAGACCGGCCGTCTGGTGCCAGCCGGTGAGCTGGAACAGGCGTCGCAGCTGCGGGGAGGGCGAGCGCAACGTCAGAGCATGGCCGTCGCGCATACCGGCGGCGGCGGCGACCAGGGCGCGCAGTCCGCCGACGTCGCAGAACACCAGGCCGCTCAGGTCGACGCAGAAGCCGCCGCCGCCCGCCAGCGCGGCCAGTGCCCCGGTCAGGGCCGGTAGGGTGGCGTGGTCGAGCTCACCTTCGATCCGCAGGCCCACGGGATCGACCAGCGGCGTGATGCGCAAGAGCCGATCGGCGAGCGTGTCAGGGGTGCGTGCGCCGAGTGTGTCCGCGGTATTCATGCTGGCTCCTACGGGCGGGGAGTGCGGGATAAGGTGGCCGCGGGTGTGAGGCGGTCATGAACACGTTGCGGAGGGGCGGCGTGAGCGGAGCCGTCTGGTGCGATGGTCTGATCATCTGGCGGGCTCGACCAGGTGGAAAGCGGCAATCGGCACAAGGCTTATCATCAGCCGTGATCATTGGGGCGGATCGCGGTCGGAGCTCAAGGACGGCATGGTGAATGGCGTTGACTGCTCAACCTCCGCTGCCGCCGGATCAGAACGACGGCGTGGATCAGGCGCTGACCGACGTCTTGATGGCGATCGGTACCGCTTCGCGCGCCCTCGCCTTTCAGCACGCGATGCGCATGGCCTGTCGTGGTGACCGGCAGCGGCTGGCCGCCTGTCTGGAGACGATGACGCCTGGTCGGCTCGCCGAGGTGGCCGCCGCCTCCCGATTGCTGAGCGCCGCGGCCGAGCAGACGCTCGCCAGGAGGAACCCGTAGCGCTCGGGCAGTGTCCCGCCAAGACGTGTGATCAGGAGGCGTGGTCGCCGGGGCGGGGAAAGTGTCCGCCGGTCAGCGGTTCTGACGGCGTCGCCGGCTGGCCAGACGCCGGAGTTGGGTGATGCGAGCGGTGCCGAGCACAAGAGTGAGCAGGACCCCGCTGAGCATGGCGATCCGCATCGCGACCGCGAGCGGCAGCGTGCCGTGCAGGCCGAGGAAGGACACCTGCGTGGCGGTGGTGTTCTGCAGCATGAACACGATGAAGGCGACGGACACGAGCGTGGCGACCCACACACCCGCCCAGGCCACGCTGGTACGGGTGACGGGCACCGGCCTGGAGTTCTCGGCGCTTGAGCCCGGGCCCGCGGGGCGCTCGGCCGGCGCCGATAAGCTTTCGCCTTGAGGCACATCGGCTTCAGCCGTCTCAGCAGATGGCCCGGATCTGGTGCGGAAGCGGTGCAGGATGTCCATGACAACCCTTTCGGTGAGCCGGCCTGGCAGGCACCTCTAATGCGGCGGGATGTCGTCGTTTCCGGATACCTCGAATCTACGTCACTCACCCGGCACGCCAAGCGGGCGCTCACCAGAGCGGCCGGCCAGGCGGTCAACGCCGCCAGGTCCCGTTCCGGGCCTTCGGTCATGCGGGATGCGAATCCCGGGTACCCGGGACGCCGGCAGCTCCTTTGCCGCCCGCTCGATATTTGAAGGCCGGAATAAAAAATGCCCGCGCCATGACGCGAGAATATTCTCGCACGCCACAGCACAGGCTTAGCTTTCCGCGATGTTCAGTTGATGATCAGCTCTTGTCGCGAATCACATCGTAGTTGGAGAACTCGATCGGGCCCTCGCACAGTTTGGCCATGTGCGCGTTGAACCGGTCGGTTTCCGGCAGCTTGCTGTTGCTCTGGGCCTCCTCGTAGGAGGAGAACTCCACGATGGCCACGTAGTGATCGGGTCGATCGCGGCGCTTCGCCACGACCTCGCGCTTTACATAGTGCTTGCCCTTGGCCTGCGTCCGCCACTCGTTCATGAGCGACTCGACTTCGCCGGCACGCTTGGTATCGAATTCCAGAATCTGTACGAAGCTCATAAGAGCCTCCCTTTTCTTTGGCTTGCATTCCTCATTCAATACCCATCCGCAATAAATAGCAAGGGAAATTTCGCACAACTGAGCGAATTCCACTCTCGGCATAAGATGGCAGGAGGTTTCGCACCGCTGAATTCTCCGGCCGATTTCGCTGTCCGGCGGGCCTCGAAGTCGCGATCCGGCAGGTCAAGCCGATCCGGTGGCCTCTTGAAAGATCTCTCCGCCCCTGGCAGGGCAGACATGGCGCGGCCGACGTGCTCGCAGGTGGCTATCGCCGCAGCTGATGAGGCGAGCTGGGATTGCGTGTTTCCGCCGGACGGCTGAGCACTTTGACTGGTGAGTGACCAGCTGGCGCACCTTGCGTCGCTGTCACCGTGAGGGGGTCGCGATGACCCTGGACGCACAGGGCATGGACGCGACCGACCGTGCAGGCCTGAACGGTCAGGCGCCCCGCTGCGATCACATCGACCAGCTTCCCACCGTGCGGTATGGACCGCCCGAATGCAAGGAATGCCTGGCCCTCGGCCAGACCTGGACACGCCTGCTGGTGTGCCTGACCTGCGGTTGGGTGGCCTGTTCCGACGATTCGCAGGGCGGTCACGCCAAGGCCCACTACCAGGAGACCGACCATCCGGTGGCCGCCACTCTGGGGCCCAGGTCGACCTGGCGCTGGTGCTACGTGCACCGGCGGACGGTATAGATGAGGAGAAGGCTACTTCATGACTGTTTCCGAACGACCGGTTTCCGAACGACCGGTTTCCGAACGACCGGTTTCTGAACGACCGGTTTCCGAACGACCGGTGAAACGTCGGCAGGACTACGACGGCACCTCGCCGTTCCCCGGGGCCGGAGAGCACGTGCCGGCCGGGCGGGCGCAGACGGCACTGACCGCGTCGATCGTGATCGCGCCGTTCGCCGCGCTCGGCGCGGTGATCTACCTGGCGTGGGGGCAGGGGGTCGCGCTCACCGACATGCTTCTGGCCGCGGGCTTCTACGTGGTGACCGGGCTCGGGGTGACGGTCGGTTTCCATCGGCTGCTCACCCACGGCTCGTTCACCGCCCGGCCATGGCTGCGCGTGACGCTGGCGGTCGCGGGGTCGATGGGCTTCCAGGGCAACGTGATCGACTGGGTGGCGGTGCACCGCCGCCATCACGCCTTCACCGACCGACCGGGCGATCCCCATTCGCCCTACCGGTACGGGACCGGCCTGCGTGGGCAGCTTCGGGGGCTTGCCCACGCCCATCTGGGCTGGCTGTTCGCCGACGATCAGACTCCGGCCGAGCGTTACGCCCCGGACCTGCTGGCCGATCCTGCCATGACCCGGGTGGCCCGCGCCTTCCCCGCGCTGTGCGTGGTGTCGCTGGCACTGCCGTTCCTGGCCGGGTGGGCGATCACCGGCACCCTGTACGGCGGCCTGACCGCCTTCCTGTGGGCCGGGCTGATCCGCATCGCGTTGCTGCAGCACGTCACCTGGAGCGTCAACTCGCTGTGCCACCTCATCGGCAGCCGGCCGTTCAAGACCCGCAACCACGACCGGGCGACGAACCTGTGGCCGCTGGCCCTGCTGTCGTTCGGCGAGAGCTGGCACAACGGCCATCACAGCGAGCCGACCTGCGCCCGTCACGGTCTCGACCGGGGCCAGATCGACCTGTCCAGCGGGGTGATCCGCCTGTTCGAGCGGCTGGGCTGGGCAAGTGACGTGCACTGGCCCGACCCCGAACGCCTCCGGCACCGCCGTACCGGCCCGCTCTCACCGGCCGGAGACTGACCGATTCCCCGTCAATTCCGCTGCCGCCGAATCCCGGATACGCCCAGCGCTCATCGGTTCCGGTGATAACCGGCGCCGCCATTGCTCGTTTCCTCCCATCAGGCTGGGACGGACACTGGGCTTCCAAGCCGCCTGACCGCGGCACAGCAGTGAAGGAAGATCACGATGAGTCTGCGTTGGGAAATCAGCAACAAGGTCCAGGTCCTCAAGGGCAGGGTCAGGCAACTCTTCGGCCGCCTCACCGGCGACCGGCGCCAGCAGAGCGCGGGCAAGAGCGATCAGGTCGCAGGCAATCTGAAGCAGGCCGGCGGAAAGATCTGGGACGCCTTCAAACGCTGACCCTCCGCTTCGACAACCGCTCGGCGGCTACGGAGTCGAAGTCGGATGCCGGCGAGCTCCGCGATGACCCCGTCCACCCCCGTGCAAGCACGAAGATGGAGGTAGAACCGATGCGCGTAGCATCAGGAGCGCTGATCCTTTGGCTGATCGTCGGTGCCGTCGCCGCAGGCCAGCGCAACTACTACACGGGGCCGGTGGAGAACTGCAATCAGGTGGCCACTATCGCGGTGACGATCCTGGCCGGCCCCCTCAACTACTTCGGCATGAAGCCGCAGATCGCCTGCCAGACACCTCAGCCCAGCAAGTAGGGCCCGGCTCGCCTCCAGAAGTTCACCCGCCCACGAGGAACCTAGAGTGGGAGACGACAGTCCGCATCGGCGCCGCCTGGGCAGAGAGGGTGGCGAGCATGGAATTACGGCAGCTACGCTATTTCGTGACGCTGGCCGAGGAGCTGCATTTCGGCCGCGCGGCCGCCCGCGAGCACATCGTGCAGTCGGCACTGAGTCAGCAGATCCAGCGGCTCGAACGCGAGCTGGACGTGCGACTGCTGGACCGCAGCACCCACCACGTCGACCTGACCCCGGCCGGCGCGGCCTTCCTCGTCGAAGCGCGCCAGATCCTCGATCACGTCAGCCGAGCCGCGCAGGTCGCGCGCACCGCCGCCGCCTCGGCGCCCACGCTGCGCGTCGGCATCATCGACGCCGGCTACGACACCATGCCGCAGATCCTGCGCGAGCTCCAGCGCAACCATCCCGGCATCACGATCCACCAGGTCGAGGCGGGCACCCCAGAGCAGTACCGGCAACTGGCCGACGGCCGCCTGGACATCGCCATCGGACACGCCTCCCAGACCCCGGCCGAGGTGACCTCCAAGCTCATCAGGCTCGATCCGCTCGGCGTGCTGGTACCCGACGACCACCGCTTCGCCGACCTCGACGGCGTGCCCGTCGCCGCCCTCGCCGACGAGCTGCTACTGCTCGGCGAGGAATCGCAGACGCCGGAGCTCAATCAGTTCGTCCTCGCGCTGTGCCGCTCGGCCGGGTTGACGCCCACCCTCTACGAGGGCACCGTCGAAAGCTCCCGGGCCGCCGCCGACCTCGTACTCCAGCATCGCTGCGTGCACTGTGTCCCTTCCTCGTTCCGCTCCTCCAACCGGCCCGGCACCACCTGGCGGCCTTTGGCCGACCCCGCGACGCACTACCCCTGGTCGCTGCTGTGGCACGACGCCAACCCTTCCCCGCACATCGCCATCGTCATCGAGATCGCCCGGCGGCTGGCCGAACGGCTCGACTGGCTGGAGCCCGTCGCCCTGGCCGCCGAGCCGGCATCCGGCGAAGGTGCTCCGGCAGCCACCGGCCGCCGCAGCGATGATCCGTTGTGACGCGCCGGGCTCAACCCTGGTCGCGCCGCACCCTGGTGATCGGTCCTGGAGATTAATCCTTCACATATCGCCGGTTTCTGCCCCATTACGCAGGGTGTTGGCTGGAAGTGTTCGACGGTCGGTGCCGCCAATCATGCGATGGCCGGCCTCCTGCTTCGACCGGTCCGGAAGACCGATCCCGCGCAGACATCGACGCACCGCCACAGGGAGTTCGGTCATGGGCATCATCGCTTGGATCATCCTCGGACTGGTCGCCGGACTGCTGGCCAGAATGCTGGTCCCCGGCAAAGACCAGCAAGGCTTGATCATCACCCTCGTACTCGGCGTCGCCGGCGCGCTGCTCGGCGGTTTCGTGGCCACCAAGGTGTTCCACGTCTCGGGCATCCAGGGATTCTTCAACCTGTCCACCTGGGTCTGCGCCATCGTCGGCGCGGCAGTCCTGCTGCTCGTCTACAACCTGATCACCGGCCGGCGCACTGGCCGTCGTTCGGGCCGCTGGGCCAGCCGACGATGACCCCGCCCAGCACGCCTCTCACCTCTCCCCCGTGCTCACACGCCTGCCGCAGCGGGGGTGACTGCCCAAGCGCGCAGGCCGAGGATGTCCACAGGGTGGCCGGGCCACGAGCCCGCAGGGCCTGGTAAGGCGATCTCAGCGAGACAGCGGCCGGGTGCAATGCAGCACAATCCAAGCATGGATCTTGCCGCCCTGGCCGCCGTCATCGGCCCGCCGCCCCCTGCCGCCTTTCCCGTCGACTGGCCCGGCGTTGAACAGTGGCTCGGTCTCCGGCTTCCCGACGACTACAAAGAGTTCGCCGAGAGGTACGGACCTGTGCTGGTCGGGGAGTGGATCTGGGTCGTGGTGCCCCATGACTCCTACCGCGGCGGCGCTTTCCGACAATACGACCAGCGGCAAGGGGTGCAACGCGCCATCCGTGCCGGCGACCCGCCGGCTCACCCATACGCCTTTCATCCCGAACCGGGCGGGCTCCTGGTCTGGGGTGAGTCGCGCGGAGGCGAGTACCACTTCTGGGACACCTCGGTCTCCGCCGACCCGAACGACTGGCCGACCAGGATCTTCACCCAGCATGGGCCGAATGAGACGTGGCGGCTGGTGGACGCACCCATGACGGAGGTGCTCGCCGCACGGGTGAGCGGCAGTCCGGATCTGGGAGAGGCCCTGCCCGCGGTGTCGCCTCCGTACGCCTGGGACTTCGCCCCGCTCGTGCTGAAGGACGCGCCTGAGCGGGCCTCCTTCCCGGGCACGCCGCTCGCGCTCGAGGTCGCCGGGCAGGCGGCGAGGGTCGAGGCGGTCACGGGCATGCCCGAGGACTATGCCGCGCTTGTCGGCGAGTACGGCGGTGGGAGGCTGGCCGGCGTACTGCGACTGCTTGCTCCGGGGGCGCCGAAGGGCTTCGACCTGGATGCGGAGGAGGCCGTGGTGAGCGAGCGGTTGCGCTCGCGGCGGGCCGCGGGCGAGCGGGTGGTCCCGTCACCGATCGCGCCCGAGCCGGGCGGGTTGCGGTTGTGGGGGGTGTTCGACGGAGGTGAGACGTGCTGGTGGCTTCCCGTCAGCGGTGAGCCGGACGAGTGGCCGGTGGTGCTGCTGGATGCCGACGGGCTGGGGTGGCAGCGGCTGCCGTACGGCGCGTCGGGGTTCCTCGACCGGTGGCTGGACGGGCGGCTGGACCTGCCCGTGCTGTCGGTGTCGGCGGTGCCGCGTCCGCGCGTGCTGTTCCCGCCGGGCGTCGACCCCGCACCTCCCGCCACGCCCGCAGAAGAGGGGCCGCGAGACGCGCTGGCGCAGTTGGCGACGATCATCGGCGAGCCGCGGACCGGTGGCCACACCTATGACTGGCCGCGGATCGAGCAGTCGCTCGGCGTACGGCTTCCGAGCGACTACAAGCGGTTGTTCGCGGCGTACGGGACGATCGGGATCAACGGCATCATGATCGGGCAGCCGGAGGACCTCCAGCCGCAGCACGAAGAGCAGGTCGAATATCTCGACTGGGACGAAGACGAGGCGATGCCCGTACATCCCGCGCCGGGAGGGCTGCTGTGGTGCGCGAACACCGAAGGCCGCGACTGCATCTGGTGGGACACCGGCGATCCGGACCCCGACCGGTGGACGATGGTCTGGGACGTCGAATTCGACCGGCACACCTTCCCCGGCACCCTCACGGAGCTAGTGATCGCCGACCTGACGAGCAGGCTGGCCGCACCGCTCACCGGCCTGAATCCGTCAGCTGACGGGCCCATGATGTGGTTCTGAGGGGCGAGAACGGATCGGTCGTCGAGTGTTCCACTATGACGGCTGATCGACCGACATACCAGCCATCCGGGCCTCGGTTTCCGCCGTGGATGATGATCGCCGTTCCACCGGTGGTCGCCTGTGCAGCAGGAGTGCGGTCAGGCCGCCCGCGACCAAGCCCCAGAACGCCGCGCCGATGCCCAGGATCGTCATCCCCGATGCTGTGACCACGAAAGTGACCACCGCCGCCTCCCGCCCCTCCGGCTCGGTCACCGCGCCCGCCAGCGACGAGCCGAGCGCCGGTAGCAACGCGAGTCCGGCCACCGCGATGACCAGTACGGGTGGGGACAGCAGCACCAGAGCCATGGCCAGGCCGGCGCCGAGGCCGAGCGTCAGCTGCCCGGCGCCGAGGGCCACCGTCGCGATCCACCGGCGACCGGGGTCAGGGTGGGTGTCCGGGCCGGCGGTCAGTGCCGCGGTGATCGCGGCCAGGTTGATGGCGTGACCGCCGAACGGTGCCGCCGCCGCGCTCGCCAGACCGGTCGCGACGAGGACCGGGCGCAGGGGCGGCTTGTACCCGTATGTCGCCATGACCGCCATACCGGGGACGTTCTGCGCGGCCATGGTGACGAGAAACAGCGGGATGGCGATGCTCACCACTACGGACAGGTTCAGCGTCGGGGCGGTCAGCTCGACCATGGGCCGCAGCGACGCGCCGGACAGGCCGTTGCCGGGCCCGTGCACCGCGATGGCGATGACCGCCACGACGAGCGCGCCCGGAACGGCCCATTGCCG
>NZ_JBITKE010000005.1:558328-575641 GCF_044460705.1 Nonomuraea sp. NPDC050022
TGGGCCGCAGCGACGCGCCGGACAGGCCGTTGCCGGGCCCGTGCACCGCGATGGCGATGACCGCCACGACGAGCGCGCCCGGAACGGCCCATTGCCGCAGGTACCGCTGTAACACCGCCCAGGTCAGGACGACGGGCACGGCCAGCAGCGGGATGTCGACGATGGCGCGGACCGGCGCGGTGCACAGGCTGAGGATGACGCCCGCCAGCATGGCACCGGCGATCGGACGCGGGATGGCGCCGATCGCCCGGGCCAGCCAGGGCGACAGGCCGGCGAGGACGATGAGCCCGGCGCAGACGATGAACGCGCCGACCGCGGCCGGGAAGCCGCCGGGCACGGGACCGGTCGCCACCAGCAGCGCCGCGCCAGGGGTGGACCAGGCGATGCTGATCGGCATGCGGTACCGCAGCCCGAGGACGACCGCCACCGCCCCGATGCCGCAGCACAGAGCGAGCAGCCCGGACGCGGCCTGCCCCGGCGTCGCCCCAACGGCACGCAGTCCGGCGAGCACGACGGTGAACGAACTGGCGTAGCCCACCACCGCACTGACCAGCCCCGCCATGACGGCCTGCACCCGCACGCCCACCACCCGCTCCATCGTTCCGTTTACGGAACGAACCATAGCCACGCGGCCAGAGCGGGACAAGTCCGGCGGCGGACTGCGAGGATTGCCGGGTGGACGACCGTGACACGGAAATCGGGAGCCGGTTGCGGCGACTGCGGGAGGCCCGCGGCATCTCCCTGTCGGCGCTGGCCCGCAGCGCCGGCATCGGCAAGGCCACCCTGTCCGGCCTGGAACTGGGCACCCGCAACCCGACGCTGGAGACGCTCTACGCGGTGGCCGGAGCCTTGGGCCTACCGTTGACGGCCCTGGTTCTGGAGCCCGGCGCACCGCCCGCGGAGGCCGTCCATGTGCCCGGCGCCGCCGTAACGGCCACGCTGCTGGAGGTCTTCGAGGAGCCGACCGCGACGTTCGAGTTGCTGCGCATGCGCGTCCGCCCCGGCGTCGTACAGCACTCGCCACCCCACGCCCCCGGCGTGACCGAACACATAACGGTCTACGCGGGCGTGCTGCGCGCCGGCCCGGCCGACGTCCCCCTGCTGGCCGCCCCGGGTGAGCACATCTCCTGGCAGGCCGACGTCCCACACATCTATTGCGCTGTCGGCCCAGACGAAGTCCTGGCCACCCTACTGATCCGCTCCCCCCGGCAGACCCCGTGACACGGCGGCGGCGAACCGGCCGGGAGGCCGCTGTCGGCTTCTACTGCTCGTCCTGGGGCAGGTGCGTCTTGGCGTCGTCGTAGGAGGCATCGGCGGCGGTCTGAGCAGGCCGATAGACCAGATACAACACCCCCGTCGCGAACGTCTCGGACCTGATCAGCTCCAGCGGGACCGTGGTGTCTCCCTCGTCGAACAGCCGCTCGCCCTTACGGACCGCGATCGGATGCACCAGCAGGTGCAGCTCGTCCAGCAGCCCCGCCTGCAGCAGCTGCCGGACCACCGACACCGAGCCGCTCACCGCGATCCGGCCACCCTCCTCGCTCTTCAGCGCCGTCACGGCCTCCACCAGATCGCCCTGAAGCAGCTCGGAGTTGCGCCAGGTGAACTCCAACGGCTGGCGCGACACCACGATCTTCCGCGCCTCGCCCAGCGTCTTGGCGAAGCCGGCGTCTTCGCCGCCCTCCGCCTCCCGCTCCGGCCACGCCCCGGCGAAGCTGTCATAGGTCTTGCGGCCCAGCAGCAGCGTGTCAGCCATCTGGCCGCCCACAGCCGCACCCATCTCGTCGTTGAAGTACGGAAAATGCCACTCCGCCGGCTCCTCAACAACGCCGTCGAGAGAGATGAAAAGACTCGCGGCGATCGTCCTCATGATGTTCCTCCTGGTAAGGACCGGTTTTCGATGTGCCTGTAGCCTCGCAGAGCCGACTTACGACTCTCTTAAGGTCTTCCTCCCGCCTGAGAAACCCTGTCCAGGAGGTGGTTCGTTGCCCGGATAGGTTGCCGACCAATCGGGAGTCTCCGTATGGAAGTCACCGGCATCATCTCCGGCCTCATCATCGGCATCGTCATCGGCGCGCTGGGACGGCTCGTCATCCCCGGACGCCAGCGCATCCCCATGTGGCTGACCATCGTGATCGGCGTCGTCGCGGCGCTCGTCGGCACCGCCTTCGCCGCCGCGCTCGGCGTGGCCGACACCCGCGGCATCGACTGGATCGAGCTCGGCATCCAGGTCGCCCTGGCCGCGCTGGGCGTCTCGCTGACGGTCGGCCTGTACGGCAAACGCGGAAAATAGGGAAGCTGGAGCGTCCCGGCCACGGGTTGTGCCCGTGGCCGTTCGCTTGCCAGGGAACCCAGGGAACCGCCGTCTAGGTCACCCCAAGCGTGGTGAGTTGCTAAATTCCCTACGCAATGAGGCATATGTTGCCTATGGGGGAGGTTGGATGCGCAGGTGGACTGCTCCATCCGTGATCGGCTGGACGCTCGCGTCGGTCGTCGTTCCGGGCGTCGCGCACTTTCTGGCGGGCCGTAAGCGTACCGGCATGATCATGATGGGCACCTTCGGCGTGCTGCTGATCGGTGCCGTGATCGCGCTGATCAACCGTAACGCGCTGGCCGGCCTGTTGCTCGATCCGACCTGGCTGGCCGTGATCACTGGCCTGTGCGTGGTCGGCGGGCTGGCCTGGGCCGGGGTGGTGATCAGCTCGTACATCGTGCTGCGACCCGCCAGGCTCGGCAAGTGGGGACAACTCGGTACGGCCACGGTCGCGGGCGTGCTGTCGGTGACCGTGGCGCTGCCTTTCGGGCTGGCCGCCACGACCGCTCGTACCTCTGACGACGCGATCGGCAGCGTCTTCAAGTCCTCACCGTCCAAGCCGATCGATCACAAGGATCCGTGGCGGGGACGCGATCGGCTCAACATCGCGCTGCTGGGCGGGGACGGCGCCGCCTCCCGCAAGGGCGTGAGCATCCGTACCGACAGCATCAACGTGGTCAGCATCGATGTCCACACCGGCAACTCCGTGGTCCTGGCACTGCCGCGCGAGTTGGAGAACGCGCCGTTCCCGCCGGGCTCCGCGCTGGCCAGGCGGTTCCCCCCGCCGAAGAACTTCTCGTTGCCGCCGGGCCAGGGCCGCGGTTCGGCCGACCTGCTCAACGGGGTCTGGGCGTACGCCGACATGCACCCCGAGGTCGTCGGCCGCTCCGCCGACCGCGCCCCGGAGGCCGTCAAGGGCACGCTCGGCCAGATCCTGGGCCTCAAGATCGACTACTACATGCTCGTCAACATGTGGGGCGTGGCACACCTGATCGACGCCCTCGGCGGCGTCACCATCAACGTCGAGCGGGACGTCTGCTACGGCGTGGGCCGCTCCGACGGCGGCGTGGTCAAGGCCGGCACCCGTACCCTCGACGGCAACGAGGCCCTGTGGTACGGCAGGGCCCGCGACCATCCGGGCAGCACCTGCGCCGGCGCCGACAACCACACCCGCATGCTCCGCCAGCAGTGCGTGATGAGCGCCATGCTCAAGCAGCTCAACCCGGGCAACGTGCTGTTGAAGTTCAACGCGTTGGCCAAGGCCGCCAAGCAGACCTTCCTCACCGACATCCCGCGCGATCTGCTGCAAGACCTGGTGCCGCTCGCTCAGCAGGTCAAGGGCGCCAAGGTGGCCAAGGTGAACTTCGTACCACCCAGGTACAACCCGGCCTATCCCGACTACCCGCGCATCCGCCGGGCGGTGAAGATCGCCATCGCCCGCGCCGGCAAGGTAGCCGCCCCCTCACCGACCAGTTCGCCCACCAGTACGCCCACCACCACGCGGTCACCACGCCAGCCCGCCCAGCAACTGGACACGCTGGACTCGTCATGCGTGCCCGCCAAGGCGAAAACCTAGCGGCGCGACTCCTTTGTTAGCGAGATGCAAGCGGCGGGACAGAAGTAAGGGGAAAATTGTGGCGATTGGTACTTTTCGCACATCCCCTACCGCCACTGGCGAGAGGATGCCCAAAACGACGGGTTAGGTCATGGCCACACGACGAGAACGTCTGCGTTACCGGTTCGACAACAGCATGTCGAAGGGCACACCCGCCCTCATCGGCTGGCTCGCCCTCGTCACCGTCGTGATGGTCGTGATCTTCGCGGGCCTGTCCATAATCTTCGCCGACGACGACGTCCACGACAGCTGGTACCAAGCCCTCTGGGGCAGCCTCATGCGCGCCATGGACCCGGGCACGGTCGCGGGCGACAACGAGGGCAGCACGATGTTCACGATCCTCGGGTTCGCCATCACCATCGGCGGCCTGCTGATCGTCTCCAGCCTCGTCGGCGTGCTCACCACCGGCCTGGACAACAAGCTGACCGAGCTGCGCAAGGGCCGCTCCCGCATCGTCGAGTCCGGCCACACGGTGCTGGTCGGCTGGTCGGATCAGGTTTTCACGATCATCCCCGAGCTGGTCGAGGCCAACGCCAGCGAAGCCAAGTCCTGCATCGCCATCCTCGGCGACGGCGACAAGCTGGAGATGGAGGAGGAACTGCGCACGCGCGTCGGCGACACCGGCAAGACCCGCGTCGTCGTACGCAGTGGCAGCACCATAGAACCGACCGATCTCGACATGCTCAGCCTGGACACCGCCCGATCCGTCATCGTCCTCTCCCCGGCGGGTGAGGATCCGGACGCGCATGTCGTCAAGACGCTCCTCGGCCTGACCAACCGCAACTGGCGCCGCCGCCGCCCGCCGATCATCGCCTCGGTGACCGACTCCGGCAACCGCGTCGCGGCCGAACTGGCCGCCAACGGGCACGCGCAGGTGGTCGACGCCGACGACATCGCTTCCCGGCTCATCGTGCAGACCTGCCGCCAGTCGGGCCTGTCGGTGGTGGTCACCGATCTGCTGGACTTCGGCGGCGACGAGATCTACATGCGTACGGAGCCGAAGCTGACCGGTTTCCCGTACGGGGAGGCGCTGTTCGCGTACGAGACCGCCTCGCTGATCGGGATCCGGCGCGGCGACGGCTCGGTGGTCCTGAACCCGCCCATGGACACCCAGGTCATGGAGGGCGACCAGATGATCGTGATCGCCGAGGACGACTCCACCGTCCGGCTCGTCCGCAGCTTCCCGCCCGTCGTCCAGCAGGCGATCACCCTTCCCGTCCGCGAGGCCGCACCCCCGGAAAGCACGCTGATGCTCGGCTGGAACAGCCGCGCCCCGAAAATCGTCGCCGAGCTCGACCAGTACGTGGCCCCCGGCTCGATCCTGAACGTGGCCGCCGCCGTCGACGAATCCGAGTTCGCGTTCGAGCTCACCAACCTGGCCCTGAACGTCAAGGAGTGCGACACCACTGACCGGATCACGCTGGAGTCGCTGGAGCCGGGCATGTTCGACCACATCATCGTGCTGGCCGACGACCGGCTGGAGTCGCAGTACGCGGATTCACGCACGCTGGTGACGCTGCTGCACCTGCGCGACCTGGCCTCCCGTACCGGGCAGCGCTTCCCGATCGTCAGCGAGATGAACGACGACCGCAACCGCCGCCTGGCCCAGGTGACCAAGGCCGACGACTTCGTGGTCGGCACCAAGCTGATCAGCCTGCTGATGACCCAGCTGTCGGAGAATCCGCACCTGGGCGCGGTGTTCCGCTATCTCTTCGACGCCGACGGCTCGGAGATCTATCTCAAGCCCGCGACCGACTACGTCCACCCCGGGATGACGGTCAGCTTCGCCACCGTCATCGCCGCCGCCCGGGCCCGCGGCGAGACCGCCATCGGCTACCGGCTGGCGGTCGAGTCCTCCGCCCCGCCCAACTTCGGCGTGGTGCTCAACCCCGGCAAATCCGACCCGGTCACGCTCGGCCCCCGCGACCTGGTCATCGTCCTCGCCGAAGACTGACCTGCTGGGAAACAACCCGACGGCCGAGGCGCTGCATGGGGCCTTCGATGAAGCGGTGGCTGAGCCAGCCGGCCGGCATGAGCAGGCTCAGGAAGACCACGCTGATCCCGATCTGCAGCGGCAGCGGCGACCAGCGCAGCTCACCGGCCAACTCCATGACGATCAGCAGCAGCGGCAGGTGGACCAGGTAGAGGGAGTAACTGATCGTGCCGAGCCAGGTGAGCACGGCGGGGAGGGGGCGAGCACGCAAGGCCATGCCACCGGCGAAGGTGAGGGCGGCGAGCAGGACGGTCAGCCCCCACACGTCCGGCCGCACCCACCACCAGCCGGCGTTGAGCGCCCAGAGCGGCGTCGCGGCCACGACCATCGCGGTGACGATCACGGGCCAGAGCGGCGCCTGCCCGCGTTCCCAGCGACGGATCGCCGTACCGGCGAACATCACCGCCAGGATCGCCAGCCCGAACCAGGGGACACGGCTGCTCAGCAGCACCAAGGCGAGCGCCATCAAACCCAAAGCGCAGGCCGCGACCGTACGCCCGCGCCCGGAGATAACGCAGCCCAGCCCCACCACGAAGAGGCCGGACGACACCCAGGCCAGCCAGCCGCCCGACAGCGGCGGTCCGGTCAGGACCAGCCCAGCGGCGGCGGCGATCAGCGCTAATACGGCCGGAAGCAGGTTCCGTCCGTCGCGTACGCCGGTCACGAACAGGGCCGCGGCCAGCAGATAGAACACCATCTCATACGACAGCGTCCACATCGTGTTCAGCACCCCTGCCGCGCCCACCGTGTCCAGCAGCATCGTCAGGTGCGCGGCCACCGAGGACAGGTCCCTGGGCACCTCCGGCCGTACCGGGATCCACCAGGCCAGAGCGAGGACCAGGGCGATGACCGCCAGGTAGAGCGGATAGAGGCGGAAGAACCGGCCGACCCAGAAGGCCCGCACGTCGCCGTGCCGTTCCAGCGAGGACGGGATGATGTAGCCGCTGACCAGGAAGAACACCATCACGCCGTAGACGCCGAGGTTGAAGGAGGTAGGCCGCAGCCACGGCATCGCCCAGGTCGTCAGATGCTCCCCCACCACGGCCAGCGCGCCGATGCCGCGCAACGCGTCCAGCCAGGCGAACCGGGACGGAACCTGTCGCACGTCAGCACGAGCGGCTTGAGGGAGAGCGGGGAGCATATGGCCCAACGTATCGGAATCGTGATCCTTGGGACGCCGAGTCTGGCCCGCCAGTCAGCGGGGCTTCCATGGGAGGACGATCTTGCGTATCGAATTCGCCAAGGCGGGGGAAACACTATCCCCTCCACGTGCCTTTACATCCCTTTCTGTCGTGTTTGTCGGGTTGATGAGGGAAGCAACTGGGGTGCGGCCTCGAACAAGGGAGCCAGGCCCCACGACACCGCCGCGGCACACGGAAGTCAGAGCTCAAGGGGGATTTCGATGACCTATCACCAAGCACGCCATGTGACCGGCTGGGTCGGCTGGATCTGGTTCGGCGGGATGATGATGGTCCTGGCCGGGCTGTTCAACATCATCACCGGTCTCGCCGCCGTCTTCGCCAACCGGGTATACGTGCAGACGCCCGCCCGGCTCCTGCTTTTCGACGTCACCGGCTGGGGCTGGCTCCATCTCCTCTTCGGCGTGCTCGTGCTGGCCACAGGCATCGCCGTCACCCTGGGCCAGGATTGGGCCAGAGTGGTCGGCATCGTTCTGGTGATGCTGAACGCCCTCACGCAACTGACCTGGATCGCCGTGAACCCCTGGTGGTCACTCGCCGTCATCGCGGTCGACGTGCTCGTGCTGTACGCGCTCATCGTCCACGGCCGCGAAGCCAAGCTCGATTAGCCACCCGTTAGGGGAGAGGGCCGAGGGTGAGGTGTCGGCCGTCAACCTGGGATTCGATCGTGCCGGTCATGGCATTGGGCTGGATCAGTACGTTGTCCGCCTTGAGGTATCCGCTGTGCCGTCCGGACACCGCCAGGTCGGCGCTGTAGCGGGAGGTCGTCCCGTAGAGGCCGGGCTTTCCGTGGTCGCTCCGCTCGACGCCATTGATCACGAATCCCGGCTCGTCGGAGTAATTGGTGTAGGTCACCTCCAGCAGATACTCGAATCGCGGTATCGGCGAGGGCCGGCGCGTGATGTCGATGCTCCCGGAGATCTTCCCGGCGTGGTGGGTCACCTGGCGAGGGTCGGGCGGCACATAGCCGGCGATCGGTGACGCCCAGGACGGGGACGGCGTCGAGCGGATGGGGCCGCGCCCAGCGGGCGGACGTTCCGGGAGGTGGGCCACGACGACCCTGGTCTGTGTGCCGTGCACCTGTTGCTGCCAGAACAGCACGGCCGTGCCGTCGGGCTTCCACCTGAAGTTGGGTTTGGCGTCCCAGCCTGCGGCGATGGCGCCGGGGGCGAGCGGCTGTCCACGGGTGTCATGTTCGTCGACGAGCCACGGTTCGGCGATCTGCGGGTTGCGGGTGGTGAACACCGCGAACGGCAGCGCGGGGACGCCCTCTTCGATGAACGGCGGCCGGCGGATCTGCGAGAAGGTTTCGAGCAGCCCAGTGGTACGGGCGCTGCCGACGGTCATCCATCGCCGGCCTTTGTAGGAGTACGGCGAGATGTCGACGTCCTCGTCCCAGTCCAACGCCGAGGTCACCCGGCTCTCGTGCCCGGAGCGCAGGTCGACCTTGACGACGTCTGGATTGCCCGCCTCGTACGCGTTGAGGAATCGCGCGAACGTCACCGCCTGCCCGTCGGGCGTGAAGCCCTTCAGTTCGCCGTCCGTCGCGACGACCCGGGCGTCCTCCACATGGTAGGCGTCGCCGCGACGAGCCAGCCTGCCGACAACACCGACCCCCGTGGGCCGTCCTGACGCCGTACGGCGGATCTGGGTGAGCGCCACGTGCCGGCCATCCGGCGCCAGCCGGAACTCCCGCTGGTCCTGCTCGACGTTCGGATCCCCGGCGGCCGGCGGCACGATCGGCACGACCGTTGCCCGGCGGCAGTCGATCACCGATGGGGCGCATTCCACCACCCCGTGATCCGCCGGCGCGTCAGGCGTTTGGGCACCGATGCGGACCAGCACCCGTCGGCCGTCGGGGAACGCGATCGGCTTGAGCAGGTCGAGGCCGTGCCATGCCTGGCAGGTCAGGCAGCGTAGCCGGGTGCCGTTCTCGGTGAAGGACACGAGTTGGGTGCCCTGGAAGCCGGTGGACGTCGCCGACGCGACGATGCGCGAGCCGTCCGCGGTGTAGCCGGGGAAGCGGACACTGGTGATCGAGGCGGGCAACGAAGCGACCGTCGACACGACCTTCTCCGGTTTGGGAGCAGGTACGAGAAGAAGGGCCCCCACGCTGAGCGCGATGAGCTTATGCGCGGGCACCAGTGCACTCCTTCCGGCCCCCGGAGCAGGCCGTCCCGATCTTGACCGAGACGGAGCTCCACCCCTTTGTCGCGTCCGGGCCGAAGTCGGTCTGCTGCGCGGTGTGGCTGGGACCGAGATCGATCGAGAACGCCAGGCGTCCGTGCCGATCGGCCTTGACCACCTGGGTCCGGTCTCCGATCTTGATCGGGTACCTCCTGCCCGGCCGGCGATTCGGCGGCGCCACCACGTCGAGACGGCCGCTGCCGGTGGCGGTGAGGGCGTCGCGGCGTACGATCAGGTAGGAAAATTCGCGGACCTTGCGATGGGCCGCGAACGTCCATCCCCAGGCTGTGAATGACGCACGGGCGTTGGAGACCTGGAAGGGCGACGGCGTGCTGACGCGGGGCCGCAGCAGCGGTTCGAGCCATGAGACGAATTCCCGCAGGTCCCGCTGCCAGTAAGGCGGGGAGTGTGAGCCGGGCAGGAAACGTGCGTTCACGTCCTTGATGCCGGACTTCTCCAGCGCCGCGAGGAAATGCTGCGCCATCTGATGGGCCCCGGCCTCGACGAGCAAACGCGTCTGCCATCGCTGACGCTCGGCCGGATCACCCGGCGGCTTCGGTGAGTCGTAGGGCCCGGGGGTGCCGGTGCCGGAACGTACGAAAAGGTGTGTTCCCCGCAGATTGCCGGCGAGGTCGGTGGGATTGTTGTCGCGCCACACGACCTGCTGCTCGTCGGGATTGCCCCGGACACAGTTCTGCTGCCGCCCCGCGCCGACCGCGTTGTCCAGCGAGCCGGAGAACGATCCCGCGTAGCCGAACGTCCCGGGGAACGCCGCGGCGTACTTGACCGCACCGCCGCCGCCCATAGAGATACCGGCGATGGCGCGACCGGCGGGGTTCGCCTGAGTGGGGAGGATCTGGTCGATGAATGGGACCAGCTCGCGAACGTGATAACTCTCCCAGGCCGGCACCGGGCCGGAAGTCCCCTGAGTGAGGCCGAACCAGTCGGTGTAGCCGCCGTTGCGGTTCTTGCCGTCCGGGCCCTGATCGGAGCCGTCCGGCATGACCACGATGATCGGCAGGTCGCCTATGACGGAGCGGATCTGGTCCCGCTCGGTCCAGTTCTTGCGGTTGCCGCCCGCGCCGTGCAGCAGGTAGAGGGTCGGATAGCTGGTACGTCCCGTGGCGTCGAAGCGCTCGGGGAGCAGCACGTCGACGCGCTGCTCACCCCGCATGGCCCGGGAACGCAGCGTGTAGGTGACCAGGCGCCCATCAGCCGCCCGGCCGACCTGGCTGACGCCCAGCCGGATGGGGGCGTCGCGTACGACACAGACCGGCCAAGAGGGTCCAGCGGGTGCGGCGAAGCCCGTGCTGAGGAGCACGGCGGCCATTGCTAGAGGAATCATGAAACGCCATGGTCGTCCCGGATTCCGCCGTTCCCTGGATGATTTCCTGACGGTTCCCTGACGATCACTACGGGGTTGGGCAGCCCGTCGTTAGCATGCGGATGGCGACGGCATGGCCTGGAGGGGATCGGATCCATGGGCACCACGCGCTATTCAGCAGGCGACGCGACGGACACGACAGGCGCTCGGGTGCTGGTGGTCGACGATGATCCGCACATCGCCGAACTGCTCGTCACCACCCTGCGCCTCGCGGGCTTCCAGGTCGCCTCGGCCGGCAGCGGAGCCCAGGCCCTTGAGGCGGCGACCGCGTTCCGGCCGGCGGTCGCCATTCTCGACGTGATGCTGCCCGACATCGACGGCTTCGATGTCATCCGCCGCCTGCGACGCGGCGGCCACACCTTCGCGGTGCTGTTCCTGACCGCTCGTGACGGGGCGGAGAACAAGATCGAAGGGCTCAATCTCGGGGGTGACGACTACATCACCAAACCGTTCAGCATCGGGGAGGTCCTGGCCAGACTGCACGCGGTGCTCCGGCGGGCGCAGGGCGCGGACGAGCGAACCGTGCTGCGCTACGCCGATCTTGAGATGGACCAGGACGCCCACCGGGTGCTGCGCGGCGGACGTCTGGTCGAGCTCTCCCCCACCGAGTACCGGATGCTGCACTACCTGCTGGTCAACGCCGGCCGGGTGGTGTCCAAGGCGCAGATCCTGGACCAGGTCTGGCAGTACGACTTCGGGGGTGATGCCGGGGTGGTCGAGAAGTTCGTCTCCAACCTCCGCCGCAAGATCGACATCGGGGAGCAGCGGTTGCTGCACACGGTCCGCGGTTTCGGCTACACGCTGAGGCTGCCGCCGGACGACGCCAGGTGAATCTGATCCCGCGTACGGTGCGCGGCCGGCTGCTGGCCGGCATCACCCTGCTGGTGTCGTTCGGGCTCCTTGGGACGGCTCTCGCCGCGTACGTCATGCTGAGCTCGTTCTTCGAGTCCCGCGCCGAGCGGCAGCTGACCGCCATCACCGCGCGCGTGGACCAGAGCCTGTCCCGCCAACGAGACCTCCTGAGCGTCGAGCGGGCGCTGCGCCAGCTCGACGGAGACCGCATCGAGGCGGTGTTCGTGGACACCAGCGGGAACGCCGTCGTACAGCGGAGCAAGGGCGCTTTCGCCCGCGTGCTGGACGCCGCGACGATCGCCCGGCTGCGCGGCTCCCCTGGGAAGATCATGAGGCTTGAAGCCGCAGGAAATCCCTACCGCGCCCGCTACCACCGCCTGAACGCGACAGTCGGCACCGAAGGCGTCATTGTCGCCCTCTCCCTGCACAACGATGAGGACACCCTTGACCGGCTCGCCCTCAGCGAGGCGATCGTGACCTCGGTCGCCCTGCTCGCCCTGGTCGGCCTGGCCCTCGCCGTACTGCACGTGGGACTCAGACCGCTGCAGACCATGGCGGCCACCGCGACCGCCATCGCCCAAGGCGACCGGACCCGGCGCATCCCCGCCGGCGTCCCGCACACCGAAACCGGCCGGCTCGCGACCGCACTCAACCGCGCGTTCGATGAGCAACACCAGGCCGAGGAACGGCTGCGCCGTTTCGTCGCGGACGTCTCCCACGAACTGCGTACGCCCCTCACGACCATCAACGGCTGGGCCGAGCTGTACTTCCACAACGAACTGCCCGCGCCGACCGTGACAACCGCGATGAGCCGAATCGCCGAGGAAGCCGCAGGCATGCGCAACCTGGTGGAAGAACTGCTCCTCCTGGCCCGCCTCGACCAGCAACGGCCCCTGGAGACGGCGCCCCTCCGCCTGGTGGAGCTGGTCGAGGCCATCGTCGACGACGCCCGGCTGATCGACCCCGATCGCCCCATCACCCTGTCGGCGCCGTCCGACGATCCGCTGGTCATCACCGGCGACGCCGAGCGGCTGCGCCGGCTCGTCCGCAACCTCCTCGGCAACGCGCTCCAGCACACTCCGCCCGGTACGGCGGTCCGCGTCACGCTGTTCACGCTGCCAAAGAACAGCGCTGTGCGACTCGTGGTGGCCGACGATGGCGCAGGCATCGACCCCGGCCTGCGCCCTCACCTCTTCGAGCGGTTCTCTCAGGGCGATCCGGTACGCCGCCAGGGCAGCGGACTCGGCCTCTCCATCGCCCGCGCGATAGCCGAGGCACACCAGGGAACCATCGAGCTACGCAGCCCCGCCCAGGGCACGGGCTGCGAGTTCGTCGTGACCCTCCCCTCGATGAAAGGCTAGGCGGCGCCGGTGGCGAAGACAGGCACGCGAATGTCGGTCATGATCTTCCTTTACGGTTGCCCGAAGCCTGCCGCTCGTACGCAACGACCCGGGTGCTGAGCATGCTCAATCGGAGGTTGTTGACCAGCGTGAAGGCGACCAGGCAGCCGGCGACGAGCCCGATCGTGCCGTAGCCGGGGCGGTCATGAGTCAGCGAGCCCACGGTGACGAGCCCGCCGATGACGACGACGATCCAGCCAAGCCGCAGCCCGGCCGCGATGCCCTCAGTGCCTCCGTGCCGCACCAGCTGCCCGCACCGGAGAAACTGGATGCCGAGCAGCGTAGGTATCCCGGCGAGGAAGCAGCCGATGACCATCACAGTGGCGATCGATCCGCCGCTGCTGCCGTTGTCGTGCGGGATCCGATAGGCGAAGACCAGGATCGCGACGGCCGCGAGGAACCACAGCACGCTGTACGCCATAACGAACACGGCGACGCTGCGGAAGTTGCGCCGTATCGCGGGATCCGCCATCGCCGGTGAGCGCCGGAAATCTGTTGACGTCCAGTTCGCGATCACATGACGGACCAGCAGCCCCGCCGGCACTCCGGCGAAAACGAGTCCGACGACGAACAGCGGAAGTCCCGCCCGTACGTCACCGTCCACGAGGTTGCCCAGCCCGATCGCGAGCGTCAGCACACCCGCGGCGACGACGAAACGCAGAAGCCGGAGACTCACGCGACCCTCCAGTCACCCTCGAAAGCCCCTATAACCGGCTGTCCGGTCATCCTCGGGTCCTGGCCACCTCGGCCGCCACGGCGCGGAACGCGACGATGGCCTCTTCCTGGTCAATAGCGCTTCCGGCGATGGACGACTTGACGATGACGACGCCCTGCTCGGGTGAGACGTAGATGTACTGGCCACCGAGCCCGACCGCCATGAAATCTCCGCCGTCGCCGCCGAGCCACCAGTGCAGCCCATAGTTCGGGTTGACCGAGGACGGTTTGGTGGACGCCTTCACCCAGGAGGCCGGTACGACCTGGTGGCCCTTCGCCTTGCCGCCGTGCAGGTAGAGCAGGCCGAAGCGGGCGAAGTCACGGTCGGTGGCGTAGTAGCAGCAGTAGCCCAGGCTGTCGCCGTGCGAGTCGTTCCCGACGGTCGCCGTGGACTCCATGCCGGCGGGCTGCCAGATCTTGCGCTCGACGTAGTCGTAGTACGGCATTCCTGTGGTTTTGGTGACGAGCCGGGCCAGGACGAAGGAGTTCATGCTGGTGTACTCGAACCGGCTGCCCGGCTCCCAGCCGCGCTTCTGGAGGGCGGCCATCTTGCTGATCGAGTAGCCCTTGTTGGCCGCGGCCATCAGGCGCGGCGCGTCGGTGGCCTCGTCCCAGTCGATGCCGGACGACATCTGCAGCAGCTCGCGAATGGACACCCCGGCGTAGCCGGAGTCCTTCAGCTCGGGCAGATATTTGTCCACGGAGTCGTCGATCGATCCGATGTGCTTCTCTTTGAGCGCGATGCCGACGGCGGTCGCGGTGAACGACTTGGCCATCGACCAGGACTGGAAGCGGGTGTCACGGTTCGCGCCGGTGTAGCGCTCCGCGACGACGTCCTGGCCGTCCAAGGCGAGGAAGCCATTGGTCTTCGTACGGGTGAGGAAGTCGTCCAAGGTGTGCTCTTCGCCCTGGTAGGTGTAGGTCACCGAGAGTTCTCTGAGGGCGGTACGCAGCTTGACCGGGTGCGTCGATGGCTGCATGACGTCAGTGGTCTCGGCCAAGGCCGCTGACGGCATGAACAGCGTGACCGCAGCCGCGACCGCGACCGCGTAATGGGTGATGCGCATGTCATCTCCTCCGAAGGGTTAGTTCGGAGGGATGGTGGCGTGCTTTTCTGGCATTTCTCTGGCAAGAAGCTATTCCAGCCAGGACCGCCCGGATCGCGGAGCTTCCCGCTCGGTCACCGGCAGCCGTACCTCGGCCCGCGTACCCGGACCGTCAAGGGAGGCGCCCAGCCAGGCGGTGCCGCCGTGCAGGGCCGCCTGCTGCCGTACCAACGTGAGACCGAGCCCCGAGCCCGGGCTGCCGGGGCGACGGTGGAAGCGGGCGAACACCGCCTCGCGGCACTCGGGCTCGATCCCCGGCCCCGTGTCCTGGACGGCGAGGACGATCTCATCCCCACGCTCCAGGGTGACCGTGATCGAGGTGCGGCCGGACGCGTCCGTACCGTGCACGGCGGCATTGTCGAGGAGGTTGTCGGCGACCAGGCGCAAGCCCTCCGCCCAGCCGCGTACCCGGACAGCGTCCGGCACGCGCGCGGTGATCGTGGCGTGCGGGTGGCGGCGCCGGGCGTCCTCGATCGCGTCGTTGACGATGCCGGCCAGGTCGGTCTCGGCGAAGGCGGAGGCGTCGAGCAGCTCGCCGCGCGCGAGCCGGCGCAGCATGGTGATGAGCCGCTGGAGGCGGCCGTGTTCGGCGGCCAAGTCGGCGACGGTCTCGGCGCGATCCGCCGCATCCAGCCCGGGGTGGTCCAGCAGGGTGAGGTTGGTGCCCATGCTGGTGAGCGGAGTGCGCAGCTCATGCGCGGCGGTGGCGGCGAACGCGCGCGCGGTCTCCAGAGCCTCGCCGGTACGGGCCACGGCCGCGTCACGCCGGTCGAGGAGGTCGTTCAGGAGGTGGGCCAGCTCATCGATCTCGGTGACGCCGGCCGTGGTCGCCAGTCGCGTACCGGAAGAGGAGGGCGCGTCGATCGCACGTGCCTGCCCGCCCAGCCTCGACAGCGGCCGCACCGCGAACCTGCCGAGTACGAGCCCCGCGACCACGCCCACACCGACCGCGACCAACGTGACCGAGCCCAGCCGGTTACGCAGGGCGGCGATCTGGCCGGTGAGGCGCTCATCCGGCTCGAACAGGATCAGCCGCGCCCTCCCCCGCGGCCCCAGCTCGGCGGCGACGAATCGCCACTGCCGATCCCCCTCGACGTAGTCGCCGGGACCGGCACCGGCCGGGAGCGTGCCGGGCACGTCCCCGATGACCAGCGGTTTCTCGTCATCCACCACCACCGTCGCCCCGCCCGGGCCGGTGGCCGCGGCCAGCAGCCGCCGCTGCAGGAAGTCGGGCGGCACGGCACGCAGCACATCGGTTCGCCAGGCGTACGTCCTCGCCATCGGGGCCAGTGTCCGCAACCGCGCCGCGAGCTGATCATCCCGCTGGGTGCGCAAATCCTGTGAGACGAGCATCAGCACGACCAGCCCGGCCAGCGCCACCAGCAGCGGGACGGCAACGGCCAGGCAGAGCGCGAAGCGCGTGGACAGCTTCATGGCTCTCTCTCGCGGTTTCATGGCTTTATGGCTCGCGCAGCACGAACCCGACGCCGCGTACGGTGTGCAGCATGCGCGGCTCGCCGCCCGCCTCCAGCTTGCGCCGCAAGTAGCCGACGAACGTGTCCACCGCGTTGTCGCTCACCTCGAAGTCGTAGCCCCAGACCCGCTCCAGCAGCACGGCACGGGTCAGCACGATCCCGGCGTTCCGCGCCAGCACCTCCAGCAGGTCGAACTCGCGCCGCGTCATCTCGACCGCTTGGCCGCGCAAGGTAACCCCACGGGCATCCGGCTCGATGACCAGCGGCCCGATGCGTACCGTCGTGCCGGTGGCGGCGCGCCCGGCACGGCGGAGCAGTGCGCGCAGGCGCAACACCAGCTCGCCCAGGTCGAACGGCTTGATCACGTAATCGTCGGCACCCGCCGCCAGCCCGGCCTTGCGGTCGGCCACCTCGTCCATCGCCGACAACATCAGCACCGGCACCTGCGACCCGGCCTCCCGTAATCGACCGCACACCTCGATGCCCGACATTCCCGGCATGGACACGTCCAGGACAATGGCATCGGGCTGCCCGACCGCCCGCTCCAACGCCTGCCGCCCTGACTCGGCGGTGTCCACGACGAACCCCTCCAGCCGCAACCCGCGCCGCAGCGAACGCAGGATGGCGTGATCGTCGTCCACAACCAGGATCCGGTACGTGGTCACCCGCCGCAGACTACAGATGTTGCCCCGCCGGGTCGTCCCGGCGGGGTGGGGTGGTTAGAAGTACGGGGTCCAGCCGGGGCCCATCTCGATGGCACTCGAGAAGTTGTTGCTGCCCTTGCCGTTCCAGATGTAGAGAGTGCCGGTGCCTTCGCGAACGGAAGCGATGTCGGTGTTTCCGTCCTTGTTGACGTCGCCCAGCGTCATCAAGGTGCTGTCGAAGGGCTCCCAGCCAGGACCGATCTCGATGGCGCTGGAGAAGTGGTTGTCGCCCTTGCCGTTCCAGATGGTCAGCTTGCTGCCATCCCGGACCGCCGCCAGGTCACCGATGCCATCGCCGTTGAAGTCACCGCCGATGGGCTTGCTGTAAGCAGTCCAGCCAGGACCGATCTCGATGGCACTCGAGAAGTTG
>NZ_JBITKE010000005.1:575740-921483 GCF_044460705.1 Nonomuraea sp. NPDC050022
CCAGCGATGGGCTTACTGAAAGCGCCCCAGCCAGGACCGATCTCGGTGGCCGAACCGAAATTGTTCGACCCCTTACCACTCCAGACGGTCAACGTCCCGGTAGCGGCCGAGAAGATATCCCCCACCCCATCGGCGTTGAAATCCCCGCCGTCTTGGTTCGAGGGACCGCTGTTGGCCTCGACCGGGGCGCTGTAGCCGACGATGTCGCTGCTCGACCGGGAGTGCGAGTTGGCCTTGGTCCGGTCGCCGCTGTTGCCCTCGATCGTGTAGATGGTGCTCCCGTCGACGCTCTTCACGATGCCGACGTGGTCGATGTCACCGTTCTGCTCCCAGTCGAAGACGACGGCGTCGCCCGGCTGCGGGGTGTAGCCGCTGCCTCTGGTGTGCCAGGTCCCGTACTTGGTCCCGTAGTCCTTGAACGAGCTGGCCCATCCGGTGAGCACGCCACCCTCTAACTCGGGGACGTCGGCGTGGGGGACACCGGCCTTGCGCCAGACGTACTTGGCGAAGTCCGCACACCAGTTGCTGTCGCGCCACTGCACGCCATCGCTGCTGGGGCAGCCGGCGGAGTCCTTCCACGTACGGAAGACACCGGTGTAGTAGTTACACCCGCTGCCCATGGGACTCTCGTGATCTCGGCTGCTGTTGTTCAGCTCGTCCTGGGCGGCGGAGACGATCGCGGATCGGCTCACCGCGAAGGCCGGGGCGGCCATGACAGCGGTGAGGCCGGTGGCCATGATCGCCATGGAGGCCAGACCCGCTGCGAGCCGCCGGCCTGTTATATGGATTTCACCCATCGTGATCCTCATCTCTTGGATTTGTTTTTTTGCGGATGTGCTTCGGTGATTAATTTGGGCATGCTTCCGCCTCCGCCGAACTCCTTTGGAAGTTCGGCGACGATCCGATTAATAAATTCCCTTCCTGCCGCTTGCGGCGCATCCGCATTAACCGACCTGGCGCAGCCACCCTAGGCGAACGGCATTTCATCTCGTTATCGCAGGGAAATTTCCGGCGATAATCGGCAGAACAAATGACGTTGGGCGCCTAGATCGCGGACGGATAGGGCAGCTTCAACCCCGCCGCCGACAGGTCATGGAAATCGGCGTACTCCCGAGCGTGCAGGGCGAGCAGACTGGGCAGGCGATAGCGGAACAGGCCGTCCGGCCGCCGTCCCCACGTCTCGAGCAGCGCGGCGTCCGCGAGCTGCTCCATGAGGTTCTCCGCGCTCGACAGGTCGATGTTCATCAGCGCCGCGCCACTCCAGACGTCCAGCTCCGGGGTGTCCCAGAGCGAGAGCCGGCGGTACAGGGCGGCGGCATCAGGGCCCAGGCCGTTGTAGCCGCGGTCGAAGCTGTCGCGGATCCCGGGCGGCCCACCGTGGCTCAGCTCGTCGAGCCGGTGCAGCGGGTCGCGCAGCCTGGCCAGCAGATGGGAGACGCTCCAGTGCGCCTTCGCGGTGAGCCGCGCCGCGGCCGCGGACACGGCCAGGGGCAGGTTGTCGCAGTACCTGACCACTTTCCTGGCGGCCGCGGGCTCCCACCGTACGCGGTGATCGGCGACGAGCGCGTCGAGGAGTTCGACGGCCGAGCGGGTGTCCAGCGCGTCCAGCCGCAGGCGTACCCGGGCCGGGCTCGATTGGTTGTACGAGCTGGTCGCGAGCACGCCGCAGGTCCCGGACGCGGGGATCAGCCGTTGAACGCGGCGCAGGTCCCGCACTCCCCTGAGCACGACCAGCACCCGCCGTCCGGCGACCGACCGCTGGAACAGCTCGGCCCGCCCCCGCGGGTCCGCCGGGATCTCGTTCTCCGGTGTCTTCAGGGCGCGCAGGAACCGGGCGAGCACGGCCGAGACAGACTCCTCGCCGTCTCCTGTCCGGGTGAGGTCGGCGAAGAGCCTTCCGTCGGGGAACGACTGCGCCACTCGGTAAGCCCAGCGAATCGCCAAAGCGCTCTTGCCTGTCCCCGCTCCCCCGGTGATGAGCCCGACGGCGGCCGACCCTACGTCGGGGCCGCCCTCCAGCAGAACATCGAGGCTCGCAAGCTCCTCCTCCCGCGAGACGAAGGACGGCACATCCGCAGGCAGCCGCGCCTCGCCGGAGCCGGCGGGAAGGTCGGCGTTAAGGGAGACCGATGCCGTGGAGGTCGACGCTGTGGAGGTCGGCAGGAGCGAGGGATCCTCGCGCAGCATGGCGGCGTGCAGCTCCTGCAGCTCCTTGCCCGGTTCCAGCCCCAGCTCGTCGACGGAGTTCTGGCGAGCCTGGCGGAACAGTCCCAGGGCCTCGGAGCGGCGGCCCAGCCGGTAGTTGGCGAGCATCAGGATCGCTCGGGCATGCTCGCGTAGCGGCTGCTCCTGCACGAGCCCGGACAGCTCGGACACGATCTCGCTGTACCTCTCCAGCTCCAGCTGGAGCTCGGCGTACTGCTCGTACGCGTTGAGCCACTGCTGCTCCAGCAGGCTCGCCTCCTCCTGAAGCCGCGAACTGGAGGTGTCAGCGAACGGAGTCCCCCGCCACAGACTGAGCGCCTCCCTGAGCAGAGAGGCAGCCTCGGCCGTCCGCTGGTCCTGGGCGAGATGCCGAGCAGACTCCACCCGGGCCGCGAACTCGACCGCATCGATGCGGTGGTCCCCGGACACGAGCATGTAGCCGGGAGCCGCGGTCACGATGACGTCCTCGTGGCAGCCCGCCTCCTGGAACACCTTGCGGAGACCGGCGACGCAGATGGCGATCTGGTTGCGGCACGTGGTCGGCGGCGCACCGCTCCACACGGCCTCGACGAGCCGGTCGACCGAGACAACCCGGTCGGGTGTGAGCAGCAGCACGGCCAGGACGGTCCGCTGGCGGAGCCCGGTGATGGTGAAGCGGGCGTTGTTCGCGATGACCTCAAGCGGGCCGAGTATGTGAAAACCGAGTGACGAGGCCACGACTTAGCGGTCTCCGTCGTCGTGGGCCGAGGCGGCCTGACCACCGCTCCGCGAGGGAGCCCGCCCTCCTTCCCCGTATCGCAACCATTCCGCCGCCGCGCGCGGCATTTCGGCCATCAATTCCGTTTTCTCCTGTGACAAGCCTTCGATCCCTTCTCGCGATAGCGAAGCTCCCTGAGCCTGGTGAGCAGAAGTGATGGCACCGTGCGGGCGCTGCGGCGACCGCAGGTGGGCATGGTCAGCCCGATGTATAGCTCCGTCGGCAGGCACACTCGGGCGTGATCGGCGGCGTCGCACCAGGGGCGGGAGAGTGTGCGGATGTGACGGGGACGGTGGCTGTGGCCGGCTTCGATGCGATCACGCGCGGCAGCGTGACAGTCATTTCTGGCAATTCCCTGGCAAAGAGCCGGGGAATGAGAACTGCGAAGCTTGGATGCAGGCGACGCGACGATCTCAGTACAGTGTGGGAGTGGCAGGTGAGCAGCTGAGTGCTCGGGTGGACAGCTGGATCTGGTCGGTGCGGCTGACCAGAACCCGATCGATCGCGTCCGACGCCTGCCGGGGCGGTCACGTCCGGATCAACGGAGTACGAGTCAAGCCCGCGCACGTCGTCCGGGTCGGCGACGAGGTCCGACTGCGGCACGAGGGCCACGAACGCATAGTGGTCGTCTCCCGGATCATCACCAAGCGCGTCGGCGCCCCCGCGGCCGCCGAGTGCTACATCGACAAGAGCCCTCCGCCCCCTCCGCGCGAGGAGGTTGTCACGGTGGCCGTACGGGCTCGTGGCGCGGGCCGTCCCACCAAACGCGAACGCCGCAGCATCGACAAGCTGCTCGGACGCCCGATGGCGGAGGGGCGGGGCGCCGGGCTCGACCCGGAGTGAACGGGCATACCGCATCGAACAGGGATCGGTTTCTCCTCCACCGGATCCGCGCGGATACCCGTGACGCCCTGCCGCGCAGGGCTCGGTCCACTCGTTACCTTCTGGCGCCCGCGCCCGTCATAGGAGCGACGGCCGTGTACGCCCACGGTCGTCGGACCAACAACGAGATCGGAGATCAGGGTGCTGACGAACATCAAGAACCAGCGATCTGCCAAATCTCAAACGAGACTCCGCCGCGAACGTCCTCGCCGACGACCGCACCCCGGGGGAACATTACGTCGCCCCCACACTCGTACTCGGCCCGTCCTCTTAATTGCTGCGCGGAGGGGCTCAGGTGGGCAGCAAGGCCAGCAGGGCGACGGGGAAGTTCGTGAAGTCGTCGGGGCGGATGGCGCGCAGGACGGTCGACGCGAGCACCGGGTCGCGCTGGATCATGAGGATGGCGGTATCGGGCTGGCTGAAGAACTGCACGGTCATGGACAGCAGTTCGGTGTCACCCGAGGTATAGAGCTTGGCGGCATAATACTTTCCGCTTCTCTGCTGTTCCTTCTTCGTGTAGTACGCCTCGAACGCCGGCATGGTGCTGACGTCGAAGGCGGGTTCAGGTTTACTTGCATTGGGATAGATATTGACGAGCTGCGTGCCGTTCATTCGCATTCTGATAATCAGGTGCAGGCGCAGCCATTCGACCGCGGGAAGGTAGAACTCGACCTGGTGCCCGATCTCGTGCACCACCGTCGAGACGTCGTCCATCACCGAAAGGCGCACCTTGTTACCCACCCGTGCGGCGTTTGACCGGAACTGCGTCACCCGGCTACCGAGCCAGAACATGCCAGGCTCGACGGTGTCCTCGGTGACCTCGATGTTCGACACGTGCTTCGCGGGGGGCCTGCGCGACGGCTGCACCAGGGCGGCGTAGATGATCATGCCTGTCGGCGCGTTCTTGTAGAACTGCTCGACGTACCCGCTGAAGTGCTTCTGGGCTTTGCACGCGTTGGTGACCACGATGCTGGGCAGGGTGCCGCTCTCGGCGCCGAAGCCGACGGAGAGCTTGCCCGTATACATGGCCTGAACCACCGGGAGGGCCTCCAGGGCCTGAACCAGCGCGGCGCTCTCGTTCTGGGTGGGATCGTTGGGCGTGTGCACCGCCTGGAGAATCTGGTCGGCGGCCTCCACCAAGGGGTCCTTGACCGAGCCAACGGCGTGGTGCTGGATGAGGAGCTTCAGGTCGGCGGGGACGTCCGCATGGTTCAGGTAGAGCTGCCGCTCGCACGCGACGACGTACGTGTCGATGCGAGCGCGTACTGCCACGCCCACCCGCGCGACCTCATGCTCGTTGGCGGCGACGTTGTTGGCCGACGCGTAGGTGTTGGCCGCCTTGAAGGTGACCATGGACGCGTAGGACACGACCGAGGACTTGGCGGCCATGAGCGAGCACTCGTGCATCGCCGCGTCGATGTGATTGTTCAGTATGCCCAGCGCGGGCGCGCCGAGATTGGCGAGCTGGGGATCCGGAACCGCCGCGAGGAAATCCGTGACCGCGCCGTTGCACACCATGTCCTGCGTGATGCCGGCCTCCTTGACGTGGTCCTCCAGACGCGTCAGCAGCAGCTCGAAGGGGACCGGTGCGGCCGCGCCGGGGTCGCGGTTCGTCTTGGAACGGTCTCCGCGCATGCCACTGTCGGGGGACGGTTGGGCGGGAATCATGGCGGGCCCCTTTCGGGAGAGACGCGGTGGCGAATTGCCGGATCCACGCCGAATTGGGGACGGTATTCAGCAGAAAGGATGGCTTTTGAAGCGTAAGCCGGGCACGTCCTCCCGGCAATTGCCCACCGCCATGTGTCCACATGAGGACACTCAACCAAAAATCAAACTTGACCACGCCATAGAACCTGATAGCCCCGATAATATGATTTACCGGAAAAATCCACGCTACTGATCCGCCGACACCGGCACACTGTCGTTCTACCGGCGTTGGTCAGCCGCCGGCGCGCCGGTCCAGGTGGGCGGTGACGTCACGCAGTGCCGGGGCGAGCCGCTCAAATTGGTCCACGCCGACCGAGAAGTCGGTACCGATCGGCTGCATGAGCGTCACGTGATCCGCGCCGGCGGCCAGGTGCTCGCGTACCTTGGCGGCGATGTCGGCAGGGTCGCCGTGGGCGATGATCGCGTCCACCACCCGGTCACTCACCTCGGCGATCTCCTGGTCCGAGTAGCCGAACCGGGCCAGGGCGGCCGCGTACCAGGTCTGGCGGAGGCTGCCCGACACCCACTCCCGTGCGATCGCCCGCGCCCGGTCGCGGTCGCCGCCCGGGACCACGGAGAGCCCGATGACCAGCAATTTGTCCGGGCCAAGCACCTGACGCACCTGCGCGGTGAACTCGGGAGGCCCTCCGGCGGGCATTGCCCCATCGGCGATCTCGCCGGCCAACGCGAGCATCTTCGGGCCGTTCGCGGCGATGATCCGCGGATAGGTCACGTCGGGTGCGGGTGGCGAGGTCGGGCTGTCCATCCGCTCGCGGTAGTCGCGCATCGTGGTCAGCGGGCTGCCGAACTCCCGACCGGTGTCGGCTGCCTGCTGCGGATATCCGACCCCCAGCCCGAGCACGAACCGACCGGGATACGCCTGGGCCAGCACGGCCGCCGCACCATGCATGGTCTGCGGTGACCGGGCCCAGACGTTGGCGATGCCGGTGCCGAACACCATCCGCCGCGTGGCGGCCAGCAGCACTGCCAGCTGTACGAGGGCGTCCTTTCCGCCGACGACCTCGTTGGTCCAGACGGCGTGGTAGCCGGCGCGTTCCAGCCGCTCGACGGCCTCGCGCTGCAGGTCGATGGACAGGGCGCTGGTGAACGAGACCGGCAGCGTCAAGCCGACCGGCCCCAACGCCTGGCGGGCCGCGTCGACCACAGTGGTGGTCCTCATGAGAATGCTCCTTGGGCTGCTCAACTTGCGTCATCAGCTTGGGACCGCAGCCCATTCAGGGTCCAATGAATGTTTCGCAAGGCGCATCCCGATTCGCGCATCACCGCAGCTAGAGAGGTGAGAGCTACGCTGGGCGCATGGCCGACTCGCCACTCCCTCCGGTGGACCTGGACCTGCGGCTGGTGCGCTCGTTCACCACCGTCGCCGAGCACCGGCACTTCGGTCGCGCGGCCGCCGCCCTCCATCTCACCCAGTCCTCGCTGAGCCGGCAGATCGCCCGGCTCGAACAGCAGGTGGGCGCCCGCCTGCTGGACCGCACCCCGCAGGGCAACCGGCTCACGGACGCCGGAGAGGTCTTCCTCCCGCTCGCCCTCGCGCTGCTGCGCTCCGCCACCCGCGCCGCCGCGCGCGCCCGGGCCGCCGCCCAGCCCAGCCGGATCGCGATCGGCTACATCGGCAACCTCGTCGTCACCCCGGCCGTACGCGAGCTACGCCAGCGGCATCCCGGCGCCGAGGTACGGATCATCCACCTGGACTGGGACGAACCACGCGCCGCGCTCCTCGACCACCGGGTGGACGCGGCGGTGGCCCGGCTGCCGTTCCCCACCGACGGGCTGCACGTCACGGTGCTCTATGACGAACCCCGGGCGCTGCTGGTGCCCGTGGATCATCATCTGGCGGGCAAGGAATCAGTCACCCTCGACGACATCGCCGACGAGCCCCTGCCCCGGGCGCTCGACCCAGTCTGGAACGCCTTCTGGCGCGCCGACCCCCGGCCCGACGGAACCCGGGCGCCCGACGGTCCCCTCATAGAGGCGGGCGAGGACAAGCTCGAACTCGTCGCCGGCGGGCAGGCCGTTGCCATCGTCCCCGCCACCGCCCGCATCGGTGACCTGCGCCCCGACCTCACCACGATCCCCCTGGAGGGCATCGAGCCCAGCCACGTCGTACTGGCCACCCGAGCCGACGACCGCAGCCGCCTCGTCACGGCCTTCCGCAAATACGCCGAAGCCCATTTCACCGGGCCAGGGTGACCCAGCACCCGGCTCCGTGCAGCGTGTCTGCGCCAGATAGCAGCCCTGCGAAACAGGTGCCCGGGCCGTGCCGGGCACCCGTTCTGCCGTTCATCGAAAGGCCCTCATGCCTCACCCAACCGACCTGTACGGTCTGCTGCCCGTACCTATTGCGAGTCGGCTTGCGGGTCGGCGAAGTCGGCTGGGGACCAGGTCAGCCGGCCGGAGCGGAGGTCGTCGATCAGGCCGGTCAGCCAGCGCTCCTCGGCGACGGCCACCGCGTGCAGGTATTCGAGTTCGAGCAGGCTGGCCCGGTGCAGACCCCCCTCGGCCTGACCGGTCAGCGCGGTCTGCAGTTCCGCCACCGACGCCGTGACGGCCGTCCGCCTGTGCTCCAGTAGGTCGGGGATCTCCTCGGGCGAAAGCAGCAGCAGGTGGGACAGCGCCGCCGGAAACTGCGGGAACTCCCGTTTCGGAACCGTGAGCAGGTCCACCAGCCATTCACGGGCGGCCTCACGGCCCGCGTCGGTGACCTCGTAGACGGTCCGCTCGGGGTAGGCGTGGTCCCGCTCGGTGTCCAGCACCGCCACCAGGCCGGCCTCCGCGAGCCGGTCGATCGTCCGGTAGAGGCTCGTCCGCTGCTCGACGTTGACGACCAGATCCTTCCCCCAGTCCTTGATCAGCCGCTGGATCCCGTACGGATGCAGGGGCTTGTAGTGCAGCAGCGCCAGGACGGTGAGGGCCAGCGGCGAACCCCGGAACGCAGTACTCATGTCACCGACACTACTCCGAAAACTACTAGTTGACGAGAGACTAGTTGCAATGCAACTATCCCATCATGCAGCAGAACACCGTGAAGACAGCACACGTCATCGGCGGCGGGATCGCCGGGCCGGTCACCGCGATGGCCCTGCAGAAGGCGGGCATCGACGCCGCCGTCTACGAGGCGTACGAGAAGACCGCCGACGGGGTCGGCGGTGGTATGAGCATCGCCCCCAACGGAGTCGACGCGCTGGACGCGATCGACTGCGCCGACCTGATCCGGCCGCTCGGCGCGCCGATGACCGGCATCGTGCTCCAGGACTGGAAGGGCCGTCCGCTCGCCGAGTTCGGGAACCCGCCCGGGATCCGGTCGATGCAGTTCGTCTGGCGCGACGAGCTCTACCGGGCGCTGCACGACGAGGCCGCGCGGCGCGGCGTCAGAACCGAGCACGGCAAGCGCCTCGTCCGGGCGGAGGAGACCGCCGACGGCGTGACCGCGCACTTCGCGGACGGCACCCAGGCCACCGCCGACATCCTCATCGGCTGCGACGGCATCCGCTCGACCGTCCGCTCCCTCATCGACCCGGCGGCCCCAGGACCGCAGTACGCGGGTCTGATCAGCTTCGGCGCCCGCGTCCGGGCCCCGGGGATCCCCTCGACCGAGGGCAAGATGCCGATGACCTTCGGCAAGAAGGCATTCTTCGGTTACCAGGTCTTCGGCGCCGACGACGCCGTCTGGTTCGTGAACCTCCCGCACCCCGAGCCGATGACCGCCGCCGAGGTCCAGGCGACCCCGGCCGCCGAGTGGCTGCCGATCTTGGCGGAGAAGTTCGCCGCCGACGGCACCCCGGCACGGGACCTGATCGAACGGACCGACCCATCGGACGTGGTGATCGTCGGCCCGATGGAGAACATGCCACCCACAACCGTCACGTGGAGCCGGGGCCGAATCGTGCTGGTCGGCGACGCGGTGCACGCGCCGTCGTCCAGTTCGGGGCAGGGCGCGTCCCTGTCGATCGAGAGCGCGATCCAGCTCGCCCGCTGCCTACGCGACCTCCCCTACGGCGAGGCGTTCGCCGCCTATGAGGCCGAGCGCCGTCCCCGGGTCGAGCGGGTCATCAAGGAGACGACCCGCAAGAACGCCAGCAAGGCGGCGGGGCCGGTCGGCCGCGTCGTCAACGCCTACGCGATCCGGATCTTCGGCAAGCTGGGGAAGCCCGAGAAGATGACCTGGATCTTCGACTACCGGATCAACTGGGACGCCAAGGTGACCGGATGATGGCAAGGGCTTGTCATGGGCTGTTCACGAGTGCCCTCGACGGCTTAGCGACGATACTTCGCCCGCCTCACCTGGAGCTCGAGCCTCGCAGCGATGATGAGCATGACCTCGGCCAGCAGATTGGGCGCCAGGTCACCGATGAAGCGGTGAGGGCTGTTGAGCCACTCGACCAGCGATCCGGCCGCAACGGTGACGAGCAGCAGATACGTGAGTACCCCGACGAGCCGACTGGACAGCAGACGCGTTGCCCCGCTCACCGTGCGGACGACGACGCGTGGAATAGGCTGCCTGAAGTTGAAGGCTAAGATCTCCTCCATCGCCTGCCAAACGCACGCATAGGTGCGCGTGGAGAGATAGCAACCTGACGCTTCGTACTTGAACCCGGTCGGAGCGCAGATCTGCTGAACCACATCCAGCATCTTCCGCTGGATCGTGAACCCGTTGAATCTCGTCAGAGGGAACAGCTTGGCACACGATTGGACCAGGTAGATCTGCCAGGGTATCCGGACATAGTCTTGCGCGCCGGACCGGGTGTACTCGTGGTTCGCCTCCGACTGGCCGCCGAACGCAGCTGAAAGCGCCGAGAAGAGATCCTTCCAGGAGACCTGCAGCTGCCTCCGCTCCATCTGGGAGTCATAGGCAGTGAGCACGAGAAGCACGAAGCAGCGAACGAAGTCATTGTCACCGCTACTCAGGTACTCGCGAAGATAGCGCCAGTCCTCTGGCCTGATGGGCAGATTATTCGCCGCCAGACAGCGCACGGCATGCGCCGTGGCCAGCGGATCCGGTTCTCCGCCTTCGTTACCCACCGCATATCCCGCCGGGTCGGCCTGTGCGCCCTCGAAAGCTTTCTGCACCAGCGTCAGCGCCTCGGATTTCAGCGCGATGGCGGGGCTCACGTAGGAGAGGGCGAAGCCGATATCGGCCATCCGAAAGATGTCCGACTTCTGCAGCCGGATTCTGCGCGCAACCAGGTCCCGGTACACGGCAGAGCTTACCGAGGCCTTTTCCACCTGGCTGCGGTTGACGACGTAATAGATCAACCTCGCCACCTGCTCCTTGACGGCGGGGTCCGTTGTGGCGCGACGGGCGAGGACGTGGATCGTGGCCGCTGTGCCGTAGAGCCCGCGCTGTTCGTAGCGAGGATGGTCGAGATACTGCCCCGAAGCCAGGGCGTAGCCCGGCAGCCGCCCGGCCTCGACTTGTAGACGCAACTCGATCCGCCGCTCGATCTCTAACTGAGCGTCCCTCAGGATCTGGCGCGTCAGCAACTAGCTCGTCCTTGATTCACACACGCTCGTAGGCGCTTCATCCGTTTGAACAGAATTGCTAGAGGTTTGCGAGAACCGTCTCGATGGGGCCTCTGGCGCTTGGAATGAGATCTAGATCGAGGACCTCGTCTCTCTCGAACCAGCCGTACTTCTCGATGAAATCATCCTCGTCGTTCCGGCTCATGTCCACATCCCCAGTACTCGTCTCACAGAGCCGGGCCACGGCGATGACCGTCGGTGCATCCTGTTCGTTGCCCAGCCGCCATGACCACAGAGCCAGCGGACGCCCAGGCGACACATCCAACCCAACCTCCTCGCGTACCTCGCGAACAAGCGCGTCATCCGGCGATTCATCAGGCTTCATGCGCCCGCCCGGCAACTCCCATCTCCCTGGCTGGTGCGGGTCATCCTGACCCTTCCTGATCAGGAGCAGCCTTCCTTGCCACTCGATCACGGCTTTCTGTGCGAACTGCACGTACATCAGATCCTCCGCAAAACCCATGGGTGGTCTCGTGGCCTTGAGGTCCTCCAGGAAACTCACCCTCCTGAGGTGCACGGCCTCTGCCTCCGGATCGCGAGCGGCCGCCAATTCTGCACGCATCTCACGATCACGATTCAGAATGTCCTCGTTCTCGCTGGCGCTGATTCCGGTCGGCACCGATATATATTCAGCGGCATAGTCAAATGCGGACATCAGATCACACGTGATGCCCTCGACAGCCGTCACCAGCTCGATATTCATCGATCTCTTGTACGCGGCCACGCGATCGCGCCGAATCGGTCGGTCGAGATTGTTCCACAGCTCAGATATCGACGCAGCCGATCGGGCCTCTTCTCGGCGGTGAAACTCGAGAGCAGTAGTCGACCATCTCAATTCTGCTCGATCGCACAGCGGCGCCAGAGCAGCCTCCGGATCCGTGACCAGATCTTCGTAACGCAAGGTAAGCCAACAGTCTTCGCCGACCATCTCGCGAGCTGCCATGGCCGCTTCCTGGTCCTCCAACCAGCGCAAAGCGATCGCTCTTGGCTCCTTCGGACCTATGGGGGCCCGAGAAAACGAGGCGGCCACGTCGCGTGGATCTCTTACGAGATGCAGATAAAGAATGGGCAGGCCGGTGTCGATGAGCTGATCAATGAAGTGGACATTCTCCAGACACTTGCTGACCCATACCTGTTTGCCAAAATATCGGGCATGAGCATCGTAAAACGCTAAAACTGCGTGAGCCAGTGTAGACCCGCTCATCTCTGCTAAAACAGCCCGTCTCCGATCCGGTATACGTGGCCACGCGAGAGCATTCATATCGACAAGCCGGCCCATGTCCTCAGCCAGGCGTCCCTGGTTCGAGGGCACGTGCAATGAGCCGTACCGGCTGGTCAGGCTTTGGAAGTCCCTCAGCTTGTGCGCCGAAGGCGGCGCGAAGACGCCCGGGAGTGACCCCAACAGCAGGCGAAGCAGGTTGGATCCGGAGCGCTGGGTCCCGACGATCTGGACACGCCTCATATCGGGCACCTCCGTACGTCCGGCAACACCTCGCGGAGAATCCCGGCAGCGACCTCCGGAAGAAGCGGGTTGAGGTAGATCCCCAGGCCCAACTCCATGCCACCCGGCCGCTTGAGCGTTCTCTCGTCCTTGTGCAGCGGGACGAGCTCCACCCGCAGGTGGTGTGAGGTGTCGCCCTTGGGGGCCTGCATCACGTTGATCAGATATGGCGGCATCTCGCCATCGTGGGTCAACCGACACAGCTGCAGGCCGGTGTGCAGGCAGTCGGCCATCGACGTGATCTCCTTGATGGACAGCGACGCGAGATCCGGCCGGTGCAGCCTCGGCATAATGATCATCTCGAAGGGCAGCCGCGACCACGGAGGCACCTGAACGAGGACATGGTTCGTGATCATCACCGTCAGGTCTCGCCTAGTGACGGATTCGCACACAGCACACGAATCAGCGGCCGGCGCGAGAGTCAGGCGCCTCGGAACGAAAGGGAGTCCGATGAGCTGACCGTGCGGATGAGCGACCGTCGGACCGAAGTGGTCCCCCACGGACTCGAAAGCGAAGACCGCCTTCACCGAAGAACGGTCAAAAAGCCGCGAGGTCTTGATGGAGATCAGCTCCAGGAACTCCCGGGTGACCTCGGCCGGGAGATCGCCCAGCCTCTGGGAATGGGAGTTGCCGTACACGAGCACCCAATGCAACTGCTCCTGCTCAGGGGAATGCGGCTCTTCCAGGGCAATCATGGGATGCTTGCTCGGCAGCAGGCGGGGGCCGCTCGCCATTGCCACGTCTTCCCCGCTGGGGCAGAATGGACATTTGGCATTTAAGTCGGCATGGGGGCGGATATCGGCCTGCGGCTCCAGATTGCGACGGCCTGGCACGCGAAACAGCCACTCATGCTCGACGGGACTCCACATCGCCGTTGGTTCGCTAGACATGCGTCGCCCTCAGCCTTCACGCCTCACGACCAGCCTGCGGCACATTCAGCCTTGAGTGTAGCAACCGACCGGTATGTGTAAAGCGGAACAGAAAATCAACGCCCAGCCTCGCTTGGACTTGGCTCGCCTTGATATGGTCAGTTATGGCCTACCTGATCAAGGACCAAGCGGCAGGCATTCAGGGCATCGACGACATCGTCGCATCGAATGGGACACCAGTCTCATCGGTTGATGATGTCGATCAGTTGCAACTGTGGAATGGGCATCATCGTAAATACTGGAACAACGATGAACGAATGAGTCCGGCTCCGCTCGCCCGCCTCCTCGCCGACAGCATTGGCCGCGGCCAGCGGATTCTCGAACTGGGGTGTGGCAGCGGGAGAGATGCCGTCTTCCTGCAGGAACAGGGGCACACGGTCACCGCGACAGACTTCTCAGAGTTCGCCATCGAGGAGAACATGCGCTTTCAGGAAGCGTCCGGAGTCAGCTTTTTCGTCCAAGACCTGCAAGCGCCCTTGGCTTTTCCGGACAGTGCGTTTGACGCGGTCTACGCACGACTTTCCTTGCATTATTTCTCCGACACGGTCACCCGGAACATCTTCCGCGAGATACACCGTGTGCTACGCCCGGACGGAAGAATTCTGTTCACCTGCAGGTCCACCGACGACCCGCTCTACGGCGAAGGCGATGAACTCGGCCCTGACCTCTTTCGAAGCGAGGGCCAGGTCAGGCATTTCTTCAGCGAAGAATACACCCGGCGCGTCCTGGCCGAGGAGAGCTTCACGATTGACAGCCTCATGCTACGCGACGAGCTCATCTACAATCATCGCGCCAGCGTCGTGCAAGGCTTCGCACGCCGCTCGCAAGGCTAAGAACGCAGTTTTTTCCTGGCATTGAGCAATTGGTCCCGGACCGAGAGGGCATCGGCCCAACGAACGGAATCACGCCAGTTCCATACAGCCTTGGACCCGGCCACTTGGGAGACCAAACGTCGGAGGTATTGCGTGACGCAGGCGGGGGCGTGGGCTCCATAAGCCGGACCCGCATCCCGGCCGAACATGAGGTAGGCACGGCCGGCCAGGCTTTCGAGCGCGTCTTCATATGAAGTGAACGACTCGACATTCGGGTAGTCGTGAGCGACGAGTGGGAAGATGTCGACGCCTCCCGGGACCAGGTGCAGGTGGGCGTGGTCGATGCACGCTCCCGCATGCCGCGCGAAACTCTCCGCGCCATGCTCGAAGTAGGTGATCGGACCGTACACATCCCTGAGTTTCGATTCAGCGTCACGTTTGACCACTTGGAGTTCGTCGCGTTCGGCTTGCGAGAGGCCCGCAAGTGAGGGCATATGGCGATCGGTGACGATGAGCAGGTGTCCTTCCGCGAGCGGCGCGGTGTCGAGAACGACTGAGAACGATTCGCTTCGGAAGATGACCTCATCGCCATTTTCGGCGTGAAACAAATGCTCCCAAACGGGCGATCGTCCCTCCGCCGACAGGACGCAGAAAGGGCAATCGAGAGTCCTGTTATAGATGACCATGTGACACCACCCTAAATGAGGATATCGGCCGTCCGACTTCGATCTTCACTTGTCGATAGTTACTCTGATACGGGGCGATGCGATCTCAGGAATAGTACTCGGATTGCCACCTTGAGATGGCTCGGGGGCTATATTTATGACTTCCCCGGCAGCTGAATTGCGACGGCGCACATGCTGGCAACGCCGGCGGACGGCGATGGCCTGATGCCGACCAAGGCCGCTATCAGGCCGTCCACAAGGATAAATAAGCCGCTACAGCACTTCGGGTAAGCATTCACATCGTCCGCACGGGGCAGGGCCGAAGCGTTCTCATGTTGTAAGACCGTGAGCTGGGCGTGTGTGATCCGCGGCCTGCCTGGAGGGGCAGGGCGCGCATCACTCGTTCGATCGCGTCCGACGCCTGCCGGAGTGGACACGTCCGGGTCAACGGGGTACGCGTCAGACTCTCGCACGCCGTCCGGGTCGGTGACGAGGCCCGCCTGCGGTACGAGGGGCACGAACGTTTTGCGACCGTGGATGAAACCCGCGCAGTGCGGGCGTTGAACCCTTCGCACGCGAGTCGGCCGACCTAGGGACGGATGACATGCCTCTTGAGGGTGAATACGAACCCAGCACCGCGCAGTGGGTGCGTGAGCAAGTGGAGCTGTACGAGAGCTCCGGCGGTACCAAGGGCACGACCTTGATGGACACGGGATTGCCCGTCGTTGTGCTGACCAACCTGGGCGCCGCGAGCGGCAAGATCCGGAAGACGCCACTGATGCGTGTGGAGCATGAAGGCCGATACGCCGTGGTCGCCTCGCAGGGCGGCGCTCCCAAGCACCCCGTCTGGTACTTCAACCTCAAGGCCGAGCCCCGTGTGGAGCTTCAGGACGGCCCGGTCAAGCAGGACATGAGGGCCCGTGAAGTGACTGGCACGGAGAAGGCCGAGTGGTGGGAGCGTGCGGTGGCGGCCTATCCGCCGTATGCCGACTACCAGAAGAAGACGGATCGGGAGATCCCGGTGTTCGTGCTGGAGCCGGTCGAAGTCTGACCGCGGGGAAAGCCTGCCCCACTGGACGCGTGCCACCGCGTCCACCAGCACCTGTGAGTCCCGCCGCGCTCGTCCTCGCGGCGGGACTCGTGCGTGCCTCTTGCGGCGGGCTCTCACAGGCGGCGCCACCTTGGTGATCGCTCCGTTCGACGCCCTTTGATTAACCGGGTACAAGCCTGAACCGGCTAATTGGCGCCGCGTCCGGTGGCACGCCAGTCCAGCCCGTGCTCAAGGGCCAGAGGGAGGCCCAGCATCCACTCGGCTGTCAGTCCCCGGACATATCGTGATCCAATGGCTTTATCCGATCTCGACCGCGAGATGGTCCTGGCGGCTATCGAGGAGTACGACCGACTAGGCCGCGACGCCTTCCTGGAGCGGTACGGCTACCGAGAAGCACGCGACTACTTCATCATTCGCAGCGGCCGCCGCTACGACTCCAAGGCCATCGCCGGCGTGGCACACCGCGGTGTCGACGGGCACCCGCTTCGCGCTTCGGAGTTCTCCGGAGGAGCCGCAACGGTCGGCAGGGCCCTCGGCCACCTGGGATTCCTCGTCACTTCGCGCGAAGACGCGTCGCCTGCTGCGGCATTCCTCGAAATGCTCAGAAATCTCGACACCGCCGTCTCGAACGGCCGCCCTAAACGGCACCAGCCGCTCACCTTGCTGTGGGCCCTCGGCCGCGCCGCACGCCGAGCGGAACGCCTTGTTCCTTGGAATGCCACACGCGCCGAGATCAGCGCACTCATCAGAGAGTTCGGCCTGCCTGGCGACCGCCCCACTCCTGAATACCCGGTCTTGAAGCTCACGCACTTCGGGTTATGGACGCTGCCCGACCACCCGGAACCGCCTCGCCCTAGCGGTAGCCCACCCCTAGCGTGGACGAACCGAAACCAGCCGGTCTCCGGTCTACGCGAGTGGGTGTACGAGCTGGTGGCGGAGGACCAGGCGGTACGGTCTCAAGCGAGCGCGTACCTCTTGAGCGCGTACTTCCCAGACGTGGATCAGAACGCGTTGCTCGTACGCGTCGGTCTGAGCGACCTCGACAATGAGCCGCTCCCGCCGCACGACGATGTCCGTACACCGGAACGTCGCCCGACCACGGTCAAGCGGATCGTCCGGGACAGCGCGCTCTCACTGCTGATCAAGACCCTGCACGATCACACCTGCCAGATATGCGGGGTCCGGCTGCTGCTCCCTAACGGACCGTACGCCGAGGGTGCGCATATCCGCCCGCTCGGCAGCCCGCACGACGGCTACGACGTGACGGGCAATCTCCTCTGCCTGTGTCCCAACGACCACGTGCTCTTCGACCAGGGCGCGATCATCGTCAAGGACGATCTGACAGTGATCAATCGGCTCACCGGCGAGTCGAGGGGCCACTTGCGCACCGTTCCCGGGCACGACGTCGATCCGCAGTATCTGACGTACCACCGCAGTTTGTACTGACTCATAACACGTGCTCAGCCGACGATCGGAGTTGTCGGATCTCTCAGCCACGAGCCTCCTGCGACGAACCCAACGGTCTCGGCCGAGGTGAGACACGTACATAAGCTGGCCTCGCCCGAGATGATCAACACCCACATACGTTCGGCCACCTCGCGGCGCCACGGGCCGGTGTATGACTCACAAGGAGACGACGCCTGGTCCCTGCGGCGGATTCGATAGATGCCGCCGCAGGCCAGGAGCTCGTAAACGACCGTGCTGCACGAGCAGGTGTATTCAAGGATCCGGCTGCGGGACGGCTTGTCCGTGGTCCACTCCAGGAGAGTCTTCGAACCGTCTGTCCGGTGGGTCGGGTGCGGAGCGAGTCCAGGGCACGGCCATGTCTTCGTCACCAGACTCGTGGATGGGGCCAGGACGTCAGCCGCTCGCTTCGAGTCCGTCATGGCCTCAACGCGCCTCATCCAGTCCTCCAGGCTGCTGCCCGATCTTCAGCAGGGCCCAGACGATCTTCCCGCCCGTGCTCAGCCATCGACAACCCCACTCCGCGGCTGTCTTGTCGACTACCTGCAGCCCTCGTCCGCCCACCTCCGCGACGCTGGGATGGCCGATTCTTGGCGGCTTAAGGCTGGGATCCCACACCTCTATGACCACGTCATTGGCCGTCCGCTGGAGGGCGATCCACACGTGTCGATCACACTCGGCGAGCATCCCGAACGTCTCGTTTTCTGCTTCCGGAGCAATTTCGCATAGCTCGATGGCCTTTATGCCATTGGTCACCAGCTCGCTGCCGATGAGCCGGGCGTCGTCGATCAGCTCCTCGCATCCCCAGCTCTCCAGTACCAGCGCGACATACCTACGCGCGATCGACACAGATACCGGAAAAGCTGGCAGCTCAATGCAGTTGTGTTGATTCGCCCCTTTCTTCGCCGCCCCATTAATATCGTGACCTCGACAACGGCCGCGTGAATCCACACCCGCTGAGGCCGGCGATGCCTGCATGTCCCGTTCATGCCCCGCACCGCCTTCCGCCTGCCGATCAAGCTCCGGATGTACGAACTGGGCAACCTCTCCACGAGCTGAGCAATGTGCGTCCACCTCGCCGACCACCTCCACAAGGGCCTGGAGATCCATTTACCGCACGCGGCGAAAGCCCTGTCTTTCGCTGCTGCGTGGAACCCAAGCATGAGCAATATCGGCGACCGAAAGTGCCCCTACCTCGCGAAACTGGACGACAAAAGAAGACGCAAAGCCTGTATTATTTGTCACACATCTGTCGTTCAACGACTGCGGCCATGGATACTTCAGGTGAGGCACGACGACCGGAGGGCAGCGTGGACACCGAAAACAGCGATCACGTGTCTCCGCGGGCTCACTTCGCCTCCGACCTGGAGCACTACCGCAAGAAGATGAAGCTTTCTCAAATATCACTAAGCGTCCGGATGCGGTGCCATACCTCCCTCATCAGCCATGTCGAAAGAGGGCGCCGGACGCCGACACTCGAGTTCGCCGAGGCAGCCGATCAGGCTTTCGAGCTTGATGGCCATTTCGTAAGGCTATATCGGCAAATCACCCATTCACCCGCCCTCGGCTGGTTTGCACGCTGGGTGGAGGAGATAGAGCCGCAGGCGGTCATCCTTCAGTCGTGGGACCCGCTCCTGGTTCCAGGGCTGCTCCAGACCCCGGAGTACGCCCGAGCGATCTTCTCCACGACGGCCTCTCCTGAGCAGGCGGAGGAGCGGGTTCAAGCGCGAACGCGACGCATGCAGATCTTCAAGGGGCCGACGCCTCCAACGTTCCTGGCCCTGGTCGACGAGAGTGTGCTCGATCGCCCCGTCGGCGGGTCGGCAGTCCTCCTGAACCAGCTCCGCTACCTGCATGAACTGACGCAGCACCCGCGGATAACCATCCAATTGGTGCCGACCGCAGCAGGCTGTGTGGTTGGCATGGTGAGCGCTTTCGCCCTGGCACGCCTCCGCGATGGAACCGAGGTGGTGTCGGCGGACTCGCTCCTGTCCGGCCACGTCACCGGAGATCACGACACGGTAGCGCAACTCAAGGTGAGATATGACACCATCAGAGCGGACGCTAACTCGCAAACAGTGTCACAACAGGCAATAGGGGATGCGATAAGAAAATGGTCGAAATGAACCTAGAGCAAGCGGAGTGGCGCAAGGCAACCGCCAGCGGCGATACCGGCCAGTGCGTCGAGGTAGCTACCAATCTCCCGAACGTCGTAGCTGTGCGCGACAGCAAGAACCCAACCGGGCCTGCCTTGATCTTCACGCGCGATGAGTGGACGGCGTTCCTGCACGGAGCGACCCACGGCGAGTTCGACCTCTGATCTTTAGAAGGCCCTCACAGGTTCACGGTTTGTTGCGCGGAGGCGGTATCGGCCTAGCGGGGCGCTGCCCGACGGTTGCGGCCGTTGGGTCAGCGCTGCTCAGGGCTTGTCGGCCATTACCTGGCACGCGGCGTACGGGCCGCTGCTCTTCGCCTCCCGAACCACCTGGCCGTCGATCTTTATATGGCGGGTGCCGACGCTATACACCCACAGGTACAGGTACGGCCGGCCCCCTTCCTAGTAGCCGATCAGTCCCCGGCCGCCGTCTCCAGCACGAAGACGGGGATCACCCGATCGGTCTTCTCCTGGTATTCGGCGTACGGCGGATACGCGGCGACCGCGCGCTCCCACCACTCGGCCTTCTCGTCCCCGGTGATCTCACGGGCCGTCATGTCCTGGCGTACGGACCCGTCCTGGAGTTCCACGTGCGGGTCGGCCTTGATGTTGAAATACCAGACCGGATGATTCGGGAAACCGCCCTTCGAGGCCACGGCCGCGTACCGTCCCTCGTGCTCCACACATCAGCGGGATCTTGCGGATCTTGCCGCTCTTCGCGCCGCGCGTCGTGAGAATGACGACGGGCAGTCCTGTGTCCCAGAGCGTCGTCCCCTGCGTGCCGTCCGAGCTCTCATACAGCTCGACCTGTTCGCGCACCCACTGCGCCGGACTCGGCTCGTACTCGCCCTCAAGAGGCATCGCGCCCATCCCATCGCCGCCTACGGATGATGTTGCGCAGTCCAACACCGCCACCGCGCGGATTCATCCTCATCACACCGCCAGCAAGCGTCCCGCCCGGCTTGCCCAAGAAACAGCCCTTAGCTGCGGAACATACGCAGAGAGCGGATGAGCATGGCCAGGTGGGAGGAGCGGTGACGATCGGCGACGATCCAGCACAGGGCGACGATCGCCACCACCGCGGTAAGGAGGAGGACGGTCAGGACTGAGCTGCCGGCCATAGCCAGAGTGGCGATGGCCGCCAGGCCGCCTGCCGTCTTGGTCTTGGTCATGAGCTGGCCCTCTCGCGGCTGGAGGAACGCAGTTCGGCGTGCAGGCGACCTGCGCGGATGAGGATGCGCAGGGAGTACGCGAGCAGGTGCCGCCAGCGGGCACCGTCGTGGGCGAGGTCGTGCAGCTCGACGCTGAACTCCTCGGCGTAGCGCTCCCGGTACGGGCCGGGCAACAGCGCCGCCGCGACCGCCACGAGGTGTCCCGGCATGCGTTCCAGGGCGACGCCGAACCGCTCCACGGACACGACCCACCGACGATAGGCGACCACCCGAACGGCGGCGACCACCAGGACCACGGGAGTCGCCACAACGACGGCGACAGCGAAGAGAGCGAAGTACACCAGGGTGAGCGCGCCGGCGATCAGGAGGGCCAGGCACAGCTCGCAGGCGTAGACCAGCGCTCTGATCAGCGCAGCGGCCAGCACGCAGGCGAGCACACCCAGGGCGACCAGCAACGGGTCGCGGCCCACCGCGTTGGATAGAAGGGTGAGATCGACGCCGGGCAGGTCTCGCACGCCATCGATGACGTACTGCGTGAGGGTGCCCAAGTCCATCCCGGCCAGCGGACGTGCGCGCAAGCGCCCGTCGGCGACGACCAGGAGAACGGCCAACCCGGCAGCGAGGAGCACGACACGGACCAGTGCTCTTTCCAGCCTGGTGCAGGTCTGGACGAAGCCGCTGCGGTCAGTACGGGTGAACCGGTAGGCAACGATGAGGTCCCATGCCTGCTTCAGGCTCCTGGCCAGGGCGAGTCCCAGCGCACAGGCGAACAGGCAGTGGGCGACCAGCCACTGGTCACGGCCCGCCGCGCCGGGCAGAAGGGTGAGATCGACGCCGGGCAGGTCTCGCACGCCATCGATGACGTACTGCGTGAGGGTGCCCAAGTCCATCCCGGCCAGCGGACGTGCGCGCAAGCGCCCGTCGGCGACGACCAGGAGAACGACCAATCCGGTCGCGAGGAGCACGACACGGACCAAGGCTCTTAACCTGGTGAGGCCGGTGAACCATCGGCGGTGGGGATCACGTGCGACGATGCGCTCGAGCACGCTGTCACTCAGGTCCCGCAGCCGCCCAAGAATTTCGTCGATACCGGCGAAGGCGTCACCGAAGAGGGCGCCGAGCTCGACCCGCCCTTCCGGCCCCCGGTCCACGCGTGAGGGCGGCGAATAGCGAGGCCTGCGGGAGCCGCGTCGCGCAGGCCGACGGCGAGAGTACGGGCGCTTGGCGAGAGGCCGCCCACTCCTTCCCAGGCTCACCCGTGACCACCCGCCGGTCCCGGCCGCAGCAGCGGCGAAGGCAGAGCCATCCTGCCGACCGGGCTGCGGGCCGCGGCGAGAGCGATGCGCGACCGCTCGGCCCCGTCAGCGGTGAGCCGATAGTAACGCCGTCGGGGCCGGCCCTCCTGCCGAGGGTCGGTCTCCTCCCACCACGACTCGACCCAGCCGTAACCCTCCAGCCTGGCCAAGATGGGATGGATCGTGCCGCTCGGCAGGTCGGATGCCGAGCAGATCTCGAGCCCGTAGCGCTCACGCTCCGGGTCTTCCAGCAGCACCCGCAGCACGAGCTGCGTCGGCATAGTCATTCTAGGAGCTGAACCCACACTCGTACTCTACCTAGCCCATGGTAGAGGTCAACCCATCATGGCGAACAAGTTGGACGGAAGCCGGCGCCGAACGGCCGGGCAAGGGCGGGGCGCCTTCTCCGCAGGCCAGGGCAGGGAAGGATCAGGGGCAAGACGATCAGTGTGGCGTCGTGACCGCCTGGGTTAGACGCTACGGAGCAGCGATGGTGGATACACGGGGGTGACGTGAAGCGTCTGGAGCGCGAGTCCTTCGACAGGCCATTTCGCGGCTAGGCACGGCAGGCGTCGAGCGAACGCGCCGACATTACCAGGAGGTCGTGTGGACAGCACGGTGTGGGTTTCGATCTTGACAGGTGGGACGGCGATCCTAGCGGGATGGGTGACCAGCCTGGGGAACGCTCGCGCAGCACGAATCCAAGCCGAAGCGTCCGCTAAGGCTCAGCATCATGCCCAGATTCGTGAAGCACGTCGGACGGCCTACCTCGAGTTCTTGGAGCAGGCCCACATCACGGGCGAGCTCTACTACAGGCTCGGCGACGTCTACATTCAACTGACGCAGCAGGACAAGCAGTTAGAGAAGATTCAAGACTTACGTACTGCCCTGCGGGACGCCTATGATCCGCTGGCACGATGCGCCAGGGTGGTTCTCCTCGAAGGGCCAGAAGCCGTCGCCGCAAAGGCAGAAGCCGTCATACAGGCGACCACGGATGCCAACGGAGCGCTGTGGTATATCGCGCAAGGCGCCCCCGAAGGACGTTCCCGCTTCGACAGCGCCCACCAAGTGTTCCGTGATCGGCTGCAGAGCTTCATCGAAACGGCCCGAGCAACCATAGGTACCCCGTAGCGGTTTGCCGGGGCACTCTTCTCCACCAAACCTTTCGTACGCTGACCTGCGATTTCTTAGCCTCCAACGTTGGCCTTCCATGCCTTTGATAGGTCGCATACGGCATCCTGTTCACCTGTAGGACCATGACCACGGGATATCGACCAGCCTTCGAGCACGAAACACTCCATTGACCGACTGCCTGGGGTGGGGTGAATCTCAGGTAACTCGCACCCGGAAGGTCCTACCGGGTTGAACCGCTCTCAGGACGGCGTGCGTACATCTCGTCGAACCCCATATCCGTCGGGCAGGAAGCCTCCGGGTGGATCCGGATGAGAGATAGCCTGCGCATGTCCTCTGAAGATGCCGGAGGCCGGTCATGACCGAGCCACCCCTTGAGCTGCAACCCAAGCCGTTTGACAGCCAATACTCCGGAATTAACCCGGACGTGATGGATCGGTTCGAGCCCCTGTTCTCCCAGGCAGGTGACCTGCTGCGGCGGAACGAGCCCGTGGTGCGGCGAGCCCTGGAGAAGCTGGAAGTGGACGTCTCGGGGTTGAGCGCGATGCGGGAGGCGGAGATCTGGATCCGCGGCAAGCAGGGCGAGCTGCGGCGGCGCAATGACACGATCAAGGCGATGAACGACACGTGGATGGTGTCGTCCGGGACCGGTCTGATCGCGTTTGACGAGGAGTTGCACAGGAAGGTCTCCTCCGACCCGGATGCATACGCGGCGGCGCTCTACCTGCGCGAGAGCGCGAAGAGTTCCGAGGTGAACAAGCAGGCCCTCGCCCAACTGGAGAAACACGCCAAGGATCCGCAGTTCGCTCTCAAACTCCTGAACGCGCTGGGGCCGGAGAAGTTCAACGAAGTGGCGGCCGCAGTCGTACTCAATGAGGGCGACAAAGACGTACAACGCCTGCTGGCCGCCCTCGGCACGGCGCTGGGTGCAGCCAGCGCACAACTCAGCCCCGACTGGCGGCAACGGCTCACCGCGAACCTCCAGCTGGGCCCGCATCGGGGACTCGCCCGGGTCCTCACCCATGGGACCTACAACAGCGCGTTCCTGCTGGAGGTGGCCAAGAAGCTGGATGCCGCCGAACGGGGTGCACTTCACTCAGCCGCTCACCGGCGGCACCCGATGGCGGACGTAATGGAGGCGCTGAGGAAGAACCCACAAGCGGCCCAGGACTTTTTCAACGGCGGCGACACGCTGAAGTACTACACGACCGTACACGAGCTGGGCGACGGCGGCGTCGCGGTGGGCAAGGCATTGGAGGCGGCCACGATCACGTTCCGAGACCACAGCGGGTCAGAGGCCCGCCCGTCCTCGGGATACGTGTCGGCCAAGCTGGCCTCATATGTCATTCACCTCGAATATGAGCGGATCAAGGCAGGCACCCTCGAAAAATCGCTGGTGGCGCCCCTTTCCGTCGGACGCATCCTGGGGGCCTACATCCCCGACGTCGCCCGAGTGGCAGCGATGCCGGGCATCGAGAAGCCGGGCGTGTACATGGAGGACAATCCCAGCCTGCCCGGCCGGGAGGAGTGGGGTGCGCAGTTCTCCAAGGAAGAACTACGCAGCGTTATGAGGGAAGCGTTCAAGGCCGACGACAAGGCTCTCGCGCTCGTCACGGCAGCTCAGACAGCCTGGGCATCCAGACTGCTCGACAACGGTGTCGGCGTGCTGGCAGCAAAGCAGGGCACCGGAGGTCTGAGCAACGCGGCCCAAGAGGCCGGCGCCGGCTTCGGCCTCATCATGGACGCGGGCAACATCGCCAAAATTGACCTGGCCAAGGATATGGACGAGAGCCAGAAGCGCAACGTGAAAGCCCTTTTGGCCGTCGTCAACACCGGACTCGCCTTCCCACAAAGTGCGAGTTGGCCGATCGGGGCGGGAGTCCTCGGAGCCTGGAGCGGCATGATCGAGGATAGTGTCAAGGGCACCGCAGAGAAAGCCGCCGTGTTCGAGGCAAACACCACCCTCGAGCAGACTCGAGCACTCCTCCATCAGCTCGGTGCCCAGGCCATGCTCAACCACGGCCTGTTCGGCTCCTCCAACCCTCCCGCCAAAACTCATCCGTGGGCCTCGCTCAGCGATCTCAAACCCGGAGATGACCCGCTGAAGGCTCCAAACAATTTCCTCACGAAGGATGGCCAGCTGATGACCCCTGATGAGATGAGTGAAGGCACCGGGAAACGGTTAAACGCCTATCAGACCTGGCTTTACCGGCAGACGAAGAACAACCCATGGCTGGAGCTAGGGGTCCAGAGCCGACTCAACGAAGGTTACAATCTCGGCATATCGGCATACAGGTAATCATGAGGAGCTTAGTCTTCCGGACGATGATGGCCGTGGTCGCGGTGATCGGGATGAGCGCCTGCGCTGGGAAACCCCCCGAGAAGGTCGACGCCTCCCCGCTTTCGACGGCGTACGCCGCGCCCTTCATCTGCAACTACGTCCCCAAGGCTGCCGTAGAGCAAATGACCGGCGTACGAGACCCGCTGGCAACCGGCTCCCTGAATCTGGCAGCGAAGGGCCAATCTGCCATCGGCGCCTGCTCCATCTTCCAGAACAGCGGCGACAAGCCTTCCATCCTCCGCATCATGCTCGATACCGCAGGCTCACGTGGGCAGATCGACGAACAACTCCGGGACGGTTCGAAACCGCTGCCCTCGATAGTTCCCGACGGATTCGGTTACTACGTGAAGGACACCGATATGGAGACCCGGGTGGGTTCCGTGCTGGTGCGCGGCAAGGTGCGGCTAGGCATCGAACTCGTACGCGGTGCCAAGGGCCGCGACAACGAGGCGGACGTGGTGGCGTTGATGAAACTGATCGCCCCCAAACTCATCATGGGCACAGGCACTCCTCCTCCCGACACGAAGGATTGAGCCATGGCCGACATGGTCCCCAACCCCCTGCTGCCCGCTTTAAAGGACGCGCTGCGTACGATCGAGCCGCTGATCCACGACATGCAGCAGGCGCTCACCAATCGCGCCAAGGACTTCCACTCCGGCCGCATCTGGACCGGCCCGGTAGCCAAGGACTTCGATGGTGAACTCGACCGGCAGACAGGACGGGTCATACATGCCGGCGAGACCATCCTGAACGACCTCCGCCTGCAGATCACCCGCACCGCAGAAATGGTCACCGAGCAAGACGCCTTGCGCCTGATCCGCCGATACGACCTGTGATGACGTGCTTGGCCTCGCGTCCAGGGCTCTGCTTGTCTGTGTTGCGACGGCGTTGAGGGTCATCTGGGTTCATGCCGTACTTGTCGGGCCGAGGCCACCGCATGCGATGGCCCAGTGACATGGAGCAGGTTTGTAGATCTCGGGGTCAGATCCACCCCGGATGAGCTGGGCGGACTACAGATGCTCAACCAGGCGGCGAGGATCGCGCGGCGGCGGCCCGGGGAACGGCCGCGATCACGAATCGTCCCGTTGGGTTGACTCTCGGGTTACCCGAGGTCCGAGGGTGGTGTGGTGGACGACGACGAGTTGATGACAATCGGCCGGTTCGCCCGGCTGACCGGGTTATCGGTCGGCACGCTGCGGCACTACGACGAGGTCGGCCTGCTGTCGCCGGCATCAGTGGACCCCGCCACCGGGTACCGCCGGTACCGCATGGCGCAGGCCGAGCGCGCCCGGCAGATCCGCATGCTGCGATGGGACGATCTGCCGATCGAGGAGATCCGTCAGGTCATCGACGACCAAACCGGAGCCACGACCCGCCAAGTCCTGGCCCGGCACCAGCGCCGCCTACAACGTCAGCAAGACCTGCTGACCGCCAGGATCGGCGACACCATCCGCTTCCTGCAGGAAGGAATCACGATGCCCAAGGTCCTGGCCGGTTGCCGGCCCATCCAACTCAAGATCGCCGTTGACGACCTCGACGCCGCGATCGCGTTCTACGTCAAGGCGTTCGACTTCCGCTACGACGTGGCTCGGCGTACCCAGGAAGCGGACTACTCCGCGTTCCTGTTCGGCACATACGGCCAGGACGACTTCTTCCTGGTACATCTCATCGCCGGCCAGGAGCGCATGGATCAGCCCGGCACGTCGACGTTCGGGCTGCTGACCGAGGACATCGACACGTACCACGCCCGCGCCATCGACGCCGGCGCAACCGAGGCCGTTGCCCCGCACGATGCCGAAGGAATGCCCCGCTGCTCGGCGATCCGTGACCCCAGCGGCAACTGGATCTGGCTCTACCAGGCCTGACCCATGGGGTCAGCCTCCTGCCTCGAAGCGTCGGGGACGGGCGGGCTGCTGATCGAATCCCGCCGCTATGGAAACTCCTACGCGAGCGACGGTCACCGCACCGACCGGCTCACCGTGGCCGGGCAGGTGCCGATTGTCCACCTGGGCGCCATCGCAGACATCTGCCGCTCCAACCAGCCCGGCTTGTGACTCATCGTCCTGCTCTGGATCCCTCGCCAAGGGCTGCGAGCAACGCTCCCGCCAACGCCGCGACCGCGACACCTCCAGGCATGGGATGAGACGCTTGCCAACCTGAACGCCCACGAGGAGGGCCTGTTCTTCTGCCGCTTCCGCACGGATCAGGCCGCCCCACATGAGATCGCCGAGCAAACTGTCAACACCAACAGCGCGGCCACCCCATAGTTACCGTGCCTGACCGGTAAGGATCTGCATCCACAGCGTCCGCGCAGCGCAAGCGGACATCCACGCACTTTCCAGGATGTCCGCAGGCTCATCGAACGGATAATGCCGAACGAACCACAGGCCGCCGGCCGTGCAGAGCTCGAACATCGGATACCTACACGCGCACGTATGATCGCGAACCCGAAACCGATCAGCGCGAGGCAGGACCGGCACCCACTCCACACGAACGGCCCCTGCCTGCGGAGCCGCCACATGCGGACCGTGATAGTCGAACTGCGGAGGCAGACAACTCACGACCTCACCGCCATCCGAGCCTGATCCTGGAGCAACGACACGAAGGTCTCCGCGTCGTCCGCACTCACGGTCTGCCGCAGGCCCTTGTCGATATCGGCGTCCCTGAGGCGGACACCGCGCAAGGTCGCGTAGAACACGCCCGCATCGCTACAGAACAGCGACCAGGCCGGGAACGCCGCACGAAGAACGTCAAGGTCATAGCTGGGCATCGCCATGGCGCCACTCTAACGAGCCCTGTACAAGCCTGTCCATGCCATGACAAGACATGGGTCGGAACAATCTGTATGTGCAGGTATTTCTATGGTTAGAGAGTGATTGAGTTCGAGCCCGATCGCTTCAGGTGGGAGCAGATCGCCGACACCCTCCGCCAGCGCATCAGCGACGGCACCTACCGGCCCAAGCACCTACTGTCCGAGGTGCAGCTCATGCAGGAGTTCGGGGTAGCCCGCGGCACCCTCCGCAAAGCCATGCAGCGACTACGCGACGAAAAGCTCATCTACACAATCCCCAACCTGGGCAGCTTCGTCGGCCAACGCAACGTACCCAACACCACTAACGACAAGCCCGCCAGCGACAAACCTTGATCAGGCAGGGGTTCGGTCAGCGACGGACGCCCTTAGGACCAAAGTCTCCATGACGCGCCGTTGTATCCATGCAGCGTTACTCGCTTCGCATAGGTCCCGCGTAGCAGGAGATCATCAATCCAGGGCAGCGACACCGATGAGCTGAAGGGCCAGCCCTCAGAAAGTAGACCCTGGGGCCGGCGAGCCAGAGGATCGACTACTACAACGAACCGAACGCGCACGCCGTCAACAGCTCGCCCCATCCGTAAACGTCGTGGTCACGAACAACGCCGGCAAACTGCTGATGCGCCGGTCCGACAACGGCAACTCGGGCGGCCACGTCCTCGGCGAGTCCATCCCGCAAGCGACCTCCGTCCCGTCATCCTCTACACCCGAGGTCCCGCAGGAGATCTCCAGAGTCCACACAGCCCAGGCGGTCAGCAGCCGACCGATTCCCAGCACGGAGTCACGAGAAGTGCTGTGAATCCCTCAGGACGAACGCGGCAACTACGGCACGCCCCGCTCATTCGACTGAAGATCAACCCCTACCTCCGAGGCAACGGCCTACACATCGACTGAGCCAGTCAGCGATGTCAAGTATCAATCGCAATGAATGCCATGGCCTCTGGGCGAGATAACCGCAGATCAGAGGCATGATCCTTCATCGGATGAGCCTTTTCTACGGTTTCAGGGGCCCCGCCGCCTTCGGCGTCCCGGCTACGCGTCGGGCGGTCACGTGACCGCGCTGCGGCTCTTCGGCTGGTCGAGGCCAGCACCGCCCACGCGATCCTTTTCAGCCGTAGACTTCCAGCTACCTGGACAGACATCAACGCCAGTAGCACCGTCATTGATTGGATCCGTATGGCGTATCAAGTGTTGCGGGAGTTTCTGGGGCCTGACTCTACCCCGGTCCGCCTGCTAAATACTCCTCAAGGGTGCAGCTTGGAAGTTAGCGGCGATCGAACTCCCGTTACAGCAGGGCTGGCCCAAGTAATTATTGGCACCCATTCGAACACTCTCGCAAGAGGTTTCGAGACGTTCGGCCCTGGCAAAAGCTCTGTTCCTGCATGGCTGAAGGAACAAGTAGATCCAGATGGCCTATCTGTAATGCTCGACCTAACCACGGCAAGGGATAGTCTTAATTCACTTGATGCGCCCGATGTATTCACGCTACTCGACCTAAGTGCGATCGCCGCTGCTGCAGCTTTCTATGATGAAATAATCCTCCAGCCCTCTAGCCACGAATGGGATGCACCATCTGAATTGGGTTTTAAGGTTTTGACCTACGATAGCAAGGTGGGCGTACCCGCCGAGCTGCACTCTATATATGCAAAGCAGGTTAATCAACTCGGCCACGAGCACTTCCGCAAGAGCATCGAAGATGCCTGGAGCGAGTTTTATGGCAGACGAGAAACTATCTATCCTAACGCCTGTAGCAGCTACCAGAGCTCTCCGCCATATTGGGACGGCATTGTGGCTTCCTACTTTAAAGAAAGCATAGAGACGCGTGATTCGACTTTCCTGGCCATCCAAACAGTTAGGACAATGTTCAATTCGCAACTTGCATCCGAACTAGGATTGCCTTATATTGCATCATCGATGCGCACGCCGATAGTCGAAGTTATTGCAAATATGTCCAGGCGCCTTGAGCTGCTAGTGCTTGACGTACTTTTGCCGAAAATGCAGCCCTCAACGAATTCGACGCCATCTAATTCTGGTGCCGTCGCACGCGAATGGCGCTCGCCATTTATTTTCGGGCTGGTCCTTAATCGAATGAAGCGCCCGGAAGATTTCCTTCCTGTAGTGCGCGACCTCCGGGCTGAATTTGCCCCCGTGCGTAAGCGATTGAGAAAAGACCGAGAAAAGTGGGTTGGCAACGCTGCAAACTATGCCGAACGGGTGCTGCGAGAACTCGACAGAGATATTGCAAAGGCAATCACTGCTGGAGCAGATCAGTCGCTGGATCAGAGTGTTAGGTTTCAATCAGCTAATCTGAATACCATCACCCCCGCTCTAACTCCAGTTGCCTTTGTCGTCGCAGCGGTTGCAAAAAGCACGTGGTCGCCTATTAGAGAGCATGCGTTTCGTCGTTGGCTACGTCCAGAGCTCTTTATACTCGGGCGTGCACGTCGACAAGCGATGCAGCTACTTAGTCTTAACAATAGAATTAAGTCTATCTGGAGATCTGATATCTCAAATGGCCAGCTTGCCGCTTTGGAGAAACTTGCGATATCCCTTCCGCGCGAGGGACTTAGGCCATCATGATATCGGCACCCCAGAGACGGACGCTGCCCAGAGTCGCGTAGAACACGCCCGCATCGCTACAGAACAGCGACCAAGCCGGGAACGCCGCACGAAGAACGTCAAGGTCATAGCGCTCGTGTGAACCCTGTTCAGGTGACATGCGACGACCCTAGAAGCCGTAGCGTAAGCGAAGGGACACACTCTGTATCCCTTCGCTCCTGTCAGATCATCAAGCCGAGATGGTCCGCGAGTTCCCGCGCCTGCGGCCGCAGAGCGGCAGGGCCCGTCTCGCATAGGTCGAGGGTCATCCGGCGCGCATAGCCGTTGTAGCGGATGGTCTCCGGTGCAGCTTGGTGCGCGAGCTGCAGCGTACCGAGGACCGCCGCGTGGTCTCGCTGCAGCAAGTGGGCACGGGCCACCTCGATCAGATGCCGGCCGCGTCGCGGACGGGACGGAATAGGTACGGACTCGGCGTGGTTGCTCTGGCGCGCCGACTCCCCACCCTGATGGAGCTCAACCGCGATGGTGACGGCGTGCGGACGCATGATCACCCGCGAGAACGAGGTCCACGGCTGGTAATAATCGCCAGGGAGCCGATCCGCGACCCGCGCCGCCTCATCTCAATGCCGCCACGCATCACCGATGTCGCCGGTACGTGCCGCGGTGAACGCCAGCTCGAACAACAACGCCCCCCACATGGCGAGCAGGTCCGTACCCGGGTCATCCATGTGCGACTCGATGGCCGCCATCCCCTGCCTGTTGATCTCATGCGCGGCGTCGAAGTCAGCGGCCTCCCGATGCACCTGAACGAGGAACTACACCGCACACGACAACGCCAGCGGATCCTCTGACTCCTGCGCGGCGGCCAGCGCCCGGTCGGCCGCCCGCCACAACAGGTCCGGCGCGGGCTGGTAAGCGACGAACATCTGAGTCAGGCCATAGGTCTCCGCGAGCAGCGCTTGGGCGGTGCGCCGATGATCGCCTCGGTACATCCAGGCGGCCAGCTGAGCATCGCGAATCAGGTCGGGCAGCAGATCACCGAGGGCAGTGCGGTGATCGGGAGGCATGCCTGATCCGCCACGCCGCATCGAGTCGTACCCGAAGGCTGGTGAGCGGCTGCACGGTGCCGCGCGGCTGGAGCGGTACGGCGTTGACAGCCTCTCGGACAGCGCTCAGCGCCGGATGGCCGGAACCGGTGAACATCCGCACAGGTATGGACTGGTCGCCAGTGAGCTCGCTTAGGTCGCGAACGCGCAAGGCCTCAGCGAGTTGCAGCAGGATCGGTAGCCGGGGATTCTGCTGACGGCGGCCGTGCTCGACGGCCTTCAGCAAACTCTCGGACTTACCGACCAGGCCGGCGAGGACTTCACGGGTCATGCCGCGACGCTCACGCAGGTGCTGAACGCGCTGGCCAATAGTGCGTACCGGTGCCGGACGGTGGTCTCCAGCGCCACCTTCAACGCGCTGGCCGACTACTGGGCCAGACGGCGACGTAGGCACACGCCCCCACTCAGCGAGCGCATCGTGCGACTGCTTCGCAAGCCAGACGCACGCTGCCCGCTCTGCGGAGACCACCTCCTGGTCGCCGATCACGAACCAGCGCACCCACACGAGTGGGAGCAATGGCACCGAACCGTCCGCAAAGCGATCACCAAGCACACCCTGGAGACCGCCGACACCGGACGGGCCGGCCCACCGGACAAGGACCGGATCCACCTCATCAACACCCACTGCCGCCGCCAACTCCCACCCGCGGGAGGCAGCCAACAAGCACTTCTGCCCACCACGCCGCCCTCGCGGCTTGCTTGAGCCGTGTGCGGGGACGACCCGCACGCATGGTTCTGAGGGGGCCGTGGTGCAGCAATGCACCGGGGCTACCCGCCCCCCACGCGCCGATCGGTCGCACAACGGCTTGCGTCAATGCCAGCAGCGCACTACTTGTAGCGGCCAGGGTTATGCCGTATCAAGCCCAGTCCCAGGCGGTTTGGGCGTAACCTCTGTGGGTGGCTTCAACCCCGCTCCCTAGTTCTTGCGGTGTTGAGCCTGCCCGTTACTCGGGACAGATGAGAACATGCCAGACTGGCTATTGAGTAGAGGGAGAGCGAGTGTCAAGGCTGACCGATCTGATCCGCCAGGCAAAGAGAATAGACCCCCAGCTCGGCGCCGACCTCGAAGCCGAGGTGGGAGTACTCTCCCGCCGTCGACCCTTCGGGCTGAATTTCGAACGCCATCAACCTGAGGCTGTGGAGCTACACCAGCGCCCCGTTCGAAAGAGTGACAAGGTGCGAATTCTGCCTCCCCGCGGAGAGACAAAGCGGGTCAGCCAGCAGCTCTGGCGAGTTGAGAGCGTCGACACTGTAGATGGAATTAAGGTCGGCCAGCTGACTCTCATTGACGCCAAGGAGCCAGAGACGCGAATTGTTCCAATCGAGGACCTGGTCGTCGTCGCTGAGTTCCGCGACCGGATCTACCCTGGCCTGCGCTCGACCGGCGTGATAGCTAGCGGCGGCAATCAACCGTGGCACGCGATCATAAATGGAGAGAATTTCCATGCGCTGGAATTGCTGCTCTATACGCATGAGGGTCAGATTGATTGCATTTATATCGACCCACCATATAACACGGGTAAAGATGAATGGATTTACAACGACCGACACGTGGACGGCGATGACCTATACCGCCACTCCAAGTGGCTGGCGTTTATGGAGCGACGCCTTGTCCTTGCCAAGGAACTTCTGAAGGACACTGGCATCATCATCGTAGCAATCGGAGATGACCAACATCATCGCCTGCGAATGCTTATGGATCAAATTTTTCACGAGCAGAATTTCATCTCAGACCTGGTATGGCAGGGCGGTCGCAAGAACGACTCTCGCTATGTCTCAAACGGCGCGGACTACATGTTGGTCTATGCCAAGGATGAGACAGCTCTTGCGGAGCGTGGTGTCCGATGGCGTGAGCCACGACCAGGGCTTGAGGAGATCGCTCAAGCCGCAGCACGTGCTTGGGAGGAATCAGCCCACGATCAGACAGAAGCCACACGCCTCATGAAGGCGTGGATTTCCGATCTGCCTGAGGGGCACGTAGCTAAAGAGAACAACCGTTTCTATGACTTTGACCCCGACGGTCGCGTGTTTCGAAAGCGGGATATCTCATGGCCCGGAGGCGGTGGACCGCGATACGACGTACTACACCCCATAACACGTCAACCGGTTCGCGTGCCAACTGGAGGATGGCGCTTCTCCACGCCAGAACGGATGCAGGAAGTAATCAATGCCGGCCTAATTATCTGGGGTAAGGATCACACCGAGTTCATCAACCAGAAAACCTATCTAGACTCAGACAAAGGCATGGTGCCTATATCCGTTTTCGAACAGAAAAGAACCTCTGCATCCAAACGCATGCAGATACTCTTCGGCGACCGCCGATTCCCGTTCGCCAAGGACCATACGGTCCTGATGCGCTGGCTTGACCTTGCGGCGCCGAGAGACGGCATAATTCTCGATTTCTTCGGCGGATCCGGCTCAACAATGGAGGCAGTAATGCGCCTCAATGCCCAGGACGGCGGGTCCCGTCAATGCATTCTCGTGACAAATAATGAGGTCGGCTCAAAGGCGACGCGGACGATGCTAAAGGCGGGTTTGCGTCGAGGCGATCAAGAGTGGGAAAAGAACGGCGTCTTCGAATATGTGACGAAGCCTCGCATTTCTACCGTAGTGTCAGGTCAGCGCCCAGACGGCTCCGCATATGAAGACAATGTAGATGCTAATGTCGAATTCTTTGAATTGACTTACGAATCTCTCTGGCGCGTTGCCCAGAACCGTGCTTTCAAGGCGATTTCTCCTATCCTGTGGCTTCGCGCTGGTGCCAAGGGGCGTCGCATTGACTCTCTCGCAGATGGCTGGGATGTAGCGGATACATTCGGCGTGCTCCAAGATTTGGATAGGAGCGCCACATTTGTAGAGAAAATAGTGAACTCTCCCAACGTGAGGGTCGCCTTCATCATTACCAATGATGATCGTCGCTTTCAGATGATCTGTGCCGATCTTCCGGAACATGTGGAGCCAGTAAGACTGTACGAGTCCTACCTGAAAAACTTCGAGATCAACGCAGGAGCACAAGCATGAAGTTCACGCTAAAGGACTATCAGAGCGATGCTGTGGCTGAGGCCTTGAGCAATCTAGCCGATGCGCGAGACTTCTTTCATCGTGACAAGCCTCGGGTGTCCTCCTTTGCGCTTACTGCGACGACCGGCGCCGGCAAGACCGTAATGGCGGCAGCCGTGATCGAGGCCCTGTTCGGAGGCAATGACGATTTGGATTTCGAGCCCGACTCAACGGCTGTTGTCCTGTGGTTTAGTGACGATCCGAGCCTGAATGAGCAGACACGCTTTCGCCTCCTCGAAGCTTCCGACCGGATCGGATACTCGAACCTGGTTGTGGTCGAGCATCCGTTTTATGCGGAGAAATTCAAGGCAGGCAAAGTATATTTCCTCAATACTGCGAAGTTGTCGAAGACGTCGCTGCTCACTAGAGGGCATATTGATGAGAACGAAGATCATATCCCCGGATTGGCGATCGGCAGTGGTCCGGATCTTCAGGCCTATACAGTCTGGGAGACCATTAAAAACACTATTGAAGACCCCAATCTAACCCTCTATATGGTCCTCGATGAGGCCCATCGAGGGATGGGCACATCGAAGGTTTCAAAAGATAAGCCGACCATCGTCAAACGCCTCATAAATGGCCACGCAGGCTTTCCGCCAATGCCGGTTGTATGGGGCATCTCTGCGACTGTAGAGCGCTTCGAAGCAGCTATGAAGGCTGCTGAAGTTTCAGGAAGTCGGATGACTCTACCTCGAGTATCGGTGGACTCCAGGAAGGTACAGGAATCAGGGCTCTTGAAGGATGACATCATCCTTGATTTCCCCACAGAGTCTGGCGCGTTCGACACTGTGCTACTTCGACGAGCGACTCGCAAGATTGTGGATTCCACCAAGGCGTGGTCGCAGTACGCTGCTGAGCAGGGCGACACTGATCCCGTGGTCCCGCTCATGGTCCTCCAGTCTCCCAACACTCCGGATCCACACATGCTAAAGCAGGCGCTAGATGTGATCTTCGAAGAGTGGGGCGATCTAACTTCTGACGCTGTAGCACACGTCTTCGGTGAGCACGTTACAAAGGAGTATGGTCCGTGGGTCGTGCCCCACATTAGTCCGGAGCGGGTACAGGACGCGAAGCACATTCGAGTTCTCATCGCCAAAGATGCTATCTCTACCGGTTGGGACTGCCCGCGATCCGAGGTCATGATTTCATTCCGGCCCGCCAAGGATGCCACACACATCACGCAACTGCTGGGTCGTATGGTCAGAACCCCACTTGCACGCCGAGTTCCAGGAAATGAAAAATTGAACGCGGTGGAGTGCATTCTACCTTTCTTTGATCGGAAGACAGCTAGTGACGTAGTCGACGTTCTCATGGGAGTCTCAGATGGACTGCCTGACCCCGACAAGGGGCGCCGCATCTTGATCAGAGCTGAAGAGATGCTGCCTAACGCCAGCATCAGCGAAGAAGTGTGGGAAGCCTTGGAGGCGATTCCGAGTGAATCTCAACCGAAGAGGACAGCTAAACCCGTCAAGCGACTCACCGCGCTCGCGCAGGCCCTCGCACGGGATGGCCTACGCCTTGATGCAGGAAAGGAAGCTCACGCAGAACTACACGCGGTACTAGATGGTCTTGCAGCGCGCTATAAGCCAGCGTTCCAAGAAGCCATCGACGACATACTAACCATGGAAGGTGGAACTGTCGCGGGCCACAGGCGCCTCGGAAAACGCGAAGATCTTACGTTCTCCGAACACGCGGATGATCTTGCTATTCAAGCCTCTTTCCGTGCTGCAGCACGGGTGTTTACCGCAGATGTCGCCAGGACCTATGTGGACCATCTCGCTCCTGAGGATCCTGATGCCGAGGATGATGGTCTCCGTGATGCTTATGTGCACGTAGCAGCACTGGCAAAGCTGCCGAATGCTCTTGAGGATTTGGACTCGGAGGCTGAAAGAGTGACGCGCGCCTGGCTCGACCAGTACCGGGTCGCAATCAAGGGCCTTTCTGATGAGCGCCAACAGATCTACAATGACATCCGAGCTATGAGCACCGCTCCTCAACGGATTAGCCTCATCCGCCCACAGAATCGCATGGAGGAGACTAAGAGAAAGGACGCGAACAACAACGAGGTCGCTCTACCTTATCGAACCAAGCACTTGCTGTCGGATTCTCATGGCAACTTCCCTGTTGCTTCACTGAACGAATGGGAGTTGAGTGTACTCGATATCGAGATGACCCGGTCGGACACGCTGGCTTGGTACCGAAATCCCTCCCGATCTTCTGCGGATTCATTGGGCATAGCGTTCTATGATGTGCAGGGTGCGTGGCGTACTATGCGCCCAGACTTTCTCTTCTTCTCCGTGCATAGCGGACAGGTCAAGGTCAGTATCGTCGACCCTCACGGTCATCACTTCTCCGATGCTCTCCCGAAGCTGAAGGGCCTGGCCAGATTCGCTGCTGAGTACGGCCCTGAGTTTCATCGGATAGAAGCCGTGGCTAAGGTCAATAACAAGCTCCGAGTACTCGATTTGACTAACGAGAAAGTTCGTCAGGCAATCGAGGGCGCCGATTCTGCCGAGGCGCTCTACTCGGGTCCGTCTGCTCACAGTTACACGTAGCAGTCAGAATCTCGTGGTGGTGTTGCGCGAGCTGTGCTTATTATGCGCTCAAAATCCGGACGTCGGTTGGCGGATGCCGGTACGATCGCGGACTTCGGTACCGCGGCTCATGGCTGGGGCGGTCGCGGCTGGCCACCTTCAAGACCGCGCTGAAGAACGCGCTGCGGGCCGCGGCGGGTGCTGCAGCACAACGGGGCTCCGGGCCGCATCGCCGCCGACGACGACGATCGATTGCTGTATGTCTACATCGCCCGCGCCGACTGGCTGGTCTGGTTCGGCGCCGCTGGCAACTGCGAGCCATGCGGCGCTGGACGGCTTCGGCATCCTGCCCTGCTATTGCGGCATCCTGGTCCGCAACGACTACGCGGCCTATGCCTAGCCTCAATGATTTACGGGTTTAGGTGGCTCCGCCCAGCGTGACGGCTTGAGTGATTTGTTGATCTTTGCTTTGGTCTCTGGGCAGGGTGGTGGACCGGCGGTCACGCCGGGGGTGCCGAGTCCACGAGCCGGTGGGGTCGTTCCGGTCGGAGTGTCAGGGGCCAGCGCTGGTGTTCAGGTGGGAGCGGGCAGCGTCAGAACGGATGCGATCGCGTGTCGCAGGTGGTGAGCCCAGGGCCAGGTGTGGGGGATTTTGATGGTGCGTCGCCGTTGACTGCGGACCAGGCGGGCGCTGGTGTGCAGCAGCGTCTAGCACAGGGTGGACGGTTCGGCGATCGCCAGTTCGGCCTCGCAGCACAGCAGGCTAAACCAGGCCAGCAGGTCGCAGCCGATCGCGGCGGCGATGCACCACGTCTGGTTGATGGCCAACGACCAGGAAGGCAGGCTGGCCCGTCTCCACGGTTTGGGGGGATTGATAGGCAGCAGCCGCCGGGCACAGCCCGGCCGCACCCAGTACGCCAGCGCGTTCATGATCTTCCGGCGCTCATGGACGATAGGCCGACCGCCTGGCTTGGGAGCAGGAATCAGCGGGGCGAGCAGTTCCCATTCAGCATCGGACAGATCGGTTGGGTACGGACGCCGAGGGACCATCGCATGCCTCCAGGCCATGTCCCCGACACCCTGCCAGCATGACTCGCTCGATCCTTTTCAGACACCCTCTAGCCGTGTGTTCGTGCTGAGAAGAATCCAACGAATGGCAATCGCATCCGAATAGACCCTGGCCTTTACGTCTCGCGTTGATTTATTCTGTGAAAGAAGGTCGTGATCGACTACGAAGTGTCACTGGCCACAGGGAGAGTCGGTGGAAGTCCCTTCAAGGCAACCCGACGTCCGCAGCCTTGCTGACATCTTGTCGGTCGCACCGTGGGTCGAACTCGAGCAGCACATCGATCATCTACGTGAGCGGGTTGACGCATCCGTTTTGGCCTCACATGAGCGTCGCGAACAGCTTCGTACCGAGATCTTGACGGATACCCCGGGTTTGAGATCGCAAATTAGACGGCCTCCGCCGGAGAAGATGGTCTGGGCCAAAGGCTTACTCCAATCGGGGATCGTTGCGGCCTCCGACGGGACTGTGGCTGCCGTGCCGCTGCTGAGCGGAACGAAGATCCAGGTAGGCGTGGTGATCGTCACCAACACGGGCGAATCCGTCCGCCTTGTGACAAGGGTTTTCGAGCATGAGCTGACCACAACCGGAGACACAGCCCGTGAGTTCTTTGAGAACCTCCGGAAGGTTCACGGGAGCTCGAATCTGGCCAGTCGTGCCCTCATGCTGTTTGGTGAGCGTCAGATCCTTTTCGCGCAGGAGGCAGACTGGAGAATGATTCACGGCGAACTCATTCCCTACGAATTGCGCACGGGTGTCGGCAAGCCGACTGAAAACCTGCCGCCCGTTTTCGATCTCGCTCGCCGGTACATCCAGGACCAGCAGTTCATCGCCGTCAGCGAGAGCCCCGAGGATCTGGATGTGCTCAATGCCGGCATCGTCTTGGAGCCAGGAGAGTTCGTCGAGCTCCGTACCTTGGGCGATGATCTCACCAGGTTCCTGGAGGGTGACGAGGACTCGGGAACGACTAGAGCGGGCTTCAATCGTATTGACCGAGACACGTTCCGAAAGTTCATCGCGGAGGTTGGTCCTGAGGTCGCCATACTACTGATGAAGGCCGGGCATCGACCTTTTCTCCTGGAGTGCCATCGCGAACGCGTGGAGGAAGCCGCTGCCCTGTTCCTGGCTGACGCGCTCTGGACTCGCGGCCTACCCGATGAAGGAGCGGCAGCGACAGCACGAGGGTTTCCGTTCCACATCGACCTCGCCGACAACGTGGCCCGCACAATGTTCAAGGGCGGAGAATTTCGCACCTTCATCGAGACTCGTCTGATGGAACTTGGGGTTGAGCAAGGACTGACCGATCTGGATCCACGGAGGACTCGAGGATGAGCTCAGAGGCTGATATCCGGACGGACACCGGTAGCACCGAGCCAGTGGATGATCCAGAGGAGCAGGCCGAGCAGGTAGAGGAGAGTGACGCCGTCGAGCCAAGCCGACCCGATGCCGAGCAGGACATCTCCGCAGGAGATCTCGAGGCGGCCGAGGCCAGTCTTGCCCGATCTCTCATCACTCTTGGCTTCGTCGCCTTCGACGGGCAGGGAACAGACAACACCAGCAGCAACGTCATGGTGTCCGAACAGCTGCGTCGGCACTTCCGGCGCGACGCCTACGTGGGCATTAGGGACACTGAACAGGGCATTACGTTCCTTGGCAGAGTCGTAGAGGGCCCGTTCCACAGTCCACATGAGATCGGGTCCGATTCGGCCATCAGCCGCACTACGCTGCTTCATCCCGAGCGCACCCAGTTTCGGCCCACCTACTATGCCTCCGGCACTATCGAGATCCTCGGCGAAATTACGGACACCGAAACTGTTCTCCCCACATCGACGCGGCCTCGGCCGTACTCCCAGGCGTTCATCTACCCCAGCGACCGGCTTCGGCGGATGCTTGGTATCGAGGGTGACATGCAACTGGGCTCGTTGCTTGGCTACGACGGCGTCCGAGTCGATGCTGACTCGACGAACAAGAGTTTCCTTCCGCGTAATGTCGGCATCTTCGGAACCGTGGGATCGGGCAAGTCCAACACCACCCAGGTACTGATGGAAGAAGCCATACGCGCTGGGTGGGCGGTGGTGGTGATCGATGTCGAAGGCGAGTACGTCCGGATGGACCAAGGCAACGATGAACACCATCTTGCGCGGATTCTGGAGGAAAGGTTCGACGAGCGCCTTCCGCGCGGCATACCGGACTGTCGGGTCTACGTGCCAAACGCGGGAATGACGGATGCGCCCAGGCCGATTCCATTCAAGGTCCCGATCGCCGACGTGCCTGAGGAAATCGTCGCCGACATCCTCGATCTCACCGAACCCCAGGTTCGCATGTGGGGAGCTATCACATCCCACGCCCGGCGCCAGGCGGAGTCGGCCTCACGCCCTAACAGGATGGGTACCCTTGCTCCATCAACCTCACCTCGTCCCGACCGCCCATACACCCTTAGCCACCTCATCGATGGCTTGCAAGAGGACCAGTCGGGTGCCCTTCCCTTGTTTCCTGGGAAGCCCAGCCAAGCAGAGAAGGCCACGGCGTCAACGCTGAAGAACAAACTGTACAAACTCGGTAGATCCGAGATGCTTGATTGGGGCCCCACCCGAAACACCCCGTACTTGGACGTCGATGAACTCCTCGCTGCCAAACGACTGAGCATCTTCGATGTGAGCGAGACCAACGATACGGCGCGTAACATCGCCATCTCCTTCCTCTTGCAGGCGTTGTTTGACCGAGTGATCGCGGTGCCTCGCGATCAGCCTCTCGGCAAGGACAAGCCGCCTCGTCCACCCGTGCTCGTGGTTATCGAGGAGGTCCACACATTCGTCTCTCGCGCCAGCGCTGGCAGGATGCGCGCGGTACTGGATCAGTTGCAGGTCATCAGCCGCCGCGGCCGTAAGCGCTGGATGGGACTCGCTCTGGTCTCACAGCAGCCTGGACACGTCCCTGAGGAACTGTTCGAACTGGCGAACACGCGCTTCATCCATCAGCTGAAGTCCGCCGGCAATCTCGCGCCCGTACGTGCCACCACAGGCGGCGTCCATGAAGCGCTCTGGTCGACAGTCCCCGCCCTGGGGCAAGGCCAATGCCTCCTAACCGGCTCCGTCTTCCGCAACCCCGTCTTCGTCCAGATACGCCCGGCACGCTCTCGGCGAATGCACACCGCTTGATCACGCTGTCCCCTAGGGTTTCGTGACCGGCGCCGCGTAGGAGTTCCTACGCGGCGCCGCGATTCGGATGCTGAAGAAAGGTGACATGTTCGGTGGCAGCAACCTCCGCTGACGCGACCGACCCCTCATGGCAGTGGGAATTTGGTGAACAGCCGGCGTTTACACCTCGGCATGCATCGGTTCCAGTCCTGGCGCTCGAACGCCTCCGTCGTTCCCGACAGCATGTTGTCCTTGGGTGGTTTCACCGATATCCGGCGCGATTCGCGGCCGACGTTGTGACCAGCATGCTCGCGCAAGTGGTCACTGAAGCCCAGCGGCCCGTCGCGCATGTGCTCGATCCGTTCTGCGGGACAGCTTCCGTCGTGACCGCCAGTCGCCAACTCGGTCTCTCCGCGGTTGGGCTTGAGCTGACGACGCTCGGGGTCACCGTTGGCCGACTCAGACTGGATCCTCCGGTCAATGTGTGGGAAGCGGCGGCATTCTGCGAGCGCCTCGCACGGGTCGGACCGACTGAGACATCGGGACTAGACACTGAACTCGATGGGTGGCTCGGTGACAGGAACGCTCGATTGCTCACGGCTTGGATGCCGATTGTGGAGGATGTCGACGATGCGCGCCTCCAGCGGTTCGTCACTGTTGCGCTCTCACAGTCGCTGCGCCCGTCCTCGCGCTGGTTAGCGGGCTCGGTAAAGGTGACTGCCGATCCCAACCGGGACCCCATCCCACTCGAGCACAGCCTGCGGCGTTGGGCACGTCAGCTTGCTCGAGATTGTGAGACCGAGCAAGATGCGCTTGCTGATGTCAACGACATCTTCGGTCAGCGCCGTCCTCCGGCTGCCGTCACTCGCGGTGACGCGCGGAAAATACCCATGGCATCCGACAGCGTCGACGCGATAGTGACGTCCCCGCCCTACTTCGTCACTTATGACTACTTCGAGATCCAGCGGCTCACCTATCTGGCCTTTGGCTGGCCGGTGAAACGCAATGATCAAATCGGCGCCAAGTACGGGCATCAACCTCTCGATCGCCAGGTTGGCCTTCCATCAACATTCCAGAACTGGTACGAGTCCGAGTTTCAGGGCGAGAAGACAGCACTCGGCCGGGCACTGCGTGCCTACGTTGAGGACCTTCGTGTACATCTTGCCGAGGCGGCTCGCGTCGTAGCTCCAGGTGGGCTCGTGGCGTACTCCGTCGCCAACTCCGTTCGTGCGGGGAGGATCTTCGACCTAGTAGGTGGCTTCGAACAGCTGTTGAATGAGGCAGGCTTTACTGAAGTCCGCGCTATCCCACGGATGCAAGCGGGTCGACGCATCCTCCCCCCAGGGCGAGATCCCAAGAGCGGACGATTCTCAAGCAACGTGCAGAAGGCAGGTGTTCGGGAATACATCGTGCTTGGGCAGCGACCATGAGCGGTGTTGAAAAATTGACGCTTCACCTCGTACTACAGCTCTGGTTAAAGAGGGCCACGGTCTGTTCAGCGGGTTCGGCAACCTCGAGGTAGACACTCATATAGGTGCCGTGCTCCTTGCGGTCGTGCGGGGTGGATATTCGCCGTTCGGCCACGGCGGCGGCCTGGTGAGTGTCGATGAAGCGCCGCATCTGGGCGCCCCGCCCCGCAGAGCCGCGGGCAGGTCGCCGGGGTGGCGCTGCAGCATGGTGCTCAGCAGTTCGGCGCCGGCGATGCCGGTGGAGGCGCCCACGCCGGAATAGGGAGTAGAGGGTCAGGCATCAGGCGGCGTCGCCGATCAGGACTACGCGGCCGCGCTGGCTCCGCCGGGCCGGTTCGTCTTTCGGGAGCTTGGGCGCAGGTCCCGAATCGTCTGCCTTCGTCGAATCCCGACTCGGCCGTACTGCGGGCGCAGTAGAGCCGATGGGTACCACGGGATGAGGGAATTCGCCCAGGTCAGACCTACTGTTTAGGGGTGCGTACCGTGACCTGGCTGCGACGGGAGCTCCTTTCCCGCCCCTATGTGGCCGACACGATCCTGGCCGTGTGCGTGTATGCGATGACGCTGCTGGCGCCGGGCCCGCCCCCGCCGTCTGGGGCGGAGTGGCGCGGCCAAATGCAGCCCCTCACTGCTTACGACATCGCGCTGGCTTCGGTCGTCTGTGGTGCTCTGATCTTTCGGCGGCGGTGGCCCCGGACCGTTCTCGCCGTCACCGTCGCCGGGTTCGTCGTCTACGCCGTGATCGATGGCGGGCGGAGTCTGTTGAACTTGGGGTCGGCGATCGCGGTGTACACGGTGGCCTCGCGAGTCCCGCGCCGACACGCGTGGGCCTATGGAGGGCTTGCCGCGCTCGTAGTTACCGTGGCCAGGGTGGTGTTCAGCGGGAGTGCGTGGCTGACGCCCGAGATGTTGGCGCCGATCGCATCGATCGGCATGGCCACCGCGGTCGGGGACTCGCTGCGTAGCCGCCGGGCCTATGTGGCTGCCATCGAGGAGCGGGCGCGCCGGGCCGAGGAGACGCGTGAGGAGGAGGCCGAACGGCGGGTGATGGAGGAACGGCTGTACATCGCGCGGGAGTTGCATGATGTTCTCGCCCATCACATCGCGCTGATCAACGTACAGGCGCAGGTTGCCGCGCATTTGCTGGCGACCGAGCCCGAGCAGGCTCGTACGGCGCTGGGGCATGTCCGGGAAGCGGGCAAGGAGGCGTTGGACGAGTTGCGGACGACAGTGGGGTTGCTGCGTCGTCCGGGTAGCCGCGAGGAGCTGCTGACCGAGCCTGCGCCGGGGCTGGATCGGCTGCCTGAGCTGGTCGACTCCTTCACTGCGGCCGGGCTGAAACTGGGTTGGCTCATCTACGGCGATCCGAGGCCGTTGCCGGCTCCTGTGGATCTCGCCGCGTTCCGGATTGTTCAGGAGGCGCTGACCAACGTAAGCAAGCATGCGCCGCAGGCGACCGCGACTGTGCGGATCGACTACACGGCCGACGAGGTGATCGTCGATGTGGCCGACGACGGTCGGAGTGATGCGGGTGGGGTCTCCTCCGGGAACGGGACTGGTCACGGGCTGATCGGTATGCGGGAGCGGGCCTTGTCGGTCGATGGGACCTTTCTCGCTGGGCCCGTGGACGGCGGTGGGTTTCGAGTGCACGCCGTGCTCCCCGTCTCAAGGAAGAACAGGCCATGACCGTCAAAGTGGTGCTGGCGGACGACCAGGCGCTGGTCCGTGCCGGGTTTCGGGTGCTGATCGACTCTGCCCCCGACCTGACGGTGGTCGGCGAGGCCGCCAACGGTCATGACGCCGTACGGCTGGCGCGGGAGACCATGGCTGACGTGGTGCTGATGGACGTTCGCATGCCCGGAATGGATGGTCTGGCCGCGACGAGGGAGATCACCTGTGATGAGGCCACGGCCGGAGTACGGGTGCTGGTCCTGACTACGTTCGAGATCGACGAGTACGTCTTCGCCGCGCTGCAGGCGGGCGCCAGTGGTTTCCTCGGCAAGAGTGTGGAGGCCGGCGAACTGCAGGAGGCCATCAGGGTGGTGGCCAGGGGGGAGGCGCTGCTGTCGCCGTTGGCGACCAGACGTCTGATCACCCGGTTCCTGGACGGCCGTGGCGTCCAAGCCCAGCACGTGCCCGAGGACCTGGCTGTGCTCACCGAGCGCGAACGTGAAGTGATGATTCTCGTGGCCCACGGGCGTACCAACGACGAGATCGCCGATCTGCTGGGGATCAGCCGGGTGACCGCAAAGACGCACGTCAACCGGGCCATGACCAAGCTGAAGGCGCACGACCGCGCCCAGCTGGTGATCATCGCGTACGAGACCGGTCTGGTCCGTCCCCAGACCCGCTGACTACCCCATCAAGAGACGACACGCGCGGGCCACTGCGCCCCCCGACTCACAAAAGCGGGCCTGCTGATCGCCCACGAACCGCGGACGCAGTAGCCCGCGCCCGCGTCTACTGCGATCGCCGCAGATCAGAACCCTCCCCCAGGCGGACGTCCGCCCAAAGCCACGCCCCGAGGCTTGAAGTGGTGACCCAAGTGGTCCGGCTCGCCCGTTCCCGCGCACCGTGCGATCTGACCCCCATGCAAAGAGAAGTGGAAAGATGTCGTTTCTGGCTAGATTGAGCCTTGCCCAACGGGGGCTCATCGCGCTCATCACGGTCGTGGTGCTTGCGTTCGGCGTTTACGTCACCCCAGCGCTGCAACAGCAACTCCTGCCCTCCCTGTCTTTCCCCCAGGTATCGGTGATGGCGACATACGCCGGCGCCGCTCCGGAGATCGTCGAGGACCGGGTCACGGTGCCGCTGGAAGAGGGGGTACGCGGGGTCACCGGCGTCACCGGGGTGAACTCGACCTCGCGGGAGTCCAGCGCGACGGTTCAGGTGGCGTTCGACTTCGGGACCGACATCGACGATGCGCAGAGCAAGATCCAGCAGGTGGTCAGCGGGCTGGCTGACCGGCTGCCGGACGGGGTTGAGCCGAAGGTGGTCGTGGGGAGTACCGACGACCTGCCGGTCATCCAGCTCGCCGCCGCTTCCGACAAGTCGCAGCAGCGGCTCGCCGAGCAGTTGACCACCCACGTGGTCCCGACGCTCACTGGCATCGAGGGGGTCAAGGAGGCCTCCGTCACGGGTACCCGTGATCAGGTCATCACCATCACCCCCGACGCCGATGAGCTGAGGAAGAAGGGGCTGGACACCAGCGCGATCTCCGCCGCTATCCAGGGCGCGGGCCAGCCGATTCCCGCCGGATCCCTCACGCATGCGGACACGACGCTGAGCGTCCAGGTCGGCGGCAGGTTCGAGTCGATCAAGGACCTCAAGGACCTCTACCTCGCCCCCGCCGCGCAGGCATCCCAGCCCCAGGCCCAGGCCCAGGCCCAGCCCGCAGGCCAGGATCAGCGGCCGGGCTCCCCACAGGCAACCCCAACAAAAGAGAAGCCAAAGCCCGTACGCCTGGGCGACGTGGCCACCGTGAAGCTGGGCCTGGCCGAATCGACCACGCTCACCCGAACAGACGGCAAGCCCAGCCTGGGCGTCTCCATCACCATGAAGCCCGGCGGCAACGCGGTCTCGATCTCCGAGGACGTACGAGCCAAGCTGCCCACCCTAGCCACCGCCCTAGGCACCGACGCCGCCCTCACCATCGTCTACGACCAGGCACCCCAGGTGGAGAAGTCGATCGAGAGCCTGACCACCGAGGGACTGCTGGGCCTGGCCATGGCCGTGCTGATCATCCTGGTCTTCCTGTTCTCGCTACGCTCCACGCTCGTCACCGCCGTCTCCATCCCCCTGTCAGTGCTGATCGCGCTGATCGCCCTGTGGGCCTGGGACTACTCGCTCAACATGCTCACCCTCGGCGCCCTCACCATCGCAATCGGCCGCGTCGTCGACGACTCGATCGTGGTCCTGGAGAACATCAAACGCCACCTCTCCTACGGCGAGCCCAAACGGCAGGCGATCGAGAACGGCGTACGCGAGGTCGCGGGCGCAGTGACCGCCTCCACCCTCACCACCGTCGCGGTGTTCCTGCCGATCGCCTTCGTCGGCGGTTTCGTGGGTGAGCTGTTCGGCCCGTTCTCCATCACGGTCACAGTGGCGCTGCTCGCGTCGCTGCTGGTGTCGCTGACCGTCGTACCGGTGCTGAGCTACTGGTTCCTCAAGCCGCCCAAGAACGGTGACCGGCTCAAGGCGGAGGAGAAGGAACGCCGCAGCCTGCTCCAGCGCGCCTACGTCCCGGTGATCCGGTTCGCCACCCGGCACCGGCTCACGACGGTCGCCGGCGCTCTGGCGATCCTTATCGGCACGCTCGCCCTGGTGCCCCGGCTGGAGACCAGCTTCATCGACAACGCGGGGCAGGACACGGTCAACATCACCCAGAACCTGCCCGTCGGTACGTCCCTGGCCGCGGCCGACACGAAGGCCAAGGAGGTCGAGAAGGTTCTGACCGGCCTCGACGCGGTCAAGTCGTACCAGGTCACCGTGGGTGGCGCGAGCGGCGTCGGGTTCGCGGGCGCCGGTCCAGGCGGAGGGGGTGGCGGGGGTACGGCTCGCGCCAGCTACTCGCTCACCCTGCGCGAGAACAGTGACACCGCAGCCGTGGAGAACACCCTGCGCGACCAGCTGGGCAAGCTGCCCGACGCCGGAGAGATCAGCATCGGCGAGACGGGCGGGTTCGGCGGCGACGGGCTCGAAGTCCTGGTCCACGCCAGTGAGCAGGACACATTGAGCGACGCGGCGCGAGTCGTACAGCAGACCATGTCGGCCATCCCCGGCGTCACCGAGGTGACCAGCGGTCTGGCCGAGACCGCGCCGCGCATCGACGTCACCGTCGATCGCAAGGAGGCCGCGGAGCGCGGCCTGACCGAGGCCGCCGTCGGACAGCTGGTCGCCCAGGCGTTCCGTGGCAGTACCGTGACCCAGCTGACCTTCGACGGCACCACCGCCGATGTCGTCGTGGACACCGGCGACGCGCCCGTCTCGCTCGGTGAGCTGCGCAAGCTCGACCTGCCCGGGAAGGGGGACCTCTCCGACGTGGCCGAGGTCAAGCAGGTCAACGGGCCCGTTTCGGTCAGCCGGGTCGACGGGGAGCGTACCGTCACCGTCTCCGGCAAGAGCACCGGCGCCGATCTCGGCGCCATCAGCGCGGACCTGGACAGCCGGCTCGCCAAGCTGACCCTGCCCGCCGGCGCCACCTACTCCGTCGGCGGTGCCAGCGCCGATCAGGACGAAGCCTTCGGCAGCCTCGGGCTGGCCCTGGTGGCGGCCATCGCGCTGGTGTTCTTTGTCATGGTCGCCACCTTCCGCAGCCTCATTCAGCCGCTGCTGCTCCTGGTATCGATCCCGTTCGCCGCCACGGGGGCGATCGGGCTGCTGCTCATCACCGGTACCTCGCTCGGGCTGGCGGCAATGATCGGGCTGCTGATGCTGGTCGGCATCGTGGTCACCAACGCCATCGTGCTGCTGGACCTGATCAACCAGTACCGCGGTCAGGGGATGCCGCTGCACGAGGCCGTCGTGGAAGGCGGGCGCAACAGGCTCCGTCCCATCCTGATGACAGCGCTGGCCACGATCTTCGCGCTGCTGCCGATGGCTCTGGGCATCACCGGCGGGGGCGGGTTCATCTCCAAGCCGCTCGCCATCGTGGTCATCGGCGGGCTGATCAGTTCGACGTTGCTCACGCTGATCCTGGTCCCAACCCTGTACACCATGGTCGAGAGCCGGAAGGAGAAGATCCGGGCCAGACGCGCGCCGCGATCCGCCGTACCGCCCATCGCCGAGACCCCTGGGGAGCCGGCAGTTGTTTCCGGAGGACGTCGATGACCAACACGACCCGCGGCCGGGGCGTCCTCCGGGATTTCCAGCCCTCGAAGCTACCGAATCCCACGATCGAGATCGTCATCCCCGTCTACAACGAGGAGCGGGCGCTCCCAGGATGTCTGCGTACCCTTCACGCACACCTCAGTCAGTGGATGCCTTTCCCCTGGCGCCTCACCGTGGCGGACAACGCGAGCGTTGACCGGACGCTGGAGGTGGCCCGGGAACTGGCCGCCGAGCTGCCCGGAACGAACGTGGTCCACCTCGACAGGAAAGGGCGCGGGCTCGCGCTGCGTACGGTGTGGGGCGCGAGCGAGGCCGACATCGTCGTCTACATGGATGTCGACCTGTCCACGCGCCTGGACGCGCTGATGCCGCTGATCGCCCCGCTCGCCAGCGGCCACTCCGATCTCGCCATTGGCAGTCGACTGGCTCCCGGGGCGCGTACCGTGCGCGGGCCGCGCCGCGAGCTGATCTCCCGCTGCTACAACGCGATCATCCGGCTCACTCACGGAGCCCGGTTCAGCGACGCGCAGTGCGGCTTCAAGGCCGCCCGTACGGCCGTGCTCGGCCCGCTGCTCGAACGAACGCGGGACGACGCCTGGTTCTTCGACACCGAGCTGCTGCTGCTCGCCGAACACAACGGGCTGCGCATCCACGAGGTCCCGGTCGACTGGGTCGAGGATGTGGACACGCGGGTCGACGTCGTCAGCACCGCCACGGACGATCTGCGTGGGCTGTGGCGGGTGGCCCGCATGAAGGCCTCGGGCGCCGCGCGGGCTCCGTTGCCGAGGCGCCCTGCCCCAGCCGCCGAGCATCCCGACGCCGTACTGGCCCCCAGCAGGGCGCGCTCCCGGATCACCTGGGAGGTCGGCTGCTTCGTGGCCATCGGCGTGCTCTCGACGGCCGGTCAGGCCCTGCTCTATTGGCTGCTGCGCGCCTGGTGGCCGCCCGCGCTCGCGAACCTGGTGTCGCTGCTGGTCCTCACCGTGCTCAACACCGAGGCCAACCGCCGCCTCACCTTCCGCTGGTCCGGTACGGGGGCCGGCCGGGCGCACCTGGGAGCCGGCGCCCTGTTCCTGCTCGGGTACGTCGTCACCTCCGCCGCCGTGCTGCTGTTCCGCGAGGTCCAGCCCGAGGCGTCGGCCGCGGCCGAGACGCTGGTGCTCACCGCCTCGTCCGTGCTGGTCACCGTCGTCCGCTTCGTGGTGCTGCGGCTGGCCGTCTTCCGCCGCACCACCCCCTGATCCTTTCCAGAGAGTGACGTACGAGATGACTCCGCCATCCACCCCCCGCCCGCTCCCCAGACGGGTGGCGCTCGCGGTGATCCTGATCCTGGCCGCCGGACTGTACGGCTGGGCGCTGGGTTCGCTCGGCTGGGGCAACAGCTACTACTCCGCCGCTGTGAAATCGATGGGCCAGAGCTGGACGAATTTCCTGTTCGGTGCGTACGACCCGGCGGGGGTGATCACCGTCGACAAGCCGCCGGCGGCGTTGTGGCCGCAGGTGCTCAGTACCAAGATCTTCGGTCTGCACGGCTGGGCGATGATTCTGCCTCAGGTGCTGGAGGGCGTCGCCACGGTGTTCCTCCTGCACCGGACTGTACGGCTGTGGGCGGGCGAGGCGGCGGGGCTGTTGGCCGCGCTGGTTCTGACGCTGACCCCGATCACGGTGGCGATCAACCGCGACAACAACCCTGACACGCTGCTGGTGCTGACGCTGGTGGCGGCGGCATACTTTTTGACCCGCGCCTTGCAGACGGCTTCCGGTCGGGCCGGCCTGCGGTGGTTGTGCGCCGCCGGGTTCCTGATCGGCCTCGGCTTCATGACCAAGATGCTCGCCGCTTGGATGGTGATCCCGGCGTTCGCGGTGGCCTGGTTGGTCGGCGCGCGCGGCCCTTTGCTCGGGCGGCTCGGCAAGCTGCTGATCGGCGGCGTCGTTCTTGTGGTGTCCTCTCTGTGGTGGGTCGCCGTGATCGCGTTCTGGCCGGGGAATCGGCCGTACATCGGCGGCAGCACTGACGGCAGCGCCTGGGACCTGGTCGTCGGCTACAACGGCCTCGGGCGGATCTTTGGTGGCGAGGGCGGGTTCAGCATCTCCTTCGGTGGAGCGGCTGGTCTGGGACGGCTCTTCAACGACCAGGTCGGTGGGCAGATCAGCTGGCTGCTGCCGTTGTGCGGGGTGGCGCTGGTGCTGGCCGTGGCTGGCGCTGTGCTGCGCTGGCGCGGAGTCGTGATGCCCGGTGAGCCGCTCGCCGCGGCTGGGTGGGTGCTGTGGGGTACCTGGCTGGTGGTCTGCGGTCTGGTGTTCGCCACCCAGAAGGGGACCTTTCACCCGTACTACACGACTCAGCTGGCCCCGGCGGTCGCCGCCGTGACCGCCGGCTTCGTCACGACGCTGGCCCGCGCCCACCGGGCGGGGGCTCGCTGGGCGCTCCCGCTGGGCGCCGGGGCCGTCGCGGTGACCACGGTCTGGGCCTATGTCGTGATCGGGCGGGTCCCGTCCTGGAACGGCTGGGTGGCGTGGCTTGTGGGCGCGGCCGGGGTGGCGGGGATCGTCCTGCTCCTGCTGTCGGGTCGGCGGCGGCTGCTGCCCGCCGGGCGGCCACAGCTGCTGCCCGCCGCCGTCGGCGTCGCGGTCCTGGCGGTGCTTTCGGGACCTGCGGCTTGGGCGATCAGCGTCCCCGGCTCCACGTCGGCGATGGGCGGCGCCAACCCCACCGCGGGGCCGCCGACCATGCCGTTCGGCCGCGGAGCAGGCGGGGGCGGCGCGGCTCCGGGCGGGTTCGAACTCCCGGAAGGAATGCAACTCCCACCAGGCACGAAGCTCCCGGAAGGCATGGAGCTCCCGCCAGACATGGAGCTCCCCCAAGGATTTCCTGCCGGGTTCTCCGGAGGCTTCCCTGGCTCTGGCGCCGAGCTCACCCCCGACCAGCGCAAGATCCTGGACTATGCCGTCAAGCAGTCCGGCCCCGCCCGCATCAAACTCGCCACCGAAGGCGGCGCCATGTCCGCCTCCACTTTCATCCTGAACAGTGACGCCAACGTCATCGGCATGGGCGGCTTCATCGGCATCGACGACGCCCCGACCGTCCAGCAACTGAAGGACTGGACGAGTTCGGGGCAACTACGCTTCGTCCTGGGATCCGGTTTCGGCGGCTTCGGCGCCATGATGGGCGGCGCGAGCACACACCGCTCGCAATGGCTGAAAGAGAACTGCACCGAAGTCCCCGCCGCCGCGTATGGGGGAACTCCCTCCAAACCGAGCAGCAGCCCAACGATGGGAGGCGGCACCACCCTCTACGACTGCGCCACCAAGCACTGACGCACAGCGCCGCCCGTACAGCAAGGGCTCAGAAAATGGGCCCACGGGGCGGGCTGGCGCAGCGCGGCGACCAGGCGAAACGCGGTGCTACATGGCCTTTCGCCTGGGGCGCATGTCGAACATGTAGAAGACGAGCAGCAACACGTAGAACACGAGCGCGCCTACCGCGCTGAACGCGCCGATGACGGTCGCGACGAGATAGAGCACCGGCCCCATTCCCCAGCGAAATCGCAGCGAGCGGGCCTCCGCCGGGGAGATGTGCGCGCCGAGGTGGCGGTGTCCTAAGGAGGAGTACCACCACACGGCGTTGTAGAAAATGCCGCCGATCACCAGCACGATGCCATAGAAGACGACGGCCATCTGGGTGCCGTGTTCGGAGCGCAACGCCTCGGCCAGCACGTGCGTGGGAAACGGCAGAAAGGCGACATCCATCAGGAGAAGCACATTGAGGGTGAGCAGTATGCCGTCAGTCCTGTAGATGAAGTGGAACATCCGATGGTGGTTCATCCAGACCAACCCCACCAACAGGAACGTCACCACGTAGGCGAGGTAGGACGGCCACAGCCCTATCAGCGCGCCCCCGAGGTCCTCTTCCCAGCCTTCGGGCAGCCGGATCTCGAGCACCAGCAGGGTGATCGCGATGGCGAACACGCCGTCGCTGAACGCCTCCAGGCGCCCGGTGCTCATTGCAGAAGGGTCATCGCTCACGCCGGGCATAGTAGCGAGAGGACCGAGTTCACGCTGATGAGGTCCAGAGTTGTGGGGAAGGGCCGAGACCCCATGGTGCCGGCACCTGCTTCTCAAGGAGATCAATGACCTCGACCAGGCCTCACGCCCGGAACGTGCGCCGGTAGGCATCCGGCGGTACGCCGATCGCGCGGTGGAAGTGGCGGCGCAGTGTCGTCGCGGTGCCCATGCCCGCCGCCGAGGCGATGGTGTCGACGCTGTCGTCCGTGATCTCCAGCAGCTCCTGCGCGCGGCGGATCCGCTGCGTCAGCAGCCACTGCAGCGGCGTGGTTCCGGTTACTGAGCGGAAGTGGCGGGCCAGGTGGCGCGAGCTCATGTTCGCCTGGCGAGCCAGGTCCTCCACGGTGAGGGGCTGGTCCAGCCGCTGCATCACCCAGGTGAGCAGCTCGGCCAGGGGATGGCCGTCCTGGTCGGGCACGGGTGTGGTGACGAACTGGGCCTGGCCACCGGCCCGGTGGGGCGGCACGACCAGGCGGCGGGCGACCACGTTGGCGATCACCGAACCGTGGTCGCGGCGGACCAGATGCAGGCACAGGTCCATCGCTGCGGCCTTGCCCGCGGACGTCAGCACGCTGCCGTTGTCGACGTAGAGCACGTCCGGGTCGACCTCCACCCGGGGATAGCGGGCCGCCAGTACGTCGGTGTGGGCCCAGTGCGTGGTCGCGCGCAGCCCGTCCAGCAGGCCAGCGGCGGCCAGCACGAACACGCCCGTACACAGGGAGACCACCCGCGCGCCCGCCTCGTGGGCCGCGCGTACCGCCTCGACCAGGTCGGCCGGCGGGTCCTCGTCGACGTCCGCCAAGGCGGGAACGATCACGGTGTCGGCGTGCGCCAGCCGGTCGAGCCCGCAGTCCGGCTCCACCGAGAACCGGCCGACCCGGACGGCGTGCGTGCCGCAGATCCGGACGTCGTACCAGGGACCCGGTACGGCGTCCGGGGCGGAGCCGAAGACCTCGTAGGCCAGGGCCAGCTCGAAGTGCAGCATCCCGTCGGTAGCGGCGACCGCGACGGAGCGCGGGAAAGAGCTCATGTCGGGAATTGTACGGGTCGTGTCGTTTCGGACGCTGGCACCAATGGGGCAACCCAGACAGGATTTCCGCAGCGGATCACTTCGAGCACGAAGGAACAGATATGGGATCGGGTCGGAATGTGGCGGTGTACGGCGCCTATGGGCATACCGGGCGGTTCGTGGTCGCGGAGTTGCGCGAGCGCGGATACGTTCCGCTGCTCCTCGGCCGCGACCAGGACAAGCTGCAGGCTCTGGTACAGGACCAACCGGGGCTTGAGGCGCGGCAGGCGTCGGTCGACGATCCGGCCTCGCTCGACCGCGCGCTGAACGGCGCCGACATCGTGATCAACTGCGCCGGGCCCTTCGCCACGACCGCCGCCCCGCTGGTCGAGGCGGCGCTGCGCGCGGGCATCCCGTATGTCGACGTGGCGGCCGAGATCGAGGCGAACGCCGACACGTTCGCGCACTTCGCGGAGCGTGCCCGCGAGGCGGGCGCCGTGGTGGTCCCGGCGATGGCCTTCTACGGCGGCCTCGGCGACCTGTTGGTCACCACCGCTATGGGCGACTGGACGGCGGCGGACGAGGTACACGTCGCCTACGGCCTGAGCAGCTGGCACCCCACTGCCGGAACGCTCGCCGCAGGCGTGGTCTCGGGGCAGCGGCGGAGTGGCCGCCGTGTCCGCTTCACCGGCGGACAGCTGGAGTACCACGAGGACGCTCTGCCGACCCTGGAGTGGACCTTCCCGGCTCCGCTCGGCTCCCAGAGCGTCATTGGAGAGTTCACCATGGCCGACGTCGTCACCGTTCCTAGTCACCTGTCCGTACCGGAGGTGCGTACCTACATGACCGCCAAGGCGGCCGCGGACCTGTCCGCTCCTGACGCCTCGGCACCGACCGCCGTCGACGAGCGCGGCCGCTCCGCGCAGACCTTCGTCGTCGACGTCCTCGTCCGCTCCGGAGGTACGGAACGCCGCGTGGTCGTCTCCGGCCAGGACATCTACGCCATCACCGCGCCGCTCGCGGTGGAGGCCGTCGACCGTATCCTCACCGGCCGGACCAGGACCACTGGCGTCGTCTCCGCGGGCGCGGTCTTCGACGCCCCGGACTTCCTCCGCGCCCTGTCGGCGCATCTCTCGCTGCATGTCCCGCTCGACGCACGCGGCTGACCGTGCTGGGGATCCGGACCGTGGTCAGGCAGGTGCCGTCAGCGGGTCACGGGGCGAGGGCGGTTCCACCAGAGGGAGAGGGACAGGGCCGCAGCAATGAGGATGCGGTGTCGACTCGCTGGTGGATGACGGTGAAGCTGCTGGGAAGGGCGTTGAGGGCGGTTTGGAGTTGGTCGGCGTTCTCGGCGCCGTGGTAGGAGCCGCCGGTGGTCTGGGCTATCTGCTTGAGCGCGGGCTCGTCGATGGTGCGGGGGTTACGGCCTCTGTCGAATCCGCCGCGGCCGCCGAAGCCGCCGCCCCAGCCGCCGAAGCCGCCGTCGAACTGTGTGTTGTCGCAGACCATCGGGGTCGGGTTCGTGGTGCCGAAACCGATGGGGAAGACCCGGACGCGGCGCACGGCCGCCTCCTGCGCGGCGATCTGCGGGTCTCACCCCGCGGCTGGGACAGCTGTTTCGCTGCGGACGGCAAATCCATCACATGCAGTACTTCTCGAGCGTCGACGAAGCACTGGACGCCGAGAAACGGGTGCGCGAGGACGGGCTCCAAGCCCTCGTCGGCAATGACAACATTCAGGTCTCAGCTGTTGTGAGCGCGCTCGAACTCGACGCAGCGACATCATAAGGCGTTAGTTCAGAGAAGGCACGTAAGGCAAGTGTCCCTTAATCTGCGGGCGGTCGTCGTAGGACGGGTCGTGTGTTGTTTGGCCGCCGATTTCCGTCTCAGCGAGCCGAGATCGTTGCCTCCTCGGCTCGCTGAGACGGGAGGTTTAGTGGCTGCTGGTGAGTGGTGGGTGGCCTGCTCGGGCGGGTCGTCGCCCGTCACGCTGCCCATCATCTCGTGGTTGTGAACGAGTTCGGCGGGTCCAGGTCAGGGTGCGTTGGGGCAGCCCGCCGCTACAGGTACTGGCCCGCTTCGGCTCTGTCTGTCTTCGACACCCGCACCGACACCACGTTGGCGAGGTTGATGACCACGCCGTTCACGTCGGTCTCACGGTCATATCTTGCCCGCATCAGCACCAGGCTGCGCCGCTCGTCCAGAGCACGAGCGATCGCCGCCACCGCCTCTTCCTCCCCGTCGAAGTCTCCGCTCATCACGGAGACGTCTTCGCCGCCCATCAGGTGGAATCGAAGGATAATTGCGACTTTTTCAGGCACGGCCGGCTCCTTCGGAGAGAATCCGCAAAGGGTATCTGCCCAGCCTCGAACGCTGTAGGCAACTGCACTGCACGTTCGCCTCCGCGCGGGCGCACGCGACGCCCTCCAAGCTGGATACAGGCAGTAACAATCGTGTATCCGTCCCGAACCGGATTTGTGGTCAATGGTCGGTGATGAGGGCGTCCAGAGCAGCGGCCTTGTCGGCTTCGGTGGGCAGGGCGTAACGGCGGGTGGTGTCCAACGAGCCGTGACCGAGGAGTTCGGCGACCAGGATGGGGTCTTTGCCGTCGCGGATGAGCTGCGTGGCGAAAGTGTGGCGCAGGACGTGCGGGCTGAAGGGCTCGGTGGGGTCGTCATTAAGGCCAACGGCGTCGCCGAAGCGGGTGATGATGTCGCGGGCGGCGCGGTCGCTCAGGCGGCCGCCGCGGTGGTTGAGGAACACCGCGGCGTGGGCGCCGGCCGCCTTCCAATCGGCGCGGGCTTCCAGCCAGTCGGTCAGGGCCTGGCGCAGGTCCGCATGGACGGGCAGGAGGCGGATCTTGCCGCCGTCGCGGCCCTTGCCGCGGATGCGTAGTTCGCCCTTGCGGGCTGATAGGCGGACGTCGGCCAACTCGAGGCCGACGACTTCGGAGATGCGCAGGCCGGCGTAGTAGGGCAGCAGGGCGATGGCCTTGTCGCGCGGGGATGCGGTGAGTTGGACGTGGCGGATGTAGCGGCGGGTGCGCCGGGCCTCCAGGGCGCGGGGGGCGGTGCGGCGCGAGTCGCGTTCCCGCTGAACTGTGGGCTTGCCGAGGCCGCGGCGGGCGTAGAAGTCGTCGATGGCCGACAGGTAGGTGTCGATGGTGTTGGGGGCGCGGCGGCCGTTCTTCAGATGCCGGCGGAAGTCGCGCACGGCGCCGGTGGCGGCGATGGGGTCGGTGAGCGGGTCGCCGTCCAGGGCGCCGGCGTCGGCTTGGTCGGCCAGCCAGGCCAGGTAGCCGCGCAGCCGGGAGACGTACTTGGTCTTGGTGGAGCCGGCCAGCGGGGCGTGCGCGAGCGCGTCGGTGTAGTCGGCCAGGACAGTGGCATGGGGGGCGGGGAGCGGCACGGTCCGCGACCGGCTTGTGTTTCCGGAAGCTGATCCGGCCGGTTGCATGATCTCTGAGGGCGTGTTTCCGGAAGTCACCCGCTCAGTCTACTTCCGGAATTGGGCAATTCCGGAAGTCATGCCGTACACTGAAGGTACCGAGGCCTTTTCGAGCGTTGGCATTCAGGTCTGCGTCGCCCCCGGCGAACCACCACCGGCCTCTTCGGGGGCCTGGACAGGTCAGGCGACCATGACGCCGACGCTTCTTTCTCAACCCGCACCGCTCAGCTCCGCCTCGTCCGCGATCCCGCGGGTCGATTCCGGGCTACGGCTCAGCCTCCGCCCGGTGCCGAATCGGCGAGCGGTGGTGGACGGGGCCTGGTGGCCCTCCTCCCGTGACGCGGCCGTCGAACTGCCCGGCCTCATCGCCGCCGTGGACCGGCTGCTGGATCGGGTCACGCTCCGCATCGGCCTGCATGGCGATGCGTGGCAGAACATTCCGCGCCGCATCTCGGCACGCGGGCGTCAGGTCCGCGTCGGCTGGTTCCGCTACACCGACCCGCGTGTGATCACTCTCAGCTTCGCCGCCGGCGAGCCGGTCGTCCTGCTGATCATCCCTTCGGGTACCGCCGCCGGCGCCGCCGGGGCCACGCTCAAGCTCACCGCCCAGGACATCGCCGGCTTGAGCATCGAGGCCATCCTCACCCTCGCGCATCTGCCGGCCGGCCCCGCTCCGCGTGCCACGGCCGACGGCTCGGCCCGCTGGGAGGACGAGGGAGGGTCGGTCATCGGGCAGGTGGCGCAGCCGTCCATGTGACGGCCGACAACGCCCCGTGTGCCGCTTGCCGGCCGGATCGAGCGGTCCTGGCACCGCCCGTACTGGCGGCGGGCCGATCTTCGGCCGGCAGGCATCTCATCACCTTTCAGCTTCTCCCGTGAGGAGGACTTCCATGACCGTCATCGACGCCGCCCCGCTCGCCGGGGTGAGCGCCTCGGCGCCGACCCTGGTGCATCTGTCGGGGGACATCGACATCTTCACCACAGCTCGGCTGCGCCAGAGGTTGATCAACACCCTCGACCACAGCACCGATTTGCTCATCCTGGATCTGTCCCAGGTCACCTTCTGTGGGGCAGGCGGGTTGGGCGTGCTGATCGGCGTGCAAGGCCGTGCCCGGACACGCGGCATCACGCTGGCCCTGACCGGCGTTCCGCCGCGCGTGGCCCGGCTGCTGCGCATCACCGGCCTGGACCGCCGCTTCCCGGTCATGGCGTGAGCGGCATGCCGACCGCCACCCGCACCGCCGCCGGGGCGGGCTATGACGGCAATGCGCCGTTCCCCCGGCCCGCTGCGCCCGCGCGGGCCGGTATCGTCCCGCTGACGCTGACCGCGGCGATCGTCATCGCGCCGTTCCTCGCGCTGGGTGCCGGCATCTGGCTGGCGTGGGGAAGCGGGATCTCCCTCACCGACCTGCTGCTGGCCGCCGTCTTCTACGTGGTGACCGGGCTGGGGGTGACGGTCGGCTTCCACCGGCTGCTGACCCACCGCTCCGACCCGCACTCCCCCCACAAATAAGGCGAAAGAGCTATAAAGCCCGCCTTAGAACTCCCTGAGAAACGGTCCTGGTTGGACACCCGGCGTCTTGGATACTTGGCGCATGTCCATGATTTCCAAGGTCTTATTAGGGGTGACGGTCCTCGGCGGCCTGCTCACAGGCTGCAGTGCTGGCAGCCCTGCCGCCCCCTCAGGGTCCTCCACGCCGGCCACATCGAGCGCGCCGCCCACCTTGACCGCGACGACCGCACTGGCGCGGCCGTTCGCTCTGCCGAAGAGCTGCGACGATCCCCGGATGGTCGCGGCCATGGGCGCGTTGATCAAGGGGAAGAAGTTCAGCAAGCGGTACGACGCCAGCGGTGCGCTGACCTGCTCGTGGGGGAAGAAGATTCCCGCGGCCTCGGTGACGGTCGCCCTTCCGTCGGCGCCGCCCAAGTACAAGGACTTCCCTCAGGTCGAGGTCCCCGAACTGACCACGCTCGGCGTCGAAGCGCAGTCCGGCGGCACCGAGATCGCCCTTGGCAGCCGGTCCCTGTACAACCAGGTGTTCGTGGTCACGGCCCCGCAGTTCCGGCTCACCGTCGACCAGTTGAGCGAGAAGCGCCGCGACGACGACCTACGCGAGGCGGCCGTCGCCCTCACCACGTGGCTGATGTCGTAGCTACTGTTCGTTTGAGGCGTACCCTCCTGTCGGTCGCCCAGACGGCCAGCGCGCAGGCCGCGAACCCGGCCCCGAGGAGACTGGAGCCCGCCCAGCCATGGGCGGTGAAGATGGCGGTGGTCGCGGCCGCACCGAGGGCGGAGCCGAGCGAGTAGAAGACCATGTAGCCGCCGATGACGCTGCTGGTGCGCTCCGGATGCGCGGCGGCGAGCAGGTGCTGGTTGCTCACATGTACGGCCTGGACCGCGAAGTCGAGAACCACGATTCCGACGATGAGGAGCCACAACGACCACGGCAGCCGCGCGATCGCCGCCCACGAGAGGATGAGCAGGGTCAGCGCGAGACCAGTGACCGGGGCCGCCCGTCCTGCGTCCGCCCACCGTCCCGCGCGTGCCGCACCGAGTGCGCCGGCGAGTCCGGCGATGCCGAACAGTCCGATCTGGCTCTCACTCAGCTGCCATGGCGGGTCCGCCAGCGGCAGGGACAGTCCGCTCCACAGGGTTCCGAACGATGTGAACAAGAAGAACGCGATGAGCCCGCGCGTCAGGAAGACCCGCTGCCCGAACAGCCCGCCGAGTGAGACGACGGCCCGTCCGTACCCCGTAGGTCGGTTGGGGCGCTCCTCTGACGGCAGTACGGCGAGGACGACGGCCGCCAGCCCGAGTGACAGCACCGCGAGCAGGGCATAGACACTCCGCCAGCCCCACACCTCGGCGAGCGTGCCGGTGACGACCCGCGCGCCCAGGATGCCGACCACAACGCCCAAGGTCACGACGCCGATGTTCCGTCCGCGTTCGGCAGGCGGCGAGACCGAAGCGGCGTAGGCCACCGTGGTCTGCACCACGACCGCGAACACCCCAGCCATCGCCAGCCCCAGGAACGCCACCCATGCGGCTGACGCCGAGGCCGTCAGGATCATGCCCACTGCGGTGAGCGCCAGGTGCGCGGCGATGAGTCGGCGTCTGTCGACCACATCGCCAAGCGGCACCAGCAGCACCAGCCCTGCCAGATAACCGAACTGGCCGACCGCGACGATCCACCCAGTGAGCTCCGCCGACACACCGAGATCGCGTCCCATCGGCTCCAGAACCGGCTGCGCGGCATAGATGCTCGCCACCGCGACACCACACACCACCGCGAGCAGCAACCGCCGCCACATGTCCATCGCACCCCAAACCCAATCAGTAGCAGATTGCAACCAATTTGACCGTACGGCATAATGGTTTCAATTCGCAACCGATTGGGAGATGCCGTGCCGAACACGGACTGGACCGACCCCGAGTGCCCCGTCGCCCGCACGCTCGACCTCGTCGGCGACAGGTGGAGCCTGCTCGTCATCCGCGACGCGATGGACGGGGCACGATCGTTCACCGAGTTCCAGCGGCGGACCGGCATCGCCCGCAATATCCTCACCGACCGCCTCCGCAAGCTCATCGCTCACGGGCTCCTCGCCCAGCGCACCGCGCCATCGGGCCGCCGCCAGGAATACGTGCTCACCGACGTCGGCCGCGACCTCTTCCCGGTCATCCTCACCCTGCGGCAGTGGGGAGAACGCCACGCCTTCGCCCCCGGCGAGACCCGCTCCACCCTTGTCGACCAGCACGGCGTCCCTGTGCCGGAGATCGCGCCGACCAGCGCCGACGGCACCCTCCTCGGCACCGACACCACTTACGTTCATAAGCCCCGCTAAAAGCAACGGCTCAGGACGCGCCAAGCTCCCGGCTGCTCTCGACCCGGAAAGAGCTGCCGTCGGGGACCAGGTTGAGCCTGGACACGGTCCCGTCCGTGCCGAGGCGGAACACCCGTGCGCCTGCCGCGGTGAGCGCTTCCAGGGCGATGGCGCGCGTACCGTTGCCCGACGGGGCCGAAAGCAGCGTCGTCGTCCGGCCGGACGGCCACTCCCCCGTCGTCATCTCGGCCGAATCCGGCTGCGGACTCGGCGGCCAGACGTGGTCCAGTTTCCACACCGTTCCGACGCTGCGCATCTCCATGACCACGCCGCCGAGATGGTAGTCGGAGGTGGAACCCTTGGTCGTGTTGATCTGGCCCCAGACCAGTACGACAACCCGGTCAGCCCGCGCGGCGACGATTCCGCTCTCAGATGCCACCGCCCGCTGCACGATCTTCTCGTCGCGGATCTGTCGCGCCTGGTCCTGGAGGCGGCCGGTGTACTCCACGCCCGCACGTCCCGTGGTCGCGTCATCCACTGCCCGGAGGTCCTTGTCGAGCGTCTTGTAGTCGAAGCTGTTGATGATCGTGTAGGCGGTCCGGGCCGTTGCCCCGGCCTCCAGGGCGTAGAGCGGTGGCGGTGCAAGGACACCATCGCTCTTCCCCAGGCTCGCCGGTCTGCCAACGTCGGCGGGCAATCCTCTCCATATCGCCGCACCGAGTCCACCAGCGAGCAGTACGGCTGCCGCCACAGCGACGATCCATCCCCGCCTCCAGCCACGCGCCCGGACCGGCGCCGGTACCTGGGCAGGCTTCAGTGGGGTGCGGTCGACAAGGTGATAGAGGAGGTCCTGGGCTGACGGGCGGAGGGCTGGGTCCTTGGCCAGGCACGTCTGGAGGATCGCGCGCAGGAAGCCGTCCAGTTCCGTGTCCGGGCCCAGGTCGGGTTCCTGGTGGAGTACGCGGTAGACGACGGTCGGCACCGCGTCGTCACCGAAAGGAGGACGGCCTGTCGCGGCGTAGGCGAGCGTCGCGGCCCATGAGAAGACGTCGGCGCTGGAAGCCGGTGGATGTCCGGCCAGCTGCTCGGGCGCGATGAACGCGGGGGTGCCGGTGATGAGGGCGTTCGTGGTGGGGCCGCCGACGGCGCGGGCTAGGCCGAAGTCGACGACGCGGGGGCCGTCCGGGCCGATGATCACGTTGCGGGGGGACAAGTCGAGGTGGGCGACGCCCGCGCGATGGATCGCGGTCAGCGCGGTGGCGGTGGCGACGGCCAGTCGTTCCAGTGCTCCGCCGCGCAGGGGGCCCTCTTGCCGGACGAGTTCGGCCAGAGATGGGCCGGGGACGTACTCGGTGACGATGTGCGGCGGGTCGGCGGTCAGATCGGCGTCGAGCACCTGGGCCGTACAGAACCCGGAGACCCTGCGCAGCAGGTCCAGCTCGGCCGCCATGCAATGCCGGGCGGCCTCGTCGGAGATCCGGGGCAGCGCTTTCACGGCGACCTGCCGTCCGTCGGCCCCCGTGGCGAGGAGGACGACGCCCTGGCCGCCCGCGCCGAGTCGGCCGAGCACCCGGTAGCGTCCGATGCGTTCCGGGTCGCCTGGGCGGAGGGGCAGGCTCATTTGGTACGCCGCTCGAACATGGATCGATTGTCCTTCGGCGAAGTGACGTCCTCCAGCTTCCATCGCCCGTCGACCCGGCGCAGGTACAGCCGGTACGCCACCACCTCGTGGTCAGGGGCCTTGGCCGAGTCGCCGAGGTGGATCAAGGTCGCGACGTCGGGCCCGTCGAAGCGTTCGAAGGCCGTACCGATCTCCCGGTATTGCCAGGTCCACCAGGCGGGAACCTGAGCGTCGGGGACCGCGGCCAGCTCTCGCCACCACTGCTCGGCCCGTCCCGTGGTGCAACGATCGAAGAAGTCCGGACGCTCTTCCAGGCGGGGCCCATTGATGAACGCCTCGGTCTGGCAGTGGGCGGCGTCGGTGACCATCTGCCGTACCTGCGCGGTGGGCCAAGCGGCGTCGGCCGGAGCCGGGGAGCCGGACGGTGTGGTTCGCGCGTAGTCCATCTTCCAGCCCGCGCCTGAGGGGACCATCTCGGCGAACAGCAGCGGATCCTCCGACTTCGTCGGGGTTCCGTTGCGGGTGATGGCGCTGAGTCCGGTGACGATGACCGACACCCGCTGCGGCGACGCCCACACGATGCCCACGGCGGTCGCCCGCGCCGTCTGCTTCGCCTTCGCGGCCACCACCGCGTTCTTGGAGTTGGCGACCAGATGCTGGTAGTCCTGCGCCGCCGTCCCGGAGAGCAGTGCCAGCGTACGGCGCTCGCCGGCGTCGTAGTCGGTGTAGTCGAGGCTGTACCAGGCCTCGAAGGCCGTTCGTGCCGCCCCTGCCGCGGCTTGGGAGTATCCCGGAGGCTCGTTGGTCGTCGCGGACTTCGTGACCGTCGCGGGCTCCGTGACCGTCGTCGTTGTCTCGTTTGTTCTCGCCCACCAGAGCGCGCCGCCCGCCAGGATGAGGGCCGTGGCGATCGCGCTCGACGCTAATATCGTGCGCCGCGCCCGTCTCGTTGGTTTTCGTACGGCAGGACGCGGCTCGGCTGGGGAGCCAACGCCGAGATCCATGATGGACAGCGGGAGTTCGGCTGCCGTGGGACGGTCGGTGGGCTCCTTGGAGAGGCAGCGTCCTACCAGGGGGCGGAGATGACCTGGCAGGGAGCCGAGGTCGGGCGGCTCGTTGAGCACGCGATACAGGACGGCGGGCAGCGAGCCGGCCTCGAACGGGGAGCGGCCGGTGGCGGCGTACACCATGGTTGCGCCCCAGGCGAAGATGTCGGCGGCCGGGCCGAACTCCTCGCCCCGGATCTGCTCGGGGGCCATGTAGCGGGGAGTGCCCACTTGGGCGCTGGCGAGGGCGGCACCGTCCTGGAGTACGCGGGCGATGCCGAAGTCGATGACGCGTGGACCGTCGCGCCCCAGGAGGACGTTCTGCGGTTTGAAGTCGCGATGGACGATGCCCGCCCGGTGAATCGCGATGAGGGCCGTGGCCGTCGCCACCGCGAGCCGGTCGAGCTCGGCTCCGGCGAGAGGCCCGTGTTCGGCGACGAAGGCGTGCAGGGATTGACCGGCGACGTACTCGCTGACGATGTACGGCGGGTCGGCCGTCACATCGGCGTCGAGGACCTGCGCCGTACAGAAGCTGGAGACGCGCCGCAGAATGGCGAACTCGCGCTCGAACAGGCGGCGGGCATCGGAACCCACCTCGGCGTTGATCACCTTCAACGCCACCTGGGCGCCGTCCGGCGCGCTGGCCAGGTAGACGATGCCTTGGCCGCCGGCCCCGAGCCGTCCCGTCAACGCGTAGCGTCCGACGTGCTTCGGGTCGCCTGCGAGCAGCCCTTCAACGCTCATCACCGCACAGGCTAATGGTCGTTCAACCTACCGGCCAGAGTGGCGCCGTCATGCGGACAAAGGCCCAGCTCACCCCCTGGCGCTCATGGCGCCCGCAGGCTCCAGAACCGCGAGCGCGTTTGTCAGCGGGGGCCGACGAGCGCCGAGCCGAAGACCCATGAGGACGTCTGGTCGATGAAGTCCCCCGGGAATCCCAGCGCGAAGCCGGTGGCCTGTTCCAGACTGCCGATGCTTTCGGGCGGCAGGGTGAGGTCGGCGGCGGCGAGGTTGTCGCGGAGTTGGTCGGTGCTGCGCGCCCCGACGATGGGGTGGACGGCGTGGGAGCGGCTCGCCGTCCAGGCGATGGCCACCTGCGAGGGCGTGGCACCGAGGTCGTCGGCGACGTCCTGCACCACGCGGGCGACGGCGTGGTCACGAGCCGAGAGCGATTCGGCGCTGAGCCGGCCACCGGTCGCGGGTCCATCGGGGCGGGTGTACTTGCCGGACAGCACGCCGCCGCCCAGCGGGCTCCACGCGGTGACGCCCAGTCCGAGCGACTCGGCCATGGGCAGCAGCTCGCGTTCGATGTCACGCTGGAGCAGGTTGTACGGCACCTGGAGACCGATGAACGGACTCCAGCCGTGCCACTGCGCCAGAGTGTTCGCCCGGGACACGATCCAGGCGGGGGCGTCGGAGATCCCCACGTACAGCACTTTGCCCGCCCGGACCGCGTCGTCCAGCGCACGCATGGTCTCCTCGATCGGCGTGGCGCGGTCCCACATGTGCACCCAGAAGACGTCCACATAGTCCGTGCGCAGCCGGCGCAGGCTGGTCTCCAGCGATGCCCGCAGGTTCTTGCGATGGTTCCCGGCCGCGTTGGGGTCGGCGCGGTCGCGTGAGACGGTGTACTTCGTGCCGAGCACGAACGACTCGCGCCGGCCCTCCAGCAGCTCGCCGAGTATCTGCTCGCTCGCCCCGTCGCGGTAGTTGACGGCGGTGTCGATCATGTTGCCGCCGGCTTCGGCGTACAGGTCGAGCATTCGCCGGCACTCCGACAAAGGCGCGCCGACGCCTCCCTGCTCGCCGAAGGTCATGGCGCCCAGGATCAGCTCGGAGACCCGCAGACCGCTCGCGCCCAGCGTGCGGTACCTCACGCCGTCGCCGATCCGCTGAACAGCTCCGCGGCACGGGAGGTGATCTCGTCGTGCGGCACGTCCCGGATGTGCTGGTCCAGCGCCCAGCGATGCCCGAACGGGTCGAGCACCTGGCCGGTGCGCTCACCCCAGAAGGCGTCGTGCACCGGCTCGAAGACCGTGGCTCCCGCCTTCAGCGCTCGTGCCCAGGCCGCGTCGACATCCGAGACAGGAAGGTGAAAGGCGGCGGAGGTGCCACCGAGGGCGGCCGGGGAACGCATGCCCAGCGCGGGCATCTCCGCGGCTACCGCGAGGACGGTGTCGCCGATCAGGAGGTCGACGGTCAGCGTGCGGCCGCCGGGAAGAGTGATGCGATTGGTCTCGCGCGCGCCCAGAGCCTCGGCGTACCAGGCTGCGGCGTGGTCGGGGTCGGTGACGACCAGGTGGATTGCTATGTGTGCCATAACCGGGACCATACACAGTGTCTGGACATGCCGTCTAGACGCATCGTCCGTACAAGGCGGTCATAAGCTGGGTCGCATGTCCGCCAAGCGCACCGCACACTCCGCCCGCCGATCTGGAGCCGCGCCGGCCGCCGCGGAGCTTCGGGAGCGCATCATGTCGGCGACGCGCGAGCTGCTGAGCGAGCGGCGCTTCGACGCCCTGAGCGTGGCCGACATCCTGACCGCCGCCGAGGTCTCCCGGGCCAGCTTCTACTTCTACTTCCCGAGCAAGCAGGCCGTACTCGGCGAGCTGGTGCGCGCAGCCGTGACGCAGGGGCAGCAGGCGGCGCAGCCCTGGATCGACGGGCAGCAGGACCCGGCGGCCGCGCTCCGGGCCGGGGTGAGCGACGGCGCCCGGCTGTGGCGCGCCAACGCGGGCGTCCTCATGGCGATCGTGGAGAGCTGGGGCTCCGACGAGGGCCTGCGGGCCCTGTGGCTTGAACAGATGGACCTGTTCACCGAGGCCGCCGCAGCCCGCATCCGATCCGACCCGGAGGCGCTCCGGCAGCTCGGCGACGCCGATGTACGCGCCGTGGCCGCCTCACTGACCTGGCTGGGAGAACGCCTCTACTACCTCGCCGCGGCCGGGGTGCCGCCCTTCGACAACGAGGAGGTTCTCATCGACGTCCTCACCAATGCCTGGACCGCGATGCTCTACGGCCGGTCGGCCCCGGAGCGGTGAGCGCCCAGGGAACCGACGTCGGCTGCTGAGCGGCTTGACGTCACACTGACCACGATCTGGAGATCGTCATCGGCCGCCAGTGAAAACCGGGTGACATTTCGCATCACTCACCGGAATGCTGGGGCGGGGGCGATGAGTTTTGTCGGTGGTGCCGGTCAGTCTTTGCGTGACCACAACATCGTGTGAGCCCGATGACCACATCATGTCCGACAACCCAGATAGAGGTGCCGTGTTCAGCCCAGAGCTCGACTCACCCGCCAAAACCGCGACCGCCGTTTCGGGTCGCACCCCGGCCGTGATCCGGCTGCTGGTGCTCGCCACCTTCGTGGTGATTCTCAACGAGACGATCATGATCAATGCGATCCCTCGGTTGATCGACGCGCTGCACATCACCGAGCAGACCGCGCAGTGGCTCTCGACCGCCTTCATGCTGACCATGGCCGCGGTGATCCCGATCACCGGATGGTTCCTGCAGCGGGTGTCCACACGCAGTGCGTACACCACCGCTATGGGCCTGTTTCTGGCCGGCACGGCGTTGGCCGCCGTCGCGCCGTCGTTCGAGGTGCTGCTCGGCGCCCGCATCATCCAGGCGTCCGGGACCGCGGTGATGATGCCGCTGCTGATGACCACGTTGATGCAGGTGGTGCCCGAGGAGGAGCGGGGCCGGGTCATGGGGAACGTCACCCTGGCCATCTCCGTCGCGCCGGCGATGGGTCCGGCGGTCTCTGGGGTGATCCTGCAATTCGGGTCCTGGCGGCTGCTGTTCGCCGTGGTGCTGCCCATCGCCGCCTTGATCACTTGGGGTGGCCTGAAGCAGCTCAAGAACGTCGGAGAGACCGAGTTCAGCACCATCGACTGGTTGAGCGTCGTGACCGCGGCGGCCGGCTTCGGCGGGCTTGTCTTCGGGCTCAGTCGGTTCGAGGGTGGTGACGTCGGCGTCGCCGCCGCGATCGTGGCGGCCGGCCTGCTCGCCATCGCCGTCTTCGTCGTGCGCCAGCTGTCGTTGCAGAAGCGCGGCACGCCGCTGCTGGACCTGCGTACCCTGCGCCACCGCACCTACACGGTCGCGCTGATCATGATGTCCGTGGCCTTCATGGCGATGCTCGGCTCGATGATCCTGCTGCCGCTGTACCTGCAGAACATCCGCTTGCTCACCCCCCTGCAGACCGGGCTCCTCGTGATGCCGGGCGGCCTCGCGATGGGGCTGCTCGGTCCGATCGTCGGCCGGCTGTTCGACAAGTACGGCGGCCGGGTTCTGGTCGTCCCCGGCGCGATCGGCATCACGCTCGCGCTCGCCGGCTTCACCCAGATCACGATGACCATGCCGTTCTGGCAGCTCCTCGGCCTGCACGCGCTGCTGATGGTGGGTCTGGCCGCGACCTTCACCCCGGTGTTCACCATCGGGCTCGGCGCGGTTCCCCCGCCGCTCTACTCCCACGCCAGCTCCATCCTGAGCACGCTGCAGCAGGTCTCCGCGGCCATCGGCACCGCGCTCGTGGTCACCGTGATGAGCGCGCGAGCCGAAAGCCTGAGATCCGAGGGAGTCACGCAGGTGCTCGCCACCCTCGACGGCATGCGGCTGGCCTTCATCATCGGCGCGGTGCTGTCCGTGGCCGTGATTGTCACCGCTGTGCTTCTCCCGGCCCGCGCGGACGGCGCCGGTGAGCACGGGGAGCGGCCGATGCACGCGTGACGGCGGTAGCGAACTCAAGGACGGGGGTCAGAGCAGGCGCCTGATCTCGCCGTACGCTCGGTAAAAGCCGCCCTGCCCGGCCGAGCGTACGCCGTCGACCAGGTAACGGGCCCCCGACGAATGCGGCCAGGTGGCGAGCTCCTCGCTGGACGGTCACGCGTCACTCGCCTTCGACGCCGTCAGGCTCTACGTCAACGCCGTCAAACAGCTGCGGGAGGAGGCTCCTGGCATGCCCCTGACCTCGGCGGCTGTCTGGCACGCCATCAGCGACGTGCACGGCGACAAGGCGCTCGACGGGGAGAGCGGCATGATCGACTTTGGCGGCGACGTCGATCGTCAGGTTCCGCTGGACAAGCTCATCTCCGTCCAGCACGTGGATGGGCTCGGCCAGCCGTCGCAGGTGGGGTTCTGCGGCCGGGTCGGCGCCCGGGAACAGGCGCTGTGGTGCCCCGCCCTGGAGGTCGGCCGCGGTTAGGAGTGGCAGCATCGTCTGAGCGAATCGGCGGGGGTTGTGGGTAATTTTGCGCAGACACCCGCGGCGTGTAAGGGTGAGGCTGTTGGCTACATGCGAACGCCCAAGGCGGGGAAGCGGGCCGGGCAACGCGATCGGACGACGAGCAGGCCCGCCGCCTGATCATGAACAGATCCATCGCACGGCGACTTACGACCAGCCGACCACGTCTCACAGTGAGATGGCCGGCGGCGTCAGGAAATCTCTCGCCTGTCGGTGATCGGCCGTCGCGGATGGGTAGATCGACGACTTCGCGAGACCGGCGGGCCGCCGAAAGGCGTTGACCGTTCCGACGCGCTCGCCGAGCGGTCCCGAACCGCTTCGCAGGAGATCACAGGGTACGGGCGTGATCATTTCCGGTATCGGCACATTGATCGCCATCGCCCGCCGCATGGAGGCGCGCGACCCGAAGACGGCGTGGACCACCAGGCTCCACCGTGCCCACGGCCGCCCTTGGCCGCACACCCGCTGATCTACATCAAGAGCGTCCTCGAACTCGCCAGGTCGCTCGATGCTCCATGGAATCGACGAAAGGACCATCTCCATGCGCCGCACCATCGGCGTGACCGCAGCCGTGACCATCACCGCGGGCCTCATCGCGACGCCATCCGCCGCCGCCTCGGCCTCGGACTCGGCTATTACCGCCCCACCCACGAACGCGTCCGCGCTGGGCATTCACCGGAAGTCCCGCAAGTGCGCCAAGCCGACGGGAAACACGTTCAACATCTCCTGGCGTGACGGGCCCTCGTCCACCACCTTCTACTTCAACAACCACTGCAAGGAAAAGAACCGCATCAGGGTGTGGTACGCCTCGCTCGGCATGAAATGTAAGGCCATCACCGTCAATCCTGGAACCAAGGGGAGGAAGAAGCTGCACAGAATCTACTACCAGAACCTCATGAAGGTGGACTTCGGCAAGTGCCCGTACTGGCCGTGAGTCTCTCAACGCCCCACGAATGACTGAGAATACGAAAGGAATATCGCCTATGCGCCGCGTCACCGGTGTGACAGCCGCCGTGACAGTCGCCGCGGGCCTCATCACGACGAGCCCCGCCAGCGCCTCCTCCTCGGCTCCGAGCGAGACGACCACCGCCACGAACGCGTCTCAGGTGGCCGCTCGCGAGAAGTCCCACAAGTGCGACAAGCCCAAGGGGAAGAGGTTCAACATCTCCTGGTCTCCTGGAATGGAGTCCACCACGTTCTACTTCAACAATCATTGCAGGGAAAAGAACCGCATCAAGGTGTGGACGACGGACTCCGTCACACACGTCACTTCGTGCACGAATATCGGAGTCAAGCCCGGGGTGAAAGGCAAGAAGAAGGTCTGGGGCGCCATAAAGGGCAACATCGACATGGTCACCTTCGGCACCTGTCCCTGGTAGCAGCGGTATGAACACCGCGCTGTCGTGGGCCATGCCGACGGATCTGCCATCGCGATCGTCTGGCTTCACGGATTGCCGGTGCGGCCCGCGCCCAGGTCATCCTGTGCTGCCCACACCGTCATAGTTCGGGCGGGTCCGCCGATGCGGCGCCAGGCGCCGGTGTCGCGGGACCAGCGGAGGATCTCCGAGCGGTCTTGGGTCAGGACGTACACCTCCTGCCGGCCGACCCGCACCTCCGCGCCCGCTGGGCCGATGTCCTGCCAGTTCTGGTTCTTGGCGTCGGTCCCCGGCTCAGTGAGGACCCGCAGCCGCTCGCGCGACGGATCGGTGGAGAAGAGGCCGGCGGCGCCTCCGTACAGGTCGTCGGCCGGGCCCGCCGCGTAGGCCCAGAGTGGTCGCGCTCCCGCGAGCCGGCGGTTGACCGTGGTCCGTTCCGGGGTGAGGCCGTACAGGTGCCGGTCGGTGAGTGCGAACGCCGCGCCCGCCGTCCCGACGAAATCCCATTGGCCGGGGCGGCCCAGGTAGGTGAAGATCCGGCCGTCGTTCGGGTCGGTCGCGAACAGGCCCGGCTCACCGCCGTACAACCGCGCCGCCGGGCCGCCTATCTGGGTCCATGACGTGCCGTGTCCGTCCCAGATGTGTACGGCCTGACGGTCCGCGGCCAGCCGGTAGACATGTGTGCCGCTGACCGCGAGGTCGCCGCCTGGTTCGCCGATGGGGAACCAGAAACCGGGACGCCCGCCGTACGCGTAGAGCAGGTTGTCCATCCCGGTCGCGAACAGGCCCGCGGGCCCGGACCAGAGCTGCTTCGCGGCGGCGCCGATCCTGGTCCACCGGGTCGCGTCCCATTGGAAGATGCCACGGCCACCTGGTCCGATGGCGAACACGCCGGTGCCTGTGAGCGGAGCGGCCGTTGGGGCATCGCCGACTTCGGCGGTGCCCGGCGCGCTCGCGGCGGTGTCCATGCTGCTCGCCGGGGCTAATCCGAGCAGCAGCATGAGCACCGCGAGGACCACGATTCCGGCTCCACCGCTGTTGAGCATGTTGCGTGTCAGGGGGCGTGAGCGCTCTGGGGCCTTTATGGGCTCCGGGGCGTTTGCGGGCTCTGGCGCCGCCGAGGGTCCGGTGATCGACGGCGAGGCCGCTGGAGCGGGCGTCTGGAGTGGTCCCTCAAGGGCCGCCTGGTGCAGCCGCGCGGCCGTCTCCATGCGTGCCTGGCGGGTGCGTTCGTCCGGTGTGCGGTCCTCTACCAGCCGGCGCAGCAGTTCCAGCGGGATGATCTTCTGGCCAGAGCGGTACTCGCCCCAGAGCGTCTTGCCCACGTGGTAGCGCCCGGCGAGCTCGCGGACGGTCATCCCGCTGGTCAGCGTCAGCAGGAACTGCGCCAGCGCGTTCGCCTGCTCCGTGCTCCCTCTCGGCCTGCCCTGGGGCCTGCCCACCCGGCCGCTCATCGCGGTCGCCTCCCTCCCGCTTCCCTCCCTCTCTGATGATCAGTTGAACAGAACGATTGTCCGCGGACAACTCATTGTCCGGACTTCACCAGCGATTTCACGCCGAACCGGTTCCGGACAACTGCCGCGTCCGCCAGCCTCCGAAATACCGCACCTTTTGCCAAGGATTCCGGCCGACCGTACCCAAGGAGATACTGAGCATGAGCTTCATCGACAACGAGCAGATGAGCAGGCTCACGGCACGATTCGCCGCAGCGGCCCTGCTCGCGACCGCCCTCAGCGCGTTGCCGGCCTCTGCCTCCACCGCGGAGAGCGGGTACACGCCTGAGCGGGTGTGCGGCAGCGGCTTCGGGAAGGTGGTGGGCGGCACCCAGACGGTGACCGACCAGGGGCGCATCGTCCGGGGCTATGTCTACCTGCTCTACAACGCGCGTACCGGGGAGAACTGCGTCGTCACCATCAAGTCGAGTTTCGTGGGGCAGCCCACCCTGACCAGGGCGACCCTGTTCGTCAAGGTCCCCGGCAGCAGCGCCGCAGACAAGTTCGAGGAAGAGGACGCCTACAAGTACTACGCGGGTCCGGTGAAAGCGCAGGCCAAGGATGTCTGCGTCGCCTTCAATGGGTATGTCAGCAACCTACGCGTCAACGAAAAGTCGTCAGCTTCCAGTGTCCAGGCCACCGGCGGTTCGACGAGCTTCGGCAACTGCGGCACACAACGTATGCGTCAAAGGGGGATCCGCTAGGTCAAGCCGCTGTCGGCCCGAACAGGCGGTCCAAGTGGTAGCCGATGATCTCGATGGCGGCCTCGCGGCTGCGCTGCCCGCTGAGGACGCTGGAGGTCAAGCCGTTGACGAGGGCCAGCAGGCCGGCGACTTCGGTACGCGGGTCACGATCGGGGGTGATCTCCCCTGCCTGCTGCGCGGCGGTCAACCGTACGGTGAGGAAGTTCTCCAGTGCGTTGGGCAGGGTGACCCCGACCGCGGCGAGCGCCGGGTCAGTGAGGGCGGCCGTGTAATACGCGGTCCAGGCCATGGAGTCCAGGCGGCTCTGCTCGTCGGAGGGCAGAGCCGCGCCGAGGACCGCGTCGAAAACGCCTCGCGGTGTCAGCTCGCCCGCGGCAGCGGTGGCCCGCTGCTTGACCCGGCGGTCCATGCGGGCACCCAACTCGGTGAGGCCGGACTCGAGCAGGGCCTGCTTGTTGGTGAAGTAGTACTGGACGACGCGCAGCGAAACCCCGGCTTCGGCGGCGATCTCACGCATCGACACTGCCTGCAAGCCACGGGTGCCGGCGATGCGCAGCAGCGCCTCGGTCAACTGGCGCCGTCGCGCATCATGGTCTACCTGTTTGGGCATGTCGATTTCCTAGCTGTGCTTCGATGTCGCGATGCCGAGCCGTACCTGGCCGGGAAAAGCAAGAATCCGCTCGACGACCAGGTCCGGAGCTTCGACGGGCAGCGCGTGTCCGGTGCCGGGCACGATCTCCACCCGCCACGACGGCGCGACCTCGGCCAGCCGCGCGGCCATCGCCTGCGCGTCGTGCATCGCGCTGCGGGCGCCCAGCAGCACCTGTATGGGCACGGACAGCTCGCGCACCTGCTCATCGGTGTAGACGGGCGGGATGGGCAGGCGCCGGCGGAAAGACCGGCCGGCCGCCACCAGCTTCATCAGCGCGTCCTCGCGTAGCGTGCCGTTGCCCACCGCGTCAGCGACACGATGTCGCGGCGCACGAGGAAGCAGGGCGGCCATACCGCCGACGATGAGCCACCGGAGAAACCGCCCGGTCATCGGCGCGAAGCCGGCCGGGTCCACCAGGGTCAGCGCCGCGACCCGGCCGCCCCCGCCGAGCTGCTGTTCCACCGCGATCCAGCCACCGTAAGAGGCACCCACCACATGTGCGCGCTCAGCACCGGTCGCGACCAGAACGTCGGTGAGCCAGCCGCCGACCTCGGCACCGGTCGCGAGCGGGTGCCTCTGGACCGAGCGGCCGGGCTCGCCGAGCGGGTCGACGGCAAAGACCGGACGCATGCGTGCCAGCGGTTCTATGTAGCGGTACCAGGCCAGTGCGTTCCCGCCGGAGCCGGCCACGAGGACGATGGGGTTTCCCGTGGCGGGCCCGGCCCGGTGGATCCGCACGCTGCCGGCACGGGTCTCCACATCGATGGCGTCTACCGGCACCGGCCACAGCTCGCCGAGCATCCGGTCGTAAGCGGCGTAGTACTTGTCACGGGCAGAGTCGCTGGCAAAGGCGGATGGCCGGTCTGGAATGCGCATGGTGACCTCATCTCCCGAATGGATACAGTCGTATCCTAAACGGCCCCCGCGAGGCGGCGCCGCGTCGTTAGAAGTCGTCGTTCAGCAGTTTGAAGAACGTGTCGCCGCGGACGATCTCAAAGGGGTCGGTGAGCAGGGTGCCGAGCTCGGCGACGTCGGCCGGCGCCCAGTTCCAGGCGTTGATCGCGCCCGCGATGAACAGCGGTGATTTCCCGTCCCAGCCCTCGATGTGCTTCAGCAGCGTGTCGCGATATTCCTGGGCCTTTCCCTGGGGGGAGAAATTGCCGATCAGCGGGATGCCGGCCGGGCGGATCCGCAGGTCGCCGCTTTCCCAGGATTGGATGATGCCGCGCACCGGGGTGTTCTTTCGGTACGAGCCGGCGATGCGCTCGTCGAACGCCACCCAGCCGGTGTTCTCCGGGTTGCGATAGTTGTAGGCGTAGACCAGGTCCATGCCGGTGTCGCGCAGGAAGCGGCCGCTGAGTTCGGTGTAGGCGTCCAGGTCCTTGGCCGGCCAGGATCCCGGGTATGTGTAGCCGGCACCTGAGGGGCCCGAGATCAGCAGGTCGTTGGCGGTGGCCGTGCGCTGGTAGTACGCCAGGAGCGCGGGGCCGATGTCGGCCAGCAGGGGGCTGACGGTCCAGTTCACCGGCACGGCGCCGCGTTTCGGGTCGTCCCAGAGTTCGCGCATTCTGCGCTGGCAGTACTGGATGTTGTCGCCCTCGCCGAATGTGAGGGTGAGGTAGACGCGGTTGCGTAACGTGGCCGCCGGTCTCGGTCGTACGCGATCGGAGACCTTCGCGGCGACGCCCGCGTGCACGGTGGCGTTCATGTAGTAGTCGGCGGGGACCACTTCGACGGCGTGCTGCGAGGTGCGGTCCACGCCGCCCCATTCGCCCGCCACGTCATTGGAGAACCAGCCCGCGTAAGGGGTGGTGGGCTTCACCTTGCTGAGAATCTCGTCGAGTAACTTGCCCGTCTCCCCCGAGGGCGGCAGCCAGAACACCATCGCGCGCATCGCCGCCGCGTAGTCGCGGAAATACGGGAAGGGCTCCACCCGGGTGGGCGCGGTGGTGGCGGCCGTGACCAGGTATTGGTTCCACAGGTCGACCTCGACCAGGAGTTGCTGGGTCCCGGCCGGTGCGACGAATCGGTAGATGAAGTAGCCGCCGCCGTCGGAGAAACGGTTGGCGTCGCCGCCGATGGAAGAATTGAGGCCGTCGAACAGGTACGGGGCCTCGGCCTCCGTACCCGGGATGAAGGACACGATCTCCTTGCCGTCGGCCTTCACTTTCACCGAGCCGACCGAGGCGCCCCAGCCGTCGTCGCCGAGGGAATCCTGGAAACGCAGATACACGCCGTCCTGGCCGGAAAGCTCCTGGCTCAGGTCGAAGGTGCGGACCGCCCTGTTGGAGGAGTCACGGACGCGCTCGCTCTCGCGGGCGATCTCGCGCCACTGAACGCCGTCCACGCGTACCGTCCTGGTCGGCGGAAGTCCGGTGAGCAGCGCGTGCGTGCAGCGGGGGAAAAGGTGGTCGAGCTGCCATCGGTACGTCCCCAGAATGTCGTCGGCTTTGAAACGGCCGCGCAGGTCGGTGATGATTCTGAGGCCGTACTGGCTCGCCTGCTCGGCGGTGGCAGCGACGGCGTTCTCCAGCCCGGCCAGCGTGGTGGCGACATTCACGGAATCGGGCACCGCGGGGTCGTGCACGATCGCTCCGCGTACCTCGTTCTTGTAGCGGGCGACGAGGTCGAGCGGCTGGTCATGGCGCGTTACGGCGGCGCCGGTGCTGGACAGCCAGCGCAGGTCGTAATTGGCGCTGTCGTAGTTGAAGTAGAGACGCGGCTGCCGCCGGTTGACGATTCCCTGGAGGGTGGTCAGCAGCAGCTGGTCGTTTCCGTGAAGTGTGCTGACGTCGGCGACATCGAGCCGGGTGGGACGGCCGAAGTTCGGCAGAAGGGGGACTCGAGTTGTGGCGGCGGCCGGGCTGGGGAGGGTGATTCCGAGGCCGCCGGCCGCGAGGACCACGCCATTGGCCCACAGGAAAGTACGTCGTGACACCATCAGCGATCGCTGCTCCTTACTGGAGGGACCGGGACTGACATCGTTGTCATCTCGCAGCGAACTTAACCGGCTGACGAAATGTTGTCCATGGTGTAAATACGGCAGGCAACGAGCAAACGCTTGGTAGAGTCGACCCGTGCTGCTGGAGGGCAAGATCGCGGTCGTCACCGGGGCGGGTCCAGGGCTGGGCCGGACGCTGGCGGGGCTGTTGAGCGAGGAGGGCGCCAGGGTCGTCGTGGCCGCCCGTACCGCCGCGACCGTGGCGAAGACGGCCGACGAAGTGCCGGGCGCGCTGGCCGTACCCGCCGACGTGACCCGGATCGACGACGTACGGCGGCTGGCCGACACGGTGATCGAGCGGTTCGGCCGAGTGGACGTGCTGGTCAACGCCGCCTTCCCCGGCTCGCACCGCAGGAACGTACTGGACATGTCCGTCGACGACCTGGAGACCTGGCGCGGGGCCGTCGAGACCGGCGGTTACGGCACGCTGCTGGCCTGCCGGTTCATCGCGCCGCACATGGTGGCCCAGGGCTCCGGCTCGATCGTGAACATCACCTCTATGTCGTCCCGTACGGGCTACGCGGGGCGCAGCGACTACGCCGCGGGCAAGGCCGCCGCGCACCTGCTGTCACACTGCCTGGCCGACGAGCTCGGGCCGCATGGCGTACGCGTGAACTGCGTCGCGCCCGGTTGGATCGCCAGCGAGCTGCTTGACGACTGGATGCGCACCCGGGCGGCGGCGGAAGGTGTCACGTTCGAGGAGATCCTCGCGCGGGACGTCTCGGCGATGGCGCTGCGCCGCATCGCCACGGAGGAGGACGTGGCCCGCGCCGTCCTCTACCTTGCCTCCGACCACGCCAAGGCCATCACGGGCGCGACCATCGATGTCAACGGCGGCCAGCTGTTCACGTGACAGCCTCCGACGATATATGGCGCTTTATCGTACTGAGATCCACTCTTTTCGCTACTGTCACATCCGCCCCTTATGAGAGGAACACCACGGATGCGACGCTTACCCGCCGTTCTCACCGCCGCGCTCGCCGCGACCTCGCTCCTTTCCGCCCCGGCCCCCGCCCTCGCGCAACCAGCGCAGGCGGCCAAGGGGCAGGCGACCTTGTATGAGCTCCAATCGGGGGGCGGCAACTGCTCGTATCCGTCACGTCCCGCCGGCGACCTCTATGTCGCGCTCTCCCCCAGTGAGTACGCCGCCGCCGCTGCCTGCGGCGGCTACCTGGACGTCACCGGTCCGAAGGGGACCGTCCGGGTCAAGGTTGTCGACCAGTGCCCGGAGTGCCAGGCGGGGCACATCGACCTGAGCCGTACGGCCTTCGCCCGCGTCGCGGACCCCGCCAAGGGCCTGGTGGGCGTCACCTACCGCCCGGTCGCCAACCCGAAGGTCGGCCGACCGCTCTCCTTCCGCGTCAAGGAGGGGTCGTCGCAGTGGTGGCTGGCGCTGCTGGTCATCGACCACGGCAACCCGCTCACCTCGGTCGAGGTGAAGTCCACCGGCGGCACCTGGCGCAAGCTGGCCCGCGCCAACTTCAACTACTGGATCGCCGAGTCCGGCGCGGGCCAGGGCCCCTTCTCCGTACGGGTCACCGACACCCGCGGCCACCGGGTCACGGCCAACGGCGTTCGCCTGTCCCCCGCCGCCGTCCAGCGCAGCACCACAAAAATGTACTGACAATTCTTTCTGGCATACAGTGAATGGTCATGCGGACCTCGGCCATGGCAGTCGCGGGATTAGTGATCGTCGCGGTCGCGGTCGCGATTTCCGCTGTCGTGCTCGTCCTGTCAGCGCCAGCCGGCAGGGCCGTCCCCTCGGCACCCACAACCTCCCAGCAGGTCGCCGAAGAGGACGAGGAAGACGGGGAACGAGTAGCTCCCGGGACCGCTTGGTCACTGCAGCTCGACGGGGAGACCCGCCAGAGTCTCGTCGACGTCACACAAAACGCGGGTGCGCGGGCAGCGCTGAGTGGATCCGTATATTACGGCGCCGTATACGGGCAGAGCGAAGCCGAGGACGATTACTACGCGATCGCCATGACCGACAGGATCCACTTCTGGAGCAAACATGGCGGCGATGCCTGGCGTTATAGGGGCGATTTCGAAAAGGCCGGCTGCATAGCCCCGGTGCCGTTCAGGCTGTACACCGCATGGGGCCTGAGCCTTTCGACGGCTCGGCCGGACGGCCAACCTCCTTGCCCTCAATAGGCAGTCATCAGAGCGTCTTGAATTCCCTGTGGTTCCCTGAAGGAATCAGGCAACTCGGACGGGCGTGGCCTGGCCCGGGCTGTTCCCGTGCTCGATGTGTATGAGCACGGGGGTGGCTTTGGCGTGGTGGAAGCCGGTCCGATGGTGAGAATTCCTGACATGCCCTGTCCGGTACGGCTGGTGCCGTCCCGGCTTGGGTGCATGGCCCGCCGGACGCTGTCACCGCCGGTGGGCGGTGGGGCGGGCACCGTGCGCCGGTCGGGCACACGGCTGGACGTCATCGAGTTGTTTCGTGAGTTGGCCGGGGTACGGGTGGGCCGTTTCGGGGTGGGGCGCCTCTTGGCTCTGTCGCGTGCTGCCGGGCGGGGGTGCAGATCGGTTCGGGTACGGCGGGCGCGGCGGGCCGCCCGGGTGAGCCTGCGCGTTCGGCGGGCGCGGGCGACATTCCTCTCCACGACGGCGTGGATGGTGCGCACCCCGGTGGAACGGTGGGTGCGGGTAGCGTGCTGGCCGAGCAGGCCACGGGAGACGATCCGCTCGGCCGCTGCCCAGTCCCGATCACACGACAGGCCGCAGGCCGGGCAGTAAGCCCACCTCCAGCCCTTGTCGGCGAGCCGGTCGGGGGCCGGGCAATGCTTGAGCACCGACGTGCCGTCCCCGCACCGGGGACAGTATCGGGAGGTGCCGCGGGCCGAGACGGTGACCACGGCGATGGCGCTCTTGGCGGCCAGATGCCGGATCGCCTCGACGATCTGCCCGCGTACCTGCCCCGTCAGGCGCGTGTTCGCGCTGCCTTGGCGTCCGCGTGCTTCCAGGGTGGCCAGGTCTTCCAGGTAGATGACCGTCGTCCCGGCGGCCACGGCCTGGTCGACTGCCCAGCGGGCGGCTGACCAGGCCAGCGCCTTGTTCAGGTTGCGGATGCGCGCGCACAGCCGCTCATGTTCGACACCGATGACCTGGCAGGCCGCGCTCAACGCGGCGTAGCGGGGATCGGCGCCAGTCATGCCGGCCAGGAGTCGTTGCTGGTGCTTTATCTTGGCGGCCAGGTGCTCACGCTCGGCCCGCAGCCGGTGCAGCTTGGCCGACACACCGCTCGCATCGTAGAGCAGCGGCCGCCCATCGCCGATCACCCGGCTGCCGGAGATCACCCGCCCATCGGCCACAAGACGGCCCACCACACCGGTCAGCAGCCCGTTGAGGCCCCAGTCGAAGCCGCACCCGATCACATGACCGGTAGCGGGTACGAAGCCGATCGGGATCTGGAACGGCAGATCGACGCGCACCCGACCCTTGGTCACCCGCAAGGTGGGGGCGCACAACCTCGCCTCCGGCGGCACGGTCGGCGGCAAGACGACAGGCAGCCCATCCAGATCGGCTGGATTCCACCGGAGCGCGACCAAGCAGCCGGTCAGATCCCGCGCCAGAGCGGTCAGCCAAGCCACCCGCCGTGCCAGCAGCGCCTGAGGGACGACCTCGCCCGTTTTCTCCACCATGGCGGCGTGGGCGGTGCACGGAGCGGTCGCGGTGAGCTTACTCACGCACCGCCCCCGTCAGGTGATGGGCTCCCAGGCGGCATCGACGCATCTGCAGTCCACCCTGCGGCCCAACCTGCACCCTGCCCACCCCATCTCTACGATGTGTGACTTTAACGCTACCAAGAGTTGGCATCTTTGGATAGAACATGTGAGCGATATGCATCCGCCGGATACCAACACCGGCCCCCTCGCTCACCGCGCCAATGTCGGCACGCGCGATCAGGCCATACGCCAAAGAAGCACCTACGGGCACCGCGCCACCATCCGCACCGAGATCCGCCGCCCCCGCCTCCGCACCCAAGGCTTGGCCGGAAACCCCACACTCGCCACCGCCTCCGAAGACGAGACCGAACCCGTGCCCCAGACCACGTCCCACCGGCACAATACGGACTACGAGCCCATAGCAGAACCTGAGGTTCTCATAGCGAATATGAGGAACGGTTCATACCCTTGAGCGTGGCCGTGCCGCCGGGGTCGCGGTCCGTGCTCACCGGCACCAGGGCGACCTCCTCCACCCCGGCCTCCGCATAGGCCGACAACCGCGCACCGACCGCGTCCACGTCGCCGAGCAGCGAAACCGAGGCGACCAGCTCGTCAGGCACCGCGGCGAACAGCTCCCGGGGATGCGGCCGGGTACGGGCGAAGGCGACAACGTCGGCGAAGCCCGCCTCGGCGAACATCTCGCCGTACCCGGGAGCGGGTAAGTACCCGACCACAGCCCGCCGGATGCGATCGATGGCCTCGCGGTCGGGGTCCACGGCGGCGGTGACCCAGGCGACCACGGACGTGGCCGGATTGACGGCACGCAACTGGGCGGCCAGCCGTCCGGCCGAGGCCGGCGTGATCAGGTTGAGCACCATGCGGTCGGCCAGGGCGGCGGTCCGGACGGCCGAGGGCCCGAAGGCCGCGACCGACAGTCGCGAGTGCGGGGCGGGCAACCGGAGGCGATAGCCGCTGCTCGACACGCACGTTCCGGTGAAGTCGGAGCGCTCGCCGGCCAGCAGCGGCCGGAGGGCCTCGACGGCTTCTCGCAGCGCGGTCGCGGATCGGGCGCGCGAACGCCCGTGCCAGCCCTCCACGACGAGCGGGCTGGAGGTGCCCACAGCGACGTCTACCTGCCGCCCGGTCATCGCGGCGACCGAGGCGGCCCCCATGGCGATCATCATCGGATCGCGTACGGCCACCGCCAGCGGGCCGATGGTGAGACCGATCCGCGTGGTGGCCAACCCGACGGCGGTGGCCAGGGCGAAGGCGTCATACGTGGCCATCTCGCCGATCCAGAGCGACGGATAGCCGAGCTCGTCAGCGGCGCGGGCCGTCAGCAGGGCCTCCTCCGCGGGCCGATCCTGCCACAACCCGAGGGAGACCGTCAGCGAAGGATTCACGGCAGCTGCTCTGCCCGTACCCAGGTGGCGTGGAAGCCGAGCGGGACCCGCCGCGGCAGCAGCACGCGGGCGATCGGGCCCTCGGAGATCTGGGCGGCGTGCAGGATCTGCACCTCGGAGCGGCCCTCCCGCTCGTCGGTGACGAAGCTGACCAGGTAACCGTCGTCCTCGCCGGTCGAGCCGTCGCGGGGGGCGAAGGGCGCCTCGCTGCCGTACCGGCCGGGGCCGTAGGAGTAGGTCTCCTTGGCGCCGGTGACGTTGTCATAGCGGACCAAGCCGTCGAAGAGGTTGGTCTCGGCGTCGGCCACGGTGACGTTGTAGGCGTAGCGCGTGGGGTGGCCGGTGGAGCGCGTGTCGATCGAGGGGAACTCGGTGTTGTGGTCGGCGTCCACGTACTCCTCCGAGGTGCGGCCGGTCCGCAGGTCGAAGCGGTAGCGGTACATCCGCGCGTCGAGCTTCAGATAGGAGATCATCCGCGCCAGCGGCGAGCCGTTCGTGGAAGGCGTCGGGCGTGAGACCCGGCAGACGTCCAGGACGATCTCGTCGCCCTCTTCCCAGGCGTTGACGACGTGGTAGATGTAGCACGGCTTGGCCTCGAACCAGCGGATCTCGTCCGCCTGACCCCGTCGCGGGAGCACGCCGAAGCGGGCGGGCAGCTCCCGGTCGAAGGTCAGCTTGTGGCGGCCCTGCCGAGCGGCGTCGAGGTCCTGGTAGAGCGGCAGATCCATGAGGATCGCGTGGTTGCGTGTGATCGCCATGTCGTGCGGCAGCCGCGCCCCAGGCAGGTCCAGCTCCACGCAATGCTCGACGCCGCCGCCGGGTCCGACCACGCCATGGCGCAGGTACGGCGGGCGCGGCCCGTAGTCGAACCAGAACAGCTCTCCGGTGCGCTCGTCCACCTTGGGATGCGCCATGAAGTCACCGTTGAGCGTGTCGAGGAAGGTGTCGACGCCGAGGGTCTCCAGCGAGAGCGGGTCCAGACTGTACGGCGCGCCGCACAGATACCACGAGGCCAGCACCCTGCCCCGATGGAAGATCACATCGGTGTTGGCCGTGTCCTTGAAGGGCAGGCCGCGCGCGTTGCCGAAGGGATTGCCCTTCGGATTCTCCATCACGCCGGTCCAGAGCGAGCGGCCGGCGGCCGACTCCGCCTCGAAGGCCCTGGTACGCACCCAGCGGTTGCGGTAGCGGGCCCGGCCGTTCTCGAAGTGCACGGCGTGCACCATGCCGTCGCCGTCGAACCAGTGGTATCGGCCCGCCACCGGAAAGCGGGCGTTGGGGCCGTTGCGGAGGTAGACGCCGTTGAGGTCAGCGGGGATCCGCCCGATCACCGTGAGCTCGTGCGCGGTGATCTCGTCCTGGACCGGGGCGTAGACGCCCAGCAGGTACGGGTTTGGCTCGCCCGATTCATCCGTCATCACGACAATGTCGGCCATGCCCTGGAAGCTATGAAAAGCGAATTCAGGCGTCAATATCCGGGCGTTGACGGCCTCATTTCCGCTTCCTAGTGTTGCGGCCACCACCCCACGGACGGGAGTCGTGATGACGCATTCCGCCGACCGGATCGCCCGCTACACCGCCAAGGGCTGGTGGACCGGTGACACGATCGACCAGCTCCTCAGGACGCGGGTGGCGGCCCGGCCCGACGACATGGCGATCGTGGACCCGCTCAACAAAATGCTTGAGGGTCCGGTGAAACGGCTGACCTGGGGACAGCTCGGCGCGGAGGTCGACCGGGTGGCCGGCATACTGCGCGCGCAGGGGGTCGGTCCCGGCCACGTGGTGGCCGTTCAGCTGCCCAACAGCGTCGAGCTGGCGGTGAGCTTCCTCGCGACGGTCCGGCTCGGCGCGACCGTCACGCCGTTCCCGGTGCAGTACCGCGCGTACGAGCTGGCTCAGCTGCTGCCCTTGTCCGGTGCCGGGCTGCTGATCACCGGCTGGGAGTCCAGAGCGCCGGAGGGCACCCCGACACTGTCGTGGCCAGGCGACCTGGAGGACGCGACCGGCACCGAGGTGCCGCGGCGGACGGCCGACCCCGCCGAGCGGGTGACGATCTGCTGGACCTCCGGCACCGAGGCCACCCCCAAGGGCGTGCCGAGGTGCCACTACGACTGGCTCGCGGTCGAGGCGATCTGTACGGCCGCGCCCGCGCTCACCGGCCAGGACGTGATCCTCAACCCCTTCCCGATGGTGAACATGGCCGGCATCGGCGGCGTCTTCCTGCCATGGCTGCGGGTCGGCGCGCTGCTCGTCCAGCACCACCCCTTCGATCTGCCTACCTTCCTGGCCCAGATCGCGGCCGAGCGGGTCACCTACACCCTGGCTCCACCCGCGCTGCTCACCCTGCTACTGCGCGAGAAAGCGATCCTGGCCAAGGCCGACATCTCCTCGCTCACCCGGATCGGCTCGGGCGCGGCCCCGTTGCCGCCGCCGATGGTGCGCGGCTGGCAGGACGAGCACGGCATCGCGATCATCAACTTCTTCGGCTCGAACGAGGGCATCGCCCTGCTGTCGGACCCCGCCCACATGCCTGACCCGGAGGTCCGCGCCCGTTTCTTCCCGCGCCCCGGAGCGCCGGGGGCACCCGAGCTGCTCGATCGCGTGCGTACCAAGCTGGTCGCGCCCGACGGGAAGGAGATCACCGAACCGGGAGTCCCCGGCGAGCTGTACCTCAGCGGTCCCACGGTCTTCGCGGGCTACCTGCCGGGCACGGCCTCGGTGGACCCGTTCGACGAGGACGGCTACCTCAAGACGGGAGACCTCTTCGAGATCGCCGGCGACCGGGGGCAATACCTGCGCTACATCGACCGCGCTAAGGACATCATCATCCGGGGAGGCATGAACATCGCCCCCGCCGAGCTCGAAGCCCTGCTCGCCGGACACCCTTCGGTAGCCGAGGCAGCGGTCGTCGGCTACCCCGACGACGTGCTCGGCGAGAAGGTCTGCGCGGTCGTGGTGCCCAAGGGCGAGATCGACCTCGAGTCGGTCGTCAACTTCCTCAGGGACCAGGGCATCGCCTCCTACAAGCTCCCCGAACGGCTGGAGATCGTCGAGGCGCTGCCGCGCAATCCCGTCGGCAAGATCCTCAAGAGGGAGCTGAAACTGTGATCCGTGTCCTGGGCGACGGAAACCGTCCCTCGGGGACGGCGAAATGCACCTCGGTACGGCTGAGCTCCCCACCGCACGACCGGCACCGCGGGCACGGGCGGAACGGCTGACCGCACGCGCGATGGGTGACGCGCACGTCGGTGTCCGGCGGGCCGGTGTACCACCGCTGCGCCCAGTCGACGACGTAGGCGAAGATGCCGAAGAAGTCCAAGCCCTTGTCGGTCAGCTGATACCCGGGCTCTTCCACCGCGAGCACGCCCAGCTCCCTGAACTGACGCAGCCGGTTGGACAGCACCGACGGGGCCACGTCGAGCTCCGACCGGAAGTCGGCGAAGCGCCGGGTGCCGAGGAAGGCGGCCGCGATTATCACCGTGCTCCAGCGGTCGCCCAGCAGGTCGAAGGTCTCGGGGAAGTACGACAGCGGGTCGGCGGCGGCCTTGCCGCGCAGGGTCCTGCGGTGATGGCGCGGCACCGCCACCTGGGCGAAGGTGGCCGCGCCCCGCACGATCTCGGTGTCATGGGCGGCGACCGGCGCCCGGCCGCAGCCCGCGCAGCCCAGCTCCACGTCGATACGGTTGCCGCAGACATCGTGCACCAGCTCCGACAGCCCCTGGCGGTCCGGCACCCACCTGCGCTCCCATGACCAGATCTCCACCAGCGTCGGCCACAGCTCGATCGCGCGCTCGGTCAGCCGGTATTCGGTGCGGGTACGCCCTTGCTCCCGGTAAGGGGCCGGACGCAGCAACTCCCCCGCGACCAGCTCCTTCAGCCGGTTCGCCAGCACCGACTCGGACATCCCCAGTTCGTCCCGCCAGTCGGCGAAGCGCCGGATGCGCAGGAGGAAGGCCCGCTGAAGGATCAGCAAGTTCCACTGATCGCTGATCGCCAGCAGCGCCTGCCCGATCGCGCTGGGCCGCTCCGCTTCCGTCACCCGCTCCGCCCCCGTTCCGTGCCGACCTGCCACTTCGGTGACGGCCGCTCTCTCTGAAAAAGCCATCCGAGCGTCTCGGCACGGCGCTCCCTGACCGGCGCCCCCGCCGGACGGTCCAGGGCCTGCGCCGAGACGCTCAACCGCAATGCACGTTGTTCAGTCGGAGGACCATATGAGGCCGCTCTTCCGCTTTTCTTCCGTTCTGATTCCGAAGCTGACGGACTGTGGAGATCGCTAGGCGTAACATGGGGTGCACAGGGGGCAGGAGTGCAGCACTATCGGATACTGGGGCCGGTCTCGGTAGACGGGCCCGGCGGTCCGATCGAGTTGGGCTCGCCGAAGCAGCGCACCGTGCTGGCCGCGCTGTTGTTGAACGCGAACCGCACGGTGTCGGACGACCGGCTGATGTTCCTGGTGTGGGGCGAACAGGCCCCGCGCACCGCCATCGGCCGATTACAGGTCTATGTCCATGAGTTGCGGGCGCTGCTGGGCAGAGGGCTGATCAGCCGCGTCGGCACCGGTTACCGCATCCACACCGGTGGCGGCGAGGTCGACCTCGAGGTGTTCGAGCAGCTCAGGGCTGCCGCCTGGGAGGATCTGGCCGGCGGTCGCCCCGAGGCCGCGGCGCGGCGGTTGCGTGCGGCGGTTGCGCTGTGGCGCGGGTCCGCGCTCGGCGGCGCCGGCGAGCTGCTGGTCGAGCAGGAACGCCCCGGACTGGAAGATCGCCGGGTCGGCGCGCTGGAGGAGCTGTTCGAGGCCGAGCTGGTGCTGGGCCGCCACAGCGAGATCGTGGCCGAACTCCGTACGGCGGCGGCCGAGCACCCCCTGCGCGAACGCCTGCAGGGGCAGCTCATGCTGGCGCTGCACCGGTGCGAACGCCGATCCGAGGCGCTGGCGGTCTTCAGGGACACCCGGAATCGGCTGGTCGACGAGCTGGGCATCGAGCCGGGTCAGACGCTGCGGGAGCTGCACCAGCAGCTCCTGACCGACCAGGCAGGACAGGACGAAGCAGGGCAGACGATCCAGACTGTACGTCCCGCGCGTCCCGCCGAGCTGCCCCGCGACATCCGTGGCTTCGCCGGGCGCGAGCGCGAGCTGGCGTGGCTGGACGACGCGTTGGACGCCAGCGGCGCAGTGTGCGTGCTCACGGGAACAGCCGGCACGGGCAAGACCGCGCTCGCCCTGCACTGGGCCCACCGCGCGAAGAGCCGTTTCCCCTCCGGCCAGCTCTATGTCGACCTGCGCGGCTACGACGCCGAACACGAACCCCTGACCACGGCCGCGGCCCTGGCCCGGCTCCTGCTCTCCCTCGGTGTCGAGCCCTCGCAGGCGCCCGGCGGCTTCGACGCCCAGCTCGGCCTCTACCGTTCGCTGCTCGCCGAGCGTACGGTCCTGCTGGTCCTGGACAATGCCCGCTCGGCGGAGCAGATCGACCCGCTGCTGCCGCCGTCGGGAGCCGCGCTGGTGACCAGCCGTCAGCACCTGGGCGAGCTGGTGGCGCAGGCGGGGGCCGAGCAGCGCTCACTCGGCGCTCTACCGGAACGGGACGCTCTCACCCTGGTCGGCGGCATGCTCGGCCCCGCGGACAGCCCGTCGGAAGCGGCGGCCCGCGCCGACCTCGTCCGGCTCTGCGGCGGCCTGCCGCTCGCGCTGCGCATCGCCGCGGCCAACGCCGCCACCCCATGGAGCGGGACCGCGGCCGTGGTGAACGAGCTGACCGCCGGAGACCCGCTGACCGGCCTCACCGTCGACGGAACCGACCACAACCCCGTCACCCTCGCCTTCTCCGTGTCCTACCGCGCGCTCTCGGCGACCGACCAGCGGGTCTTCCGCGTGCTGGGGCTCGTACCGGGGCCGGACTTCACCGTCGAGGCGGTGGCGTCGGCCGCCGGCGTGCCGCCCGCCGAGGCGCGTACGGCGGTCAAGGTCCTGGCCGCGGCCCACCTCGTCGAGCACCATCGCGCCGACCGGTTCAGGCTCCATGACCTGGTACGGCTCTACGCAGGCGTAGAAGTCGGCGGCGACCCGGATCGCGACGCCGCCTGGAGCCGGTTGTTCGATCACTATCTGCGCCTTGGCGACGCCATCGCCGCCTGGTGCGCCCCTGACGAGATCCGGCTGCCGGGGCACGCCTCACCGGTGGCCGGTTCGCCGGTACCGCCCAGCGCCGAAGAGATCTCCAACCTGGTGGCCGCGCTCGCGCAGGCGGCCCGCCGCGATCCCGATCCCGGGACCTGGCGGCTGGCGGAGCAGGTGTCGATCATCTGCAACAGCACCGGCCGCCACGGCGAATGGCTGGAGATCGCACCGACCCTGCTCGCCGCCGCCGAGCGGGGCGCGCAGCCAGATATGCCCGCTATGCGAGCCATGTTGCATTACGCGATAGGCAAGAGCCTGTTCCGTGCGGTTCGCAGCGAGGAGGCCGTCCACCATCTCGAACAAGCCGCCAATATCGCCACCGCGTGCGGCTGGCGGGAGGGTATGGCCGAGTCCTGGGCGAGCCTGAGCTGGGCCCTGGAATGGACGGGCCACCTTGAGCAGGCGATCGTCTACAACCGCCGTGCGGCTGACCTCTTCACGGAGCTCGGCTCGGTCGTCGGACGCAACCGCACCCTCAACAGGCTCGGCATGCAGTACCACCACCTGGGTCAGCTGAAGAGCGCGGAGCGCTGCCGACAAGAGGCGCTCAGCCTGAGCCGCAGGCACGGACTGGCCTACGCGGAGGCGAATGACCTGCGCGATCTAGGCTCCACCCTGGTAGACCAGGGCCGCTACGACGAAGCCGAATCCGCCCTGACGGAGGCAGCGACCCTGTCCGGCGCCTTGGGCGCGGGCAGCGTGGCCTACATACAGACCTGGCTCAGCCGGCTGTACTGGGAAACCGGGCGATGGTCGGCCGGCCGCACGGCGGCGCTTCGCGCCCTCGGCCTCGCCCGCGACCAGGGAGACCGGCTCATCGAGGCGGCGGCCCTGATCGCGCTGGCCGATACCGAGATCCCCCTCGGACTGCTCGACGAGGCGGGCGACCACCTCGACCTGGCCGACAAGTTCAGCGGCGCCGCGAATCTGCGGTGGCACCAGAGCTACGCCGCGGTCGCCCGCGCTCGTCTCCTCGCCGCCCGCGGCGACTTGGCGGGCGCCATCCGGGTCGCCCTGCTCGCTCGCGACACCGCGCACCGCAACTCCTACCGCCTGCCCGAACTCGCGGCCCTGACCGAACTCGCCACTCTCTACAGCGACCAGGGCGACCGCGCCGAGGCCGGGCAGGCGGCCGAGCAGGCTCTCCGGCTGTGCCGCACGATCGGCCACACACCCTGCGCCGACCGGCTGGAACCGTTGCTCAAGTGAGCTCCGGGAACCGGCTGCGGGGGTTGGTTCGCCGCGCGACTTCGCGATGAAGTGAGGGCGAGCTCAGCGCAGGGTGGCGGTGAAGGAGCGGCCGTGGGCGTGGCGGGTCGACGCCTGGATCAGGGTGCCGCCCGGCACCCGCCGTACCGTCACCCCTTCGTCGGCCGTGTCCATCCTGAGGGGCGCGCCGGCCAGGACGACCGTGACGCGGTCGCGTTTCATCGTCGGGTCGGACAGAGCGACGACCGTGCGCTTGCCGGACCGGACGATGACCGAGGCGGGGCCGTCGATGAGCAGGCGCTCGGCGTGGCGCGGCCCGTCGGTGAAGACGTTGGCGGCGACGAGGCCGAGGGTCTTGTGCTTGATCGCCTGCACGTGCCGGTCGTTGGCCAGGACGGTCAGCGGGCCGTTCGCGTAGCCGCGCAGGCGGGCCTCCGTCGCGTTCGGGACCAGGGCGTAGGCGAGGGCGGTGACGCCGCCGGTGGCGGGGTGGGTGACCGAGGCGGTGAAGACGTTCTTGGTCACGTTGGTGTCGGGGTTGGACGTCCGCACGACCCGGCGGCTGCGGGTCACCGTCTCCAACCCGGCCGCGACAGGCTGCCGGGTGAGGAAGGCGTAGCCGATCGCCGTACGACGGGTGCCGTTGGCGTAGCGCAGCCAGCGCGGCGGCGTGGTGTCGCCCGTCTGCCAGGGCGTGCCGTTCCAGCCCTGGCCGGTGAGCGCGACCGCGTCGCCGGGAGCGGCGATGCGGCTGTCCACGGTGGTCACCGCCGCGCGGCCACCCTGGCCGGAGATGCCCGCGGCCAGCACCACGATCTCGTCGTCGAGCAGGAACCAGGACTTGGTCGCGCGGGCGTTCTGGTAGGCGACGAAGTCGTCCGGCAGGATGCCCGCCTGCTTGGCGGTGTACGCGGCGTCGTCGGACTGGACCATGCCGGACACGCCGTACGCGCCGAGTGTCGCGCCGCCGGAGAAGGCGTTCTCGGCGCGCGGGAAGTACACGTAGGTGTTCTGGGACTCCGAGGAGGAGGTGAAGTTCAGCGGGTGGCCCGGGTTCTCGTACCAGAGCCGGCCGTACAACTCGGGCACCGTCCGCCGGTCCTCCACCGGCGCGGTGACCCCGGCCAGCCGGTACGGCGAGACGGCCGTGTAGTAGTCGACGCCGAAGGCCTCGCGCTGGTCCTCGCCCGCGAGGTAGAGGTAGTGCGCGCCGTCGCCCTGGAACCACGGCATGAGGTTCTCGCCGCTCATGTACTCGTATTTGCTGATCCGGTCGGAGCTGCGGGCCAGGGCGAAGGCGTAGCCGGGGCGCCGGTGGACGGTCCTGTCCATGGCGTTGAAGGCCACGCAGCGCTCGGGCGCGTTCAGGTCGGCGGCCGGGATGGCGGCGTCGGCGCGGATGGCCGCGTAGCGGGCGATGCTGACCGGGGAGGCGAAGGCGGCCGTGTCGGCGGCCGGCAGGAACTTGACGTACTTCTTCAGCGCGAGCGCGTCGGCGGCGGTGACGTGGTCGGCCAGGTCGGCGATGGCCTCCACGATCACCCCGACGTCGGCGTAGCCGGTGCCGGTGCGCGAGACCGCCCGCCCCTTGACGATCTCCATCAGCCACCCCTCGAAGATCAGCGGGGCGAAGCCGTCGTTGACCCAGCGGTACACCACGCCGGGCAGGTCGAGGACGCCGGCGCTCGCCGCGCCTTCGAGCGTCTTGAGGGTCTGTACGACCCTGGTCAGCAGACTGCGCCCGTAGGAGCCGGTGTAGGCGACCGAGTCGTGCTGGATGAAGGAGCCGTCGGCGTAGTAGCCGTCGGTGACCCCGTGCTGGAGGTTGTAGGGGTCGACCGTGGCGAAGACGGTGGCCAGGTCGGTGATGGCCTTGCCGACACGGGCGTCGTCGCTGATGAGCGCGCCCTGCAGGATGCGGTTGGCGGTGATGTCGGCCAGGTTCGCCCCGGTGTGGAAGCGGGAATCGAGGTCGACGTCGCCGTTCTTGCCGTTGCGCAGGTAGGCGTCCATCGAGGCGATGTAGGTCGCCGTCAGGTCGGGCCGTTCCTCCCGCACCCGGTCGGCCAGCAGGGCCAGCGTCCGGCTCACCTGGATGGAGATCCCGATCTCCCAGTTGAACCAGTTGCCGTAGTAGCCCTTCGACTGATCGCCGTAGTAGCGCTCATGCAGCCACCGCAGACCGTCGATGACCCGCCGCTGGGCGGCGGCGTCCTCGTTGAGCCCGCCGCCGGGGGTGCGGGTCGCCAGCGCGATCTCGTACAGGTACTGGAAGGCCAGCCGCAGGTTGGCGTCGTCGGTGCCGAGGCTCAGCCCGGCGAACAACTCGCCGTCGGCCGCCTTGTCCATGGCCGTCAGCCGCTGCCTGGCGGTGTTGAGGATCGACGCGAGCTTGGCGGCCACCTCGGGCCGGGCGTTGACCTCCGGGGTCCCCGCGAACATCGCCACCGTGTTGGCGAGCAGCCGCGCGTGATCGACTCCCGCTGCGGCGTACGAAGGGGAGACTGCGGCAAGCAGACCGGCGGCGGGGAGCAGGGAGAGAACCTGGCGACGAGACATGTGCGGCACAGCGGGCTCCAGGCCGTCGGAGGATACGCCGGGCTCACCCTACATGATCTACGTTTGTCGGCCCAGGCCCGTGATGAGCGGCCCGGCAACCGTGGGCTGCCGGGCCGGACACCGGTACGTCAGGGCTGGGCCACACCGAGGTTGGCGGGCAGGAACAGCGGGCCGATCGTGAAGAACGACGGGGAGTAGGGGATGTCGTCGGGGTCGATCGCGAGGCTGAGGTCCGGGAACCGCCGGTACAGCGTCTCCAGCGCCACCCGGCTCTCCAGGCGGGCCAGCCCCGCCCCGATGCAGTAGCGCGGGCCGTGGCCGAAGCCGAGGTTCCCGGTCGACTCGCGGGTGATGTCGAACTGGTTCGCGCTCGGGCCGTGCTCCGACGGGTCGACGCCGGTGGCCTGGAAGACCACGCCCACCGCGTTGCCCTTGGGGATGGGCACCCCCGCGATGATCACATCCTCCGCCGTGAAGCGGAAGCTGGTCATCATCACCGAGTGGCGGTAGCGCACGGTCTCCTCGACCACGTCGGCCCACCGGTCCTCAGCCTTGGCCAAGGCGAGCTGGTCGGGGTTCTGGGCCAGCGCCACGATGGCGTACCCGAGCAGGTGCACGGTGGTCTCGTGGCCGGCCACGAGCATGATCCACAGCACGCCGACCAGTTCGTCGGTGGTGAGCTTGTCATCCTCGTCGTGGGTCTGGACCAGGCCGGAGGTGAGGTCGTCACCCGGCTCGCGCCGCTTGCGCTCCACCAGGGCGTGCAGGAACGCCATGAGGTCGTTCTGGGTCGCGAACGCCACCTCCGGCGGAGTGGTGTGCGCCAGCAGCGTGGAGGTCCAGTTCCGCAGCCGCAGCCGATCCTCGGGCGCCACGCCGAACAGCTCGCAGATCACCCACATAGGCAGCGCCTCGGTGAAGGCGGGGACCAGGTCCACACCGTCGCCGGCGGCCACCACCTCATCGAGTAACTCATCGACCATCTGCTGGATCCGCCCCTCCATGGCCTGCACCCGGGCCGGCGTGAAGGCGCTCATGATCAGCCCGCGCAGCCGCCGGTGGTCGCCGCCGTCCATGGTGGACAGGTGACCGCCCTGGATGATGGCGCGCAGCGGCCAGTCCTCGGGGATCGATCCGTCGTGGAGAGCGGGCCAGTGCTTGGGGTCTCTGAGGAAGGTCTTGTTGTCTCCGGCGAGGATCTCCCGTACGGCCTTGTGGGTCAGGGCCAGGTAGGCGGGCACGCCTCCTGGGAATTCCACCTCCACCACGGGAGCGATCTCCCGGAACCGGATGCAGGTGTCGAGCGGGTTCTCGTCCACGACAGGGAAGGAGGGGAGGTTCGTTGCCATTTGACCCCTTGGGTGAGGAGATCGTTAAGTGCGCAGTGATCCCATCACATATGCCGGGCGATCTCCAAACAACCGAAGTCAGCAAGCAGTAACGTGAAGGCTACCTTCCGTTCCGCTCGCTCACGGCTGCCGGACAGGGCGGCCGAGGAGGACCCAGACGGCGTTGCCCAGGGCGAGCAGGACCGAGGACTCGTGCCGCCAGTTGCCGCATGAGCGCGCTGCCACGCGAGGGCGATCTTCAGGGCACAGTAGATGATCGTCTCGCCCGGGTCCGTTCCATTGAATATTTCACTAGAAAAGGCCAACTGGCGACGTTGATTTCCCGTCAGGCTTCGTATCTAGTGAAGAAGGCGCTCTAGCGACAGGGGCAGGGCTGCAGTCGAGGTTTCCGAATACCCGCCCGCGTAAGAAGCTCGTCTATGGAATCGCTTAGTGGGAGGCGATGACCGTGCGCGTGGCGTTCATCATGGCCAGGGCCTCATCCGCGCCTATCGGTGCGCTCAAGACGGTCTACTCCTATGCCTCCCGCCTCGGGGAAATGGGTCATGACATTCTGCTCGTCCACCCGCGGCGGCCCGTACGCCACCCTCTCGGGCCGCCGACCAGGGCCGTCGCGCCGATAATGCCGGCGGACGCCCATCCGCACCCGTGGTTCTCCGCCGGGCCACGGACCCGCAGCGTTTTGGTATCCGACCCGGCCGACTTTCTCCATACGCTTTCCGGACGGCATGATCCCTTCGACGTCGTACTGGCGACGACCTGGCAGGTCGTGCCGCTTGTGGCCGCCCTTCCCGCGTATCTGGGCCTTAAGGCATTGTTCTTGCAGGACTACGAAAGCTATTTGCGGCCCGACGGAGCGGCGCGGGAGGCGATGGAAGCGGCCATGCGTACCGGCTGGCCCATCGCCGTGGGCGCACGGCGGCTGCGGTCCATCGTCGAGAGCGTTTCCGGCGCGCCGTGCGCTCTGGTGGAATGCGCCGTCGACAGCTCGACCTTCTTCCTGCGGACCCCGATCGACTCGGCGGAGCGGGTCCTGGTCGGGTTTCCGGCGCGCCGCGAATGGTCGAAACGGACCGGCGACGCGATCACCGCGTTGGAGCTGGCGCGGGAGGCGCGCCCCGGGGTGGTGCGGGCGTGGTGCTTCGGCGCGTACGACGCCGACCGGCTGCCCTTCTGGATCGAGCACCATCCGGGGCCGAGCGACGCCCGGTTGCGCGGCCTGTACAACCGGTCGGCCGTGTTCGCGGTGCCGTCGGAGTACGAGGGATTCGGCTTTCCCGGCGCCGAGGCCATGGCCTGTGGGGCCGCGCTGGTCACGACGCGGAACCACGGCATGGAGAGCTACGCGGAGCATGACCGCACGGCGCTGCTGTGCCCGCCGCGAGATCCGGAGGCTCTGGCCGAGGGCATCGTCCGGCTGCTCGACGACGCCGCGCTACGGCACAGGCTGGCCAGGACCGCGGTCAAAGAGGTGGTTCAGCGGACGATGGACGACGCGGTCTCGGACTTCGAGACCTGGCTCCTGACGATCCGGGAAGCCTCGCCACGCTGAAGGTTTTGTCGGTGGCGCGGCCTAGTGTGGCCAGCTTGGCATGTCCGGCCGACAGAGGAGATCAACGTGAGGAGATCGTGGTGACCACGCTGTCAGATCGACCCAACACCGCCTTGCTGGTGATCGACGTCCAGGTAGGCATCGTGGCGGACACGCACCAGCGTGACGTGGTCGTCGCCAACATCGGCACGCTCGTCGACCGGGCTCGCGAAGAGGGTGTCCCGATCGTCTGGGTCCAGCACTCGAGCGAGCAGTTGGCGAAGGGGAGTGACGCCTGGCAGTACGTCCCGGAGCTGGTCCGCCGGGAGGCGGAGCCGCTGGTGCACAAGACGTTCGCCGACTCCTTCGAGGACACCGACCTGGAGGAGGTGCTGGCCGGGGCCGGAATCGGACGTCTGATCGTGGCCGGGGCGCAGACGGACGAATGCATCCGGTCCACGATCCACGGCGCCTTCGTGCGTGGCTACGACGTGACGCTCGTCGGTGACGCGCACACGACGGAGGACCAGAGCGCGTGGGGCGCCCCGCCGCCGGACAAGGTCATCGCGCACACCAACCTCTATTGGCGCTACCACACGGCGCCCGGCCGCACGGCCGCGGTGGTGGAGACGAAGGATGTGACGTTCGGCGACTGAGCCGACGGCATCCTCCGTCTCCACCGGTTTCAGGCGTCGGCGTTCTGGGCGTTCCGTTCGGCGTCCCGCTTGACCCGCTGGATCTGGTCGTCGGTGACGACCAGGTCGCCCAGCTGCCGGACCGCCTGGTAATACGTCCAGGCGAGGCCGTCACAGGTGGCCTTGGAGACTCCCGAGTATCCGGCGCACACCTGCTTCAGATCGAAATAGAAGGCGCTGTCGATACGGTCCTTGTTGGCCGGGAATTGGCTTACGGCCTTGTAGTTTCGGTAGCCGAAATCGTGTCGCCGGCACGGCATCCGGAAATCGAAACCGAGGGGCTGGTCGGGGCTGCTGGAGCACAGGTCGGTGGACCAGTCGAAGGCGTAGTCGGCCCACGCCGCCTGGTTCTGCCAGGCGGCCCGCCAGGAGGCGGCGCTGGCGGCGGTGGGCTGGCTGAATCCAGAGAGGGCGGCGAGTTTCTGCTCCAGAGTCACAGCGTGGGCTGGTAGGGCGAACGCGAGGACGGCGATCAGGGAGGTGACGACGGCGGCTAACGTGGCGAGGGATCGTCTGACCATGAGGACCTGCTTCTCTTGCCCGGGGGGTGAATGGTCATGGCAAGGTTCACCTGACGGTCTAACGATGAAGCGAAATCCCGGGCAATGCAGAAGCAGATCTTGCTTAATTTCCGCCGAGAAGTTCGAGCAAAACGGACATTTACCTCTAGTCGGTGGGCTGAGTCAGATTCACCGCCGAAGGGCGTTCGCAGGTGCTCGTGATGGTCACCGCCGCGCCGGAGTGCGCCGAGGCCAGCAGCGACTCCATGACGTCGAGCACGTGGAAGGCCAGCGAGCCGCTCGTACGAGGCTCCTCGCCCGCCGGGGTCGCGGCGAAGTCGGCCAGGCCCACCCCGCGCCCGCCCTCGACGTAGCCGGCCCCCACGGGGAGAGTCCGCCATTCGCCCTCACCGACCCCTGAGACCAGGACGGATCCGTCGAAGTAGTTCGGGTCGGGCACGACGAGCGAGCCCGTCTCGCCGTGCACTTCGATGTTGGGCGCCTTGGTCGCCGCCCCGTCGAAGCTCATCACCAGCGTGGACAGCGCTCCCGAGGTGTGGACGAGCACTCCGGTGACGTGTGTGTCCACCGTCACCGGGATCTCCTCGCCCTGGCGGGGCCCGGAGCCGATCGTGCGCTTGGCCCGCGTACGGCTGGCCGCGCCGACTACCGACGCCACCGGGCCGAGCAGCGTCACCAGGCTGGTCACGTAGTAGGGCCCCATGTCCAGGAGCGGGCCGCCGCCGGGGACGTAGTAGAAGTCGGGGTTAGGGTGCCAGCGTTCGTGACCGGGCGTCATCATCGTCGCGGTCGCCGCGATGGGCCTGCCGATCAGGCCGTCGTCGATCGCCTTGCGCGCCGTCTGCGTACCCGTGCCCAACACGGTGTCCGGCGCGCACCCCACCCGCACTTGAGCAGCGCCGGCCGCCCGCAGCATCCCGGCGGCCTGCTCGGCGGTCGCGGCAAGGGGCTTCTCGCAATAGACGTCCTTGCCGGCCGCTATGGCCTGGAGCGCGATCTCGGCGTGGGCGGCCGGAATGGTGAGGTTGAGCACGATGTCGATGCGCGAGTCGGCCAGCAGCTCCGCCACGCTCAGCACGTCGACACCCGCATAGGGCCGCACCGCCTCCCGCGCCCGGTCAAGGTCCAGATCGGCCACCGCGACGAGCCGCAGCTGCGGCAGCCGGTCGATGGTCTGGAAATACTGCGCCGAGATGGCGCCGCACCCCACGACGCCCACGTTCACCGGCTGGCCCACAGCATGCCCCTCTCAATGATGGTGCGTACGTTCTCGTCCTCCAGGACGTCGAGGCTGTGCCCCGGGGTCGCGACGAAGATCCGCCCGCTCCCCCACCGCCGGGTCCAGATCGCCGGCGAGGTGACCTCCCGATGCCAGGGGTCCCACGGACGGACCTGCTGCGTCGTCGTGGCGAGCACGTCGATGTAGTCGTCCGTCAGCACCCAGTACTGCTCGGTCACGAGGCCGAAGTCCGTGATGCCCTCCGTGATGGGGTGATCGGCCGCTTCGGGCAGCATGTTCACGGTGTACGGGACGAAGTTGTCCGCCGCCGTGCCCTGCCGCTCGGCCGGCTCCTTGCCCGGATGGCAGGCGAACTGCCCGCCGATCAGGTGCAGATAGTCGGAGGAGTTGCGGTAGGAGTCGGCGATGCCACCGTGCCAGCCCGCCATCCCCGTGCCCGACTCGATGGCGGCCCGCAGGCCGTTGAGCTCGGCCTGTTCGATAGTGCCCATCGTGTAGCACTGCACGATGAGATCGATCCCGGCCATGAACGCGGAGTCCGCGTACGGCGCCGGGGAGTCCGCCCGGCTCACCTCGAACCCCTGCTTCTCCAGATAGGGGATAAAGAGCTCGGTGGCCGCGACCGGGGCGTGCCCTTCCCAGCCGCCCCGTACCACCAGTGCCTTCCGACGATGATCACCCGACATGCTTTCACCCATCCCGCTCGGCAGTCGACGCCTCCGATCATCGCATTGACCACCAAAGCGGGCAAAAGGTTAGATGCCGTTCGATTTGGCCGGTGAGCTGGCGATCCGGCGATCCGAGCGAGTTCACGACGCCGATTCGGCGATTCGGCGAGCCAGGGCCCGGCCTGCCGGCAGATCGGCGACGAACGCTCGGAGGAAATCGGTGATCTGATCGAGGTCACGCCCCTCGGCTGCGGCGTCGATGGATCGGTAGAGATCATCTTCGATCGTGGTGATCTGCCGGGCGAGGCGCCTGCCCTCTTCGGTGAGGGACAGCTCGATGTGGCGGCGGTCGTGCGCGGACACCTGACGGTCGATGAGACCCATCGTGGTAAGCCGATCGACCAGGCGGCTGGGGCTGTTGCCGCTCTCGCAGACCAGCAGCTCGCCGAGCCCGTTGAGCGTAAGGGGCCGGCGATCGGCGAGGATGCGGAGCACCTCGGCCTGGGAGGGCGTGACTCCGAGCGGCTTGAGCGCCTGGCCGAGCAGCCGGTTGCCTTCGCGCTGCGCGGCCAGGATCAGGTAGCGGAGTTCTTCAGCGGGTCGCATGTGAGCCAGCTTGTCGTGTCTTGGCGAGAGCTGCCGCCACGGGTCTTGGCGATAGCCGCTGTCATCGGCGTCCGCCGGACTTGGCGAGAGCCGCCATCACGGGCGTCCGCCGGTCTTGGCGAGAGCCCCCGTCACGGATGCCAGCCGGGCCGCCGCTCTCGGATCGTGGGCCGGCAGGATCACCAGGCCCGGGTTGTTCTCCCGCAGCGTGTTGATCGCCTTGGTGGTGTCGTCCAGTTGCCGCCTGTCCCCTACTCCCGGCACATGGCCCTCGTGCAGGAGATGGGCGTCGTAGGTCAGGTCGCCGACCATGAGCAGCGGCGCGTGCCCGGCGCCACGGACCAGCAGTGACAGTGATCCGGGAGTGTGACCGGGAGTGGGCAGCAGCACGAGGCTCCCGTCGCCGAACAGGTCGTGGCCGGCCGCGAAGGGCGCGAGCCCCGGATCCTGGATCTCGCCGAACTCGATGTGCCGCCAGCGCAGCCCGGGGATGTCGATGTGGGACCGCAGGAGCCCCCGCAGCTCGGGCAGGGCTCCATCGAGCGTCCGCCATTCCGAGCCGCTGACCACGATCTCGGCGCCGGTCAGCTCCCGCAGTCCCCCGATGTGGTCCTGGTGCAGGTGGGAGATCACCACCGTGTGTACGTCCGCGATGTCGTAGCCGGCGGCGGCCAACTGGGCGGTGAGGGTGTCGCCGGGGCCGATGTCGAAACGGGCCAGCCGGTCGTACATCACTCCTGTGATGCCGCCGGGGAAGTAGCCGGCGTCGGTCACCGACGCCCGATCCTGGCCCGCGTCGAACAGCACCAGCCCACGCTCGTGCTCGATCACATAGACGTTGATCGGCAGCGGAGGCGTCCACCGGCGCGAGGTGAACAGCCACCAGTACATCGGTTTGCGGGTGGCGGCCACGTGCTCCGGGTGGATCGACACCGTCCCGGTGCTGACCACGGATACCTGCTTGATCGGGTTGATCATCTCGTGTCTCATAGGAATTAGATTACACGACATATATGTCGTGTCAACTATCTCTGAGGCGCCCCGGCTGAGAGCGCGTATCACGGCGCTGTCAGGCCCGTATCAGCGACGGCGGCCATCGTCCTACCTGCACGCCAGAACGTACGAGATCTCGCCGGGAACGGTCGGGAGAAGAGGAGAGACACGATGTCGCAGGAGAAGCTGTCCGAGTTCGTCGCGGCGACGGCCAAGGAGTTCGGCATTCCCGGTGTTGCCGTAGGAGTGCTGGGCGGCGGTCAGGAGCTCGTCGCCTCTCACGGGGTGACGAGCCTCGAGAACCCGCTGCCGGTCGATGACAAGACGCTGTTCCCCTTGGCCTCGGTGACCAAGTCCTTCACGGCGACCGCGCTGATGCGGCTGGTCGCCGAAGGCAAGGTGGAGTTGGACGCGCCGGTACGGCGTTACGTACCCGAGCTCAGGCTCGCCGACGAGGCCGCCGCCGCGCAGATCACCGTGCTGAACCTGCTCAACCACACCGCCGGGCTGGACTGGAACCTGATCGACACCGATGAGGGGGCCGGTTCCCTGGCCGCGTTCGTGGCGAAGCTGGACGAGCTGACGTTGATCGCGCCGCCCGGCGCCCGGGCCTCCTACAGCCAGGCCGGCTACAACCTGGCCGGGCGGGTCATCGAGAAGGTCACCGGCCTGCCCTTCGAGAAGGCCGTGGCCGCGCTGGTCCTGGAGCCGGTGGGGCTGTCGAACACCTTCTTCGATCACGACGACGTCATGATCCGGCGGTTCGCCGTGGGCTACAACCGGGGCGAGGACGGCACGATGCGCGCCGCGCGGCCGTGGACGTCGTGGCGGGCCGGCTCACAGGCCAACTACCCCGGCGGGGGCAGCGTGTCCTCCGTGAGCGACCTGCTGCGCTGGGCCCGGTTCCACCTCGGCACCGGTGACGGTGTGCTGCCCGCCGAGGCGCTGCGCCGCATGCAGGAGCCGACGGTTGAGCTGCGGGCCAGCACGCTCGGCGACGCCTTCGGCATCTGCTGGTTCCTGCGTGAGGTGGACGGAGTCCGCACCTTCGGGCACGGCGGATCGGGCAACGGTCAGTTCGCCGAGCTGATCATCGTGCCCGAACACGACTTCGCCGTCGTATCCCTGGCCAACGGCGGCCCTGATGGCTACCCCTTCAACCAGGCCGTCGTCCGCTGGGCGCTGGAGAACTACCTCGGCGTGGTCGACCGGGACCCCGAGCCGATCCCCTACGACGAAGCTCGGGCGCGACAGGTCGTCGGCCGCTACGAGATCGACGCCATGAACCTCGACATCGCCACCGATGGGCTTCAGCTCACCCTCGAGGTCGGGATCAAGCCGGAGATCCGCCAGGCATCGGATGCCGACATGCCCCCGGACTACGCGCCGGCCGCCTTCGGGTTCCTGCCCGGCGACGGTGACGAGTACATCATCACCGAGGGCGGGCTGAAGGGGCAGCGCGGTTACTTCAGCCGCGACGACAACGGCACGGTCGTGGGCGTCGACCTCGCCGGCCGGCTGTTCGGCCGGGCCACGGCCTCATCGTGATCGACCGGACGAGCAGGGGCGGTCCCTGGATGTGCTGCGAGCGGCGCGCGGCGCGCCGCTCGCAGTGGAGACCGGACCTGCTGCGAGCGGCGGGCGTTACACCGCTCGCAGTGGAGACCGCGTCGTCAGGACGCCGTCTTGGCGAGCATGCCGTGCGGGTCGAGCACGTACTTGCGCGCGGCCCCCTCGTCGAACTCGTGGTAGCCCCGCGGCGCGTCGTCCAGCGAGATGGGCGTCGCGTTGACATTCTTCGCGATCTGCACCCGGTCGTTGAGGATCGCCATCATGAGCTGGCGGTTGTACCTCATGACCGGGCACTGGCCGGTGACGAAGGAGTGCGACTTGGCCCAGCCGAGGCCGATCCGGATGGACAGCGAACCGTGCTTGGCCGCCTCGTCCTGCGCACCGGGGTCACCGGTGACGTACAGGCCGGGAATGCCGAGCGCGCCACCCGCCCGGGTGATGTCCATCAGCGTGTTGAGCACGGTGGCGGGACGCTCCACGTCCGACTCCCCGCCGTGGCCGCGGGCCTCGAAGCCGACGGCGTCGACGGCGCAGTCCACGACCGGCTCGCCCAGGATGTGCTCGATCTGGTCCTTCGGCTCGCCCAGGGCCACGTTGATCGTCTCGCAGCCGAAGGTGTGGGCCTGGTCCAGCCGTTCCTTGTTCAGGTCGGCGACGATGACCACGGCGGCTCCGAGCAGGAACGCCGAGGTCGCCGCGGCCAGGCCGACCGGGCCGGCACCGGCGACGTAGACGGTCGATCCTGGCTTCACCCCCGCGCTCACGCAGCCGTGGAACCCGGTCGGGAAGATGTCCGAGAGCATGGCCAGGTCGAGGATCTTCTCCATGGCCCGTTCCTTGTCGGGGAACTTGAGCAGGTTCCAGTCCGCGTACGGCACCAGGACGTACTCGGCCTGCCCGCCTACCCAGCCGCCCATGTCGACGTAGCCGTACGCCGAGCCGGGCCGGTCGGGGTTGACGTTCTCGCAGACGCCTGTCTTGCCCTCCTTGCAGTTGCGGCAGCGGCCGCAAGCGATGTTGAACGGTACGGACACGAGGTCGCCGACCTTGATGTACTCCACGTCGGAACCGGTTTCTATCACCTCACCGGTGATCTCGTGGCCGAGGATGAGGCCCGGCGGGGCCGTGGTGCGGCCGCGGACCATGTGCTGGTCGCTGCCGCAGATGTTCGTCGCCACCGCTTTGAGAATGGCGGCGTGCGGTAGTTTGCGCCCTACGTTGGCCGGGTTCACTCCCGGGCCGTCCTTGAGCTCGAATTCGGGATAGTCGGTCTCGCGTACCTGGACGTTGCCTGGCCCCTCGTACGAAACTCCCCTATTGCCGGGCATGACTCCCCCTTGCCCGATAGGTGGCGGATGTTCGTTCGCTCACGTGGTCACGGATCACCCCCCATGGCCGGGGCGCCAACGGCGGCGGCCGATGTGCCCCACTCGGTCACGGATCCGGTCGTCGTGCGGGCGCCGGGCCGTCGGGATGTCACCCGCGGTGCCCTGAGCCGCCTCGGGCAGATCCTGTCCCCGCGCGCCGATGATCTCTCCGGCGGTGCCCTGCTCGGCCGACACGGGCAGCTCGCGCATCGGGCGCGCCACCAGGTCGTACACCACGACGGCCAGCACCGCGCCGATGATCGGGCCGGCGATGTAGACGCCGTACTGCCACCATGGCGCGCTACCGCCGAACACCGTGGTCGTCAGGTACGGCCCGAACGTACGGGCCGGGTTGACGGAGCCACCCGTCAGCGGGCCGAGCACGAAGATCTCGCACGCCACGGCCAATCCGATCATCCACCCGGCCCAGCCGCTCGGCGCCCGCCGATCGACCGCCAGCGCCATGATCGTGAGCAGCAGCAGGAACGTCCCCAGTGCCTCCAGCAGGATGCCCTGCCCATAATTCACGCCCTGGCCCAGCGCGGTGAGCCCGACGCCGTTGTCCACCGCCCGCCGACCGAACCCGCCCACGATCAACAGCCCGCCGGCGAACGCGCCGACGAGCTGGGCAACGATGTAGAACGGCACCTCCGACCACGGAAACCTGCGCCCCGCGGCCAGGGCGATGGTGACCGCCGGGTTGATGTGCGCGCCGGACGTACTGCCGAAGGCGTAGATGACGAGCGCGACCACCACGGCGAACGAGAACGAGATGATGCCCAGTGCGGCGTAGTCGAGTCGGCCGTTCTGCATGACCAGCGCGGACACCACGGACCCGGCACCGAAGAGAACCAGCAACATCGTTCCGATGGCTTCCGCGACAAGACGTCGCGGCAGATCTCCAACCATCGCAACCCCCCGATGACGATGGTTTATCCCCAAACTCGAATATATACCCGCCCTCCAGCAGAAACCCAGGTCAGGGTGGCTGCCACGGTGGTTGGCGGGGTGGCTGTTGGGGTGGCGCTGGGGTGGTTGGCAGGGTGACTGTTGGAGTGGTTGCCGGGGTGGCTGGCGGGGTGATCAGAGACAGCGGCGATGAACCTCGTCCACGCGCTGCGTCAGCCCGCTCCGGTCGAGGTGTTCGAGCAGCGGCACCGCGACCCGCCGGCTGGTGTCGAGGGCCCGCCTGGCCTGGCTGACCGTGAAGGGCTGCGGCAGTCGGCGCAGCAGCTCCGCCGCCCGTACCTCCGCGCCGGGCAGCAACACGATCCCCTCGGCCACGCGCAACAGACGCCCGGCCCGTACGGCCGCTGCCAGCTCCCGCGACCCCAGCCCCAGCTCGGCCAATCGCCCGGCCTCCGGCGCCTGGAAGGGGTGTGCCACCAGCTCCCCCCTGAGCCGCTCGACCGCCCGCGCCACCGGCTCGGGCAGCCCGGCAGGCCGGGTCACGATCCGCCCCTCGGCAAGCGTGAACGGCGCCCGCACCAGCGCGGCGACCAACTGCCGGTCGGGCAGCCCGAGCGCGTGGCGGGCCGCCTCGATCGGCATGCCGGGCTCCAGAGGGTGCTCGACGGCGTAGCGCCGCGCCGTGTCAGCCAGCCGCTCGCCCAGCTCGGCCCAGTACTCGGGGTCGGCGTACCAGTCCCCGCAAACCGGGCCCCCGCCCAGACCACCGGCCTCGACCGTCGGGTCCGCGTGGAGCACGCCAGCTGTGGCGCCCGTGGTGGAGCGGGCCGCGCCGGAATCGCTCGTGGTGGGGTCGGCCGAGCCCAGGCCGAACGTGCCAAGCATGGCGGTCAGCTCAGCCACGCGCAGCAGCCGGTGGATGCGCAGGGCCGAGGCGGCGTCCGGGGCGGCCGACTCCAGCCGGGCGGCGTGCGCACGCGCCGCGCCCCGGCGGCCGAGCGCGGGCGGGCGCACGTCGAGCACGCTCGCCCCCGCCACCACCCGCACCTCGGCCCGGTCGCGGCCGGGGTCGCGCAGCAGCAGCACGTCTCCGAGGTGGAGCGGGAGCGGGCGGGCCAGGCGCAGCCGTACGACGCGCCCGCCAAGCGTCCGCACCTCGCACGTCACCGCCGCCGACCCGATGTGCGCGGTCAGTCGCCGAGGCAGCCGCCACTCATCCTCCCTTCCCCGACCGCGCACCCGAACGCCACCGCGGCTTCCTTCCGGAACGCCGGCGCCGCTTCCTCTCGAAACGTCAGCCGCTTCGGGACCGGGACCGGAGCCGTAGCCGGTGTCACGGAGGGTCCCGAGGGTCCCGACGGGGGTGATCCGGACGTCGACCAGGTCCGTAAACGTCCACCGGCCGGGCGTGACCAGCGCCCGGCCCCGCTCGGGCAGACCATGGCCGCGCTCCGGCAGGCCGTGACCGCGCAGATTGACCGCCACCCTGGCGACGCCGGTCACCGAGGACAGCGGCTCCTTCAGGGACTCCAGCGCCCGCACCCGTACGGGCTCGCCCTCCAGCGCCAGCTCGTCACCCACCGAGATGACGCCCTCGGGCAGGGTCCCGGTCACGACCGTCCCGCTGCCCGTCACGCTGAACGCCCGGTCGATCCACAGCCGGACCGGCGCCTCCGGATCGGGCGCGGGCAGCGCGGCGACCAGCCGGTCCAGCGCCTCCCGCAGCTCATCGAGCCCCTGCCCGGTCCGCCCACTCACCACCACCGCCTCAACCGCACCACAGCCACCACCACTGCCCAACCGGGCCACATCCGGGCGCTCTCCGCCCAACCGGGCCGCTTCCAGGCGCGCGCCCTCCAACCCGGCCGCATCCGTCCGCATGCCTCCCAGAACAGCCGTATCCGGACGCACACCACCCAACCCGGCCGAGGTCAGGCGAGTGCGTGCCTGGTCGAGGGCCGGAGCCGGGTCGGCGAGGTCGGCTCGGGTCACCGCGAGCAGGCAGTGCCGTACGCCGAGCGCCTCCAGCGCCACCGCATGCTCCTCGGACTGCGGCATCCAGCCCTCGTCCGCCGCCACCACGAAGAGCACCGCCGGCACCGGACCGACCCCCGCCAGCATTGTGCTGAGAAACCGCTCATGCCCCGGTACGTCGACAAAGGCGAGGCGCCGTCCCGAAGGCAGCGTGGTCCACGCGTACCCCAGCTCGATCGTCAGCCCCCGCCGCCGCTCCTCCTCCAGCCGATCGGGCTCCATCCCGGTGAGAGCCCGCACCAGCGTGGACTTACCGTGATCGACGTGACCCGCCGTGGCCACGACGTACATCAGCCACCCGCCCCGAAGCCACTCACCCCGAAGTCGCTTGGCCCGAGACCACTCACCCCGAAGCCACTCCCCTCGCAGCGTGCCATGAGGCCGCTCGCCCCCAGGATCGCGCGGGCCACGTCGCCGTCGCGATCACCGGGAACGGTGCGCAGGTCCAGCAGCAGCCGCCCACCCTCGATCCGGCCGACCACCGGGGGATCACCAACGCGCAACGGTGCGGCGAGCCGTTCGGGCAGGCTGACGGCGGCGCTCGGCAGCGTCACCCCGGGCGCCCCGCCGCCCCCGACAGCGGCCTGGCTCGGCACCGCCCGCGCGTCGACCCCCGCCTCGGCGAGCCGCCCGGCGAGGGCCGCGGCACGGTCGCCCAGCACCGCTGGGTCGGCATGCAGCGCCAGCCGGACGGGCACAACAGGACCCCGGAGCGTGGCCTCCAGCGCGGCCAGCGTCAGCTTGTCGACCCGCAGGGCGCGGGCGAGCGGATGCCGCCTGCAGCGTTCGACCAGGTCACGGCGTCCGAGAAGGAGACCCGCCTGTGGTCCGCCGAGCAGCTTGTCGCCGCTGGCCGTCACCAGGTCCGCCCCGGCCGCCAGTACGGTCGCCGCGTCCGGCTCCTCGGGCAGCAGCGGCTCGCGCGCCAGCAGCCCCGAGCCGATGTCGGCTACGACGGGCACGCCGAGCCCGGTCAGCTCGCGTACCTCGACGGAGCCGGTGAAGCCCTCGATCCGGAAGTTCGACGGGTGCACCTTGAGCACGCATCCGGTCTCCGGCCCCACGGCCGCCGCGTAGTCGCGGTAGGAGGTGCGGTTGGTCGTACCGATCTCGCGCAGCCGCGCCCCGGTGGAGACGAGCAGGTCGGGGATGCGGAACCCGTCGCCGATCTCCACGAGCTCGCCCCGGCTGATCACGATCTCCCGACCGGCGGCGAGCACGGTCGCCACCAGGACGAGCGCGGCGGCGTTGTTGTTGACGACATGCACGTCCTCGGCGGCCGGCACGGCACGGGCGAGCGCGTCCAGCGCCCCCCGCCCGCGCCGGGCCCGGGCGCCGGTCTCCAGATCGAACTCCACGTCGGCGGCACCCGCCGCGGCGGCCATCGCCTCGATCGCGGCGGGCGACAGGGGCGCCCGGCCCAGGTTGGTGTGGACCAGTACGCCGGTCGCGTTGATCACCGCACGCAGGCTCGCGGCCCGCGGCGGGAGCGCCGCCACCGCCGCGTCGGCGACCTCCTCGGGACCGATCTCACCGCTCCGCGCCCGCTGCTGCGCCCGCGCCACCGCGTCCTTGACGACCGACCGACCCAGCCGCCCACCCGCCGCGACCAGCCGCGGATCGGCGAGTACGGCATCCGTACGGGGTACGTGCCTGCGTGGGTCCACTCTTCGAAAATAGAACGGAGGCGGACGGGAATCGAACCCGCCAGGCCGAGGACCTCGGCCTCGTCGGTTTTGAAGACCGCGGGGGCCACCAGGCGCCCAGACGCCTCCAACGCAAAACCTACCCGTCACAGCGGGTATGACCTCAAACGCCACACCCGTCGCGAGCCACCCGAGGGCGCCATGACACGCACCACCGAGACGGTCCGGCTGACGCAGTACGCGCACGGAGGCGGCTGCGCCTGCAAGATCCCGCCGGGCGAGCTGGAGGCCGTGGTGGCGGAGCTGCGCATACGGGACGGCGGCGCCGCCGAAGAGCGTCACGCCGCAGGTGGGCGCGACACCGCAGACGGGGATGGCGCTGACGGGGAGCTGATCGTCGGGCTGGACGACGGGGACGACGCCGCCGTGGTCCGCATCGACGGCGACCGGGCGATCGTGGCCACCGCCGACTTCTTCACCCCGGTGGTCGACGACCCCTACGACTGGGGCCGCATCGCGGCGGCCAACGCCCTGTCGGACGTCTACGCGGTCGGCGGGGAGCCCTTGGTGGCGGTCAATCTGCTCGGCTGGCCAAGGGAGAAGCTACCCATGGAGCTGGCGAAGGAGGTCCTGCGCGGCGGCCTGGACGTGGCCCGGGCGGCGGCTTGCCACGTCGCGGGCGGCCACAGCGTCGACGACCCGGAGCCGAAGTACGGGATGGCCGTCACCGGCCTGGCAGACCCCGCCCGGCTGCTGCGCATCGACGGCGGCCGGCCCAGGCTGCCGATCTCCCTCACCAAGCCGCTCGGCATCGGCGTGCTCAACACCCGGCACAAGGCGACCGGCGAGGTGTTCCCGCAGGCGGTAGCGGCGATGACCGCCCTGAACCGCGACGCCTCCCGGACCGCGCTGGCCGCCGGAGCCAGGTGCGCGACGGACGTGACCGGGTTCGGCCTGCTGGGCCACCTCTACAAGCTGGCTCGAGCGAGCGGCGTCACGGCCGTGGTGGACGTGGCGGCCGTACCGTACCTGGAAGGGGCCCGGGAGGCGGTACGCGACGGCTACGTCAGCGGCGGCACCCGCCGCAACCTCGACTGGGTCCGCCCCTGGCTCGATCCCGGCGGCTACGGCGAGAACGACCTGCTGCTACTAGCCGACGCCCAGACCTCCGGCGGCCTGCTGGTGGCCGGCGAGATCCCGGGCGCGCCGATCATCGGCGAACTGGTCCCTCTGGACGGCCCTCAGCTGCGGCTCCGCTGACCGTATCCCGTGTGGACCCCGCCTCGGCAGTGTGGACCTTGGTCGGCTCCGGATAACGAGCCGTGGTCCGCGTGGCAGCCGAACCTCGACCATGGAGTACTCACCGGACCCTGCCCCCTGCCGGTTAGGTGGAGGCGACGACATCGGCCGGTCGAAGTGTCGGTGCTGATCAAGGGCGGGCACCTCTACGAGTTGTCGTATCACCAGACCGCAGACTGACGCCCCCTAGAGAGCATCTTCCGGCGGTGTTGGGCCGGCGTGCAGCACTTCCCGCTGCCATCGGTGTCGTGGCTGTGTGTGCAACTGCCAATAGTGCTCGGCGATGCCGTCCGGGTCGAAGTCGGTGCCAGGGGCGACCCGGCCGGCCACGGTGACGCTCGCCACGTGTACGCCCGAGGGTCCGTACTCCTCGTCGAGCAGCGTGACCAGGGCTCGGACGCCTGCCTTGCCCAGGGAGAGGCTCACGTACTGAGGCTTGGGCTCGGGCATGCCGCCCGTGATGAGGAACGTACCGCTGCCGCGTGCCGCCATGGCGGGCGCGACGTGGGCCGCGGCGTTGATCGCGCCGACCACGTTCACCGCCCATGCCTCCATGTGGCCGCGTACGGACAGCTCGCCCGGCGCGTCCGCCTGGATGATCGCGGCGTTGTACACGACGACGTCCGGCACGCCATGCTCACTGACAGCCTGATCGAGTGCGGCGTTCAGCCCGGCCTGGTCGGTGCTGTCGGCTGCCAGCGTGACAACCGGGACACCGCTGGGAGTGAGCGCCTCGGCCGCGGTGCGCAGCGTCTGCTCGCTGCGGGCGATCAGCGTGAGCGGCAGTCCCTCCCTGGCGAACCGGCGGGCCACCGCCTGCCCAATCCCCGGACCCGCGCCAATGATCACTGCGCCTGACATCGGCATCTCCTCGTTTTTCGTGATCAGTAATATTTGCGACGGTAAGGGTTCACATCCATGTGAAGGTCAAGGGGAGCAGGCGGATGCGGATCGGTGGCCTGGCTCACGCGACCGGGTGAACACGCGACATCAACGCGGCTGCCCTTGCCGCTGCCGCTGGGGAACGATCGTGTACTTCGGGTCGGCGGCCGACGCCCTGCCCGCCTCCAGGACGCCGAACCGGGTGCACAAAGCACCCGCCGTAAGGGCGAGACCGGACAGGGCGGTGAGGGTACGGCTGCGCCCGGCGATCGAGGCGAGCAGCCCGCCGCCGACCGCCAGTACGCGGGCCGCGCGCATCCGGCCCCCCGCCTTTCCCAGCCGGTACGGCTCGCCCACCAGGCCGAGCCGCCGTTCCATCACCACGCCCGCGACGCTCTCCACGACGGCACCCATCACCGCCATCACGCGAGCCGGCCCCGCCTGCGCCCTCGGGGTGGCCAGCATGCCCACCGCCCCGGCGCTGGCCAGCGCGCTCCCGGCGAACAGGAACGGCAGTTCCCGGTAGGCCTCGTGCCAGGCCGGTACGGCGGTGTCGGCGACCACGACGGCTGTGTAGGTGGCGGTCAGCGGGCCGGTCAGGCCCGTGGCGAGGGCCGCCGCGTCTCCCACGGCGGGCAGGATCCTGGTCAGCTCGGTCGTGGCAGCGACCGCCGACAGCCCGCCCTGTGCGGCCAGGAGCCAGGAGCCCATGCTCATCGGCGATGTGGGCTTGAACACGCGGAACATGTTGAGGAAGCGTTCGGGCCTGCCCAGTTCGGCGATGAGGAACCCGGTTCCGATGGCGGCGCCGATCGCCGCCGCGACCCGGGCGGTGCGCTCCAGCCGGTCGTTCCCGGTGAACCCGGCCATGATCGCCATAGCCGACGAAACCCCCGACAGACCTCCAGCGTAGAGATATGCCGGCATATGGGGTTCGTGCCAGACAGGGGCCTTGATCACTGGCCGCCCGTAGTAGGACCGGAACTCCGCCTCCGGCACCATCGACCGCTCCCCCTTCGGCGCCGTCGACCGCTCCCGCGTCACCGCCGTCTTCCCTTCCGTGGACCAGTGAAGGCGCCCGAGCCCGCGAATGCCGCCACCACCGCCCCGGCCACGGACAGCGCCGCCGCCCCCGCCCAGCGCCACATCGACGGCAGGTCGCGAGTGGTCACCACGGGATCCGGCGGCAGCCCGTACACCTCCGGCTCGTCCAGCAGCAGGAAGAACGCCCCCGCCCCGCCCACCCCGTCGTCCGGGCTCTCGCCGTACAGGCGGGCCTCGGCCTGACCGTCGGCGTGCAGCCGCTCCACCCGCTCCTCAGCCCGCTCCCGGAGCTCGTCCAGCGGGCCGAACTGGATCGAGTCGGTCGGGCACGCCTTGGCGCACGCCGGTTCGAGGCCGCCGCGTTGCCGGTCGTAGCACATCGTGCACTTCCACGCCCGCCCGTCATCCTCGCGCCGCTCGATCACGCCGTAAGGACAAGCCGACACGCAGTAGCCGCAGCCGTTGCAGATGTCCTCCTGGATCACCACCGTGCCGAACTCGGTACGGAACAGCGCGCCAGTCGGGCAGACGTCCAGGCAGGCGGCGTGCGTGCAGTGCTTGCACACGTCCGACGACATCAGCCACCGCTCGACGCCATCGTCAGGAGAGCCGTCGTCAGGAGAGCCGTCGTCAGCGGAGCCGTCGTCAGCGGAAACGGGCATCGGCACCGGGCGGGACTGTTCGATGAAGGCCACGTGCCGCCAGGTGTTCGCCCCGAGCGCCCCGGTGTTGTCGTAGGAGTTCGCCTCGAACACGAAGCCGTCGTCGGGCAGCTGGTTCCACTCCTTGCACGCCACCTGGCACGCCTTGCAGCCGATGCAGACGCTCGTGTCGGTGAAGAAGCCCATCCGCTCAGCCATCGCGGTACACCTCCAGCAGGTCGAGCATCGCCTGCCCCCTCGGCCGTCTACCGGGCCGTAGGTCGCAGGTCACGGCCTTGCTCTCCTGAATGTAGACATTCGGGTCGAGCACCAGCGGAAGCAGGTCGTTGGCGACGTCGCCGGTCACCAGGCCGCCGCCGCCCCACCCCCAGTGGTACGGCAGGCCGATCTGATGGATCACCCTGCCCTGGATCCGCAGCGGCCGGACCCGGCCGGTGACCAGCACCCGGGCCTCGATCACGGTGCGACTGGTCACGATCGTGGCCCAGCCGCCGTTGACCAGCCCCACCTCGGCGGCCAGCTGCGGCGAGACTTCGCAGAACAGCTCCGGCTGCAGCTCGGCGAGGTAGGCCAACGGCCTGCTCATGCCACCCGCCGTGTGGTGCTCGGTGAGCCGGTACGTGGTCAGCACGTACGGATAGCGTGGCGACTCCGGCGGGTTGTAGGGGCTCTCCGGTCGCGGGTACATCTTGCGCGCGGGGTTGGCCTGCTGGGCGTACAACGGGTTGCCGACCGGCGACTCATGCGGCTCGTAGTGCGCGGGCAACGGCCCGTCGGCCAGTCCGGCGGGCACGTACAGCCAGCCCTTCCCGTCGGACTGCATGATGAACGCGTCGGTCCCGGAGAGCGCGTCCTCGGCCCGGGCGCCTTCGGGCGGCAGGTAGTCCGGCGGCTTGTTCGGCTCGAAGTCGGGCACGTCCCGCCCGGTCCACTTCCCCTGCTCCGCGTCCCACCAGACGTACGCCTTGCGCTCGCTCCACGGGCGGCCCTCAGGGTCGGCGGAGGCCCGGTTGTAGAGGATGCGCCTGTTGGCCGGCCAGGCCCAGCCCCATTCGGGCGCCACGGGCGACTGCTCCTGCCCCGGCCTGCGCCGGGCCGCCTGGTTGACCTCGTCGGCGTAGACGCCGCAGTAGATCCAGCAGCCACAACTGGTGGATCCGTCCGGCTTGAGCTGGGTGTAGGCCGACAGCGCCCGCCCGTCCGGGCCGACCCCGTTGATCTCGCGGAGCACGGCCGACGCCGACGGGTCCCGATGCTCGCCCAGCTCGGGGTAGTCCCAGGTCAGCTCGCGCAGCGGCCGGTCGATCTCGTCGTCGCTCAGCCGTCGCCTGACCAGTTTGCCCAGGTGGTAGTAGAACCACAGGTCGCTGCGGCAGTCGCCGGGCGGGTCGAGCGCCTTCTCCCGCCACTGGAGCAGCCGCTGGGTGTTGGTGAACGTGCCTTCCTTCTCCACGTGACTCGCGGCGGGCAGGAAGAACACCTCGGTGGCGATGTCCTCGGTACGCATCTCCCCGGTCTCAAGCTCCGGGCCGTCCTTCCAGAACGTGGCCGTCTCCACCAGCGTCAGGTCGCGTACCACCAGCCAGTCGAGGTTGGCCAGGCCGAGGCGCTGCGCCCGGCCGCCGGAGGAGCCGACCGCGGGGTTCTCGCCCGCCACGAAGTAGCCCTTCACCGTCCCGTCGATCTGGCCCATCACGGTGGTGTAGTGGCCGTGGTCGCCGGTCAGGCGGGGCAGGTGGTCGAAGCAGAAGTCGTTCCGCTCGGTGGCCGCGTTCCCCCACCACGCCTTGAGCAGGCTGACCAGGTAGGCGCGCCGGTGGCCCCAGAAGCCGACGTCGCCGCCCTCCCGGGCGAGGTAGTCCTCCAGCCCCTCGTGCCGGTGGGCGTGGGGCATGGTCAGATAACCGGGCAGGAGGCTGAACAGCGTCGGGATGTCGGTGGAGCCCTGGATGCTGGCGTGCCCGCGCAACGCCAGGATGCCGCCTCCGGGGCGGCCCATGTTGCCCAGCAGCAGCTGGAGGATCGAGGCAGTGCGGATGTACTGCGCGCCGACGGTGTGCTGGGTCCAGCCGACGGAGTACACCCAGGCAGTGGTGCGCTCCCGGCCGGAGTTGGCGGTGATCGCGTCGGCGAGCTCGGCGAAGTGCGCCCGCGAGATGCCGCACAGCTGCTCGACCAGCTCCGGGGTGTAGCGGGCGAAGTGCCGCCGGAGGATCTGGTAGACGCAGCGCGGGTGGCGCAGCGTCGGATCCGTCGCCGGGGTGGGATGCGCGACGGCGCCCCCGGAGCCGTAGGTGTCCGCCCCCGCGGCCTCGGCGTGGACCCGTCCGCCCTCCAGCCGCTCGCCCGGCGCCTGCTCGCCCTCCAAGTCCTCGCCCGGCGGCTGCGCGCCAGGCGCCCGCGCGCTCGGCGTCTCCTTGTCCGTCCCCTCGCCCGTCGCCTCGTACGCCCAACTGCCCGGATCGTACGAGCCCGTCTCCGCATCGAACCCGGAGAACAGCCCGTCAAGATCCTCGGTGTCCCGGAAGTCCTCGGACACGATCACGGCGGCGTTGGTGTAGGCCAGCACGTACTCACGGAAGTCCAGCTCGTTGGCCAGCACATGGTTGATCAGCGCCCCGAGCAGCACGATGTCGCTGCCCGCGCGGATCGGCAGGTGCCGGTCGGCCAGCGCGCTGGTCCGGGTGAAGCGCGGATCCACGTGGAACACCTTCGCGCCCCGCGCCTTGGCCTCGACCACCCACTGGAAGCCCACCGGGTGGCATTCGGCCATGTTGGAGCCCTGGATGACGATGCAGTCCGCACCCGCCAGGTCCTGCTGGAAGGTGGTCGCGCCACCGCGTCCGAAGCTGGTCCCCAGACCGGGGACGGTGGAGGAGTGTCAAATACGGGCCTGGTTCTCCACCTGGATCGCGCCGAGGGCGGTGTACAGCTTCTTCATCAGGTAGTTCTCTTCGTCGTCGAGCGTCGCCCCGCCCAGTCCGGCGATGCCCATGGTGCGGCGCACGACCTTGCCCTCATAGGTCTGCTGCCAGGTCTCCCGCCGGGTCCGTATGACCCGCTCTGCGATCATCTCCATCGCGGTGTCGAGGTCGAGCCGCTCCCATTCGGTGCCGTGCGGTCTCCGGTACAGCACCTTGGTCTGGCGGCCGGGGTGGGTCACGAGCTGCTTGCTCGCCGAGCCCTTGGGACACAGCCGCCCGCGCGAGATGGGCGAGTCCGGGTCGCCCTCGATCTGCGTGACCTTGCCGTCCTTGACGTAGACGAGCTGGCCGCAGCCGACCGCGCAGTAGGGGCAGATCGAGCGCGCGACCGTGTCGGCCTCCTCGGTGCGCGGGGCGAGCGCGTCCGTACGGGCGGAGCGCACAGCGTCGCTCCGACCGTCTTCTCCCTTGAACTGCCGGATCACCGGCCACCGGGAGAACCACCCCTTACCGGACACAATGCAGGCCCTGCCCCAATCGGTGCGAGCTAACCACCCCGGCGGTCGAAGGTCAGGTAGAGCTCGGAAGGGCTGCCGAAGGGCTCGCCGACCTGGCGCGGGATGTCGGCGCCCGCTTCGAGGCGGAAGTTCGTCGCCTGCTTGAGCAACTCCTCGAAGGCGATCACGAGCTGGATCCGGGCGAAGTTCTGGCCTATGCAGCGGTGCACCCCGGCGCCGAACGCCAGGTGCGGGTTGATCCGCCGGTCGAAGACCAGCTCGTCGGGCCGGTCGAAGCGCTCGGCATCGCGATTGGCCGAGTAGAACTGCAGGACGACCCGGTCCCCCGCCTTCAACGGGGTGCCCGCCAGCTCGGTGTCCTGAGTCACCGTACGGGCCATGAACGCCACGGTCGTCTCAAAGCGCAGGAACTCATCCATCGGGCCGCGCCACCAGTCCGGGCTGCGCAGGATCGGCTCGATGTCCGCGCGGGTGGCCAGATGGTAGGCGATGTTGACGATCACGCCGCGCGTGGTGTCCAGGCCGCCGAGCAGCAGCGTGGTGACGATCGCCACCTGCTCCTCTTTCGTCAGGGGCCGCCCGTCGACGCTCGCCCTGGCCAGGGCGCTGAGGACGTTCTCGTGCTCGGCCGAGGCCGGTGGGTCACCGGCCTCGGCGATCGCCTCCATCGCGAGCAGGGCGACCGCTTCGAACGTCTCGGGCGTGCTTTCTATGGCGCACCGCTTGACCGCCGCCACCCCCCGGCGCATCAGCTCCATGTTGTCGGTGGCGAAGACGACCCGGGCCAGCGACCCGGCGCTGAAGGGCACGGAGTAGTCACGGACCATCTCCACGCGGCCCTTGTCGATGAACCCCGCGATGGCGTCCCGGGCGATCTCCCGCATCTGCTCGGCGTACCGGAGCAGGAACGAGCGGGAGAAGTACGCCTCGAGGAACTTGCGGTATTGACGGTGGTCCGGCGGGTCGACGTCCAGCGGGATGAGCCGGACCGGCACGCCGCGCACGCCCGGCTGCGCCGAACTGAAGATCGCCGGTCGCATGCACACCGTGCGGACGTCCTCGTAGCGGGTGACCATGTAGTAGCCGCCGTCGGTGCGCGTGTGCACGACCGGGCATTCCCTGCGTGCGATGGCCAGCGCGTCGAGCAGGTGTTCGCGCTGGTCGTCGGCGAACAAGTCGACGTTCGCCAGGATGTCCGCGGCCGGTGTGTCCATCTGTCCTCCATTCCGAGAAGACCTCACAACCGTCATTTGACCTCGCCGCGGCTGTTTGCCCAAAGGACCGACCAAAGGGACACAAAGGACAGAGGGCGCACGTCACAGTTCGACAGCCCGAAGTATCAGCGGTGACGGGCGGGCGGCCCCATTCCCTGTAGGGAATCGTAAAGTCGCAGGCCGCGCTGGACACTACTCACATGAACCAACTTGATGTGAAGCAGTGGGCCGACCGTTATATCGCCCAGTGGAACGAGCCCGATCCGGCGACGCGGAGCGCCCTCATCCGCGAGCTGTGGGCGCCCGACGGCATTCAGGTACTGGTCGACCCGCCCCAGGAGATCCGCGACGCCGCCACGGCGCTCGCCTTTCCCGTGCCGCCCCTGGAGGTCCGGGGTTACGACGCCTTGGACGCCAGGGTGAGCCGTGCCTACGAGATGTTCGTCGAACCGGGCGAGCACGTCTTCGAGGCCGCCGAGGAGGCGTACCCCCTCATGCCCAACGTGCTCGCCATCCGGTGGTCTATGGTGTCGACCCGGACGGGCGAGCCCGTCGGCGGCGGCCTGGACATCCTGGCTCTGGACGGCGATGGCCGGCTGCGTACCGACCACCAGTTCATCGGAGCGAGCTGATGCGCTTCACCCGGATCGCCCGCACGGAGGACGGCGGATCGACGTTCGAGGACGGCGAGATCACGCTCGCTCACCGACAGGTCGCCGAAGGGGTGCCGGCCATGGCGGTCGGCGGGCTGCCGTCGAAGGGTGGCGTGCAGTTCGTCCGCAGCGCCGCGTTCGACAGCGCCGCTCATCCGGCGCCGCGCGAGCAGTGGGTGATGATGCTGCGCGGCACGATCGAGGTGACGGTCACGGACGGCAGCCGGCGCCGCTTCGGCGCGGGCGACCTGGTGCTCGCCGCCGACACGACGGGGCTGGGACACATCACCACCGGCGTCGGCGAACCACCGTTCGAGGCCCTGTTCATTCCGCTCTGACCGCCGGTCGGACGTGCGCCTCACCGGCTCGCGTCCGGCCGGTGTGAGGCTCACTGGCCGGGGGCCTCCGGGCAGGTCTCCCGGTACGCGACGTCACCCAGGTACCGGCTCCACTCCGCCTCGGTGAGCCGGCGGCCCGCGCGCCCGCACACCAGCGCGGCGACCCGCTCGGTCCCCACTGGCATCTCCAGGATGTCGCCGTCGGCCGAGAAGTACAGCGTGCCGCCGTCAGCGCTGAAGGTCAGCGAGTCGACGTCCTGGATCGTCCGGGCGTCGAAGGAGCCCCCGAGCCGGCGCCTGTTGACCGGGTCCCAGAGCTGAACGAGACCGCCGATGGCCGCCGTCGCGAGCACGTCCCCGCGCGGTGAGAACGTCAGGGCGTCCACGGGGCCCGCCGCTTTCGGCAGCATGGGACGTAGCGCCGTCGGCCCGGACGGGTCATAGAGCGTGACGTGTCCCATGTCGCCGTGGGCGACAGCCATGAGGCCGCGGCTGCTCAGGGCGACGCCCGCCCAGCCGCCAGAGGAAACGTCGTATCCCTCTCCGACCGGTTTGCCGGTGGCGACGTCCATGAACCTGCCGGAGCCGGTGGCGAGTCTCTTGCCGTCGGGCAGATACGGGCCGCCGGCGCTGGTGGTGGAACTGTCGTGCAGGACCCGGCCCGTGGCCGCGTCGAGCACGGTCAGCCAGTACTCCAGCGTCTGCCCGTACGGGCCGAGGACGAGCGCGATCGTCCTGCCGTCCGGGCTGAAGGCGGCCTGTGACGGTGGGAAGCCGTCGACGGCGTGCCGGGACCGGATCGACCAGATCCGTTTGCGGGTACTGACATCGACCAGCTCGACCTGGCCGGATTCCGACGCGATGAACAGCCGTCTGGCTGGCTGGTCGAACGCCGACAAAGCCGACAAGTCAGGTTCGACGGGGAAGCGGGCTACCTCCTGGTGTTGGTGCACATTCCAGAGCCGGACATACTTGCTCTCAAGACTGGAGATCGCCGCCCACTGACCGCCGGGGCTGAGGACAGCGTCGTCGCCCCCCGCCCTGATCGAGGTGGCGCGCGGGGACAGGTCCACGCTGACCACCGAATCGTCCATCAGGTAGCGCAGCGTGGAACCGTCGAAACCGACGCCGGACAGGTTGCCCTCGGCCTGGTACGTCAGCAGCTCGATGTCGTGGTCGGCGACCTTCCATACCCGGAGCTTCCGGCCCTTGAACGCGGCGAGGTAGCGGCCGTCAGGGCTGAAGCGCAGCCGCGGTGAGAAGCCCTCGCAGACGTCACAGGTCCAGTCACGCTTGTCGCGGCGGGACCCGGTGGCAGCGTCCAGGAGCACCACGTCGCTGCCCGCGCAGGCCAGGGTGGCGCCGTCGGGCGAGAACGCGGCGACCGAGTGCGACCCGCGGCAGCCGGGGTAGCGGTGCTCGGGGGTCCAGCCGGGCAGGGCACGCTCGGCGAAGCTGTCGCCGGTGAGCAGCAGGTGCCTGCCTGTCGGGTCGATCACCGGCCCCCACCCGTGCGTGGCTGCCTTATTGCCGAACTTCCTGCCGGTACGCAGGTCCACCAGGTGGTCGAGGTCGTTGTCGAAACTTACGGCGAGGGTGGCCTCGTCCTCGCCGATGTCGATCTGGATCGTCATGTCGCCCGGCGGGAAGCTCTCCTTGAACAGCCGCTTGCCGTCGGCGAGGCTCCAGACACCGAGCTCGTCGTGGGTGTACACCGCCAGCAGCCGTCCGGTCCTGCTCAGCACCGGATCGGAGAGCTCCTGACCTTTCAGCCCCAACCCCTTCCAACCGCCCGTCCGCTTGTGCGTGCGGACGTCGTACACATTCACGCCACCGCCCTCGCTGACGCTGACCAGCGTCCGGCCGTCGCCGCTGAGCGTCCGCGTAGCCAGCCCCCTGACCTGCGGATCGTGGAAGACGGCGGTCTCCTGCTGCTGGGCCGAGGCCATCAGCGCGGAGTGAGCCTCGACCTGCGGGGAGACGCGCCAGGCCGCCACGCTGAGCAGCATCGCCAGGACCGGGTCGGTGGTACGCAGCCGGTCCGCCTCGGCCGCCACCTGCTTGGCCGTGACCACGTCACGCTGGTCGGACGCCTGCTGGCGCTGCCACAGCGCCAGGCCGCTCGCCACGAGCGAGACCACCAGCAGCCCGGCCAACCCGGTGGTGGTCAAGGTCCTGCGCCTGGCGCGCTTCTTGGTCAGCGCGGTGCCCGCCTGGAGGAAGTCGCGCTCGCGGGGAGTCAGCGTCACGTGGCGGCGCCCGGTGGCCGCCCAGCTCAGCGCCTGCTCCAGGCGGCTGCCCTGGAGCAGGTCGGCGTCGCGCCTGCCGTTGCCGGTCCAGTGCCGCGCCGCGCTGGTGATCTGGCTCAGGACGGCGAGACCCTCACGGTCGGCGTCAACCCACATGCGCAGCCTGGGCCAGGCCCGCAGCAGCCCGGGACGCGACAGCGCGACCGACTCGTCATCGGCGGCGACGACGTACGAGAACGTCCGCAGAATGCGCCGGATGGCGGCGGCCTCGTGCTCGGGACGCCCGCCAAGCAGCTCCTCCTGGGAGACCGTCCGGCCGCTCTCCCGACCGTCCTCGTCCACGACTACCAGCCGCAGGAACACCTCGGCGGCCAGCTCACGCTCCTCCGGCCCGAGCGCGCCATAAGCGTCCTCGGCGATGGCGCCGAGCGCCGGATCGGCCCCACCCTCCCCCCGCACCCCCTGGGCGGCCCGACTCCCCTCCGCCAGCAGCCCCCGGGTGTCGGCGCGATTGCCGCTGACCAGCGCGAGCAACAGCTCGTGGGAGGTCGGCCTGCCAGCGGGATCCTTGCTCATCGCGGCCGAGATCAGCCCACCCAACTGCGGCGGCAACGCGCTCAGATCGGGCTGGTACGACAACACCCGATGCATCACACCGCCGAGGTTGTCGGCGTCGAACGGTTCCTGCCCGGTGGCGGCGTACACCATGATCGCTCCCCAGGCGAACACGTCCGCCCGAGCCCCCGCCCGCTGCCCGGTGAACACCTCGGGCGCCATGTAACTGGGCGTGCCCGACACCTCTCCGGTCTTGGTGAGCGACATGTCGAGAGTCCGCGCGATACCGAAGTCGATCACCCGCGGCCCGTCCGGACCGAGCAGCACGTTGTCGGGCTTCAGATCACGGTGGATGACCCCCGCCTCGTGGATCGCCGTCAGCGCCGTCGCGACCGCCGTGGCCAGCCGGTGCAGGTCGTCACCGGTGAACCTGCGCCCCTCGCGCACGGCCTGCCGCAGGCTCGGCCCCGGCACGTACTCGGAGACGATGTACGGCCTGGGCCCCTCCAGATCCGCAGTCAGCACCCTGGCCGTACAGAACGAGGCCACCCGGCCCGCGGCGGTGGCCTCCTTGGCGAACCGGTCGCGGCTGCCGTCGTGGCCGGCCGCGTGCAGCATCTTGAGCGCCACCCGGCGCCCATCCGCGTCGTACGCCTCGTAGACGACACCCTGCCCCCCGGAGCCGAGCCGCCCGGCCAGCCAGTAGCCCCCGATGTGCTGCGGATCTCCCCCGCTGAGCGATTCCACGGCGAATTAGACGCAAATGGTCACCCGCGAGTTGTACTGCTTCACCCCTCTATGCACGTACCACCTGGCTTCCTATGCACGTACCACCTGGCTTCGTCACCGTGGAGGACTACCAGCGTTTTCAGGTCAGGGCTGGATGTTCTCCAGGTCCTCCAGAAGGCGCGGGTGCTTCGGCTCCCAGCCGAGCGCCTGCCGGGTGTGGGTGCTGGAGGAGGGCTGGTCGCTCGCGAAGATCGGGCCGAGCGGGCCGTAGGTCTCCGATGGCACTGACTCGACCGGCAGGCCCAGCCGTCGGCCGATGACCGCGGCGATGTCACGCACCTTGTCTCCCTCATCGTCCACGGCGTGCCAGGAGCTACCGGCCGACGCCGACTCCAGAGCGAGCCGGAAGAGGACTGCCGCGTCGAGCGCGTGCACGGCCGGCCAACGCTGTGCGCCGTCGCCTGGGTAGCCGGACAATCCGGTCCGGCGTGCGATGTCGGTCAGCAAACCGGCGAACCCGCCCGCGCCCTGGTTGTGAACCGTGCGCGGCAGGCGTACGGCCGTGCTCCGGACCCCGCGCGAGGCCAGGCCCAGGACCGCCGTGACCGCGCGACCGCGACCACCGACCGGCCCGTCGGTCGGCAGCGGGTCGGCCTCGGTGGAGAGGCGGCCCGGCACATAGGGCGTACCCGCGACGGTGACGAAGGGGCGGTCGCTGCCGACGAGTTCCCCGCCGAGGGTCGCGAGGGCGGCACTTTCCTCGACGACCGACTTCGCGAGGGCGTCGGGGCTGCTGAAGTCGTTGCCGAATGCCAGATGGATCACCCCATCGGCCTGAGCGACGCCGGCGCGAAGGATGTCCAGATCGGCGAGACCTCCCCGGAGCGGCTCGGCGCCGGCTGCCTCGGCGACCAGCGCGGACGCGTCGGAGCGGGCGAGGGCGAGGACGGTGTGGCCGTTGCCGAGCAGTTCCGTGACCACGGCGGAACCGATCAGACCAGTGCCACCAGTGACAAAGACGCGCATGGATCTCTCCCGAAAGTGATGGGACTCTTGTCCCGTCACTTTAACAGGGCGACGGGACAAAAGTCCCATCACGCTAGGATGGACCCATGGGCCGGTGGGAACCAGGGGCGCGCGAACGCCTCGTCGTGGCTGCCGTCGACCTGTTCGCCGAGCAGGGGTACGACGCCACGACGGTCGCGCAGATCGCCGAACGCGCCGGAGTCACCAAAAGCACTTTCTTCCGGCATTTCCCGGATAAGCGCGAGCTGCTGGTGGCCGGACAGGAGACGCTGAGCCGGCTGCTGGTCGAGGGGATCGCCGAGGCGCCCCGTGACGCCAGCCCGCTCGAAGCGGTCGCCGCCGGTCTCGAGCGCGCGTCCAGCGCGATGGGCCCCATGAATCGCGAGCTCGCCCCTCGTCTGAAGGCGGCCGTCGCCGCCAGCGCCGAACTTCAAGAGCGTGACGCCCTCAAAAGCGTCAGCCTCGCGACCGCGATGACAACCGCTCTGGTCGCCCGCGGCGTACCCGATCCGGCCGCGGCTCTCGCGGGCGAGCTCGGCGTCCTCGCCTTCAAACGGGGGTACGCCCAATGGTCCGAGGGCGACCGTGACGCCAAGGACGAGCTCGCCGGATACACGCTGGCGGCCCTGAACGAGCTGCGCGCGGCGAGCGCATCACTGGGCTGACCGGCGGGCCAGCCGCGTAGATAATCTGCATGCATTGACCTAGAATCGACCCTGAGCATGGATTAGAGGGTGTTCAGTGCTGCTTAGATTCAGAGGCGCCAACCATAGATCGTTCCGTGACGAGTTCGAGGTCTGGCTGGCGGCGAGCAAGTTCAACCAGGGGGCAAGCCGCCCTGCCTGCCTCGCTGACGACCCCGACTTGGCCTATCTACCGGCGACCGCGATCTATGGTTCGAACGCGTCTGGCAAGTCGAACGTCCTGCATGCCATCCGCTGGATGCGACAGGCCGTCCTCAACTCCGTTCACGGCTGGTCCACCCTTGACGGCATTCCGCGCGAGCCGTACGAACTCGACCCGGCCGCCCGAACGGACGCTTCCCTCTTCGAGGTCGACATCGTCCTCGGCGGCGACCGGTACATCTATGGCTTCGAGGTCTCCGACCAACGGGTCGAGACCGAATGGCTGCATACGTACCCCGGCGGACAGGCCCGTCGGCAGGTCTGGTTCGAACGCGACGCCGACACCGACGAGCCCTTCACCTTTCCCGGCGAAGGGCTGAAGGGGCCGAAGGAAAGCCTTGTCTCCCAGACTCGACCCGACGCGCTGTTCCTGACCGTCGCCGCGGCCTTCAATCAGCCCTATCTCAAGCCGATCCACGACTGGTTCCGGCACAACCTCTGGTGGATCAGCCCAGGCCGCGACTTCGAAGATCGGCAGAGCTTCACCCGCAAGATGCTCGACGACCCACGGCAGCGGGATCGCATCATCGCGCTTCTCAAGGTCGCGGACCTGGGGGTCGTGGGAACCGAGATCGACAGCCTGACCGGCGAACTCCGACTCGTGCACCAAGGGCCCCACAGCCCTGTCGCACTGAGCTACGAACGCCAGGAATCGATGGGCACCCGATCCTGGTTCGCCTTCCTGGGCCCCCTCCTCACCACCCTGGACCACGGGGCGGCCCTCCTTGTCGACGAACTCGACACCAGCCTGCATCCCCTCTTCGCCGCCGAAGTCCTCCGGCTCTTCCAGGATCCGGCGGCCAACCCCAACAACGCGCAATTGGTATGCACGGTCCACGACGCGACCTTGTTGGGCCGCACGCACCTCTTCCAGCCATTGGAGCGGGACCAGGTGCGCATCACCGTCAAGAACCGGGACGGCGCCTCCGAGATCTATCCGCTGACCGACGCCCGTCCCCGAAAGTCCGAAGCCCTCGACCGCAACTACCTGGCCGGTACGTACGGCGGCGTACCGAGGCTGACCGTAGGCGAGATCGCAGAAACGCTCGCCGGCCCACTCGCGGAGCCGACAACAGAGGTGCCGACCTGATGGCCGAACGCGGGCCGCTGCGGCAACCCTCGGCTCCACGCAGCTCACCATCGACGTTTGACGCCGTCCTCGCGCTGAGGCAGGATCTCTCCACCGAGATCATCCAGAGGATCCGAGGGACCTGGCCCGCCGACGGTCCGGCAACCTGCCCAAGGGCAAGGTGCCAACGCCAGGAACGATGAGGAGGGTCCCATGCTCGTGGGCACCCGGCGAAGCGGGGAGGTTGCGAGATTCGGCCATGTTCTCCATGGTCGCCGCTGAATGGCCGGCCGTGAAGTCGGCACTACGTGCTCGCCTCACCACCGTGAGCGCCGGATAGCTTCGGGCTTGCGCCTTGAGCGTACGGCGGTCCGCGTCGGCCGCCAGGCAAGCCGACTTCAAGACCGCGACGACGGTCGATCTGGACCACCTCGTATAAGCCTTACGGGCCCAACTTCCCGAGCGCGGACGGCCGGACCGGGCCATCCCGGCTCCGCCCCGCGTCGAAGAGGTAGAAGAGAGGAAATCCGCCAACCGACAGCTGAAGGGAACTCGCATGCGTACTGCCCTCAGATTTGTGATCATGCTCGCAGTAGCGCTGGTCACCGTCGCAGCCGTACAGGCCGCGGCCTCCGCCGCCACGGCCATCGAGTACGGGCTCGTGCTCTAGGCGGATCGAGACCAGTCCGGTGCGTGCGTCCCTGTTGGTTCGCCGACGTGTTCGACCGCTACGTCGAGCAGGCCGAGGACTGGGCCTGGTGCCCGACTCCCCGCTAAGGATCAGTAGGTAAGGAGCAGAAGGCCGGTGGACACCCACCGGCCTTCTTTTCTCGCCGTCATAAGACGGGCGGGCGCGTCCAGTCGCGGGGCAACCGGCCCGATCTCGCGGCATTTACCGAAAAGCATTTCGCAAGCCGCAATGGCGTACGTAGTGCTGTCACCCCCGTGACCTGCTGTCCTCGTCGCTCTCTCTGTAACGTTCACAAGATCTTGCCGAAAACCTTTTCGCGCGTCATCGTATCCACAGGCCTGCCCTCGCTCTCAGGACTCGGAGGACGCGTGTCGATGAAACGATTAGCCGCCGCCCTTACCTCGCTGACCACCGCCCTGGTCTTCGTGATCACGATGGTCGGCGCCGCACCCGCCAACGCCGCCACGACATTCACCTCGACAGCCGTCAACCAGAACGGCGCCAACTGCCTGACCCTCCCCAACAGCTCCACCACCAACGGCGTCCAGCTCACGCAGGCGTCCTGTAACGGTGGCGGCAACCAGAACTTCACCTTCACCCCGGTGAGCGGCACCACCGACCAGTACACCGTCGGCACGTCGACCAGCGGCAGATGCGTGGACGTCTACGGCGCGTCCACCGCCGACAACGCCACGGTCATCCAGTGGAACTGCTCAGGCGCCAACAACCAGAAGTTCCGCCTGGTGACGGTCAGCGCCACCGACAAGACCTTCAGGCTCCAGGCCGTGCACTCCAGCAAGTGCGTCGTCCCCGCGGGCGGTTCGTCGGCCGCCAACACCGGGCTCGTGCAGTTGTCCTGCGACGCGGTGTCCTCACGGACCTGGCGGTTGCCGAACTACACCAGCGGTGGCGGCAACCCCACCACACCCCCGGAGAAGACAATCCGGGTGTACTGGCTGAAGCCATCCGACGTGGCCTTCGACCAGCGGTGGCCGGACGGCATCGCCAATGTCCTGCGGGAGGCGCAGCGCTACTACAAGCAGGAGCTGGGCAAGACCTTCACCCTCAACAACCCCGTGGTGGAGGTCGTCAACGGCGACCACGTGAAGAACTGGTACGAGACCACCCCCAACGGGAGCGACCCGTACTGGTGGACCGTCTTCAACATGCAACAAGAACTCCTCAGGAAGCTCAACCTGAGGGCACCCGACCCGCGCTGGATCAACGTGGGTGAGATCAGCGCGGAAGGCAACGGCGCGGGCGGCGGTGGCGGAGGTGGCTGGGTGATCCTGAACCAGCACGACGCCGATGGCGCCGCGGGCGTCAACGGCCCGATGAACCGCTGGTACGGCGGTATGGTCCACGAACTCGGCCATGCCTTCGGCCTGCCCGACTCCTCGTCCACCGACGGGACACCGATGTCCGCGTCGTTCTACGACTACCCGAACACGCATTTCAACCAGAGCCAGAAGAACCAGATCCTGTCCGGTCCGTACGGCAGCTTCCTGAGCTGACCTCGGCCAGACGTACGACCGGCCCGTCCCCGCTCGATCGGGAACGGGCCGGCCCAACGATCACGGGCAGCTCTCCCGGTACGGCACGCCGGGCAGATACCGCTGCCAGTCGGCCCGCGTCAGTCCCCGCCCGGCGCGGGCGCAGATCGTGGCGGCCGTCGCCTCGGGCCCGACGGACATGTCGCGCAGCACGCCTGTGCCGTCGAGGGTGTGCAGCATCACGCCACCTGATCCGAACGCGGCTGACACGAAGCGGTCCTCGTCCACCGCCATCGACGGTCCGAGCTTGCGTGGCGTGGCGACGTCCCAGAGCTGAACCTGTCCTGCGCCGATGGACGCGGCCACGTCGCCCTTGGGGGAGAAGACGATCTGGGTGATCCCGACGCCGTCGTTGGGATTCGCCCGGAAAGTCGGGCCGCGCTTGCCGCCCGTGGCCACGTCCCAGAACGCGAGCCTGCCCGACTCGTCCCCGGTGGCGAGGATCGCTCCGTCAGGACTGAAGGCCATCGTCCGCAGCCTGCCGTTCAGGCCTCCCGGGCCGAACGCGGGGCCCATCGGCTGGCCGGTGGAGAGGTCGATCAGGTGGTTCCCCGAGTTGGTCACCGGGATCATCATCGGGCGACCCGGCCGGAACACGACCTCCGACAGGTTCCCGGTCTCGACGGAGCGCATCCATGTGTGGTGCGGCACGTCCCAGACGAACACGCGGCTGTGCCCCGTGCCCTCGGCGTCGTCGGTGGTGTCGCTGGCGCCGACCGCGACGAGCGTCCCGTTCGCGTTCACCGCCACCGTGGAAGCCATCCAGCGGCCCCGCAGCCGGGCCTCGGACACGTGCGACGGCTGCGATATATCCCGCATCTCCGCCGCCTAATTCGACCATGAGCCGCACGTTCTGTTTGGCAGTACGTGATTATCGCGGTTGGCGATATGAGCCCGGCTGACGTCGCAGGACATTAAAGTACCGCTCTTCCGTTTTTCTTCCGCCCGCCTTCCGTCGCAGGTGAGCGATGTGATAGCCACCAGAAAAGCCGCTTTCCGCCGCCGATCGAACGGAGCGGATTGCTATCGCGATCGGTTCGAGAATTCGCCGTCACTCTCAGAGACCGGGCGAATCTGCTATACCTCTCAGGGCCGTTCGAAATGCGCGCGGCATTAACGATCGCGGAGTGCCTGACACAGGTCGGCAATCACCGCGTCGTCAAGACGCACAACGTTCCTGAAAGAGGTCCGCATGGCCATGTACGAACACCAGGCACCCGCCGACTTCGAAGCCCGGCGCGCCGCCAAGGCCCCCGAGAGGCCGGCGAACTTAACCCGGGCGGTGTACGCGGCCATCGCCGCCGCGGCGCTCAACGTGATCAGCGCCATCGGACTCCTCGTCTCCGGCGCAGCGGCGATCAAAGAACAGATCGCCGCGAATTCGGACGGGGGCTCTGCCCCCGTGAGCCTCGACGAGGTCGACATCCACAGCGACCGGTTCGAGTCGCTCCAGATGATCTACTCCGGGCTCGCCTACAGCACGATCTTCTGGTCGCTCGTGCTCGTCCTGCTCGCCTGGCTGGCGCTGCGCGGCGGCGGCGCCGTCCGGATCTTCGCCACCATCATCCTCATCGTCTCTGTCCTGTTCAAGCTGGTGGGCCTGTTCATCACCCTGCCCACTCTCACGCTGGTCGCCGACGTGCTCGTCGTCGTGCTGGGTCTGGCCGCGACCGTCTTGTTCTTCGGCGCCGGTGGCAAGGCCGCCCGCCAGGGAAGGTGACGAGGTCCCACCCCCCGCATGAGAAAACCGCCGGACCGCGGCGTGTGCCGTGGTCCGGCGGCTCTGCGTTTATCTACCAGTGCTGTTTGTCCGTGGGCCACGTCTTCTGTGGCGACTGCTGCTGCTTGCGCAGGCTCTCCTCAGGCGTGCCCACGGCGCAGCGGGTGCCGGGCGGAGGCACGGTCAGAGCGATCAGGTACTGGTCGATGATGTCCGTCTGGCACTTGTCCTTGCCGTAGATGCGGTGCCCCCAGCCCTCGTAGGTGAGCAGCACCGCCTTCGGACCGAGTTGCCGCGCCGCGTTGGCGGACCACATGTACGGCGTCGCGGGATCATGCAGCGAGTTCCCCAGCAGGATCGGCGCGTCGCCCGTGTACTTCAGCCGGTGCGGCGGGTTGGTCGGCGTGGAGTTGAGGCAGATGGGCAGGTCGTCGATCGGGTACGGGTGGTACCGCACGTCGGGCGCCAACCGCTTGGAAATGCCCATGTAGAAGGCGTACTCGGCATAGTTCCGCACCCGGAGGTTGTAGTCCTGGCAGAGGATCCGGGTGGGCAGCTCGGCGGTGTCGCCCTCCACGGGACCCCGACCCGGCAGCGGCGGCACCCACGACGGCTCTGGGCCGCCGCTCAGCCAGTTGATGACCTCGCTCAGCAGGCGCCAGTCGGGCCCCTCGGTGCCGAGCGCCGCGTTGTAGATGACCTGCAGCTCGGTCATCGGGCGGTCCGGGGCGCTCGGGTAGTACAGCTCGCCGCGCCGGGCCTTGGCCCGCAGGTCACTCCACATCTTTCGGACGTCACGCCCGTGCAGGATGCAGCTGGTGTCGGCCTCGCACCAGCCCACGAACTGGTCGAAGGCGTCCTCGATGGCGATCGCCTCGGTGCTGAGGAAGCCCGCGACGCCGAGACTGTGGTCCATGTTGCTGTCGAGCGCGAGGGCCCTGATCCGGTTCGGGAACATCTCGGCGTACATCTGGCCGATCAGCGTCCCGTACGAGATGCCGTAGTAGGTCAGCTTCTCCTCGCCGAGGGCGGCGCGCAGGGCGTCCATGTCGCGCGCGACGTTGCGCGAGTCGACGTGGTCGTACAAGGGGCCGGTGCGTGCCCGGCAGTCCTGGTGCAGCTTCTTGGTGAAGGCGTCCCAGGCGTTGTAGTCGGCCTGGCTCGACATGACGGTGTGCGGCATCTGGTTGTACACCGAGGCCGAGCAGATCACCGGGTGACTGCGGCCCACGCCCCGGGGGTCGAAGCCGACGATGTCGAAACGCTTCTGCAGCTCCTCGGTGTAGGAGTCGGGAGCGCCGTACACGGCCTCGACGCCCGACCCGCCCGGGCCGCCGGGATTGATCACCAGGGAGCCGACCCGAGCCGCCTGGTCGGTGGCCTTGCGCCGGGCGATGGCCAGGTCGATGCTCTCGCCGTTCGGCTTGGACCAGTCGATGGGGACGGTCAGCTTGCCGCACTCGGCACTGGGTTCCTCCTCACAGGGCGCCCAGGTGATGCTGCTCTGTCCTACGGCTTCCGGCTCGGTCGCCGCGCCGGCCGCGGGAACAGGCAGAAGCGCCGCCAGTGCTAAAAGCGCGGTAGCGAGCAGAGTCGTCTTTCTTCGCACGTTGCTCCAATCGTGGTCGACCTGCACGCCCCCCGTTTAACGAGCGTGCGGCCAGCCTCGATCATGGCGCGTGCGGGACTTTGTTGGGACTTGCACTCATAAATTGGCACAAAGTCGGCCCTAGGCACCCGCGGCGGGCCCTTGTCGCGGCCAGTCGGGGGCGGGGTCCTCGGCGAGCAGCGGCCGGAGGGCGCCGAGAACCGCGCCGACGCAGACATCGCGCAGCTGGGTGCGAGTACATGTCGGGTGGGTGAGCCAGTCGACGCAGAGCACCTGGACGAAAACCAGCCAGCTCTTCAGGACGCCGGACACAGCCTCGCGGGCGCTCTCGTCCGCGAGCGGGAGTACGGCCAGCAGCCGCGCACGGAGCGCGTCCAGCTCGTTCGTCATGATCGTCTGGATCACCGGGTCGCCCGCGAGGACCCGGTTCGCGGCGAGGACGGCGTGGCGGTTCGCCACGAAGTAGTCGAGATGGACGTCCATGCCCTGGATGAGCTGCTCCACCAGGGAGTCGGCGGGGTCGAGCCGCGTCTCGGCGAGCAGCTGGTCGGCCGCCTGCTGGTAGATGGCCGCGAAGAGGGCGTGCTTGCTGGGGAAGTGACGGTAGAGCAGGGCCCGGGAGACGCCGGCCTCTTCGGCGACCTCCTCCATCAGCACGTCGGCGTACGGGTGCGCGGCGAAGAGCCGGGCGCCGACGGCGAGAAGTTGGGCGCGGCGGTCGGCAGGGGTGAGTCGCTGGCGGGGTGGCACACGAGAAGCTTAGTTGACATGAGTCTACTAGCGCGCTCAATCTAGTAGACACATGTCAACTAAGCTTGGAGGGATCATGGCCAGGGTTCTCCGCGTACTCACACAGCTGATGGGCTGGACCAGCGTCGCGATCGGCCTGTTCCACGTGGCGCTCGGCAACACGGCGATCCCCGGCGCCGGTTCCGCCGGCCCGACGATCGACAGCTGGGGCCGGTTCATGGGGGCCAGCTTCGCCGGCTACGGGCTGGCCTGGCTCTGGGCCGCGCGACAGCGTCCGATCCCGGCTCGGGCGGTGCGGTGGCTGGCCGGCGTCTTCCTACTGGGCGGCGTGGGCCGGCTGCTCTCGCTCGCCGTGTACGGATGGCCGCAGTGGTTCCAGATCGCGCTGACGGTGATCGAGCTCAGCCTGCCGCCGGTCTTCTTCTGGCTGGCCGACGCGGAGGAGCGGGTGCCGCCACACCGGGCCCACACCCTCGCTTCGTAGGTTCAAGAGCGGCAAGTGATCCAACGTACGAAGGGAAACAGCATGCCGACTCAGACCGTGGAATTGCCGCAGTTCCCGCTGGCAGACAACACCGCCCCCAGCGTGGCCACCGACGCCGTGCACGAGCGCGCGTGGTACCCGCCGTTCTCCTCGCCCCGCGCCCAGTAACGGAGAGCTAGCCGACCGGCGGCGGGACATCCGGCCGCCGGTCCCCCACCAGTGAATGGAGGCGACGTCTTGGACACCGATCTCACGGCCCGCATCGACCTGACACTCGGCTCGGATCCCCGGTTCGGCAGCGCCGAGGCGATCGAGGTCAGGAACCTGGCTCGCTACCGCCTGGGTCTCGGCGTACTGGCCCGCCACCACCCACACGCCGCCGACCGGCTGGAGCGGTTGTGCCAGGCAGAGGACGCCGAGCTCCGGCCGGTCTTCGTCCATGGCCCGGCAATGCCGTCTCATGGGTGTGGACCGACCTCGAACCGCACTCCGAGCCGGAACGGGTGCTGGCCGCCCGCCTGGAAGAACTGCTCGCCGGTACGCTCTCGAAAAACGGCTCCGGCGTTCGAGTACGTCCCGACGCCGACATGCTGGCCGGGCTCAGCCGGGGCGCCGAACTGCTCGCCGAGCTGCTGCCTCACGCAGGCGCCGGCGTGACGCTGTTCCACGAGGGCCTGCACTTGAAGTTGTTCGACATCCTGCGCACCGGGTCCATGGCCGCCGATCCGGACCAGCTGATCCCGATCCCCTGGCGGGTGAAGTCGTGGACGCTGACGCGGGTGCTGTTCGCCATGCACGTCTACGCTCACCTGCTGCTGTTCCGCGCGGCCGCGACCGGCGCCGGCCCGGACCTGTGCGCCAGGTACGGAGAGCCGCCCGCGACCGACTTCGTCGATCAGGCCACGCCCGGCAGTCAGGCGGCCGGGAGCGGTGAGTACACCACCACGGTCGAACGCGTAACCTATCTCGCCCAGCAGGCCTCGCAAACGTACGGCGGGATGCTGACGGCGAGCGGCAGGCGGTTCGTCGACTGGCTGATCGGCGCCGTGGCCCCCCTCGCGCCGGGAATCCTGCCCGAATCGCCGCCCGTCGAGGCCCGCCCACGCACGGAGGTGGAGTTGGCGGTACGGGGCTACCGCCAGGCACAGCCGGTTCAGGTCTGCCCGATCCCTGAGCAGCGTGAGCTGGTGGCCGTCACACCCGGCGCGCCGAGCTTCCAATGGCTGAACGAACACGCATGGCTGATCTACGCCCTGTGCGACGGCAGGGACCTGTCGTCGCTGCGCGACCGGTACCGCCAGGCGGCCGAACCCGGTACAGACGACCAGCTGGGGCTCGGTGTGGCCGATCTCCTCTCGGTCGGGCTCATCGTCCCGGTGTGATCACGCCCAGCTCCTCGAAGAGCTGCGGCGGCCAGATGGTGGTCGGCGGTGGCGTCGCCCTGGTCGGCGAGGGCCTCGCCGAGATCCCGGTGGATTTCGGCGAGGCCCCTGCGGTCGCCGATGCCGGAGCGGATGCGCAGCGCCGCGGCGAAATGCGTGCGCGCCTCCTCCTCCCGCCCGAGACGGCGGCCCAGGTGCTCCAGGACGGCGCCGAGGTTGTGGTGGGCGACGGCGGCCGCACGTGCCGGCCGGCCCGCTCGGCGGCGGTGGCGGCCAGGGTGTGCAGTTCGGCGGTGTCGGTCAGGCAGTGGCGCAGTCGCAGTGGCTGGGCGAGCGCCGCGGGCAGCCGCCAGGCGGCGTCCATGCCGTGCTCCGCGGCGTGGCGGGTGCCCGTCATCATGTTCTCGTGCTCGTCCTGCAGCACGAGCGGGTCGTCGATGGTGAGGTACCACTCCAGCAACCGGCGTACGGACTCCTCGCGGATCGGGACGGCAGGCCGAAGCCCTGTCGGTGTACACCGGGTTGCGCGCGGCGCTGATCTCCGAACAGGGACTGGAGCCGGGGACGACCATCCGGGAGCTCCACCACCGAATCCTCACCACCGATCCCGCTGCCTAGGCTCAATCAGTTACCGCTTGACTGACTGGCCACTCATTTATAACCTTCAACCATGGCCCGGCCGAAGAGCAAAGACAAGAGGGACGCGCTGATGGCAGCGGCGACTCGCGTCATTGTCGCGCAGGGCCTCAGCGCGCCGACGGCGGTCATCGCGCGAGAAGCAGGCATCTCGAACGGCTCGCTGTTCACCTACTTCTCGACAAAAACCGAGCTCTTCAACCACCTCTACCTTGAGCTGAAAACCGGGATGGCCAACGCCTCGCTGGCCGGATTCTCGGCAGAGGCCCCGCCGCGCGAGCAGCTTTCTCGTATGTGGTCGAACTGGACGCGCTGGGCAACGTCGAACCCCGACGAGAGGCGGGCTCTCGCCCTGCTGGGCGTCTCCGACGACATCACCCAGGAGACCCGTACCGCCTCTCATCAGGCGATGGCAGAAGTCGCGGGAATTCTCGAACGGGTGCGCGCCCACGGGCCAATGCGGGACGCGTCGATGGATTTCACCGGCGCGATCATGGACTCACTCGCCGAAGCGACGATGGACTTCATGGTCAACGACCCCGACAACGCCGACGAACACCGCAGGATCGGGTTCGACGCCCTGTGCCGGATGTTGGGCTGCTGATTTTTTTTGAAGACAAATGACTGACTAGACAGACAATTAAGGAGGGCACATGACGAAGACAGAGCGCAAGGCGTACATCATCACCGGCCCGACCTCGGGCATCGGCCACCGCACGGCTCTCGAGCTGGCGAAGCACGGCACGGTCGTCCTGGTGGGCCGCGACCAAGGAAAGCTCGGCAAGGTGCGGGAGACGATCGAGCGCGCGGGCCGGCACGCGGTGGCGGTCGTGTGCGACCTGTCGGATCTCACGAGCGTACGGCGCGCGGCCGCGGAGATCATCGCGCTCGATCTTCCGATCGCGGGCCTGGTCAACAACGCGGGCATCCATGAGATGCGCGCCACGAAGAACGCTCAGGGCTGGGACACGACGTTCGCCACGAACCACCTCGGCCCGTTCGTGTTGACCGAGGCGCTCATGCCGCATCTCCCCGACGGCGCGAACGTGGTGTTCCTCTGCTCCGGCGTCGAAGATCCCGAGCGGAGACCCGCCGTGATCGCCGGGTTCCGAGGTGGTCGCTACATCTCCGCCGAGGCGAGCGCGCGGGGCGAATGGAAGCCCGGTGGTTCCACCCTTCCCGGCGGCGACGCCTACGCGACATCGAAGCAGAGCAACCTGGCGACGGTGATGGCGTTCGCGCGCGAGACTCCGCGACTGCGTTTCAACGCCGTCGAACCGGGCTTCAGTCCGGCCACGGGCCTCTCGCGCGACGCGAACGTCTTCCTGCGCCTGCTCGGGAAGTACGTCCTGGGGTCGCTCGCCCCGTTCATCAGGTACTGGAGCACTCCGGCGCGGGCCGCGAAGGTCACCACGAACGCCCTGCTGAACGAGTCGCGAGAGACCGGCGTCTACTACGACGAGCGGGGCAAGCCGATGCTCGGCTCGACGCAGGTGCGTGACCCGCGGTTTCAGGACCGCGTCGTCGCAGAGACGCGCGCTCTGCTCTCGACGGCGTTGACCTGAAGCCGGCGGGTCAGCTCGCCGTACCGTATGCGACGGCGAGTACCGCGAACAGGAACGCGGCGGTCGCCGCAGTCGATCGAAGCACGTCGATCCACGCCCAGCGGTCTATCACGGCCTTCCAGTCGGCCGGTGGAGCATCCACCCGCCAGTCGTTGACCTTGATGTTGATCGGCACCGTACCCAGGAACGACAACAGCAGGAACACCACCATCGCGATCACGGCCGCCCACCGCAGCGCCAGGCCGGGACCGGTGACGGTGGCCAGCCCGACCAGGGCGAGCGCCGCTGCCGGGAGCATCACGATCGGCACCATCACCCGCAGACGGCGTATGAGGGCTTGCCGCGCGAGCAGATGCGCACGGTCGTCCAGGCTGGACAGTACGGGATGGACGCCGTAGCGGACGATCAGCTCCTCACCCGCGAGAACGCCGAGCAGGAACAGGCCGCTGTACTGCACCACGCCACTGCTCATGCCGCACCGTCAGAGGTGAGCGGTTCGACGCGGCAGCTGTCCGGGGCCAGTTGTTTCCACTCCGCCACGGTCTCCGCGAACAGTTCGTCCGACGCCGTCACGAGTGCGCATCCGAAGAGGCGGTCGGATCCGGCGTCACATGCGCGACCGAATACAGCGTCGGGTGCGCGGACACCGCGTCCCAACCGCCGTCCACCCGCCCGGCGTCGTCGCTCCGGCCGGGGCCGGAGAAGTACTTGTCGAACGCGGCCTGCCAGTCCTCGACGCTGTCCCATCGGGCGATGTTGACCACGGGATATGGGGCGTCGGGGTCGAGGGACCGGTGCAGGCGGGTGCCGCGGAAGCCTGGGGCGTTCTTCGCCGCGGCGATGCTCGCCTCCCACCCGCCGACGAAGTCGTCGACCATCTCGGCGGGCATCGAGAAGAGGTTGATCAGGACGAGGGGTTCACTCACGAGACAACTCCAAAAGTCTTCGGCCGCGATTCTACTGACGCTGAAAGATTACGGTGACTGAACTTATAGCCGCAAGGCTGTAGCCGGAACTACTTTCGGCGACTGGAAGATTGCAGTCGCAGTAACTAAAGTTCGGGGCATGAGCTCAACCACCGTGGACTGGCAGGCGCCCGACAGGTCCGGCGTGGTGGAGGGGCTGCGGGAGCGTAAGAAGCGGCTCATGCGCCAGCAGCTGACCGACACCGCCACCGCGATGTTCCTGGAGCGCGGATTCGACGCGGTGCGCGTCACCGAGATCGCCGAGGCGTGCGGGGTGTCCGAGAAGACCGTCTTCAACTACTTCCCCAGCAAGGAGGCGTTGATCCTCGATCTCCCCGAAGCGACGATGGCCGCGCTGCGCACCGGGCTGGCACGAACCGACCGAACCCCCACCGACGCGGCGCTGGACATCCTGGCCGGCGAACTGGACGCCCTGGTGTCCTGGCTGGGCGGGCAACCAGACCTGGCTCAGGCCAGCGCGAGAATCCAGGATTTCAACGCGCTGATCCTTTCCACGCCTTCACTGCGCGCGTACCACCGGGAAATGACCGAGCAACTCGTCACGGTCGCGGCGGAGGCGCTGGCCGCCCGAACCGGGCGCGGCAGTGACGATCCGCTGTGCCAGATCGCCGCCACCGCTCTGCTCGGGCTCTGGCGCGTCCAGTTCAACGCGTTGCGCCGGAACCTCAACGGCGAACACCCGCCCGAAGAAGTCCGCCACGCCGTCATCGCCGACGTGCACAGCGCGGCCCGACTCATCGACACCGGACTGGCAGGGTTGGGCAATGCGACGGAGGGCGGCTCTGCCGTTCGTTCCCGGTAAGAATGGTCGCGTCCGTCAGCAGACCTTGATCGATATGGTCCTGGAGCGCCGCGTGCCCGGCCTGAGAAGCCAGAAGGTGGCCGTGTGGGTGCCGGGTTCGGTGAAACCTTCCCGGGTGACGACCTCGAAGGGCCCCTTGGGGCTGTAGCTGGTGGTCATGCCCATCTCACGACCGTCGAGCACCCAGCGGTGCCCTATCGGTTCGACGTCGTCGAGGATCCTCCCTCGGAACCGGACGCGGACGCCGCTCTCGTAGCAGGTTCCGCGCTTGCTGCCCTGCGCGACCAGGCTGCCGAACACGATGGCCTCCGGCGTCGAATTGGCCGGGGGCGGCGTGGACTCGGTGGGGGACCTTGTGGGATTCGTAGGAGAAGGCCTTGTGGGGGAACTCTTGGAAGACTTCTTGGGGGTACTCGTCGAGGGATCCTGTGCCTGTTTCCCCTGAGACTCGGAGGCTTCGGCGACCGGTGAGCTCGTGGCGCCGTCCGCGGCTCGGTTCGAGCCTCCCCCCGGAAGACCGAGCAGCAGGGTCACCGTGACGGTGACGGAGGTGACGACGACGGCGGTGCCGCCGACGAGCAGGCCGGTGCGCAGGGGCGTCGAACGGACCGTGGGCCTGGTGTCCGCGACCAGTTCGGAGGGGGCGATCGGCCGTACGCGCTGCTGCCCCAGCAGCTGGAGCAGCACGTCCTGCATAGTGGGGCGGCGGGACGGTTCCTTCGCCAGGCAGCTGGTGACGATGGAGCGCAGGGGTTCGGCCATGTCACCGAGGTCGGGGGCGGCGTACAGGATGCGCGAGATGACGGCGGGCAGGTGGTCGACGCCGAAGGGCGGGCGGCCGGTGGCGGCGTAGACCATCACCGAACCCCAGGCGAACACGTCGGTGGCGGGTCCGGTGTAGTGGCCGCCGAGTTGTTCCGGCGCCATGTAGGAGGGGGTGCCGACGATGCTGCTGGTGACGGTGAGGGATGCCTCGGTGTCGCGGGCGATGCCGAAATCGATGACGCGGGGCCCGTCCTTGGCGAGCAGCACGTTGGCCGGTTTGAAGTCGCGGTGCACGATTCCGGCCCGGTGAACGGCGGCGAGCGCCGTCGCGGTGGACACCGCCATCCGGTGGAGCGCGGGGCCGTGGTGCACGCCGGCCTGCTGCAGCGAGAGTCCTTCGACGAACTCAGTGACGATGTACGGCCGCCGGCCCTCGAAGGAGGCGTCAAGCACCTGGGCGACGCAGAACGGCTCGACCCGCCGGGCGGCGGCCACTTCCTTGGCGAACCGCTCGAGCACCTGGTCGGAGACCGCGTCATGCAGCACCTTGACCGCCACGTACCGCCCGTCCCTGGCCTGGCCCAGGTAAACGACACCCTGCCCGCCGGCTCCCAGGCGGCCAATCAGCCGATATGGGCCGATTGCTGGTGGGTCATCCGGATAGAGAGGCTCGGGCATGATCCAGGACCTTATTACAGGCTTTGTCAGACCGAAGGTCGTTCTAGGTGTTGGAGGAGGCTACTCAGCAGGAAAAGGGGCTGTGCCAGGCAGAGGTCGGAAGTGCGCTCGTGCTCGCCCAGTTCTCCCAGCCTGGACCGCCGGGTAGGCAGCACGCGAGCCTGTGGTGGTGAATGATGACGGGATGTCGAGCCCTCCGTTCGTCCAGAGTGACGGCAATTCCCGCGCCAAACGGCCATCGCAAGCGGATGAGCGTACGACGTTGGTGGCATTCCTGCGCTGGCATCGGGAAACCCTGACACACAAGTGCGCCGGCCTGGAGCCGAAGCAGCTCGCGGAGCGGGCAGTAGGCCGATCCGCGTTGTCGCTCCTGGGCCTCGTGCGGCACGCGGCCGAGTCCGAGCGCTTCTGGTTCCGCCGGGTGATGACTGGACAGGAGCTCCCACCCCTGTTCGCCCCCCACGACGCATTTGCTGTGGCGAACGCGGACGCGCAAATGGTTGCCGAGGCGTGGCAAGCGTGGCAGGCGGAGATCGCGTTCGCGGACCGTTTCGTCGACGCGGCGCCGGATCTCGAAGTCGCCGGGGATGAACCTGGAGAAGGACCCGTGTCATTGCGCTGGGTACTGATGCACATGGTCGAGGAGTACGCGCGACACAATGGCCACGCGGACCTGCTTCGGGAACAGATCGACGGAGCAGTAGGACTCTGACCGCGCCGCCACCTGCTGCCTTTCCCACTCACCACGACCACCGGCCACCAGGATCGGCCTTTTGGGGCGAGGCCCCTGGCTGGCCGACATCCCCGCCAGCCCGATGATCCAGGCGCACGCCGACCGGCTGGAGGAGGCGCGGAGAGGAAGTCCTGCACGGCCTGCTCAGGGACACGAAAGCTGCGTAGTCGCACGAGAGCCGGCGCGATCTGCTTGGTGGTGTTCGGCCGGGCATCAACCGCGGCGGCGACCGAGGCGTTCTCGACTCCTCAGGGTTTCTGCGCCGACCTGAAATTCTGCCGACGCTCGCGGACACGTAGAGAACGAAACCCAAAAGCGTTCGGAGGGTCGGATGAGGATGACGCGTGGATGAAACGAGTAGCCGGCACCGGTTCGAAGCCATGTACCGGCAAACGCATGAACAGATCCTTGGTTACGCCATGCGGCGATGTTCCAATCCCGAGGACGCGGCCGATGTCGTGGCCGAGACCTACGTGGTCGCGTGGCGGCGGATAACGGAACTTCCGCGTGGCGAGGCCGGCAGGCTCTGGCTGTACGGCGTGGCCCGGCGGGTCCTGGCCAATCACCGTCGTGGCGAACGGCGCAGAGCCACCCGGCACACCGAACTCACGGCCGAGGTTGAAGTCCTCTACGCCCTGCCCTCTCCTCAGACGGGGACTGACGAAGTGGGCGAGGCCATGAACATGCTCTCCGACGATGATCGCGAGCTGCTGGCCTTATCCGTCTGGGAGGAACTCGACCCCGCGGAGATCGCCGCAGTGCTGGGCTGCTCACGCAACGCCGCCCGCATACGCCTGCACCGGGCCCGCAAGCGCTTCGCCAAGGCGCTGGAGAAGACCCGCCCATCCATGCCCCGCCTCGAAGCGCGGCCCCTCATCGAGAAGGAGTCACGGTGAACAACGACCAGATCTTCAAGAACCGGGCCAGGGTGCTGGACGAGGACCTGGCCGGCCGCGCGTCCACCGCGGGGGCGGACGCGCTGCTGGCGGAGATCGTCCTGCTGGAGCAGGAGCCGGCCCGGCGGCGCCTCACGCCGTCACCCCGGCGCGCGTTGCTGGGCCTGGCCGCCGCGGTTGTCCTGGCTGGAGGCTTTGTCGTCGTGCCCTCCCTCTTCAAGGGGGCCGAGCAGGTGTACGCCAGCCAGGCCGTGACCATTGACCGCGACGGTGACTGGTACAACTTCTACATCACTGACGGCGATCCCGATCCAGCCGAGTTGGAGAAGGCCTTCCGAAAGGCCGGACTGGACAACATCACGGTCAAGCTGATCCCCGTCTCGCCGCAGCAGCGCGAGCCCGTCGTCGGGTTCGACAAGACCGATCCCGACGCCCGCATGTCGTCCACTCTGTCCAACTGTGGCGAGCGTGTCGAAGGGTGCCTGACGGCCTTCGGCGTCACCGCTGACATCAAGGGGTCCGCGGAGTTCCACCTAGGCCGCCCGGCGAAGCCCGGCGAGAAGTACGCCTACCCTGCCGATGCGAGCTGGCCAGGTGAAGCGCTGGCCGGAGTGAAGCTTCAGGGACGTTCAGTGGCCGAGGCGGTTCAGGTCGTACGCGAGCACGACCTGAAGGTGGCTTACGAGCTCGACTGGCCGCTCCGGGGCGGGGACAAGGGCGTCCGCTTCGAGCAGGGCGTGCCCGCTTCCCGTATCGATTCGAGTTGGAAAGTGGCGACAGCCGAAACCTACAACGACGGCGTGATCACGCTGCACGTCGAGCCAGGGGCAGGCGCGACTCCACCGCCCGGATTCTGAAGTTACGAACCGGTGAGCGCTCGCTAGTACGAAACGGCTGGTCACCCGCCACTCAACGCGAGCTGCGGTTGCGGCGGGTGGCGCCGGAGAAGCCGCGGTTGATGTAGATCCGGTCCTGGGATCCCCTAACGGACAGCGTCGGCGAAGTCGGAATGGAACGCTGCGGGAATGCCGAGCCCGCTGGTAAGAATCGCACCACACGGCCCTGAAGCCGAAGCAGCTCGCGGAGCGGGCGGTAGGTCGATCCGCGCTGTCGACCACCCCTCAACAAACGGTGTCGCGAGTGTCGATTTTCGAAGTCATCTGCACGGATGTCTGAAGTCCTGCGCACAGGGTGTCACACCAGGCGTAGAGGGTCGGCCCGCAGGTGCGCAATGTCCGGTAAATGTCCGGCGAGTGCCCTCGTCGACCCCTAGACGGGAATGCGACCCTTATTCAAGGGTGCCGCCTACCGACCCGAGTTGCTGATGCCCGGAGAGGGTAACAGGCTTCGCCCTCAGACACCCGGGCCTCGAGCGGCAGCCTCGATCGCGGCCGGGGAGAGTCGATGGTGACACCGCGTTTTCACGGATCGATCACACATTGACCTGCGACTCTGGGAGCAGACATGCAAATCCGGCGAACGATCACCTGCCTCGTAATGACGCTGATGGGCATCGCGATGATGACCCTACCTGCATCCTCGTCGGCGACTGCCACTCCGCGAGCGACCTCCTCCTCCATAGGGCAGTCAGCGATCATGGCGGACGGATGTAGTAACTACGTATGCATCGAAGCAGGGCCCAACAGCGCGACGACCGGCATGGTCAAGGCATCATGGCGCTGGAATTACTGCTGGATTCAGTCCCACTTCCATTTCTGGGGCCCTGGCTTCGATTTCAACACACCTGAATTGCCAAACTGTTCTGGTACACCGCCAACGGAAACTAAATGGTACGGACCATTTCAGCGAGGGACGTACTGCGTAGAAGGATGGTATAGAGACAATTTCGGCGTCTGGCACACCATAGGGCTCCCTTGCGTCACCATTTAGACCCCTGGATGCCGGGTCGTCGAGACCGGCTCGGCCTCGACGTAGCCGAAGCCTGGGAGTATGCGCACGCCCTCGTACTGCCAGGCTTCGGCAAGCGCCTGCTGAGTGCGCGCGACGATCTACCGGAGGTGGCAGACCGACGAGTGGTGATGAACTCGGCCAGGAAGCGAGCAAGGGGATCATTGATCGCTGATCTCGGGACAGCCCGGCGGCTCCACGATCTCAACGCCGAAGGGTGCCACAGTCCCTGCCTTCACATCAGGCATGTAGCCGCCGGACTCCACTGCTGACGGATCCGCGCTGGGCAGGAGCTCTTCCTCTTTCGGTATTTCCCCCAGGAACGGCATCTGCACAGCGAGGTTCTCGGCCTCGGCATCTGTGAGTGGCCGCACCTGGCAGCTTGGTGGAGCGGAGGTGCTGAGCGTCGGCACGGCCGCCAATGCCACCGTCAAAAGGAAGGCTATGCTCCGCCTCTTCACGCCCCATCACCCCAACTGCCCATCACCACCGCTTGGCAAGGTCAACAGCATGGAGCATCTTGATCACAAAGGGGAAAACCGACCACGTCCTCACCCACTCTCACCGATGCCGGTGGTCAGAGGGCAAGCGAGGCGTTGCTGGAGGGTGGCGTGCCGGAACTGGTACATCGCGCCCGCCTGCCGCAGCACGCCCAACCGATGGGCATCCGCCAGGAACGCCTGAAGCCGCCAGGGAAGCCGCCCGCTCACGGCGAAGCGCAGCCGAGCGAGCGAGTAGTACGGCCAGGAGGTAGCGGACAGGGCGATCAGCGCACCAGTCGGCCCGAAGATCGTCAACCAGTCGGTGAGCAGCATCCTGGTGATGTCCTGGGCGTCGAGGTGGGCGGCCATCGGAGTGGGCAGCAGGATCGTCGCGGCACCGTCCAGGTTGATCAGCAGCGAGCCCGCCAGCGCGGATCCGAGCCCAAGCGTTCTGTCGGTACGGATCGACCGGCGCGGGCTCGAGACCGGAGGGCCACCCGCCCGCTCGTACCACCAGGCCGCGGCGGCGAGCAGCCCCGTCACGGCGCCCGCGATCAGCGGCACCATGGCCACGCTCCTGGCGCAGGACGTACTGAGCTGGACTTCCGCACGGGCCTGAACGCAGTACACCGCCATCGAGCCAAGCTGGATGGCCACAGCCACAAGCACACCCGCGGAGACGAAGCGCGCACAGGCGCCACCCAGCCGCCGTCTCCACTCCCGGAAGGAGAAGCGCCCGCGCCGCGGCTCCGTCGGCATGACCGGAAGCCCGACGACCACCACGACGGGCAGCGCGAGGCCCACGTAGTAGGCCAGAATGCCCGTCTCGGAGAGGATCATCACGAGCGGCGACAGCCCCATGAACAGCAGGTGCTCCACCAACACAATGGCCACGGGCACCAGGGACGCGACGCCGACCGCCGGCAGCATCGTCCGCAGCGCCCCGGACCGCGACGGGCACCGCCGCGTGAACCACTCGGACGTGGTCAGCAGCGCCGGCAGGAACAGCACGGCCGCCAGCACCTTGGCCGCCGCGATGTGCCGCCAGTCATCGCCGTCGATGTCGGCGAATTGCCGACTCGTCCGCATCACCGTAGGCAGGATCGCCAGGCCGGTGATCGCGCCGGCCAGGGCCCGTACGGATAAGCGTGACCGGGTCAGCCGCGTCCAGTCGCGCAGGTGCCACCAGGCGAAGTCGGTCGTCCCGCGTTGCTGGAGCTGCTCGCTCAGGAAGCGCAGGTACCGTTCGGCGCGTTCGGGGTCACGATGGCGCATGCGCGGCGCCTGTGCGGCCGCCCGCTCGTACAGCGCGGGTACGAAGGCGTCGAGCAGATGTTCCTCAAGGGCCGCCGCGTCGGGGAACCGATCGCGGTCGAGGAGCGGGGCGGGGTCGTGGGCGTACAGGGACCGTACGAGGGCGACACCGAGCGGCCGGGCGAGCACGACGGCCAGCGGCTGCGCGGGATCGGCCCGCAACCGAACGGCGACGCGCCGCCACGCCTCCCGACCGGCCGGGTCGGCGTGCGTGAGCAGCCGGACAGCGTCGGTCACCGTCACCGGCGAGGGTACGAGCACAGCGGCACGCGGCAGCATCCCGCACCGAGCGGCGGCGGCCCTGAACTCGGCGGTACGGCAGGCGACAACGAGAGGTGCGCGCGGGTCGCCCGCCACGACCAGCGCCCGCAACACCGCCTCCAGGCGTGGCGCGGGCAACTCGTCGAGGCCATCGATGACGGGCACCACCCGGTACGCGGTCAGCAGATCCTCGGCGACCCGCGGCCCGAACCGCTCGATATCGGCCAGCAGGGGGTAGTCGCGCCGCAGCCGCCGGGCCAGCCATTCCACCGGCGTCTCGCTCTCGGGCCGGAAGCCGGTGGCGGACACCAGAACGGGCACCTGCGTCACCCGCTCATCGTCGAGCAGCGCCAAAGTGAGCTGCAGCGCGCAGGCGCTCTTCCCGGCACCCGCGTCACCGAGAAGGACCAGGCGCCGAGCCGGCGACCCCGCCCAGGCCGCCGCGACCGCCTCAGCGCCCTGGTACCTGACACCCTCCTGAGCTGAGCCGGCGTCCTCGCGGGCCGTCCAGACGATGGACAGCGGCCAGGGCTCGTACAGCCGACGCAGCGTCGCCTCAGCGCTCCACTGCTCTCGGACGAGGTACGCCAGCGCCTCGGCGGCGGCATCGAGCTGCGCGGCACTCGTCGCGACCGGCGCCACGGTCCGGCGCCACGCCCAGGGCGCCCCGATGGCCAGGACGGCCACGGCCAGCCCGAGCACCGCGACCACCCGCTCACCCGTGTCCGCGCCGAGCGTCACAGTAGCCAGCGCACCGGCGCCCGCGACGGCGGTCATTCCCAGCCACGTCACCGTCCACCGCACCCGGCGGCCACCGCGCAAGCCAGTTCCCATGCACCCACCCCTGCGGCACTGTAGGCAGGAGCGGCGATTACGTAAAGAGGTCGATCAGATACCATCCGCTATATTCGCCGATCACGCTGATCCTCTCCGTGGGCTTCACCGGACTGCTCGTCCAGGCGTACGCAACTGCTCCAGCGCGGTGGTTGGGGGCCGGAGCCGGGTTGATGTTCGTCACGCTCAGGTAGACCAGTCGAATAAGGGTCACGACCGAAAGCCGAGAAGAAGAGACGGCACCGTCACGGCGCGCACGTACCTGTGGTGGCAGAACGCGCCCGCCGCCCGCGAGGGCACCGGCACCACACCCGACCTCGACAGCTGCTCGACCGTCAGCGGCGCGGTCGGCCACACCCGTGCCCGCCACTGCGAGGTGCTTACAGCGGGCGGGTACATGGACTCCCCGCCCGAATCGCGCACCGGGACCTTCAGCGTCGCCGGCGACGTCCTGAACATCACGTGGAACATCGCCCAGACCTGGTCCGAACAGTGGTACCTGCGACCCAACAGCGACGGCACGCTCGTCCGGCTGGAAAGCAAGTACAACACCCTCGCCACCCACGCCTACGGCTACGGCAGCAACGCGGCGCTGTCCACGCGCCGGGCGATGAGCACCGTGCAGGCCTTCCCCGGGACGCTCAAGCAGGATCTCGCGTCCTGGACGAAGGAGAACGTGACCACCTCGACCGGGCAGGTGTTCACCAACACGGCCTATCGCACGTGCACGACGACGACCTGGTGCCTGACGTACGCCCAGCCGTCGTCGGCGGCTTCCACGGCTGGGTGGGCGCCGAGGCGTCCTTCTACCCTTCGGGCAGCGACCCGCGCTACTCCGACATGCTGAGTGTCTTCCGCCTCACTGACACCCGGTAGCGGCGAGAGACACCGAGTGGCCCTGCGGCGCTTGTAGGCATGATGGGACAGTTCATGATGCCTCAGACGGATGCGGTCTCCCAGACGAACCCGTCAGGGTCGGTGAAGGGCCCGGCGTCGCCGCCGATGGCGATCCGGTGCGATCCTGTGCCCTCCTGAGAGACACCGGCGTCCTTGGCGAGGGCGCGGCGCGGGTAGAGCGCCAGCGTGACGGCCGACGACGGGGTGTCGAACTCGACGTACTTGCCGCCGAAGCTCTTGGCCACCGCCAAGCCGCGGTCGACGTAGAAGCGCTTGCTCGCTTTGACGTCCGCCACGCCCAGCAGGAGCGCGACCTGATCGATGTCCCGGGTGGCAGGGCCGGTGTCCTTCTTCGCCGAGGACGCGATCTTGCAGATCGTCCCGTCCGGGGCGCGTACGACGCCGCCGTAGCCCCAGAACCCCTTCGTGGCCGGCTTCAGCGTCGTGGCGCCGACATCGAGGGCGGCGCCGACAAGGGCGTCGACGTTGCCCGGCTGGGCCACCACGAGGGACAGCGCGAAGCCACGGAAGCCGGTCGTCGGCGCGTCGGAGGCGCGCACGTTCACGAAGGCCCCCAAACCGAAGACTTGATAGAAGGCGTCCGCGGCCGTGGGGTCGGGAACTTCCAGGGTGACGGATTTGAACGAGGTCATGGCAGGTCCTTTGAGCGAGGTGGGGCCGATTGGCGACAGGCACAGGTCGGTGCTCACCGGTCCTGTAGGAGACCGAGGACGTTGCCGTCGGGGTCGATGACGGTGGCCACCCGGCGGCCGCCACCGACCTCGTGCGCGGCCTCCTTGACGGTGGCCCCCGCGGCGACCACCTCGGCCAGCTTCGCCTCGATGTCCGGCACGTGCCAGTAGGCCACCGGCGAGGTCATGTCCTGCGGTCCGCCGCCCGGCACCAGTCCGATGTGCTGGCCCTCGGCGTCGAAGCCGACGTAGTAGGACGAGTCGGTCTGCGGCGGGACGCCGAGCAGGGCGGCGTACACCGCCTTGGCCTTGGCCAGGTCGGACACGGGGTGCAGCACGGTCTTGATCATGGTCACTCCTGTAGTCGCGTGTAGGTATTCACAGCTTTTCTCCCGCCCTGGCTGGTCCGCATCCGTGGCGACCACGGGACCCATCACGGATCGACACCACGGATCGACGGCACGGATCGACGGCACGGATCGCGCGCGGTGGTCATTGCGGATGGGAGCGCGGAGGGGATGCGGCAAACTGGGGCGCTCGCCCAGCACCGGCGCCGCCGCCGACCTGGCGAGCGCTCGACGTGTGGTGGCGTGCAGGCAGCCCCGCCCGGTCGCTCCTCCGCCCGGCGGCGGCCGCCGTGGCGATGATCCACGGCCTCAGTGCCGAAGAAGACGCCCGACGTGAATGGGGAGATCCGCGGCAGCGCTGGCCGACCTCTGCCTTGCTCCGATGGCCCTGCCGCGGTTCAACCGTTCCTCCATCATGGAACGATGATCAGGATCTGGTGGGCTGTCGGCGTTCTCGGGGCGGTCGCGATAGCAGCCGGGGTAGTCGTCGGCCTCTATCCAAATCCTTGGGGCTTCGACGGTCACAGCGTCTTAACCTGCGGAAGCGCTTTTTTGAACGACGGCTACTCCGAAGAGTTCAATCCTCGATGTCCAACCCGACGGCTGCAGATGGGGATCATCGCAGCCTTCCTCATGGCTGGAGGCGCGGGTCTCATCTGGGTGAGCAACTCCGCGAGACGACGACGTACAAGATCCACTTCCCCTTAGCGACCGTCGCCATTTGGTCTCCCCGCTGATGCGGCCGGTTCTGCGGCCAAGAAGCTGATCGTAGGGGGGCGGGCGAGGGCAGCGGCCGGGTGTCGGGCCGCAGATGAGCCAGCCGCCGCGCAGTCAGGGTCCTCCAGGTAGTGGTCCAGGACCAGCCGTTCCCCGCCTTTGGCGGTCAGCCGTTCGTGCCGTGCGATCTCCGTGTTTCCGTCGTAGACGACCAGGTCGTTGGCGTACCAGACGGCCCGCACCCGGCGACCGACGAGATCCCTGAGTGGTACAGCGACCCTCCTTGCAACCGTGCGTACGATGGCGGTCCGCAGGGGCAGTGCTCTCATGAGCGGGTGGATGGTGAGGAGCGGTGACTGCCTGGGCTCAGGTGGCCGACACGCTCGATCAGGTGGCCACGCTCCTGGAGGAACGTCCCGGCCTGGACGCGGATGGTGCGATCCGTCTGGCCATCTGGGGTGACGCCGACGCCACGTATCCGGAGTGGCCGACCGACGAGAGCGACCTGTATGACGAGGTGTCCGGGGCGCTCGTGTCAGACCATGTGCTACATCCGATAGATCAGCGCTGGAGCCCGCCGCGATGTCGGCGGGCTCCGCCATGTTGTGAGCATGGTCGGCTTCGTCCGGCCGGTGGCCCGACCGTCAGCCGTAGTTCTGCATCCACGCCCTCACAGTATGGGACTTGCCCTGGAGCCAGATGGAAGTGCGGTAGACGGTACCGACCCTCGCAGAGGAGACGCGGTAGTACCTCTTCACGCCATCGCAGGCATAGGTACGAGGCTTACTCGCCCCGTAATAGACGCCCAAGCGCCTGCGCTCGAACCGCACCGTCGCCCGCGTGCCGTCACCCCCACTCCAGCACTGGACGACGGCTTGCAGGACGCGGGCCTTATTCTTCCGACCCGGACCTACCAGCCTTTTGCCCTTGGTCTTCCCGGACCAGAGAGTGAACCAGCGGGCGGCCGATGCTTCGGCGTTCGCACCGACCGAGGTCCTCGCTGGCGCGAGCGTGAGCTCGCTGGTGGAAGCCTGGGCCGCCGCTGGGGCGAGAAGACCTGTGGCGATCGCGCCGGCGACGATGGTGTACGTAAGCTTTCTCATCATGCTGCCTTCCCTTTCGTGGTCAAGCGCTCCACGGGAGAGTAGGCCGGTGCATGTTGAGTCGACGTTGAGGATCTGTTGAGGGCGCCGAGACGGGAGACTCAGAGCGGCAAGGAATCCAAGGTCAGCCCGGAGGAGAAAGGCAGTGCGCGCGGAACTGCGCGACATCGTCGCCGAGCGCACCGTGATGCTGGAACAGATTTCCGCAGAGTTCGCGAAGCTCAAACCCAAGCAGGCCGAGTTCGAGCGTGCCCGCACGGCCTACAACCGTCACGCCGCAGCGGCTGCGCGGCGAGCGGCGCGTAGCCCGTCGCGGTCCTCCGGCGTGGCGGGGGACGACGTGGCTGGCCCAGATGCACCATTCGACGCCTCGAAGTACGAGACCGACTACTTGCGAGAACCGGCCCGTCGCCGCGTCGTAGCCGACGTACCCGCCGGCGGCCTGCCCACTCAGCCATTCGGTGAAGTAGCGCGGGTGGCACCTGGTGCGCTCGGCGAACTCCTCGGGAGTCGCGGGCCCCTCGGCGAGGGCGCGATACAGGCCGAGTCGGTGACCGATCACGACGGAGCCCGCCGCCTCGGTCGCCCCCAGGTCGCTCACGGCCCTGCCCAGGAACTCCGTCACCTTGTTCTGGTCCATCTGTGGTCTCCTCCCCGCAAGAGGACCCGACAGGGGTGAGTCTGCCCTGCTCACAGGCTTGTTATCCGTGCGGGGCGGCTGGCCTGTCCAAGGTTGCGTGACAGGCCACTAGATCGCCCGGCCGGTCAGATCGCGGGTGAGTATTTCCATAAGGTGCCCGTCGGGGTCAGAGAAATAGACGCCGCGGCCGCCGGTGCGGGACCGGTAGATCTCACCCTCCTGTTGACGATGGGGATCGGCCCAGAAAGTGAGGCCGGCCGCACGAATCCGCTCGAACGTCGCGTCGAAGGTGTCCTCGGAGACCAGGAACGCGTAGTGCTGCATGGGGTTGTCGGCGAGATTCATGTAGTCGAGGGTGACGCCGTTGCTCAGGGTGAGCGGGGTGAACCGGGCGACGTCAGCGCTGATAGGTATGCCGAGGATGCCGCCGAGGAACCCGGCGGAAGCATGCCTGTCACGGGCGGGGACGATGGTGTGATTGAGCTGAATGGACATTTAACTTTCCTCTTTCGCGGTCTGTGCGTGGGTCGTCTGCTTGTGCTCGGTGGGTTGCCGTACGGGGATGAGGAGGTAGATGAGCACGGCCATGGCCGCGAGTAAGCCGGTGGCCCAGGCGGTCGCGGTCGAGTACCCGTGGACGAGCGCTGCTCGATGCAGGCTCGGGGCGGTGCGGTGTGTGGCGAGGTAGGTGGCGGTGGCGGTGACCGCGAGCGTGTTCAGGATGGCTGTGCCGATGGAGCTGCCGACCTGGGTGGCGGCGTTGATCACGGCGGAGGCGACGCCCGCGTCTTGTTGGGTGACGCCGTGGATGGCGAGCTGGAAGGCCGGCGGGAACAGCGCGCCCATGCCGGTCCCGATCAGTACCTGGGCGGGCAGGATGGTCGCAAGGTACCCGCTGTCGGGGGTGAGCTGGGTGATGAAGGCCAGCCCGGACGCGGCGACCAGCAGCCCGCCGGCGATCAGGATCCGAGGCGACAGACGCGCCATCAGCCGGTTGCCCAGCTGGTAGCCGCTGAGCGCGTTCGCCAGCGTCATCGGCAGCACGGCCAGCCCGGTGCGGACAGGCGAGTAGTGCAGGACCACCTGCAGGTGGAAGGTCAGGATGAGGAACATGCCGAACGCCCCGACGACCGCGGTGGCGACGGCGAGATATGCGCTGGCGCGGCCGCGGTCGGCGAGGATGCGCAGCGGGAGCAGGGGGTCCGGAATCCGTGCCTGCCGCAGGGCGAACACGGCCACCATGGCCAGTCCGCCCAGCAGCGCGCCGAACACGCTCGGCTGCGCCCAGCCACCCGCGGCGGCCTGGCTGCATCCAAACACCACGGCGGCGAGCCCACCGGTGACCAGCACGGCCGAGGCCGCGTCAAGGCCGGCAGCACCGAATCTGGGTGGATCGGGCAGCACCAAGCGGCCGACGACCAGCACCGCACCGCTGATGGCCACGTTGACGAACAAGCACCATCGCCAGTCGAGATAGGCGGTGAGGACGCCGCCCGCCAGCAGCCCGGCCGCCGCGCCACTGCTGGCCACCGCCCCGTAGATGGCGAACGCCCGGGTACGCTCCCGCTGGTCGGTGAAGGTGACCGCGAGCAGCGACAGCACAGTCGGCGCGATCAGCGCGGCGAACGCCCCTTGCAGGGCACGCCCGGCGACCAGGACCGGCAGCGTGGGCGCCAGCCCGGCGAGCAGCGAGGCAAGCCCGAATCCGGCGAGCCCGATCTGGAAGGATCGGCGCCGGCCGACGGCATCGGCCACCCGTCCGCCGAACAAAAGCAGGCCGGCGAAGCACACGGTGTAGGCGGTCACCACCCACTGCCGCTGCGCGTCGCTGAACTGCAGAGCCCGCTGGGCTGAGGGCAGCGCGATGTTCACGATCGTGGCGTCCAGCGCGGTCATCAGCTGTGCGGAGGCGATCACGGCCAGCGCGAACCAGCGACGCTCCGGCCGTCCTCGCGGCCGGGTTTCACCCGTAGGACGTGCGTCGGTCATCGCATCCTCCTCTCATAAACGAAGGGATATCCTCCGGCTACCATAACCGGAGGACATCCCTTCGTCTACTGATAGAGTGAGGCGGAGCCAGGAGGGAGAGCGCGGATGCGAGCCGATGCACGCCGCAACCACGAGCGACTGCTGGAGGCGGCGCGGGACGTGTTCGTGGAGCAGGGCCCGGGCGCGTCGCTGGAGGAGATCGCCCGACGCGCCGAGGTGGGGATCGCCACGCTGTATCGGCGCTTCACAGATCGCGGCACACTCATGCACGCCGTCGTCCTCCACGCGTTGACCGGCACCATCGAAGCCGTGCGGCGAGCCCGACACGACCATCCAGACCCGCTCGACGCGCTGGCCGCCTACGTCCACGCCGTCTTGGACCTACGGACCTCGGCGGTGATCCCGACGCTGTTGGTCGCGCTCGACATGGACGAGCCACAACTCAAGGCCGCCAGCACCACCTCGGCGCGACTCGTCGAGGAACTGCTGGAGGAAGCCCACAAAACCGGCAAGCTCCGCACAGACGTGGTTTTCGGCGACATCGGACTGCTGCTCACCCGACTGTCCCGGCCACTGCCCGGACCGATCCCCGATGAGACCCAAAAAGCCCTCGCCCACCGGCACGCCAACCTCTTCCTCGCCGGCCTACGCGCCGACCCGACCGCGCCACCCCTCGGCGACCCCGCCCTGACGCTGACCGACCTGCAACAACTCCAGCACGACACCCGATGAGTCACATGTCACTGATGGCCGGACACCTGTTCTCCTCTCTCCAACCGCCCCCGACGGCGCATTCGCCGCGGCATCTCCAGCCCTCCACGTGCTCGAACAGGCCCCGCGAAGTGGCGGGGGGCCTTCCCGGTCAGCGGATCTTCACGACGATCTCGCGAGTCCGGGTGACGCCGGCCGCGTTCTCCAACTCGGCGCGGTAGGTGTGCTCGCCGGCGGCCCGGCCGGTCAGTGCGGTGGACACGTGCTGGGCAGCGGGGGTCGCCGCGGTCAGCGTCCGGGTGTCGATGAGCACGCCGTCTTCGTACAACCGGTAGGCCGTGCCGTTGGTCCCCCACCACAGGTCGAAGGAGACGGTGTACGAGCCGTTCTTGTCCCAGTTGTCGTGGGAAAGCACGCCAACGCCGGGTTCGGCGTCGGTGACGCGGACGGTCAGCGGCTTGGTCGTGCTCTGCCCGTTCCGGTTGATCAGGACGGCCGTGTACTCGTAGTCACCGTTCGGGCGCCCGGTGACCGGGACGGAGACGTGCTGGGCGTTCGGGGTGTCGTCGGTCAGGTCGCGGGTCGCGATGAGTTCGCCGTTCTCGTAGAGCTTGACCCGGGTGGCGTTCGGGCCCCACCACAAGCTCATCGTGACGGTGTGGTTGCCATCCGCGAGCCCGTCGGCCCAGCCGCTGTCGCTCGACAGGACACCCTGGCCGGGTGGCTCGGTGGTGGTCCCGACGGGGACCGCGGGCTCCAGGGCGGCGACGGCGTTCGCGAGGCCGCCGGCCGCCGCGTCGACGGCCTGCTGGGTCGGTTCGGCCCCGTCGGCGACCAGCGCGGAGGTGGACGTGCGTGCGTTGGTGAGCGTCGCCCAGCTCTCCGGCGTCCAGTCGTCCTTCGCGAGTCCGTCGGTCTCGGCCAGGTAGAGCCGCACGGCCGTGGTGTCCACGATCGTCCGCACGAGCTGGACCTCCGCGAGGTTGGTGTTGCCCGACGGCGCCAGGACGCGCACGGCCCCGTAGGTCACCGGCCGGTCGAGGGTGATCTCGTTCCAGGCGGTGCTGGTCACGGTGCCGGCGGTGGCGAAGGTCTGCCAGGTCTGCCCGCCGTCGCCGGAGCCCTGGAACTGGACGCCACTCGCCCGGGAGGCGAACCCGTCCCTGGGCAGGAATCGCACGGTCTTCACCGTGAAGGTGGCGCCGTCGTCCGGGACCACGCTGACCCACCCGGAGGACTGGGTCGTGTCGGTGAAAGTCGTGACGTTGCCGTCGAACATCGACCAGCCGTTGGCGGCGGCGTCCTTGCGCCCGTCCCAGGACGGGCTGCTGGCGGTGACCCACGGCTGCTGGACCTTGGCGACCCCGACCGGGGCGGGCTCCAGCAGTTCCCAGGCGTCGAGGAGGCGGACGGCCAGCGCCCGGGTGTCCGCGCCCTGTTCCAGCGCCAGGGCCCGCACAGCGGCGGCCTCACGGGTGAACAGGATCGCGGATGCGCGGGAGTACGGGGCGAAGTCGACGGCATCGGCCAGGTCCAGGACGGTGTCCAGGCCCACCTCGGAGCGCTCGCCATCGATGCGGAAGTCGGCGAGGGTCCAGATGCCCGGGTAGGCGGGGTCGGACGGCACGCCGGGTTCGTCGACCTGCAGTTTGAGATACCGGTAGGCGGTGTCCCGCAGGTCGGCGCGGACCGGGACCCGCTCGATGCCGACGTCGTCGCCGGCGTTCGGGTGCTCCGTGAGCAGGGTCCAGGTCTGACCGTCGACGGAGCCGTAGACGTTGGTGCCCTCGGCACGGTTGGGGAAGGTGTCCCGGGCGAGGAACCCGAACCCGTCGGCGCGGAGCCGGTAGCCGACGCCGAAGTCGAGCACGATGCTCTGCACGCGCTGGTCGCCCCAGGTGGTCTGGTTGTCGCCGTCGGTCAGGGCGACGAGGGTCGGGGTGGACAGCGGGGAGGTGACGATCCTGGAGAAGTCGAGCGTTTTGTCTTCCAGCCGCGGGTTGAGCAGTGCGAGACCGTCGACGGCGACGCGCAGGTTCTCGAGCAGGGTCGCGAACTCGGCGGAGCCGGCGTCGGCGACCGCGGCCAGAGCGGCGTCCCGAGCGGCGGCGACGTCGGTCCACGTGGCCGTCGTGTACGTCTCGGGCGCTTTGAGCCCGTCGAGGCTCGCCTCGACGGCCGCCGCCCGGTCTTTGGCGACCGTGACGGTGATCGGCAGCGCGGTGTCGGTCTCCCCGACGGAGGCGACGACAAGGAACGTGTGGTTTCCGGTGTCGCCGGCGGAAGGGGTCCAGGTGAGCTTTCCGTCGCTGGACAGGGTGGCCGACGACGGCGAGCCCTGCATACGGAACGTGATCGGGCTGCCGCCTGTTGCCGACAGCATGCGGGTGAACGGCTCGCCGGCCACGGCCACGGCGGCCAAGGAGTCGCCGGCGGCGAAGACGGCCGGGGTCAGCGTCCCGTTCGCCTGAGCGAGCACTCCCGCGACGTCGACGTGCCCGTTGCCACCGGTGGCGCGCAGGAACACGATGTTGTCGCCCACCGGGGAGATGGGGTGCCTGGCCTGGTCGATGTCGAGCGTGACGTAGCGCCACTTCCCCCCGGTGTCGGGGAGCTGGACGGTCGCGTGCGTCTGGACGCCCGGCGTGGGCCGGACCTCGAGGGTCGCGGCCGCATCGGTGCGGACCTTGAACCCGATGAGCGCGGTTCCGACGCGGCCAGGCCACACGGCCCGGCGCACCGCGAGCCGCCCCTCGTCGGCGGCGTCGAGGCGCACGTACCGGATGCCGTCCTCGTCGGCGCCCGGCTGCGCGCCGTCGCCGACGGCGTGGCCGAACTGGGCGACATCGAGCTCGGGACCGTCCTGAAGCGGTGGCACCGAGTCGCTGGAACCGGCGAGCTCAGGCGGGAACGCCACCCAGTACTCGGCGGCGTTGAAGTCCGAGCCACGCAGGTTCCAGAAGTTCGCCACCCCGGTGCCGTTGTAGTAGAGCGGGCCGTCGCGGTGCGCGAAGACCTCGGCGACGTGCGGCGCCTTGGCCTTGACATCGACGCCGGCGACATAGGTGTACTGGTAGTACAGCTCGCTGACCGAGTCGATCAGCCGCCCGCGGTAGGCCTGGGAGAGCTTGCCGGATCCGCCGGAGGTGTCGACGTAGGGCACGTCCTCGCCGAGCATGAACGCGTAGAAGACGTCGCCGCCGGCCAGGGTCCGGTTGCCGAGGAACTCGTACGGGCTGACGGCGTTCCCGGCGGTGGACACGGTGCCGGCCACCGGGTCGAGCCGGGTGCCCTGGTTGTTCACGATCCGTGCGAGCGTCGTCAGGATGTCGACGTCGCCCTGCGCGTGCGCCTGGTCGCGCCCCATCTCCATGTGCTGGACGAAATCGTGTCCGTACGGGTTGATTTTGTCCTCGGCGGAGATGACGCGGAAGAGCGAGGCGAGGGACCCGTTGACGTCGCCGCCGTTGATCGTGTGCTCGCTGGTGTAGGTCGAGTTGACGGTGTACCACTCGACGCGCTCGGCGTACAGGTCGGCGTCATCCAGGAAGATGGCGGCCGCGATCATGCCGACCACGCCGTACAGGTGCTGGTTCCACAGCCGGTTCTGGGAGTACAGGAACGTGTTCAGGACCGGGTGGATCAGGTTGTCCTTGATCCGCTGCTGGTCGCGGTCGGTCCAGCGCAGGTCGTACCCGTCGAGGGTGTCGTTGACCGGGGTGGTGGACCGGATGATCTCGGCGGCCACGAGCATCTTGTACAGCGGATCGCCGGTGTGGATGTGCGCGTCGGCGAAGTAGCGGTACTTGGCCGGGTCCAGGCTGCTCCACGTGCGGATGACGTGCAGTGCGTTGGCCCGGTACACCTCCTCGCCGGTCACGACGTACCGCAGCGCCTGCGTCAGCGCGCCCACGCCGTCGTTGAGCGCGCGGGAGCGCATCGAGACGGCGTTGTAGGCGTCGCTGAGCGGCTGCTCGTCCGACGTGCCCGCGTTCTGCGCCTTGAAAGTCCTTGAGGCGAACCCGGTCTGGATCATCGCGTCGTAGTAGCCGGCCCACGGCTTGGTGCCCGCGAGCACCTGGGTCCGCATGTTCTCCAGGTTGCCGGCGGTCAGTCCGACGCCTGGGTGGACGAACCCGGCGTCGCTCGTCGTCTCGACGATCTTGGGTAACGCCGTCCCGGTGACCTCGGCGGCCGCCGCGTCGGCCGGCACGGTGAGTGTGGTGCTCAGTGCGACCACGACCACGCTGGCCGCGGCCCTGCGCCGCCAGCGTCGTAGCCGGTCGAGTCTCGTGGTGATCATCGTTGGTCTCCTCTCGTGGGACGCCGCCGGCCGTCGGCCGCGCTGTCCCCCTGCTCAAAAACGAAGGCCTCTGGTCGCCTTCATCACGAAGGGCCCAGCCGGTCGGCGACCTGGACGCGCAGGAGCCGGGCGGACAGCGGTGCCGGCAGCTTGACCTCGACCGCGGTGCCGCCGTCGATGACCGCGGCGGACTCGCCGCCCCACGTCGGGTACAGGACCTGCACGCCCCCGGTGGCGACCATCCCGGGTAGCCGCAGGTGCACGCTGTCCCCGCCTCGGGTCTCACGGCCCTCGTCGTCACGGCGCCAGATCGCCAGGTACAGGTCTCCGCCGTCGCGTGCGCCGAGTGCGACCCACGGGTCGCGCCAGCCGGGCAGGCCGAGGGGCCATACGGGCACGGATCTCGCCGCGGCGTGGCGGACGGCGCGGTGGACGGCCAGCGCCTCGCGGACGGCGGCCTGCTGCCCGGGGCGCAGGGTGTCGATCCGCCCGGCCAGATGGACCCGCGATAGCAGGGCGGTCACCAGGGAGAACGCCGTCTCCTCAAGAGTCATCGTCCCGTCGAGGGACGCCCACACACCGGCCTGCTCGGGCGGGATCGCCAGGGGCGCGGCGACCGCGATGGGGGGTGTGAGCCGGAAGTCCTGCTGGTCGGTAAGCGACTGGATCGGGAACACGGCCCCGGTCGCGGCGTCGGTGCGTGAGCCTCCGGCGGCACAGCCCTCGACGACCAGGCCCGGGTGCCGGTCCATGACCGCGCCGACCCAGTCGAGCAGGGCGCGGTCGTGGCCGAGCAACCCGTTGCCCAGCGGCTCGCCGCGCCCGGCGTCGGTCCCCGGGCCGATGTCGACGTTGTAGTCGAGCTTGAGGTAGGCCAGGCCGAACTCTCCCACGAGGCGGTCGACGACCGCGTCCAGGTGGCCGCGGGCCGCTGGGTGGCGCAGGTCGAGCTGGTGGCGGCCCCACTCGGTGACCCGGTGCCCGCGCCGCTGGAAGAAGGCCTCGGCGGGCAGGCTCCGGGCGACTGGGCTGCGCACGCCGACGACCTCGGGCTCGAGCCACAGCCCCGGCTTCATCCCCAGGTCGCGGATCCGGTCGAGCACGGCCCCGAGCCCTCCGCCAGGGAACCGGTTGACGGAGGGCTCCCAGGCGCCAACGGAGTCCCACCACCCGCCGCGCTCGTCGTCGTACCAGCCGGCGTCCATGACGTAGTACTCGGCGCCCAGGTCGGCGGCGGCCTCGACCAGGGGCAGGACCCGCTCGGTCGTCGAGTCGGACATCAGGCCGTTCAGGAAGTCGTTGTAGACGACGGGCAACCGGTCGTGGTCGGGGTGCGGGCGGCGGACGCGACGGCGGTGCGTGGTCAATGCGGCGGCGACCGCGCCAAGGATGGTCTCGCGCCCGTCCGGGTGCCCGGGCACGACGGCGAGGCTGACCGGCACGGTCCGCACCTGCGTTCCGGGTCCCACGGCGCCGGCCCACTGGTGCTCCAGGGCCGTCGGTCCGGTGGCGAGCAGGTAGACGTCGTCGTACCGGTCGCCGAGCTCGGCGTGCCAGGCGCCGTTGGTCTCGACCTGCCAGGCGAGCATCCGTCCTGTGCGGGTGTCCTCGACGATGCCCTGGGCGAGGTACTCGGACGTGGACCAGGCGCCGGTGGAGGTCAGGCTGACGCGGTTCTTGGATCCGACCTGGCCGTGGCGCACCATGCCGACATCGATCAGCCCGCGCTCGGCGAGCGTGGCGCAGTGCCAGCGGAACTCGCCGCTCCAGGGGTTGGCCGCCGCCCAGAGCACGAGCTCCTCCTCCCAGCGGGCGCCATGACCGAGGCCCGAGAGTACGCCGGTGGTCGCGTGGTCGAGGACCGCCGGGCGGACCGCGGTGACCGTCGCCGACGACCGCACCACCGGCACGCCGTCGTGCACCTCGTACGTGACGCGGGCGCGCAGCCCGGCCTCCTCCTCGGCGAGGTCGAGCTCCAGACATGTGCGGTCGCCGTCGCGCCGCTCGCGGTGGCCGGTGAGGCGCAGCCGCTGGGCGGCCGCGCCGTCGACGTGTCGCTTGCCGGACGTCCCGGACCGGCCCTCGCCCAGGACCGCCGTCTCCAGCACCGGCAGTGCCGAACGACGCAACGCCATCAGGTCCGGCCCGCCTTCGGCGGCGTGCCAGAGGGCCACGAGCCGGGGGGCGGTGTCCGGCCCGTGAGCGATCACGAGCCGGAGGACGTCGTTGCCCCACTCGAGGTGCTGCTCGTCCTCCTCGGGCAGCCCAGGCAGCATGACGGTCACGCGACCACTCCGGTGACCGGGTCGATCGTCCACTCGTCGCGCCACCCGAGCGCGGTCGCCACGGCGGCGATCCCTGTCGTCACGGAGCGGGTGCGCTTGATCCTCATCAGCTCTCTCTTTCGAGACGGCCTGTGCACGCTCCCGAATCATCTCGACGGGAAATCGTTATCCCCGGGCGCGTGGACACATCCCCGCACGGTCGGCCCGGCGAGGAATCGTACTGACATCCCGCACCAACTGACCCACCTCTGAGCCCCTGTTTGGGATATCGTTATCCTACATACGCCCAACATCTTGACAAGAGCCCGTAGCCGATTCGCTACCTCCAGGAAATCTGCTGCCGTACGCCGGTGGGAAAACGATGATCCAACGAGTGCAGCGCATATCCTCGGTGCATGACCACGCAGAAGGGCTACCGCGCACCAGTTCTGGCCGATGTCGCCCGCGCCGCCCAGGTGTCCGTGCCGACCGTCTCGCGTGTCCTCAACGGGACCAAGTACGTCGCTCCCGAGCTCGCCAACCGCGTCCACGAGGCGATCGAGCGCCTGGGCTACCGCCCGAACGGCGCCGCGCGCTCGATGCGCTCCGGTCGGCGCACCCTCGTCTCGGTCTTCGCCGGAGCGACGGCCAACTACGGTTACGCCCGCACCCTCCAGGGCATCGAGACCGCGGCCCGCAAGGCGGGAATGTCGGTGACGATCACCGTCGTGGAGTCAGGCGAGGACGACGACGTCAAGCGCGCCATCGATCTCGCGCTCGCCCAGCCGACCGCCGGAGCGATCGTCCTGGAGTTCGATCGCGCCGGGATCAACGCCCGGCACATGCTCCCCGACGGGCTCCCCGTGATCGTGGCAGGCGGTGGCTCGCGCCGGCCCGGCGGCGTCCCCGCCGCGCTCATCGACGAGCGCACGGCCGCACGGAAGGCCACCGAGTACCTGCTCCGGCTCGGGCACCGGACTGTCCACCACATCGCGGGCCCAACCGCGGGAAAGCACTCCGGGCGCACCGACGGCTGGCGCGCCGCACTGACCGACGCCAAGATTCCCGTCCCCGCGGTGATGAACGCCGAGTGGGACGTCACCTCTGGATTCCGCTGGGGCGAGCGGATCGCCGGCCGTGACGACGTGACCGCCGTCCTGTGCGGCAATGACGAGATCGCCATCGGCCTCATGCGCGCACTGGCCGACCGCGGGATACACGTACCCCGTGACATCTCTGTCGTCGGGTTCGACGACCAGCCGCTGGTCGCCATGTGGCAGCCGTCACTCACCACCGTCGATCAGGACTTCGAGGACCTCGGAGAGCGGGCCTTCACCATGCTCGAACAGCTCGTCGACGGCGACATGACCGCGACCTCGAGCGTCGTGGTACCCCAGCTCGTGGTGCGGGAGTCGACCGCTCCGCCACGAGGGTGACACGACGGATCGGATCACCGGACGCTGCCGTCCTCGCGCCTGTCCTGTGGGCGGATGGACCCACCCTGGTGGCGGGCGAAGGCGAACGCCGCGGCCGCGAAGCCCATCGCGGTCAGCCCCCAGGCCAGCCCGTCGAGCGCGGCGTTCGGCACGACGGCGGCGAACACGGCGTGCAAGGGCTGGGAGACGATCAAAGCCATCCCGGCCCAGGCGGGAACAGTTCCGCCTCGCCACAGCGCGGCCCCGAGCAGAGCCACGCCGATGATGTGGCCGAGGACGAACAGCATGGTGGCCGCCGAGACGGCGGGCAGACCTTGCACGTCGTCGAGGAGCCGTGCGGCCGAACCGAGGTCGAGGCCATCGCGGACCGCTGACAGCGCGACGTGGTCGCTGACCCCTACGGCGTACAGCGAGGAGAAGCCGGCAACGGTCAGCACCATCCCGGCCGTCCCCAGCCGGGGGGCGCGCCGGACCGCGAGCAGGCCGATCGCGATCGTCCCCGGCACCAGCGTCAGGGTGGCGGCGAAGGCGAGCCACAGCACCACATTCTGGGCGTCCTGGTGGGCGGCGACCTTGCCGACGAGCCCGGCTGAGTCGTCGGTCGTAGAGTACGGCAGGATGGCCCGCAGGATCGCGACGGCCAGCGGGCCGACCGGGATGAGCAGCGCGAGCGCGGCACGCAGCGGCGGGACGGCCTCGCGCCTGGTCGTGGGCATGGCGGTAGTCATGCAAGAGCCTCCGAGATCGTAGGGGTGGAGGTCAGATGCCAGCAGCGTCCGCCTTCGCCGTTCCCAGGCGCATGGGCCAGGGCCGCCGAGAGGCCCGGAGGATTTCCCGGCCGTCCCAGGAGCGCACACCCACGACAGCCGGGCCTGTGCACCTCATCATGTGCTCATGACACCGGGTGATTCCGCCACCTCGCCGGCGCAGGCACGGTGGCCGGTCGTACTGGCCGCCGGGCTCTTCGGCATCGCCGTTGCCGAGGTCGCCGTCGCCGTGATCGGCAGTGCGGTGGCCGGGATGACCTGGATCGAGGCGTGGGACCACTTCGTGGTGACCAACGCGGCGATGGGCCTGTCGTTTCCGATCGGCGGTGTCCTGGTGGCCTGGCACCGACCTCGCAACCCGGTCGGCTGGCTGTTGCTGGCCGCCGGGATCGGGCACGCGACGACGGCCGCGATCGTCCCTCTGGCCGAGGCCGGTGTGCGCGACGGTTGGCCCGGCGGACTGATTCGCACGCTCGTCACCGTCGCGTCGTGGGCGTGGCCGTGGTCGATCGGGTTGTGCCTGCCGCTGATCCTGCAGCTCTTCCCCGACGGTCGTCCCGTCTTTCGGCGGCTGATGTGGGCCACCGTGGTGACCTCACCGCTGTTCGCGCTGGAGATGGGCACCAGCCCGGATCCCGTCGTCGACGGAATTCCCGGTTACCTGATCATCCACGCCGACCTTGACCCGCTGTGGACGGCGGTCGAGGTGCGCGGCCTGGCCGCCATGGCGGTAGGCCTGGTGGCGCTGGTGGTGCGCTACCAGCGCGGAGACGAGCAGAGGCGCCGTCAGCTGCTGTGGCTGATGCAGGCGGTGCTGCTCGTCCTGATCGTGCTGGTGCCGTGGGGGGTTCTGCAGAACGCGCCGGTCTACGTCTTGCTCGCGATCCCGCTCATTCCCGCCGCGATGACCGTGGCGATCCTGCGCCACCAACTGCTCGACATCCGGCTGGTGCTCTCGAGAACGGTGCTGTACGCGCTGCTCACGGCCGCCGTCGTCGCCTCGTACGTCGGCCTGGTGGCCCTGCTCGACAACGTGATGCGGCGTGAGGCCGGGCTGGGCAGCTCGGCGGCGGTCACCGTGCTGATCGCCGTGGGGTTCAACCCGGTGCGCGTACGCCTCCAGCGCATCGTGGACCGGATCGTGTACGGGGACCGCGCCGATCCCGTACGGGCGGTGTCACGGGTCGGGGCGCGGCTGGACACCGGTCTTCCCGGAGTGCTGGAGGCCGTACGGGAGGCGCTGCGCCTGCCGTTCGCCGCCCTCCGCACCGATGACACCGAGGTGGCGGCCTGCGGCGCACCGCCTGAACTGCTGCACACGATCCCGCTCACCTACGGCGGGGTACGGGTGGGTGAGGTGGTCATCGGCCTGCGTGCCGGTGAGAAACGCCTCGGCGGCCCGGACCGGGCGGTCCTGGAGCTGCTGGCGGCGCCGCTGTCGGTGGCGGTGCACGCGGTCGCCCTCTCCGAGCAGTTGCAGCGTTCCCGCGAGGCCCTGGTGGCGGCCCGCGAGGAGGAACGGCGGCGCCTGCGCCGCGATCTGCACGACGGCCTGGGCCCGGTGCTGACCGGCGTGACGTTCAAGGCCGATGCCGCAGGCAACCTCCTGGTCACCGACCCCGGCTCCGCCCTGGCGCTCCTAACCGAACTTCGCACCGAAACCGCTCAGGCCATTGACGACATCCGGCGGCTCGTCTACGACCTTCGGCCGCCGGCCCTGGACGACCTCGGCCTGGCCGGCGCGATCCGGCAACGCGCCGCCCAGCTCGAACGCCCCGGCTTGACGGTACGCGTCGAGGCCGCCGGCCTTCCCGCCCTGCCCGCGGCTGTGGAGGCGGCGGCGTACCGGATCGCGGTGGAGGCCCTCACCAACGCGGTCCGGCACTCCAGCGCCGGCCGAGTGCGTATACGGATCCACGCTGACGGACACCCGGCCGCCCATTACCTGCACGTTGAGGTGGCCGACGACGGAAGTGGATCCGGCGCGTGGCCGCCGGGAGTCGGCATGCGATCGATGCGCGAGCGCGCGGCCGAACTGGGCGGCACCTGCATCGCGGGCCCCGAGCCCACCGGCGGCCGGGTGACGGCCACGCTACCTTTGGGGGCGACATGATCAGAATTGTGCTGGCCGACGACCACCCAGTGGTGCGCAGCGGCCTGCGCGCGTTACTGGACTCCATCAGCGGCCTGACCGTCGTGGCGGAGGCGGCCGACGGCCACGCCGCCGTACGCGAGGCGGTGACGCACAAGCCCGACGTCCTGGTCATGGACATCCAGATGCCGCGTCTGGACGGCATCGAGGCCACCCGCCAGATCGCCCAGGCGGCGCCCGAGGTCGCGGTGCTCATGCTCACCATGTACGAGGACGACGACTCGGTGTTCTCCGCGATGCGTGCCGGTGCCCGCGGCTATCTGCTCAAGGGCGCCCAGCAGGACGAGATCGCCCGCGCCATCCACGCCGTCGCCGCCGGCCAGGCCATCTTCGGCCCCGGCGTGGCCCGCCGGGTACTGGGCTTCTTCGCCGCCCCGCCGGCCGTCCAGGACCCCTTTCCCGAGCTCACCGGCCGCGAGCGGGAGATCCTCGATCTCATCGCCGCCGGCCGTCCCAATGGCCAGATCGCCCGCCACCTGGTCATCGCTCCGAAAACGGTCGCCAACCACATCTCCAGCATCTTCACCAAGCTCCAGGTGGCCGACCGCGCCGAAGCCATCATCCGCGCCCGCGACGCCGGCCTCGGCCGCCCCTGACTTTTCTGCTTCATATGAAGGGCGCGCAGCCGCAAACCAGTGTCGTTGGTCAACACCCTGGAACCAGCCTGTGGGTTGAGCAGATACCGCCTGCCATAGCCAGCGGCAGGGCCGATCCTTGCTCCCCCGGCTTGGACGAACCCCCTTACGCTCCGTCACGCAGCGCTCGGATCGCGGCGAGCACCTCGGCCCGGTTGCCGGCCGCCTTCATCCACGCGGGCAACCGCTCCAGCAACGTCTGCGACCCCGCCGGCCTGGGCCGCTCACGCTGAAACGCGGCCACGTACCCCTCCAGCAACTCCAAATGCGGCACGTTGTACGCCCACAACAAGCCCGCCGCAACCACAACGGCAACCCGAAGTAGGGGTCGTCCGCCCCGCCGAACGTCGGCACCACAAGCGCGCCACGACCGCTGAAGTACACATCCTGCCCCGCCCGCCAAAGCCGCGCCTTTCGCCAGCCCCAGGCTTCTGCGTCCGCCCATCGCCCGGCCGGAGAGGGCTCTTCGCCAAGCCGACCACCCCGGGACAGCACACTCCAGACCTGAGCTCTACGCGCCCACCACTCCGACCCGCTGCTTGATCGCTAGGCTGATCGCCCTCCTGCGAAATGCTATGGACCGACCAGAAAGTACCGAACATGGCCATCGAGGAACACCTGCTCACAACGACCGCGCGTCTACTCGAGCAGTGGCTGCCGTCCGACTCGCGAACCGGCCTCCCCGCATGGCGCGTGCAGGTCATCGGCGGCAGTGCGCCCCGCGTGTTCAACGAGGACTGGGAATCGCCGCCGCCACTGACAAAGGTGAGCGAGTACGGCCGATTCCCGGAGACGTTCGGCGCACACGGGGACCGTTTCCCCGTCGAGGCCGAGCTGCTGGAGTTCGAGGAAGGCCTGGACTATCACTGCGGCCAGCGGGCTTCAGCGGGCCGACCCGACGAGGCGGCCGCCTTCGTCATCGAGACCCTGACCGAGACCTTAGACGCGGGTTCCGGACCGCTCGACCACCGCGTACGACCGCTGGTGGGCTTCCTTGCCGGTGTACTGACCCAGTGGGCCTGCGAACACCTGCTGCGGATCCATGTCGCCGCCGAGCCGGGCGGCGCTCGGCTTGACGACGAACTGCACCTCCTCGTACGCGATCACGATGGAAAAGCGTGCCGACTGTCCGTGGCTCCGAGCACCGCAGTGCCATCAGCCGGCGAGCCCGCCGGACTTGACGCGCGGATCACCTGGGACACGACGCTGCTCAGCCAGTTCCTCTGGATGAACAACAACAACGAGGTCGGCTTCGAGGTAGCCGTCGAACCGCACGGCCTCGTCCTGGACACCGATGCCGATGCCATCTTCCGCACGTGGAAAAAGGATGCTGATGACTTCCGGTTCCTAGACGACGAAGCCCTGGTCACCGTACTTGCCGAGACCGAACAAGCCGCCGCCAACATGGCCCTGGCTGTGTGCTTGAGCGCGGACGACGACTTGGACGGCCCTGAGCCACCCGTAGACCAGCTCGTCATCCCAATCCTTCACGACCTCATCGACACGCTCACCAAACGGATCGCCGGTGACAGCAAGAAGCCGCTGCTCGCGTACAGCAGCGGCTGGCCGCTGGAGTTTCGCGGTGAAGGCGCCCAACTGGTTCTGGTGGGTCCCGAAGAGGTGGGCGTCATCGACGTCGACGACTCCTGCTGACGACCGTAATACCTGATGTTGATCGCGAGGCGATGCGGGCAACTGTCGGTTGCACTTAAAACTGTCGGTGTTCGGGGGGCTCGTGTCGGTGTTCATGGTGAGTGGTCGGGTTCCGCCTTCTTGAGGTCCGGTACGTCGCTGAGGACATCGGAATCGACTTCTAGATCCTTCCAATATACCGACTATCGGTATATAAAGATCCTGTGTCCAAGTTACGCCCTTTACAGGAGCCTTCGTTCCTCATACTCACCGCGCTGGCCACCGAGCCCCAGCACGGCTACGGCATCATCACCGATGTGGAGCGCATCTCCGAGAGTGAGGTCCGGTTGCGGGCCGGCACTCTGTACGCCGCCCTGGACCGGCTCCAGTCCGAAGGCCTGATCGCGGAGGACCGGGAGGAGATCGTCGGCGGGCGGTTGCGGCGCTACTACCGGCTCACCGACGAGGGCAGCGCCCGTCTGGCCGCCGAGGTCGAACGGCTGCGGCGCAACGCCAGGACCGCCGCCGCCCGGCTGCACACGCGCCCCGCCGGAGGTGTCGCGTGAGCGACCTCGAACGGCGTTACCGCAGCCTTCTCCGCTGGTACCCGCGCGAGCACCGCGAGCGGCACGAGGAGGAGATGCTCAGTGTGCTGATGGAGTCGGCGCGGCCAGGGCAGAGCCGTCCGGAGCCGCGTGACACCCTCGACCTCGTCAAGGGAGCCGCCGCGATCCGCGCGCGCTGGGCGTTCGGGCCGGAGTCCATGGCGCGGTGGCGGGATGCGATGCGTGTCGTCGCGGTGGTCGGTCCCATAGTGTTACTCATCTACCAGATGCAGTTGCGCATCAGCGGTGAGCTGCTTCTGATGGGCATCCTGACCGTCTTCCTGGCCTGGACCAATCGCCGCTGGCCTGCTGCGGCGGTCGCGTGGATCTGGGCACTCCTGTTCAGCGCGGGCATGACCGCCGCGGCGATGTTGTCGGCCAGAGGCGTCTCCTTCGATATAAGCGTGACACTCAGCGGCATCGTTGGCTCTTTCGCGCTTGTGGCGGCGGCGCTGACGGGGGTGGCGCAGCCGCGTCAAGGGCTGTCACTGGTGGGGCGCGGGCGGATCCTAACGTGGTCCGGGGCGGCTCTGGCGGTAGTCGTCGTGACGTGGCAGCTGGAGGCTGCCCTGCGGGAGGTCGGAGTGCCGCCCGAACTGCTCCTGCTCGGGCTGTGTGCGGTGGTCTGCGGAGTGGCCGCACAGTCTCCAGTAGGGCGCAGGAGCGTGGTGGTGCTCTCGCCGGTCATGCTGGCGATGTTCCCCCAGCTCATGATGGTTGGGTTGTGGGGGGTCGCGCTGTTGGGGCTGGGGTCGGCCGGGTTTCTGGTCGCCGCCTTCCGTTCAAGGACGCCGGCGTTAAGCGGGTCATCGACGGATGAGTGATGCCGGAACGGCAGCCAAGACCTTCCGCGGCCGCCGACGCATGCGGAGTCCCCCATGCGCAAAGTGATCGTTTTCCTGATCGCGCTCGTCGTCCTCCTCATCATCGACCGAGTCGCCGTAGCGAACGTCGAGCGCGACCTGGCAAACAGAATCGCCGCCACTCCCGGCCTTTCCGGCACGCCGGCTGTGTCAATCGAGGGCATCCCGTTTCTCACGCAGGCCGTGTCGGGGCGCTATCCAGAAGTGCGGTTCAATCTCGGCACTTTCAGCTACGGCGGCGTGCCGGTCAGGAACCTGAGGGGCGCCGCGTACGACGTGACGGCGCCCCTGGCCGATGTCCTGCGGAATCAAGCCCGTGTCCAGGCAGGTCGCGTGAGCATCAGCGGCACCCTCACCAGGACGACGATCGACGAATACGCGCCGAGCGGCGTGAAGATCGGCGGCAACGGGCGACGGCTCACGGCCTCGGGGGAGGTAACGATCGGGGCGGACAAGGTGAAGTTCAACGCCGAGATGCGCGTCGAGGTCGCCGACGGGCGGATCAAGCTCCAAGCCGACAAGATCCAGGGCGTGCCCGTGCCTGACCAGATCGCACAGCTGATCTCCTACCCGATCCCGTTCAAGGGGGACCTGCCCTTCGACGTGAAGCTGACCAGGGTCAAAAGCGTGCCGGAAGGACTGGAGTTCTCCGCCGAGGCGTTCGACGTGCCGATCCGTGGATGAGATGACACCATTTCGCCCTGTCGTCCGCGAAGAGGGTGGACACAGCAGGCGCCGAGGCTGAGCTCCGCCACTTCCTCGAAGCCGTCCGGGCCCAGGTGTCGTGCCGCAGGTCAGCGCTGCCCCTTTGCCCAGGTTAGGCTCGCGACCACCTCTGGCCGGTTCGGCGGCACGGAATCCTGCGCAAGGCAGCCAACACCCGACCGTGTTGGGTGCCGACCTTGTCGGTGCGTGTGACCGCACCACCTAGAGCCACCACTACGCGGGAACCTACGGTGCTCTCGGACGTTCTACGATGCAGGCGATCCAAGGAGATCCACGTTGGAAGATCTGTTCCCGTACTTTCCGCTGCTGTTCGTGGCGTTTGGAGCAGTGATCATTCTGAGGTCGATCAAGGGAATCATCGACGCCAAGCAGTTCGTCCGGCGGGCGCAGCGGGTGCCCGGCGTGACCGTTCCTTGAGCTCCTCCCCGGCTTGAAGACTGAAGGCCGGAGCACTGCGGGCAAACCCGATAGACCCGAAGGCCGGACCACCCCCTTCTCGGGGGCGGTCCGGCCGGGTGCGTCGTTCAGATCAGCAACGGCGCCCCCTGTTGATGCAGTCGACGACGAAGCGCATCAGGTTGTCCGGCATGACGTTGGCGAAGTCGGCGTGGTCGGTGACCGGGTTGTGCTTCTGCTCGGGGAAGGCGTCCACGGCGAACGACTGACCCTGCGGCACGGCGTACGTCAGGGTCATGCGCAACTGCGGAATCGCCTGGGTGCCCTGGGGGCAGCCGCCGTTCTGGCCGGGGAAGACCACATGGGTGCGGTGGTTGGCGCTGTCGGTGTTCTGCCCATCCCAGCAACTGGGGAAGTCCAGGATGCGAACGACCAGACTGCCGCGCGGGCACAGCGGGTACTTGTTGGGCGTAATGCGGTTCTGGAATCCCGTGCAGGTCCACGCGGCGCGCGCGTTGGCACCGCCGTTCGTCGCGGCCTTGGCGTCACCCATGATCAGCCTGAGGAACCTCGGCATCGCCACGACCTTCGAGGTCGCGTTGCCGCCGAACTGGAGCCGCACTGAACGCGCCGTCAGCACCTGGCCGACGTTCCCTTCCGGGTCGTTGGCGTTCTCGTTGGACGTACGGTCCCTGAGCACGGGCCAGAAGTACGTGGACAGGTCGCCTCGCTGGCACGTCGTGCCCGCCGCGGCCAGGCTCTCGTCGGTGGAGAATCCGTCCGTCGACAGGTTGCCCACGTAGTCGTGCAGGTGGTGCGCCCCGTCCTCCACGCCGGGAGCGACGATGAAGTTGGCCGTGTTGTTGTGGCGGTTTTCGTTCCTGCCGCACTGGGAGACGAAAGTGCCGCGAGAGCCGTTGTTGCCGAAGCGCCCGAAGGTGCCGATGTTGGACTGGCCCGGCTGAACCTGACGGATGTCGATGAAGTCCTCGGGGAACGGGCCGAAACCCTCCGCGGGGTTGTCCCCATCGCCTTGGCCGTCTCCGTCGCCGTTGTTGTCGCCGCTGTTGTCGCCGCTGTTGGTGAGTGTGCAGGTGGCGAAGGCGTTGAGGCCGGTGGGTCGTTGGGCGACGCGGCCGATGGCGATGGCGATGCGGTCGAGGGTCGCGACTCGTTTGTCGGCGAGTGGGCCGAGGATGGCGTTTTGGATGAAGTTGGGGCCTCCTTCTCCGGCTGAGCGGGCGAGGCGATTGTTGGCTTCCTGGATCTGGGTCTGCAGGAGGGCGAGGTTCCGGTCGACTTCGGCCCTGGCCCTGGCGGGTACCTCAGGAAGCTTGTCCGCGACGCTGGGACAGACGATGGTCTGCGCCGCCGTCGTGCCCGCCTGCGCGGACAATGGGGAGCCGGCCAGGACAAGTGCGATGCTTCCCCCTATGGCAAGGGCCACTCGCCACGGTCTGAGCCGTCTTCCCCCGAGCGGATTTCGCATGTGTTGCTCCTTTAAGTCTCATGACCCGGGTGGAAGTCCGGTCTCCGGGGGATACGGGAGTACATACGGGAGCAGTTCGGTCATTTGTCGCGAATTGTGCTTACAAATCCATGACGAGGGCCAGTCAGGGGCCACGCCTCGCGCGTACGGCGAGGCGGTCGCCTGCCGACCCGCGAGCGGCCGCGGTGTTGAGGCTCCGTGCGCTGGTCGCCCATGGTCATCTAGAGGAGTACTGGAGTTACCACGTCGCCCGGCAACACGAGCGTGTCCATCAGACCGACTACCAGGACGGATATGTCCTCACGGCTTGATCGCTCCAGTTACTGAGAACAAACCGCACCCAGCGGAGATCGCGTTCGCGGATCGTTTCGTCGACGCGGCCCCGGAGCTCGAACTCACCGGGAACGAACCCGGAGAAGACCCGTGCCACTGCGCTGGGTGCTCGGAACTGGTGATCTTCAGGTGCATTGTGCTGCTTTCATGGTCGGGTGAGGTACGAAGAGATGCTGTCCAGCGTGCGTGAGCTGTGCGTTGAACATCTGGGTGAACACGTGGGGGGCCAGCTGGCGGCGTTGGCGCGGCCCGGGTTCGATCTGAAGCCCGCGGATGAGGATGCCGCGGCGACCGGGCTGTGCCGGTGGGGCGGCCCGGCGCTGCTGGAGCCGGGCACACAGTGGCCTGTGTACGCGGGTGTGCCGCTCAGCCTGTACGCCGTGCTCGATGTCGGCGCGCTCGGCCCATGGCTCGGTGATCAGATCCCGTCGACCGGGTCCGCGCTGCTCAATTTCTTCTTCTTGGATCCATGGACCGGATCCAGGGAGGTTCCGAAAGATGCCGGCAGCTTCAGCTATGACGATCCGCGGGTATGCCGGGTCGTGCCTGCCGACCCGCAACGCGCGGTCGAGGTCCCGGCACCGGATCCGGCCCCGAGGTTCGACCGGGTTGGGATGCACGCCAAACCTGCCGTCACTTTGCCCTCGATGTCGTCCTACGACTGCGATCCGGTGCTCAGCACCCTCGATTACGGAGATGAGATCGAGCGGTCATCGCTTTACCGCGTGGATCCCGGCTGGCTGGTGGTCGACAAGTTCGGCGAGGATGCCTGGCCGCGGTACTGCGTGGACGAGCAAGGCATCCAGTGGGGTGGCATGAGCAATCAGGCGTTCGGTTGGCCGCCGATCCGCAGCTACGGCGTTGACCTGTTGCAGGAGTTGTCGCAGGAGGAGCCCTATGCTCACCTGCTCACTCTGGCCGGCACCGACATGTGGGAGTGGGGCGACGGGGGCATTGTGCGGTTCGTCGCCCCGGCCAAAGCACTCCGGGCAGGCGACATGAGCCAGGTGCGAGCCAACCCCGACGACTGGTAGAACCGCGATCTCGTGACCCGTTAGTGAGCACAGCTGTCTCATTCGGTGAGCTCTGAGAGCGCCGGCCACACCTCCACGGCCCCGAAGGCGCCGGGGAAGGAGTACACCAGTCGACCGTCCGGGGTGAAGGTCATGGTGCAAGGCCTTGGACTGACCAGATCACTCCGTCACGGGCAGGCACTCGGCGAGCAGGTCGACGACGTCGCGCCAGGCTCGCTGCGCGTGCCGTGGGTGGTAGCCGACGCCGGGGACCACGGTGTGGTCGACCGGCGGGTGGTGGAAGGCGTGCAAGGCGCCGCCGTAGACCACGAGGCGCCAGTCGACGCCCGCGGCCTGCATCTCGGCGGTGAACGCGTCCCGTTGCGCGGGCGGCATGATCGGGTCTTCCGACCCGACCCCGGCCCACACCGGGCAGCGAATGCGCGCCGCCTCGCCCGGTCGGCCCGTGGTCAGTGCGTTGACTGTCCCGATCGCGCGGAGGTCGACGCCGTCGCGCCCGAGCTCCAGCCCGATGGCGCCCCCGGTGCCGTAGCCGACGGCGGCGATCCGGTCGGGGTCGGTCCGCGGTTCGGCGCGCAGCACGTCGAGCGCCGCGTGGCCGATGCCCCGCATCCGGTCGGGGTCGGCGAGCAGCGGCATGCAACGGGCCAGCATCTCCTCGGGGTCGGTGAGCAAGCGCCCGCCGTGGAGGTCGAAGGCCAGCGCCACGTATCCCAGCTCGGCGAGCGCATCGGCTCGGCGGCACTCGACGTCGCTGAGCCCTGGGCCCTCTGGTCCGAGCAACACCGCGGGGCGGCGCCCGGTGCCGGAGGGAAGCGCAAGGTGCCCGATCATCGTCAGGCCGTCGGCCGGGTACTCGACCGTGCGGGTTGTCACTGTCGTCATGAGACTGGACTGTAGTGATCGTCGATCCCGGTCGGGCCGGTGTTCACCGCTGGCAGAGTTCACCGCTGGCAGAACACTGCGGGTGTGCCTCTGAAATGCGGCGATGGCTCACAAGGTCCGTCACAAACCCCGTTCTCGCGGCAGCGTTATCGGATCACCTGCCCTGGCCACGGGGCTGGAGACTGACCCTCGCGGCAGGTTTCTGGCATATTCCAGCCCACCCCTCACACAGCGTCACGAGAGCCATGCCCCAGACCCACGGGCATGGCTCTCGGATCCACCTTCATAGCCACACAGGTGTCCCCGTCAGGGAGGACCGCTCGCGCCTCGGGGATGTACGCCTGCTTGATCCTTATCTTGCGAATCGGTGTCAGAACTTCGATCAACGGCTTGCTCCAGGGTCGGTGACAACACCGCCGACCGCTGAGACCCGGACCTCGAAGCGATCTGGCGATCAAGTCCGGCCAACCATAGCGGTCAAGGTCGACAGCTGCCTCGGTCTCGTTGACAAACACCAACAGGTGCCTCGGCTTCGCTGGCGATGCCTCAAGTGGGCGGCAGGAGACAGGCCGGCGCCACGCCCAAACGAGAGCTGCAGGCCACAGGCCGACGGACGCGCCCGCCGGCTGGCGCCTTGCCCGAGCCCGGCCCGCTGGTGGCCGTGCCGTCGGTCGACGACGCGCCCTGCTTCCACGTGGACATCGAGACCGACGACGTCGAGGCGGAGACCCCGCGCCTGCTCGCCCTGGGCGCGAGTGAGGTGGCGCAGTGGCAGGAGTGCCGCACCCTGCGCGTCCCCGGCGGTCATCTCATGTGCGTGCTGCCCGTGGAGAGCGACCGCGCGGTGTTCGAGTCCGAGGCCAAGACCTGGCCCTGAGCCTGGATTCTCGAGCCTCGGGCGCAACCTCGGTCTCCGGGGGCCGGTGATCGTCCGGTGGCGTCTGGCCTGTCAGGCGCGATCGTGGAGAGTGATCTGGTAGCCGTCGGGGTCGGCGAAGGTGAATGTCCGGCCGAAGGGGCCGTCGATCGGTGCGGAGACGATGGTGTGACCGTCGGCGACCAGAGCATCGTGAATGGCTTGGACGTCGGTGGCGTGAAGCCAGATCGCGGCACCGATGCCGGGCTGAGCAACGGATGCGAGATCGGTGCCGGGAACGATGTCGCGCAGTGCGAACGCGATCGGCTTCGTCTCGAAGACGACGGCGTGCGGAGGTCCGGTCTGCGAGCGGACGAGGCCGAGGTACTGCTCGTAGAACGCCTGCGAAGCGTCGAGGTCGCGCGCTTGGAGCGAGATGAAGTCGGGGCCGGTGGCGGGCATGATGATGCTCCCTCTCTTCGTGTCAGCTTTCTGACACAGGCGAATCTATGTCAGAATACTGACATGAGTCAAAACGGTGTCGGCGTCGACCTGGAGACGTCACTGGGCTACCTGTTGAAAGAGGCGTCGAGCGCCCTCCGTGCGGCCATGGAGGAGGTGCTGCGGCCGCTCGGGATGAGCGTGACGCACTACTCCTGCCTTGAGCTGCTGGCTCAACGACCGGGCTTGTCGAACTCCGAGCTCGCGCGGGGCGCGTTCGTGACCCGGCAGACGATGAACGTGCTGCTCCAGGCCCTGGAACGAGACGGCTACGTGACCAGGCCCGCGGAGGCACCCGTCGGGAAGGTTCTTCCCGCGCGACTCACTCCTCGCGGCCGGCGGAGCCTCGAGAAGGCGACCGTAGCGGTCCGGTCCGTCGAGGTCAGAATGCTGGCCGGCATGACCGAGACCGAGCAGTCAGGCGCGTTCCGGATCCTGCGGAGCATGATCCATTCCCTGCGCGATGGCAACGACGGTGCATAGCTCGTTCCCTGGCGCACGTCTCGTCGCGCTCGGCTAGGAGTGCAGCCGAGCGTGAAAATCCGTACGGGCGACCTCGAAAACCGACGGACCCCGACGGCCGCTCGAGACTGCGCGTGCGGGAGACGGCGGGCATCGTCACCGGGGCGGCTGGTTCCCCAGAGTCTGGACATACAGGGCGATCCTCCCCCATGATCAACTTTGTGGCGGCCGGGAAGGCTGCGGCGCACAAACGCACAACCTAAGGAGAGATCGTGAAGTACAAACTGATTCTCGCTCTCGCAACACCAGTCCTTGCTCTCGGCTTGGCCGTTCCTCCCGCTCAGGCAGCAGCCCCACAGGAATTGTCGAAGATCATGGCCGACGTCGTCGCGGTCACCAAAGGCGGCGGAAGCACCTACGGCGAGGCTCACTACGGCAATAGCGGAGGGCCGTACCTGAAGGTCGTGGACTTCACCGACCGCGGTGGCTGGCGGATCAGGGGCAGTATCGAGAAGTTCTACCGGGGTGAGTGGGTCCAGGTCTTCCAGTGCACGGCGGCCGATGGGGACTTCACGACCTGCCGGCATAGCATTCCCGGCGGGACTCTGATCAGGGCTCACGTGTGGGCGTACACCGGGAGCAGCACCGCGTACCACGGCTACAGCGCCCAAACCCGCGTCTGAGATTCTGACGCATCCTTCGGCGGACCGGCGCGCCCACTGTGACGTTTAGCCAAGATCAGATCGACTGCAGTTATCCGCCTTGGGCGCGCCGACAAGAACCAGCGCACGAACTATGCATGACTGCCTATGGGCGCCGGACAGTCGCCACGGTACTACTCGACCTTGGACTTGGGTTACTCTCGCGACGCCCAGCACGACGGGAACGAGCCTGCAATCGCGGCCGCTCCTACGATCCAGAGCGGGGCCGAAGACGACTCAGTCAGCTACCCGCGCGGTGAACCAGTCGAGAACAGCGACGATGACGTCGAAGACCGCCATGTTGGCCAGCTGCGTGTTCTTGATCGAGGGGTAGAGCTCCAGCTTGGCCACAGGGATGTCCACACCCGGCGCGTCATTGAGCCGCTGCCGAAGCTCCTCACGCAAGGCCGGGTCGTCGAAGGGCGGCCGCTTCTTGAGTGTCCCGAAGGGGATCTCGACGGTCTTGGCGTAGAAACGAATGACGTTGGCCGGCTTTCCATCGATCTTGACGATCGGCGCGCAGGAGGCACCGGCGGCAGTGCCGTACTGCACCTCGCCGCCGCGTGCTCGCCAGTGCTCCAACACCCGCTGGACCGCGCCGGCAGCCTGCGGGCCGCTCTGCTCGTTGAGCTGGCGCACGAAGCGCTGCTCATGTTCACCGACGACCTCCAGGTCCGTGTCATGCTCCCCCGCCAGTTCGGACTCGGCCAGGTCCTCGGCGGCGGGCAGGCCGAGCAATTCGGCGAGCTCGCGCACGCTGACATGCTGATCTGCGACCGCGCGGCCGGACTCGTCGAGCGTGATGCCCTCGGCGCGCAGAACGTCACGGATATCGCGTTCGTCGTCCGGGTCGCTCCAGCGGAAGCCCTCAGACACCTGCCCGGATTTGGTGAGCACCCGGTGGGCGTTGAGGACCTGGACCGTAGCCAGGTGCACGCCCACGGGAACCGCGTGTGAGCCGATCAGCTCGGCCAGATCCGAGTAGGACGTCCAGGTGGCGGGGGGCAGGGCTGCCAGCGCGTTGTGCAACAGGGTCCAGTCGCGGGAGGCGGCGCTGCCCCGGTCGGTCTCCTCGGGGCCGGGCCAGAGGACGATCGCCCGCTCAGCCAGCCGATCAGCGCGGGCCAGGATTTCGGCTTTGCCCCAGCGCTCGCAGGTGGCGATCTCCTGGTTCATCACCAGCCCGCTCTGTCCGAGCTGCGTACGCTTGGTGGCGAACGAATTGTTGCTCAGCTCGGAGTTGTAGCCGCTCAGGGTGAGGTTGCCCAGGGTGTGTACCAGCTGCCGGTGCAGTAGATCGGCGGCATCGCCTTCACCGGACAGCTCGTGCAGCCAGTCGGCGGTCATCGACTGCGGCAGGACGTGCTCGATGGTGATCCGCTTGTCGGCCAGGTCCACCCGTTCCTTGCTCCCCAGCGACTCCTCGATGCGGCGCAGGACCAGCTTCTGCTGTGCCGTACGGCCCTGCCAGTAGAAGGCGCGGCTGCGGATCTCCTCGCGCAGCTGCGCGTCGGACGGCCAGTACAGGCGGGCCGGTGACAACGCGGCCCGCACCGCCTGCGGCACGTCCTCCTCGGCGGTCAGTTGTACGGCCAGCCGCTGGAAGATGCGGTTCAGGTTGCTGGTGGTCACCCCGGCGATCAGGCGGCGGACCAGGAAGCTCTCGACGTACAGCAGTGCTTGGGCTGCCTCCTCGTCGGTGATGAGATCGTCCTCGCGGAACTCCAGCAGCCGCATCGCCAGCGGGTAGGCAGTGGAAGCCTGCCATTCCTTGAGGAAGCGCAACCGCGCCGCGACCAGCGAATCGCCATCCGGGTTGAGGATCTGCTTCAGGTGCCGGGCACGGCGGTGCAGATCCTTGACGTACTGCTCGACCTTCGCCTCGTCGCCCGCCAGCTCCAGCAGGAGTTGCTGGTGACCCCGGTAGACGGCGTTGTACTGGGCCTCATCGCCCTCCTTGAGGACCAACACCAGGTACATCAGCTGTTCCAGTGCCTTGGGATCGAGTAGGTCCTGGGTCGGCTTCCAGTAGTCGTCGTAGACATGCTGTCCGAGCGTGGGCAGGCACATGAACACGTAGTTGCGGATCAGGTCGACCTGGCTGAGTCGCATCCCCGTGTTGTTGATCGACTCGAAGATGCGAAAGGCGTTGTCGTCCTTCTCCACCAGGATCTGCACCAGGTTGAGCCGGTCCAGGAGCACCGTCTCCACCCGGTCGATGTCATGCGGATCGGCTGGGTCGTCGAACTCCACCAGCATGGTCTTGAAGAACTGATACGCGTTACCTACCAGGCTGTCGGTCTTACCTTCCGGCACCCCATCGACACAGGCCTTGAACGCCGCCCGGTCCCCTTGCGTGGGCAGCAGCCGATAACGCATCTCACCACGCTGGAACTTGTTGATCAGGTGCAACTCGTCGATCCGCTCCCGGTGTCCCGGGTCCTCGGCCACCAGGTGGTCGCGAATCGCGCAAAGCGCCAGCATCAGCGTGGTCAGTCGTTGCTGGCCGTCCACCACGATCCATTGAGACCGGCTCGGCGCCAGCTCCGGCCCCGGGGCCAGCACCACAGATCCCAGGAAGTGACTGGGGGCGTCCTGCCGTCCCTCGGCCAGGACGTCGACCTGGGTCTTGAGGTCGGCCCACAGCTGGACGAGTTGTGGGCGTTCCCACGTGTATTGGCGCTGGTACAGCGGGACCAGCAACTGCTGGTCTCCCTGGATGAGCCTGCGAAGCGTGGTCTCGTTGGCCTTCACGTCGTCTCCCCCTCGCTCCCGGATACTTCGCGATCAGCCGAGAAGCACGATGGCCACGCCTCGATGGGTCAACTCAATGACGAAACTGTCGACAACCAGCCGTTATGACGTACTTTCCTCGGCTGCATTCGCAGCTTCAACCGAAAGTAACTATCGCCGCACCATCTGCATGCGTTACGCCCGCAGCAGCGAAGGAATTGGCACTACAGCAGCGGCTGGCCGCTGGAGTTTTGCGGAGAAGGTGCCCAAATGGTTCTTGCCGGCCTGGACAGGTCGGTGTTATCGACGTCGACGACTCCTGCTGACCGCCGTGTAAGTACCTGACCGAGACGTCGTCGACAACCTGTGCGACTCACCGGAGCATGACTCCAACGCGCTTCCAGTCGCACACCAATCCACCAGTTCGCGACCGGATTCAGGACGTTCAATCAGATGCTGGGACAGGGGCGGCCAGATTGAGCGTTTTCTGATGCCCGAGCATTTCGTGGAAGCCGTCGATCGTGGGGCCCTGCCCGGGTAGTCACAGAGCCCGAGCTAGGAGGGATCAGGCAGAGGGGAAGGGCTGGGCGATCTTGACGAGATGTCCGCTATGCCGGGGGCGCCCTTCAGGTTCACCTGGGTTAGGTCGGCCCCGGTCAGGTTCGCGCGGGTTAGGTCGGCGCTGGCGAGGTTCACCCCCCATAGGTCGGCGCCGCTGAGGTCCGCGCCCCAAAGATCGGCGCCGGTCAGGTCCGCGCCGGCCAAGTTCGCGTCTGCGAGGTTGGCACCGGCCAGGTTCGCGTTGGCCAGATCCGCGCGTGGGCGGGGTGGTGGACGGGGGGTTGGTTCGAACTGCCCGGGGCTGGGGGTCGTGCTCACGGACGAACGCGGACAAGACCTCATAGATGGTCTGATGGTCGCGGGGAGAGTCGATAGCCACGCGTTCCAGGGCGTAGATGCCGTCGAGGCGGATATCGAGTTTGTCTAACCCCAATTGTTCGACAGCTGCGGTGTAGCGGTCGGTGATCTGCCCTTGCCGGGTGACGTCAAGAGTCTGGGCGGTGTACCACAGGCCCTGTGCGGTGAATACAACGCCACCGATGATGACCAGGCCTGTTGCCGCCTGGATCAGGGTGTTGCGAGCAGTGTTGATCGCCTCGACGCGCTCGGTCGCGCTCAGCTGGGCCCGCTCATCGGGGGTGAGCGGATTCGCGTCGCCAGCCAGACGGCGGGCCGCGGGACCGAGTAGTACGGCGATCCCCAGACAGGACGTGACCACCAGAGCGATCCCGGCCAGCGTCCACCTAGCCCAGTCCGGTATGGCCAGGACTGCCGCCGCTCCCGCACTGACCGCGATCAGTGCCAGGGTGGGCAGCAACCAGAGTAATCGCCGCCCCCAGCCACCCCGTGTTGTGGATGCGGATGGCCCGGCAACTGGTGAGGTGGACATCGGGAGTTGGTCCCTTCGTCTGGAGCTCGACGAGCTCCTGCCCGCGGTGACGATCGGGTTGGACGTCCCTGGGTGACGTTGCTCGATCATGGTCGGCGGGGTCCGCTCTTCTCGCCCGACGTCCGATGCTCGCGGTGGAATGTGGACTACCAACGCTAAGGATGCACTTGATCGCACAGCGCGACAATCCCCAACGGGCAGGGGCTTTCGGCCGTACCCTTCAGAATGATCAAAGGCCCTTTTACGCATGATGGCGCATCGGGCGACGATCCGGGCGTACGCAATTTGCTAATGGCCGCCGAAGAGCTTGCCGGCGCGTCACTTCAAACGTGTACGCACGAGAGAGCTATTTGGCTCGAATTGTCTGGAAAAATTCTGAGTTCGTTGGATTCAAGGGCAATCGGCCCGGAGGGAGCTATCGTTTCTAGGGGGCTTGGGAGTCGTACGAGGAGATCGGCATGCCTGATCTTGATCGCGAGGCGATGCGAGCAGCGGCGCAACGCATCCAGAAGCTGTCCGACGACCACTGGTGGGCCCTTCATCCTTCCTGCGAGCTCATGGATGCCGGAGCATGGGTCGGACCGACCGGCGGTCGCTTCGGCCAGACCGTACATGGCCGCGAGCGGGAGTTGCGCGCGGTGCTCGCCCGGGCTGTCGCCGACGCCAGCGACAAACTGGCAGGTACGAGGTGAGCTTCACCGGGGTAAAGCAACCCGAGTTCGACAGTCTGGTCTCCAGGCACAGCACGGCGGCCCAGCAACTCGAGGGATTGGCCGCGGCACTGTACGGCGAGCTCACGGCCGCGGGGCTGGACACCGGACCGGCGCTGCGCATCCGCGACATGGCCAAGGAGGTCGGAGCGGAGGTCGAGGACCTGCGGCGGCGGCAGCGACTGATCAGGGATATGGAGCGACTGAAGGTCACTTTCGGCACGCACACGCCGGCCGGGACCATGGTCCCCGTCCCCGATTCGCGGGCAGCCGCCGAGGGATTGCTGAACGGAACGCTGGCCGCGAACGCCGCAGTTGCCGCAGGCCGCGGGGACACCACAGCGCTGGCGCAACTGCGAGGGTTCGCGGGCAAGGCCTCTGACCCGGAATTCGTCAAGGCCTTCCTGTCCAAACTGGGGGCCAAGGGCATCACCGAGCTTCCGGCATCGCTGGCCCTTCAGATGCGCGCCAACGTCATGATGCGGACCGCCAAGGGCGACCAGGTGTCCCAACAGGTCAAGGAGGGCATGAAGCTGCTCGCCACCGCGCTGGCCAAGGGCACCGACCCCAAAGACCCGGCCTTCCTGGGCGAGGCGTTCCTCTCCCAGTTGGTGAAGGAAGGGCGGGCGGAGCACAAGGCCAACGAGGTGGCTTACGTCGGGTATCAGGCGCAGGCACTGATCTGGCGGGCGAGCGACGGCAAGCCGCCGTTCTCCAAGCGATTCATGGAAGTGGTGGGCCGGGACGCGATCGTCCACCAAAAGGAGCTGTCGGACGCCGGGCCGCCTTACGCCAACGCCATGGACTTGGCCACCGTGCTCGGGCTCAGCGATTCGATGCAGCCCGGCGGGCCCAACATGGGGGAACCGGGCAAGCCGATAAAGGCCAGCGTCATCGACGATCTGTCCCAGGCGGCGAGACACACGCCGGAGGCGGCGCAGGCCCTGCTCTTCCATACGCCGCAGGGCTGGAACAAGAGCATCATGGAGTACTTGCTCACGGATCGGCTGGACGGCTTCAACCACACGAAGAACTACGCTCCGTTCGCCGGACTTCTGCAGACGGCGTTGAGCGGCAAGGACAAGGAATCGCTCAAGTTCACCAATGACGCACTCGTCATCCTCAAGAAGGAACTCGACGGTGTCTTCGCAGCAGGGGACGACGGGAAGCTGACAATCGCCGACCAGAAGAAGCTGGACCGGTTGTCCTTCCTGGACGGACCGATGGGGACAGTCATGGCCGCGCACATCGACGAGATCTTCGGTGTCTTCGACGACCAGAAGCCCACGCTGAAGAACATCAACCAGGTCGAGATGGATCGGGTGCTGACCTTCGTGGGCCGCAACGAAGGGTCGGTGAAGGCCCTCGTGGGAGCGGAATCCCAGCGCATGTTCAAGGCGATCCAAGACTCCTACAGGCGGGATAACGGAGCCAACATGCGCGAGTTACTCATCCCTGAGGCCCGCTTTATGGGGCACCTGCTGGAACCTCGAAGGCTGGTCCTGATGGCTCAAGCCAAAACCGATGAACAGGCCAGGGCGGAGATGAAAGGCCTGATCAATGACACGCTGAGCGAGCTGACCGGCCCCGCGGGCAAGCTCGCCGCGCGCTTCGGGTTCTGGGGGGACAAAGCCCACGAGAAGCTCACGCCGATGGCTTTCGACAAGCTATCGGCCGTCCTGGCCGAACGACTGGTGAAGGAAGGCCTAACCAAGGATTCGGCCTTGCAGCAGGCGAACGACGACCGCGAGATGACCCTGTGGATGGTACGCCAGATGATCCTCAGCACGAAGATCGCCCATGGCGGCTGGAGCTCAAGCGCTCTCAAGGATCTTGAAGGTAAGCCGTTCGCCACAGCAGGGCATCCTCCTGCTCTCAAAACGCTCGACGAGATCGTCGCCGACCCCGCCACCTACGACGGATTCATTGATTGGGCGCGCTGGCACACTAAGATCGAAAGCAAGACGCAAGACATACGAGTGGACATGGATAACAGTGCCGGCGTGGATGTCCATGCCAACCTCGGCATCGACCGGAACTACTGACATGTCCACGCGCGGCCTGGACGTCGTCCTTGGAACGCTTCTTGTTCTGGCGCTAATCTCCGGCTGTACTCAACGAGCCGGCTCCCCAGCAGAGACACCATCCTCAACTGTCGATACCAGCCCAATCACCAACTCGAGCCCCTACTGGTGTGACGTATTTCCTCAACAGGCAATACGCAAGATCAGCGGTCTTACCATGCCGCTGGAGGAGAGCAAGGACGGCGTTCCCACCACTCATGGCGGATGCGCGCTAAGAAACACGTACAACCGATTTTCCCTAAACTGGTCCGTACGCGGCGGGAGCGAGGCACTTGATCTTGCCCGCGAGAATTTCGGCAGAAAGCAGCTTTCGGGACTGCCGCTGGATCTCGGAAAAGGATTGATCGCGTACACAGGCGAGAGCGCCAGAACGAAGCCCTATGTCGCGTTTATGCTGTTTCGCTGTGGAGATAAGCGCCCCTGGATGGGCATTGACCTTTCCGAGATGGCGAGGGGACGTGACCCGGTCAAGGATTTCACCGAGCTGCTCCGCATCGCCCGCCACCGCTTCGGCGAGATACATCACTGCACTCCCAAGGCCACGTAACTACTTACTGGCATGTCCGCACGCGTTCCCGCTGCCATCCTAGTACAGCAGCCGCCATTCGTTAGTTGAGCTGGATATATGCGGTGGTCAAGCGGGTGCGGTGATGGAACCAGCGGGCGCGTGCTTGATGGCGTCGTCGCCAGGCTGACCAGAGAGCAGGGTGCTCCAGGGTCGGTGTGTGGCTGGTGACGGCGTTGAACAGGCGTTTCGCTGTCTGATCTGCGTTGATGATGCTATGCCTTTGGGTACTGCTCGGCATGGCGGGGAGCGGTGTCTGGCATCGGCGCTTCTCTCTACGCACGCAATTGATCCATCCAGACGTGGCTATAGGACACGACGGACCCGGACGAGGACACCATGGCGTGGTGGCAGCAACCTTTATTGACGATCGTCGGCGTCGTGTTTGGTGGCGTGATCTCCATGGCCACCACGCTATTTGCCACAAATCGACAGTGGCGGAACGAGCGGAGCCGTCGCGTCGAGGAGCAAGGGCGAGCGGCTGCCTTCGAACTGATCCGGCTGTTGACGGTCATCAGAGACGAACGTGCCGCCGACGATTTGCATGCGCCGGAGTCGTCGCAGGAAGACTTCTGGGAACGGGTGGAGCGGGTCCGAGCTTGGCGCGATTCGGTGGAGATGTACGCATTCTGCCTCGACAACGCCGAGCTTCGCGCGAAGGTGCTGGAGTTCTCCGACAATGAGTACGGCCTGGAGTGGGAGCATGGAACTGGCGTCAATTACCTGCGCGAGTGCTGCGGCGCGTATTTGCGGTATGAGCTGCTTCCATCTGAGCCGGAGGAGCTTCGTGAGGAATATCAGAGCATTCCCGATTTTTCGTACGCGCTAGATGCGGTCGAGTCGCATGAGGAGTGGCGGGAAGAGGTGAAGAAGGAGGGGGAGGAAAATCGCAGACGCGCCTTAGGAGAGTCATCGGAGACAGAAGGCTGACCTGTGTCAGAACCCGGATGGGCAGGGTCTCGGCAAAGTGGCGTTGGCGGCCACGATATCCGGTTCCGGATTTGAGACCGAATACAGGAGTATACGAAAAGGCGCGGCCTCCGGGTCGAGAGGTTCTCGACGCCAAATGATCAGAGAAGATGAGGTCGAACCTGGCTCCGTCCACGACCCAACCGCTTCTCATCCTGGCGCGAGGGCACGATCCTTCCCAACACGGACCAACTAGCCGATCACTTCAGCCGCGGGCGGGTGCGCGAAAGACCTGGCGGCTATGCCAGCCGATGTGGTCCGGCTCGACCGCGTCCAGTCCCCGCTGCGGCTCCCGTACCGGGCGTCCAGCCAGGGAGAGCACCATGTTGTGGGACGCCTCCGACCGGCCCACGAACTTGGCCGAGACCGCGATAGTCCGCTCTCCCGTCAGTCCGAGGACGCCCTTGTCGAACAGCTTGTGGTGGATCGCGCACAGGCACAACCCGTTGGCCAGCTCGTCAGGCCCGTCGAAGGCCCACCAGCGCACGTGCGCCGCGTCCAGGCCGACCACCGCACCGTCCAACCAGCCGTCGTAGGTGCAGAACGCGCAGCAGTACTCGTACGCCATAAGCACCCGGTCGCGAAAACCCGAGCCACGGCGTACGACCGGCGGCGTCCTGATCTCCCCACCAGTTTCCAGCGTCTCCAGATCCAAGCCAGCCAGCAGGCACAGGTCCGCCTGCAGAGACGGGGCAAAGTTAGCGTCGAGGAGGTAGCGAGCCATCCGAGCGAGCAGTCCGGGTTCCTCCGACAGCGCGCGGGCCAGGTCGGGGTGGAGGCGGCCGCTGGCCTGGCTGTCACGCAACCGGCCCAGTTCTGGGCCCGGGCTGCCTGGGCCGTGACGGGTGTCGACCAACCAGAGGCCGTCGCTCGTCAGGTAGTGGAACGGGTAGCCGGGACTGGTGTCGCGGGGTGGGCCGTACTCCTTGAGCAGTTTCTTAAGCTCGGCCTCCGCGGCGCTGAACGGGATGGGCCTGTTCCCGTTCCGCTGGAAGTGACCCAGGACATACAGGAGGAGGAGCGGCTTGTGCGGTGCCCGCTCGCCAGCTCTGGTCCAGCGCCGGATCTCGGCGACTCGCTCGATCCAGTCCACGGTCGGCCAGTGTAGGGCGATCTTCCGGTTGCGTCAGGGCAGACGGTCGTTGACATTCGCATATCGCCGCAGCCGGACACACCCTATAGTCGCCGACGTGACCGATCTTCAGCCGGGCATCTACCAACATCTGATCACCCGCGAGCTTGATGCTCTGCTGAAAGCGATGCCTGATCGCGAGCTGATCGACCGGCGGTCATTGGACGTCGCCGACTCCCACGAGACGCTGGCCCGGCATCTGGCCGCGCTCACTCGTCGTGCGCTGCGTTCCGTACGGGGTGAGAACGACGCCGTTCGGCTGGCCCGGCAGGTGGAGATCGTCAACCGAATCGCCGACCTCATCGGCGATCTGGTGCCCGAGGCTGCCGCGCCCGAGGAACTTGTGGAGGCCGCCGAGGAACTGCTTGGCATCGCCAAGAGCCGGGATGCGGCCGGCCAGGTGCGGTTTCCCGCACATCCTGTGATCCCTCTTACAGGTAGCGCGTTGCTGGTCAACGGCAGGGGGCAGCCGGAGATCGGCCATGAGCTCAAGCGCGAACTGGCCTCCGCCGACCGCGTGGACCTGCTGTGCGCGTTCGTGAAGTGGAACGGCGTACGGGTATTGGCAGAGGCGATCGAAGAGTTTCTCACGCGCGGCGGCCAGCTGAGAGTGGTGACCACCACCTATATCGGCGCCACCGACCGCCTTGCGCTGGACCGACTGGCCGCCATGGGCGCCGAGATCCGCGTCTCCTACGACACCCGGATGACCAGGCTGCATGCGAAAGCCTGGCTGTTCCGTCGGGCTAGCGGCTTGTCCACTGCCTATATAGGCTCCTCCAACCTGTCGCAAACCGCCCTCAGCCATGGGCTCGAGTGGAACGTACGGCTCGCCCAGGCCGAACAACCCCACCTGATCGACACTTTCACCGCCACGTTCGACGACTACTGGGATGATCCGTCGTTCGAGTCCTACGATCCGGCACAGGACGCCGAGCGGCTCGACCGCGCCCTGTCCGCCGAGCGGGCCGGCGGCCGGACGGTCGTGCTCGACTTTGCGCACGTCGACGTCCGCCCCTACTCCTACCAGCAGGAGATCCTCGACGAGCTCGCCGCTGAACGGCAGATCCACGACCGCTGGCGGAACCTGGTCGTCATGGCCACGGGCACCGGCAAGACCGTGGTCGCCGCCTTGGACTACCGACGTCTGCGTGCGGCTGGACAGGCGGAGTCGCTGCTGTTCGTCGCGCACCGTGCGGAAATCCTGCGGCAGAGCCTGCTCACCTTCCGACAGGTGATGCGGGATGAGACGTTCGGCGAGTTGTACGTCGACGGCGCCCGTCCCGAGGAGTGGCGGCACGTGTTCGCCTCGATCCAGACGCTGCACGCCAACCCGCTGCCGAACCCGGACGCATTCGACATGGTGATCGTGGACGAGTTTCACCACGCCGAAGCCTCCACGTACCGGCACCTGCTGTCTGCAGCGCGGCCGAAGGTACTCCTGGGACTGACAGCGACACCGGAACGCGCCGACGGCCAGGACATCAAGCACTGGTTCGGCGGCCGGATCGCTGCCGAACTGCGCTTGTGGGAGGCGCTTGAACGCGGGCTCTTGGCCCCGTTTCAGTATTTCGGCGTCCACGACGGTACTGACCTGCGCGAGGTCGGCTGGCGCCGGGGTCAGGGTTATGACATGGGCCAGCTGTCGGGGGTCTACACGGGTAACGACCGCCGCGTCGCCGTGGTGCTCGAGACGTTACGCCGCAAGATCGGCGATGTTGGGCGGATGCGGGCCATCGGCTTCTGCGTAAGCATCGAGCACGCCCGCTTCATGGCCGACCGCTTCACCCGAGCCGGGCTTCCCTCGGTGGCTGTCACCGCGCAGAGTTCGTCGAGCGAACGTTCCCAGGCGCTACGAGATCTGCGAGACCGCCGAGTCAACGCGGTGTTCACCGTTGATCTCTTCAACGAGGGCGTGGACGTTCCGGAGATCGACACTGTGCTCTTCCTGCGTCCCACCGACAGCGCCACTGTCTTCCTACAGCAGCTCGGACGTGGCCTGCGACTGGCCGACGACAAGCCGTGCCTGACCGTGCTCGACTTCGTCGGCCATCAGCACAAGCAGTTCCGCTTCGACCGGCGGTATCGAGCCCTCACCGGCGCCAGCCGTACCGGAATCGCACGGGAGATCGAGCAAGGATTTCCGACGCTGCCCGCCGGCTGCGTAATCGACCTGGACCGTGATGTGCGCCGGTTGGTCCTGGAGAACGTCCGGCAAGCGCTCAGCCTGAATTGGCGAGATCTGGCGCGCGAGCTTCGCGAGCTCGGTGATGTCAGTATGTCCGGGTTCCTGCAGGAGACCGGACTGGATGTGGAGGATCTCTACCGGCGCCGTCAGGGCTGGGCCTCCCTGCGGCATACCGCTGGTCTCGAAGCTGCGCCCCCTGACCCAGGGCTCGGGCGGGCTTTCGGCAGAATGCTGCATATTGACGACGTGGAGCGTCTCGCCTTCTTGGGCGAGGTGCTGGCCGGCCGAACTCCACAGTCCCCGCGCGAGCTACGTCTCATGGCCATGCTGGATGCGATGTTGTGGGGCGGCAGCGAGCCCGGCTCCGGTATAGAGGCCCGGCTCGCGCGGCTCACGGGTGCTCGCGCCGCGGAGCTCAAAGAACTGGCGGACGTACTCCGCTCGGGAATCCGTCATGTGGCCCCACCTCTGGACCCTGTTGTGCCGTTGCACGTCCATGCCCACTACAGCAAGAACGAGGTACTGGCCGCCTTCGGCATCGACAGGCCCGCGCATATGCGGGAAGGGGTCAAGTACGTCGAGGAGCACCAGGCGGACCTGTTCTTCGTCACCATCGACAAGTCCGAGAACCACTACTCCCCCACCACGCTCTACCATGATCGGGCAATCAGCGAGGAGCTGTTCCAGTGGGAGTCGCAGAGCACCCTACGGTCCTCAGCCGCCACCGCCCGCCGCTACCTGACGGGTGGATCTACGGTTCATCTCCTGATCCGGCAGTCCAAGCGCGACGAAGGGCTGGGCGCTCCGCCATACACCTACGCCGGTCCCATGCGATATGAGAGCCACGAAGGTGAACGGCCTGTCCGTTTTGTATGGCGCCTGAACCACCGGCTCCCACCCGAGGTGTTCCACTACGCCAAGGCCACCGCGGGCTGAGCCGACAATAACTTCCGCCGCCGGTCGGCGCTCATCCGCGGGGTGTGTCCAGTTGACCGGACACACCCCGGCAAATACGTACGTCGAGCGTCCTGGCCTCAGCGTTCCTACTCCAGGGCGAAGTCCGCTCGACTGCTGCCGTAGTCGCGCTTGCCTACAGGCCAGAGGATCACGATGTTCTGGCTGTGGGCTAGCTTGATCAGGTCGGAACGTGGCTCGGTGGGCAGCAGGATGGCTCGTGTGGCGTCGGGGAGGAATCGGCCGTAGTCGGTAAGCTGGCCGATCGCCATGCGGACGTTTTCCCTGGTGACGCTGCCCTTTGCCTCTACGAGAAGACCGAGATCTCGATCGAACAGGTCCGTGAACAGTGGCCTCGTTTCCCCGTGGGGAAGTATCTGGTGCCGGTTGACGGCGTGGCCTTGGCCGCGCAGGTGGTCGGCCAGCGCTTGCACCAGGCTGGCCTCCTTGCGCTCGGCCTCGTAGACCTCCCGGGCCGGGTTGACGAACGTACGCTCCGTGAGTTGCCGTTCCAGGGGCAGTTCTTCTACCTGATCCTTGGTGGTTTCTAGTAGTCGGGCCAGGCTGGTCTGTGGCGGTTGGCTGGTGGCGTCGATGGGACGCAGTCGGAAGACGATGACTCGGCGCAGCGGACCGCCGCCGGTCTCCGGCGCGTCTGCCTCGTACCAGGGGTCCTTCTCGTCCACCTCGAACTTGCCGAGGTAGGTGACAGTGCCGCGGGCGCCTTGGAAGACGCGCAGGGCGCGTCCTTCTTGTTTGTGGTTGAGGATGCTCGCGTTGCCGGAGACCATGCGCTGATCGCCGTACTGCCCTTCACCGCTGTAGTGGAACAGCCCGTCGGGCATCCAGCCGTCGAAGTAGCCGTGCTTCTCACCAGCGATGGGGTCGGTGAAGACGAAGACGTTCGGGGTGCGGCTAGACGGACCGATGCCGCCCTGCGTGCGTCCGCCGAAGTCTTCGTGCAGCTTCTTGCGCTCGATCTGCTGGTTGGGCCGGAGGGCCCATTCGGACGAGTCCGGGGATAACGGCGAAACCATGCTTCCTCCTATAGATCACCTAAGCGGTGATCTACTGTGGCACATGGCTATATTCTAGGTCAACTTCTTATCTGTCATATCTACTTCCAAATCGGACACTCATATTTGGCATCCGATCTGCTCATCAAGTAGCTGCTCGGCGGAGCCAACGGGCGGCGACCACGGCCTTAAGCTCGACGATGGCCAGGCCGAGGGCGAAGTTGGCGGCGCCGGAGACGACGACACCCCTGGAGGAGCTGGTCTTGACCGCGGCCGTCACAGCCCAGATGACCTGACTCGCCACCGCGACACACAGCGCCACCCAGGCCGTAACCGTGTTGGACCTGCCCAGCCCACGTACGATTTGCGCAGTCCCGCCACAGAGATGCCGGGGACCGCGTGGATCCACATCGCGCTCATGCCCGGCCCCAGGTGACGGGCAGGCTGCGTACGCTGTAGATCTGCGAGGGGTCGGTGCGCAACGGCACCTCTTCGTCCGGTACGGCAAGCCGTAGCGTCGGGAATCGGGTGAGCAGCGCGGGGAAGGCGACGCGCATCTCCACGCGGGCGAGCTGCTGGCCGAGACACTGGTGGATGCCGTCTTCTGGCGGCGATCGGATCCACGGGCTCGTTATGGCTCGCGTTGACATCGCGCTCAAGAGCCTCGTCGAGGTCCTCGAAAGACATCCCAGGAGCTTTGATGTAAAGCGGTAAGCGATTCGGCGTGATGTGGCCAAGCGGTTGTTTCGTTGTAGAGGGTGCCGTGTCTTGAGGCAGCCATGCAGGATGCCGACGAGGCGGTTGGCGACTTGGCGCAGGGCGGTGTTGTAGTCGGCGTCGCGGGTGCGTTGGTCTCCGAGCGTGAAACGGTACCGAGCCAACAGCCGCTCGCCTCAGCGCGAAGGCCAAGGCTCCTTGATCCAGCTGTCCGTGCGGTCCGGCGGTTGCGTTAGCACCCTGAGTACCAAAGAATCAACGCTGAGAGGGTACGGATCTGCGAGGCCACAGCTGAAGCCTGGACTGACGGTAGTAGTTACCGGTGGTGGACCGAGGGGGTATCGCCAGCCACGCGCCGACGGCATCACGCGAACTGTCAGTCCCGTCAACGCTTCCGGAGGGGCGGCACGCGCGTGGCTGAGCCCTCTTTTCGTAGTGGACACGGTTGATCTTCGGCTTCAGCCTGTCATTTCGCGCGGCCCAAGCGCAGATAGCGGCTGGGTGGCCTAATCAGTAAAGGCAGATACGAATGCAAGTTCGAACTCTCCGTTAAGCTTGCCAGAGAACCAAACAATCGATTGTTCGGCAACGCTTCGTCGCGAAAGAGAATCAATGCCGCTCTTCCGGACTTCCTCTGCCTGTTCCGCCAGGGGAACTATGTGCATCGGACGCTCACGAAGCCCAGAGGATGAGAGGCGCTTGCCTCGCGCGCGATCCCCGAGACCCGACTTCACGCCGAAGCAACTAGCTTCTAAATATTATTAGAGGCGGCCCATATCTCACGCTGGACCAGGATACAGGGCCTCGGACAGCCGAAGAGAAGGTAGCTAAAAACCGACTCCGAAGAATTAACGACATCCGCTTCTACCGGCCAAAACCGATCCAGAGAGTTGACAGTCCGGCTTAATATACAGGCCTTAATGCAGAATACGGTCACCTTTTATGCCTTCCGGGTTCCCAGGTCCGCCCGCAGGTAAAATTGCCGTACACCGTACAGGGTCTAAAATCAACACATCGACATCACCGGCGCTGATACCGTGAACGTCCTCGCGGTAAATGTGGCTGCCCGCCCCGGACGGGGCTTTTGTGATCAACAAAAGCCAGCGCCGGTCGCCTCGGCCGATCCCCATCTGCGGCGTCAGTAATCGGCCAGGGTCCCAAGCGGGGTGTTAGATGAATCGACAAGATCGCAAAACACACGGTCGAGTGCTCTATGTCGACGACTCGGGAAACAGCCGGGACTTAATGATCTATGCAGCCCTGGACATCGACCGCCGTTTCCTTCTGGAGGCGCACGCGCGCTGGGCCCGTCTTCGAGAAGAGATCGCCCACGAAGGGCTCATAGCTGCGCATGTTCCACTGCACGCTGTCGATCTCATCGGAGTACGTGGGGCACATGTCCACTTCTACAGCGATCATGGCCTTAGTCGGGAGAAACACCGACAATATATGCGAAACATCGTGCGGCGCGGCCTCCAAGCTATTGCCGATATGCCAGGCATCTGCCCCCGCATCGCTTATCGAAAGGCTTTATTGGGCAAAACGGGCAGGCCCGAGCTCTATCAGGAATTTGTTACGGAGGTGAATCGCGATCTTGCTAAGAGTGACGAGATGGCGAAAATCATCATCGATGGAAACGGGACCGACCCGTCGTTTCGAGAAGCGCACCGCCGCCTTTCTGCGGTGAACCGGAGAATCAACGGAGATCCCGCCTTCCTCCCAAGAGCGCAGTGCGGCCTGCTACAGGCCGCAGACTTCGTTGCCTACGCTGCCTTCCAGAGCCTGGAGGCGAATCCAAAGCGGTTGTTCATGTGGAACTGGTTCAAACAGACGTTCCCACAATGCCAAGGCCCTATGGCCCTCTGAGAAGGGTTGGGTCCGACCTTACGGCCGGACCCAACCGGGCAGGACCTGGGTCGAAATCCGATCCAGGACCGCAGCCTCAGTCTTTCATATCCACGACGAAAGGTGGAGAAAGTTATGGTGACGGCCGATGCCGGCAAGCCAGCCGAGATCGCATGGGGGCGCGAGAAGCTCGTCGTATCTTCCCTGTTGGGAGAGTTGCCTGCAGCGCCCAGCCTCGAGGACGAGGCACGTATGCTGCGAGCGTCTGTCGGACATGAGCTCGTCTCAGTCCCCGAGCACTCCTGGGAAGCGGTGGCGCGTGCTTGTGTACGCCCGGATCTCGTCGCCCTCCAACTGGAGCAGACCCAAGGCCCAGGCCTCCTATTGGAGGAACACGTCGACGGTGCGACGCTCCGATCAGTGCATTCGCGCGTCTGGATGACTGAGCTCTTCCCCGGGATCCAGCCGCGGACGGGGCAGGAGGCTCTTGACGTTGCCGACCCGCAGGTCATCGGGGTCGTCAAAGACGGCAAGCCGCAAGCGATTATCAGGTACCGATACCGTGATCTCGCGCATTTCCAGCAGCACGTGTGGCAGACGATCTCTGTCACCTTGCACCTCAACTCCTATGAGGAATCGATTCTCTCGCGCCGGGTCACCCGAGCCCTGATCGCGCATCCCGTGGTGATCGAGTTCGAGGATCACACGGATTCTCTCAACGTGATCGCCACACGGGACGGGATCACCAGGCTCGCTAGCGCCTGGAAAGTTCTCGCGGGTCCCTCCGCAACACCGAGCGACGCGGCCGACCTCGCCGTCAAGGTCCTTTTCGCAGAGCCGAGTTCACACGAGGGCACGTCACTTCAGGACCGAATGGCCCGCGGCAGGGCTGCCTACCGTGAGCAGCTCCGCCAGGAGCACCAGCGAGAGTCAGAAAGCGAAGGTCTCTCACTCAGGAAGATTCAGATCGCCCAGACGTATCTGATGCCCGTCCACCTCACTGTCGGTGTGGAAGCTCTATCGAGCGGAGCACTCGCCCCCGAAGATGTGTTCGACGACGCCGTGCGTTCAATCCTGGCCTCAGTTCACGTCGAGTTCAAGCCGTGGGACGAATCGGCTCAAAACCTCGAAGTCGTCACCCGTGCCCTAAAGCTCTTTGCGCAGAGCCGTCATTACGCCGTGGACGACCAGGAGCAGCTGCGGGATGTATATTCCCTCGCTATTGGGCGCACAAATGAGGCTGCCACACCGCGTGTCTACGGGGATGAGAGCATCCCGGGCACACCGCTATGGCGGGCAATCTGTCTGTTGCACACCTTAACTCGTCCCGAGTTCCACGAGCAGCTGAAGGCCAGGGCCAAGGAGATCAAGAACGAGCGCCGCATGTCCACCAAGGGGTACGCCGGCCTGCTTGGCCCTGTCCTCGACCTACCGTGGAGGGCAGCCAAGAGCTCCGCGACGAAACCTGCTCGCAACGCTTGGAGCAACGGCGGAGTGCTATGCGAGGACGTCCTGGCCGACGGGTGGGAGCCTGTACCAACAGCCAACTTCCTCGATCTAGTCGAACCGGCACTTGCTGGTGACGTGAATGCGCGCTGCACACTGGCAGTGGCAGGGGGCGTCGCCTTGATAGCCGACAAGCTGCTCACCCGGAACGTCGGGTCCGCCGTCGCTACCATGCCTGCTCCTGGGAAGGTCCCGTTCCGCGCGGACGTATCGACCGTCATTGGTGGACTGGCGCGCAAGGACAACGAACTGGGCCTGTGGATACTGGCACACGCGGCACAACGCTTCCGGCACGATCTGCTCCCCCGCAACGCGAGCACCGCGCGCCAGATGGGGCTGCGTAACCCCGCCGTTGGGGATGACGCCTCTGTTCATGTTGCCGTCGATCTCACGGCCTCTGACCGCATCCTTCGAGAGAATGGACGCGAGGTCCCCCTTACGACCTGGGATGTCGTCTTCGCTTCCGACCAGGAACGCGCTCGCAGGATGACGAGATTGGCCGATCCTCCACAGGAAACCCTCTCCACCATCAATCTCAGCACCGATGAAGCCGCTGAGAGCGACGTAGATCCGGCTCCGGTCTCTGCCCAGATCGAGATGTCCACGGGCCAACTGATCGTTGAAGAGCGTAGGCGTCTGGACGAATGGCTGACCGGCGCGAAGCGTTCGCTGGAGACCCTTGAACAACTAGGCGGTAGGGTCTCGTTCCCGCCGCTTCTCGGCTCGCCTGAGGAGTGGCTGGACCTCCAGCAGAGAGCCTTCGAGGTGCTCGAGTTCATTCAGCGTTATAGGTCCGGTGGGCCAGAGGAGGATGAGGAGGAGCAGAACTGACCGTTACCGCTGGATGGCTGCCGCACCCTCCGAACCGCGCTGGGGAGCCCATAGGCCACAGGAGGGGGTCAGTTCTCACGGGGTGCCACGAAGGTTCCGCGGCCCTGGATCGCGATGACGAAGCCCTCCTCGCGCAAGATGCCGATGGCCTTTCTGACAGTGTCGCGGCCCACTTCGTGCTCGTGCATCAACCTCTGCTCGGTCGGGATCGGCCGGTTGGGCGGGAGTGTGCCGTCCGCGATCTGTGTCCGCAGCAGGTCTGCGAGCTGGCGATAGAGCGGTGTCGGCCCCTCATGGTCGATCGTCATGAATATAGACCGTAAATGTCCGCATCCGTGGCCCATCACTCGCCCATGTTTGCGATCAGGGGCAGACGTTTGCAGACGTTTGCTTTAGCCTGGCACTGCAAGACCTTCAAGGGAGTCGGGCCCGTCCTCGCGACCCAAACGCCAAGACGGGCCCTTGATCGGACAGCGGAGGTCCGACCCATGGGTAACTCAATCACAGACCTACGATTCGGGTCCTGCCTGACAGCCGAGATCCAAGCCGTACTCGAGAAGCACGGCTACCGGCTGCCTCCAGGCGGCGATCACATCCGCGAACTCGTCATGGCTCGCGTCGACATCGCGCTTAAGAACCTCGTCGAGATCTTCGAGGGGCGGACTTGGTGATATGGCGGGATGAGATTCCCGACTTCCATGGTCCGCACGTCGCGTCGCCTCAGCCGGGCCATACCAAGCTGACCTGGTACGAACCGACCCAGCGGGCTCAGCGTATCCGCGTGCTCTCACACACCTGCGAGTGCCGCCGAATGACGTACGAATTGTGCGCCGCCGCCGGCCAGGGCTTCGTCCGCCGTACGGACCGAGAGAAGGGCACCGTCCGCGAAACTGCGTGGGCGTTGACCGCAGCCGCCAAACGTACCTTCGATCAGATTCTCCAAGGCGCGGCCCGGTGAGAGCAGCGCGGCGGACACCTCCCTGGGCTCGTCCGCCGCGTCTGCGGAAACGAAGTGCGCGTCCTTGACCGGGACCAATCCGGAATTCGTGCTCAGGACGTAATCCGGCTCGCGGGCTCGAAGGTCGAGTCCCGCCTCTCTATCAAGCGTGCACCGCACCGCTGACCCGTCTTCGCCAAAGCGAGGGTCCCGATCCACCTGGACTCTCGCCCGCATGGTGCTACACACCGAAGGACCTTAGGAGCCACAAGAGATGAAGACCTTTACGGTGACCATCGCCGGCACGGAACGATTCGACGGAGAGACGCCCTATACCTGGGTTGTGGAGGCATCCGACGTGATGAGCGCCATGAACAAAGCCCTGGCCTACCACGCGCTTTCGCAAGAGCAGCGATTGTGTGACCTGGAAATTGACCTTCTGCACACGTTCGAGGGCCTGCCCCCTGAGAACTGTGAATATTACTGGAACGACCTACGGCATGCTGCTTTCGAAGCAGACGGCACCGATGGACGAGATTGAGTTCATGATCAGGCCATTGCCTCAATGGTGAGGATGCCCATGGATTTCGGCCCGACCAGCAGCAGGCACCCGTAGAAGCCGTAATCTTCGGGCGTGATTTCGAATGGCAGGCCGATTCCGTACGCAAGTGGGCGGACATTGTCGGAGCTGTTCGCGACCTGCTTGGTGAGGGTGTCGAACAAGTCACGACCGAGTAGAGCCACCAGTCGGTCGTTGGGGAAGCGGGGTTGCGGTTCATCGGCGTCGTAATCGTCGATCTCTCTCATTACCCACGCACCGCTTGCTGCCAGCGCGAGATTGTGCTGCTCGAAGTCCGTCAGGAACCTGGTCAGGCTCTCCTCGTACAGTCGGTGGGGGCTGGTCACGTGGCCCTCGTCCCACCACTCCTCGCCCGCCAACTCGGTGCAGCGCGCTGACTTCGGCCACCACGAACGGAACCTGGCGTCGGCATCTTCTGGGGCCGCGCAGTCGAGATTCAGGCCATGCCGCTCGGCCTTCACCGTGATCTTCATCCGGTCGTTGTTGGTCAGCCAAACAAGCTCACCGAGCACCTCCGCGATACAGGAGGCGCGGATGGCAAGGTCCGCACGCCGGTAGTCCTGTTCGTTCAGGGAACGAGGCGGGTCGATCTCCCCCTTCATCAGGCGCGCGGGCTCCGGCCAAAGCGGGCCAAGGGGCGGCAGGGACGTCGCCGGGGCTACGGAAAGACGGAAAGTGTTTCCGTACAAGTCACGTCCGAGTAGGTGCAGCTCATCGTCGAGAGGAGCGCCGCCTGGCTGAGCGGCGACCGTGACACGCACCAAGTCGTAGTCACGCGAGTGCACGAACAGTTTCCTGACCAGCCCCGCTATGAGTTCCTGGGCGGGTTCGTCCAAGGTCCCAGGGCCAACGTCAAGCAAGTCGGTCAGCAGTAGCTCCACGTCCGCGGCCATCTCCTCCAGTGGGCGCGCACCTGTCCATCCCCCCTTGCCTCGACCCGGATTTATCGCGTGGTTCAGCACTTCAACTGCGACCGGATGGCGGAATCCTGCCTCCCCCGCCCCCGCGAACGTCTCTGGAAACCGACCGAAGTTGGCAACCTCCACTGGCGTCGGCGCGGTCGTCCACGGTTGCTCTTCAGGAGTCGGCGCGACGCCGCTGATCGGCGTGAAGCGGAACGCCGGGAGACAGGTCTGCGTGTCGACCGGTCCCCAGCGTTCTAACAGATGCGTTGCAGCTGCCGGCCATTTGTGCCCCCAGTAGGTCATCTACCTGCCTCCTACGGCTGTAAGGCCGATGCGTGCATCCCTGACCCTGCTCGCCAGCTTTGATGATCTTAGAAAGAAACGTAGAGCATCAGGAGAGGTAGGAGCACAAGATCGACAGCAGGAGCGCAACCTGATCGGCCCGTGCGAGTCCTGCGTGGAGTCGGTTAGGACACCACTTGGCGGCCGCGCTGCCAGACGGCCGAGATGAGCGGGACCCCAGGTCGATAGGCCAGGTGGACGTGGGAGGGAGCGTCCAGCAGCGTCAGGTCGGCGCGTGCGCCCACGACTATCCGGCCCACGTCGTCGCGCCGCAGCGCCCGCGCGCCACCCAGTGTCGCCGCCCCCACCGCCTCGTCGGGAGTCATGCCCATCTCCCGAACTGCCAGGGCGATACAAAACGGCATGCTGGTGGTGAAGCTGGAGCCGGGGTTGCAGTCGGTCGACAGTGCCACCGTCACGCCCGCGTCCAGGAGGCGACGGGCGTCCGGGTACGGGGCTCTGGTGGAGAACTCCGCCCCCGGCAGCAGGGTCGCGACCGTCGTACCGGAAGCCAAAGCGTCCACGTCCGCGTCGGTGAGGTGGGTGCAGTGGTCGGCGGAGGCGGCGTTCAGCTCGACGGCGAGTTGGACGCCTGGTCCATGGGTGAGCTGGTTGGCGTGGATCCTGGGTACGAGGCCTCGCTTGATGCCGCTCTCCAGTACGGCCCGCGCCTGGTCGCCGTCGAACGCCCCTCGCTCGCAGAAGACGTCCACCCAGCGGGCATGGGGAGCGCAGGCGTCCAGCATTGCGCCGGTCACCAACGCCACGTACGCGTCGGGGTCTTGGTCGGCCGGTACGACGTGCGCGCCAAGGTAGGTCACCTCGTCTGTGTGCTCCGCGGCGATGCGCAGCAGGCGTGCCTCGTCCTCGACAGTGAGGCCGTAGCCTGATTTGCACTCGATGACCGTAGTGCCCTGTCGCAGTGCCTCGCCCACCAGGCGGGCTACCCCCGCCGACAGCTCCTCGTCGCTCGCCGCGCGGGTGGCCGCCACCGTCGTGCGGATCCCGCCTGCGGTGTAGGGCAGGCCGCGCATCCGCGCGTCGAACTCGGCCGTACGATCTCCCGCGAAGACCAGGTGGGCATGGGAGTCGACGAAACCGGGGAGCAGGGCCCGGCCGTCGGCGTCGTACATCCGATCCGCCGCCGGAGCCCGCGACGCCGGCCCCACCCAGGCGATCTCCCCACCCGAGACGGAGACGACGACGGCGGCGTCCGTGATGAGCCCGAGCGGACCCTCGCCCAGCTGGGGCTCGTTGGTGACCAGCGTGGAGATCCCGGTGATCAGGAGGCTTCCCATCGTGCCGCCAATCGCGTGCGAGCCTTCCGCAGCCGCGCGAGTCATGCCGCCACCCGCGCGAGAGCCTGCCGCAGCGCGCCCGCGACGTCGGGTACGAGCTGATGGACGCCGCGCCGTACGATCACCCGGCCGCCCGTGACGACGTCGCTGACGTCGGCGGAGGTGGCCGCGAAGACGGCGGTCTCCGCACCGTGAAGCGGGCCCGTGGTCCGGACCGAGTCCAGGGAGACGGTGACGAGGTCGGCGAGCGCGCCCACCTCCAGCCTGCCCGCCTCCGGCCAACCCAGCGACACGTGGCCGTCGGCAGTGGCGGCCCGCAGGAGCGCGTCCGCCGTCCAGTGGCCGCGGCGACGCGTACGCAACCGCTCGTTCAACTCCATGGCCCGGGCCTCCTCGAACAGGTCGATGACGGCCTGGCTGTCGCTGCCGAGCGACAGCGGCGATCCCGCGGCCTGCACCTCGCGAGCGGGTCCGATGCCGTCGGCGAGATCGCGCTCGGTCGTGGGGCACATGCACACAGTGGTGGCGGAGTCACCGAGCAGGGCGATGTCCTGCGCGGTCAGGTGGGTGGCGTGCACGGCGGTGGTACGCGGCCCGAGTAGGCCGTGGTCGGCGAGCAGGCGCGTAGGCGTGACGCCGTACGCCGCCAGACAGCCCTCGTTCTCGGCGGGCTGCTCAGACACGTGCGCGTGGATCGCGGCGTTCCGCTGCGCCGCCCAGGCGCCGACCACCCCGAGCTGGTCGGCGGGAACGGCTCGGACCGAGTGGACGGCCGCGCCGACGCGGGCGTGCTCGCGCTCCTTCAACCCGGAGACCCGCTCGGCCCACGCCTCCCCTGAACCGTCGCTGAATCTGAGCTGGGTCTCGTCCGGTGGAGCGCCGAACCCCGACGAGAGGTAGCAGGTGTCGAGCAATGTGATCCGGATGCCGGCCTGGGCGGCCGCCTCGATGAGCGCCTCTCCCATCGCGTTCGGGTCGTCGTAGGCGACGCCTCCGGGAGCGTGGTGAAGGTAGTGGAACTCGCCGACGCAGGTGATCCCCGCGAGGGCCATCTCGGCGTAGACGGCCCGTGCCAGCTCCAGGTACTCGTCGGGGGTGAGGCTCGCGGCGACCCGGTACATGGTCTCGCGCCAGGTCCAGAAGGTGCCGCCGCCGAGCTGCGTGGCTCCGCGCAACGCCCGGTGGAAGGCGTGCGAATGGGCGTTGGCCAGTCCGGGGATGACCAGGCCGTCCAGGACGACAGCGTCGCCGGGAGGAGCGCTGCCCGCTTGCAGGGAGGCGATACGGCCCGCCGAAACGTCGATGAGGACTCCGGACTCCACGGCGCTGGACCCCACCGCACTGGACGCCAACGCACCGGACCCCACAGCGCCGGACGCCGACGCATCGGACCCCAACGCACTAGCCCCCGACGCGCCGGTCCACGCGTACCTCGCCCAGAACCGGCCGTTCACAGCAGATCCTCCAGGACGGCGACCAAGGCCGCCACACCGGCGAGGCAGTCGGCCTCCTCGGCGTATTCCTCCGGCGAGTGCGAGACGCCGGTCGGGTTCCGTACAAAGAGCATGGCCGTGGGGATGGCAGAGGCGAGAATGCCCGCATCGTGCCCCGCCCCTGTCGGCAGGACGGGAACCCCACCGAGCCGAGCGGCCAAGCGGTCCCTGAGCGGCCCGTCGAATTCGACCACCGGCGTGTACGACTCGCGAGTGACCTCCGCCCCCGACTCGTGAATGATCTCTTTCACGAGCGTGTCAAGGGTGGCGGAGTCAGCAGCACGCGAGTCCAGCCAAGCAGTCACTCGGGAGGCGATGGCGTTGGTGCCGTTAGGCTCGACAGAGATCTTCCCGAAGGTGGCGAGCGCCCCGGCGAGCCTGGCCTGCTCGCGGGCGTTCAGGACCGTGGCGGCGTAGGCCAACATCGGATCCCGGCGGTCCTCCAGGCGGGTGGTTCCTGCGTGGTTCGCCTCTCCGTGAAAGTCGAAGCGCCAGCGCCCGTGCGGCCAGATCGCCGACGCGACGCCAACCGGCGCGTCGCCCAGGTTCCTGCCCTGCTCGACGTGGAGTTCGACGTACGCGGAGATGCGCGCGAGCCGCTCGTCATCGCGGCCGATCCCGGCGGGGTCGTGCCCCGCACGCTCCATCGCGTCGCCGAGCCGAACACCGTCCTGGTCCCTGAGAGCCCGCGCCTGTCCCGGCTCCAGAACCCCCGCCATCAGCCGGGACCCGACACACGCCACGCCGAACCTGGCCCCCTCCTCGTCACCGAAGTTGACGATCGCAAGCGGGCGGCCACCCGTGGTGCCCCGATCCCGAAGCACGCCCCGATCCCCGAGCTCGCCCCGGCCCCGAAGCACGCCCCGATCCCGGAGCGCGTCCAGGGCCGCAAAAGCCGACACGACGCCAAGCGGCCCGTCGTACGCTCCCCCATCAGGCACCGAGTCCAGATGGGAGCCAGTGACGATGGCGTCCCCCGCCGCAGGATCGCCGTACCAAGCCCACTGGTTGCCGTTCCTGTCGACCTCGTACGTCAACCCCCTCTTGAGCGCCTGCTCCCTGAACCAGGCCCGGCATTCGCCGTCGGCCGCGGTCCAGGCGTGGCGACGATACCCGCCGGTCGCGTCATATCGCCCGACCGGCAGAAGCTCGCGCCACATCCCCCGAAAATTTCCCTCGAAGACCTGATCGATCACGCCGAGTCGCCCTCACGCATCGGGATCCGCACGCCGCGCTCCTGAGCGACCTCGGTGGCCCGGTCGTAGCCGGCGTCGACATGCCGAATAACCCCCATACCCGGATCGTTGGTGAGCACCCGACGGATCTTCTCCCCAGCCAGAGCGGTCCCATCAGCGACCGTGACCTGCCCAGCGTGAATGGACCGGCCGATGCCAACGCCCCCACCGTGGTGGATGGACACCCAAGACGCACCGGAGGCCACGTTCACCATGGCATTCAGCAGCGGCCAGTCGGCGATGGCGTCGGAGCCGTCGAGCATGGCCTCGGTCTCCCGGTACGGCGAGGCGACGCTGCCGCAGTCGAGGTGGTCACGGCCGATGGCCAGCGGAGCGGAGATCTCGCCACGGGCCACCATGTCGTTGAACCGCTCGCCGGCCTTGTCGCGCTCGCCGTAGCCGAGCCAGCAGATGCGTGCGGGCAGGCCCTGGAAGTGGACCTTCTCCCCGGCCAGGCGGATCCAGCGGGCCAGCGACTCGTTCTCCGGGAACAGGTCCAGGATCGCCTGGTCCGTCTTGGCGATGTCCTGGGCGTCGCCCGACAGCGCCGCCCAGCGGAACGGGCCCTTGCCCTCGCAGAACAGCGGCCGGATGTAGGCGGGCACGAAGCCGGGGAAGTCGAAGGCGCGGGTGTATCCGGCCAGCTGGGCCTCGCCCCGGATCGAGTTGCCGTAGTCGAACACCTCGGCCCCGGCGTCCTGGAAGCCGACCATCGCCTCCACGTGCCGGGCCATCGAGTGCCGGGCACGCTCAGTGAACCCGACCGGGTCCTTGTCCGCCTCGGCGGCCATGTCCTCGAACGCCACGCCGATCGGGAGGTACATCAGCGGGTCGTGCGCCGACGTCTGGTCCGTGACGATGTCGATCTCCGCGCCACGCGCGAGCAGCTCCGGTACGGCTTGCGCCGCGTTGGCGACCACGCCGATGGACAGCGGCCGACGCGCGTCACGCGCTTCGTAGGCCAGTCGCAGCGCCTCGTCCAGCGACGAAGCCTTGACATCCAGGTAGCGATGCTCGATGCGCCGGTCCACGGAGCGCGGGTCGCAGTCGACGCAGATGGCGACCCCGCCGTTCATGGTGACGGCCAGCGGCTGGGCGCCGCCCATGCCGCCCAGCCCGGCGGTCAGGGTGATGGTCCCGGCCAGCGTGCCGCCGAACTTCTTGGCGGCCACGGCTGAGAAGGTCTCGTAGGTGCCCTGGAGGATCCCCTGAGTGCCGATGTAGATCCAGGAGCCGGCCGTCATCTGCCCGTACATGGTCAGGCCGAGCTGCTCCAGCCGCCGGAACTCCGGCCACGTGGCCCAGTCGCCGACCAGGTTGGAGTTGGCGATGAGGACCCGCGGCGCCCATTCGTGCGTGCTCATGACGCCCACCGGACGGCCCGACTGCACGAGCAGCGTCTCGTCGGCCTTCAATGTGCCGAGCGTGCGGACGATCGCGTCGTAGGAGCGCCAGTCACGGGCCGCCTTGCCGGTGCCGCCGTACACGACGAGCTTGTCGGGATGCTCGGCGACCTCGGGGTCGAGATTGTTCATGAGCATCCGCAGGGCGGCTTCCTGCTGCCAGCCCTGGGTATGAAGCGTCGTGCCACGCGGAGCCCGAACCGGGCGCGGACCGCTGATCTGGTCCATGTTCCTGACCTCCCCCTCGGTGCATCTATTCATGCATCTATATCGAGAATGAATAGATTCAGTCAATAGCTAATCCGTGAACAAGCCGCGCGATGCCGCCGATTGCTCGAACGCCTCCAGGCGTGCCTGCGCGCCCGGGATCTCGTCGACCATGGTCTCCAGCAGGACCCGGCCGAGCATCATGGGCGCGCATGCCGTATCGAAGACCAGTTCCGTGCCGACCGGCACGGGCAGCAGCACGTCGGCGAGGTCGGCCGAGGGCGCGAAGGCGTTGTCGGCAATGGTCACCACGCTCAGCCCCACCTTCTTGGCCGCCGACAGGGCCTCCGTCAGCTCGGCGGGATGGCGGGGCAGGGCGAAGCAGAGCAGGGCGCTCGCCCCGGCGTCGGCCGCCTGTTCGATGCGGTCGGCGAGCATGGAACCGCCCTCGTTGAGCAGGCGTACGTCGGGGTGGACCTTGGCGGCGAAGTAGGCCCAGCCCGCGGCCTGCGCCGCGGCCGCACGCAGGCCGAGCACGAGCAGCGGCCGGGAGGGCGCCAGCAGCCGGGCGGCCTTGACGATCGCCGTCATGTCCGACAGCGAGTCGGCCAGATGCTGAAGGTTGGCGATCTCGGTGCGTACCGCCCGCTGGGTCTCGCTCAGGGCCGCGCCTTCGCCCCTCTCGCCCCTGCCCGCCGAGTCGGGCAGGCCGAGCTCGCGGATCTGCTTGCGCAGCGCGGGGTAGCCGTCGTACCCGAGGGTCATCGCGAACCGGGTCACCGACGGCTGGCTCACCCCCGCGAGCTCGGCGATCTCCACGCTGGACAGGAAGGCCGCCTGCCCGGCGTGCTGAACCAGGCAGTGCGCGATCCGCCGCTGGGCGGGGGTCAGCCGATGCCCTTCGAACAGCCGGAGCAAGCGGGCCTCCGGCGCGACATCGTCCGTGTTCATGACTCTCCAGGGGTTACAGATCGGCCAGTGCGTCGAGGAGACCGGCAGCCGCCGAGACGTCCGCCGTGAGCGGCCGGTCCTCCATCGATAGGTCAAGATTGTCGTCCACCAGCGCGTACGCGCGACCGACCGGCAAGGACCGGTCCCGCTTCACGCTGAGCTGACGCAGAGCGCGGACGGCGGCGACGAGCTCGCAGGCGAGCACCAGCCGGTACGTCTCGACGGTCCGCAGAACCTGGCGGGCGGCCTGCGAGGCGAAGCTCGTGGCCTCCTCCACGCTCCGTGACAGTACGGCATGACCGGACGAGGCCGGAGTCGCCGCGTTCCGCAGCTCGGCGAGGGCGGCGTTCGCGCTGTATTCGAGGATGAGCACCCCGGATCCGGCCGACGCCCCACCGGCCAGGAACGGACGCAGCCCCGTGATGCCCGGCTCGTTCAGGGCCGCCAGCCGCGCCGCGGACAGCCGCGCCGTCGGCAACAGCGCGAGAGACAGCTGGTCCAGCGCGAGCGCCACGTGAGCCGAGAAGAACCCCCCGTGATGGTACGAGGCCGGTCCGCCGTCCGGACCATCCGCGCTGATCAGGGGGTTCTCCGCGCCCGCGTTGAGCTCGATGGCCAGCACCCGCTCCAGCGCGTCGGAGGCTTCCAGGGCCGGCCCGTGGATCTGCGGAAAGCAGCGGAAGGCGTACGGGTCCTGGATGCGGCCGGTCGGTGGCGCGGGCCGATCCGGCGCGCCGACGAGCCGGCGGACCTCGGCGGCGACACGGATGTTGCCCGGATGCGGACGCGCGGCGTGCACCGGCTCGGCGAAGGCCTCCAGCGAGCCGTCGACGGCCAGCAGGGAGAGCGCGGCCACCACATGGGCGGCCCTGAGCAGGCGGTCCAGGCTGTGGCGGGCCAGGGCCGCCTGTCCCAGAGTGAGGGCGTTGCTGCTGATCAGGGCCAGTGCGTCGCCGGTTTCGAGGGTGATCGGAGGTGGCTGGGTGGGACCGCCGTGCCAGGGGTACTCTCCGGCGAGGGCCAGTCCGAGCTGGGAGAGCGCGGCCAGATCACCGGTGCCGACCGCGCCGTACTCGTTCACCGGCGGGTGCACTCCGGCCTTGAGCGCCACACTGAGCCCGCGAACCACCTCGGGACGGAGCCCGGCGTTTCCCACCAGCAGCTGGTTGAGCCGGACGATCATCATCGCCCGGACCTGCCTGGCTGGCAGCAGCGCCCCTATCCCGCCCGCGTGGCTGCGCAGCAGGCGCAGGCCGTGCAGGTCGAAATCGGCGGGATCGACATCCAGAGTGCGGTTGGCGCCGACGCCGGTGCTGCGCCCATAGACGCGCCCGGTGGCGACGAGGTCGGCCGCCCTGCGCCACGACCGTTCGACCTTGTCGTAGGCGGCCAAAGGCACCTCCACGCCGGCCATGCCGTCGGCGAGCAGCGCGACCGTCTCGCTGTCGAGACCATGTCCGTCAAGCTCGATCTGTGGGACGGCCACGCCTACGATTCGAGACGCCACGGCGTTCAACTCCCTTTCACCTGCACAAAACCGACTATTGACACATCTTCATTCGTGCATGAGTCTGCATGAATACATGCAGACCGGCAAGGGTGGTGCCCATGATCCGATTCGAGTCAGTCACAAAGAGGTTCGCCAACGGCACGACAGCCGTGGACGACCTCTCCGTGGAGTTTCTCGAAGGGGGCATCACGGTGCTCGTCGGCTCCTCCGGTTGCGGCAAGACCACAACGCTCCGGATGATCAACCGGCTGGTCGATCCCACCTCTGGCACGGTCAGCCTGGGCGGGCGCGACGTACGGGAACTGCCGGCTGCTCAGTTGCGGCGCGGCATTGGGTACGTCATCCAGCAGGCGGGCCTTTTCCCGCACCGTACTGTCCTGGACAACATCGCCACCGTGCCGGCGCTGCTCGGCTGGGGCCGGCGCAAGGCCCGCGCCAGGGCCGCCGAGCTTCTTGAGGTCGTCGGCCTGGCCGCCGAGTCCGGCAAACGCTATCCCCACCAGCTCTCCGGCGGTCAGCAACAGCGCGTGGGCGTCGCCCGCGCGCTGGCCGCCGACCCGCCCGTCCTGCTCATGGACGAGCCGTTCGGGGCGGTCGACCCGGTGGTCCGGACCCTGCTCCAGGACGAACTGATCCGGCTGCAGGCCGAACTCCGCAAGACCATCGTCTTCGTCACCCACGACATCGACGAAGCCGTACGGCTCGGCGACCGCATCGCGATCTTCCGCACCGGCGGGCACATGGTCCAGGTCGCCCCACCCGCCGAACTGCTCGCCCGGCCGGCCGACGACTTCGTCGCCGGATTCCTCGGCGCGGAACGCGGGCTGAAGCTGCTCTCTCTCATCTCGCTGCAGGATGTGCCGTACGAGCCGATCGCCGCGATACGTACCACCGACACGGCCGCGCAGGCGCGCGCGGAGGCGACGGGACGCTGGCTGCTCGCGGTCTCCCCCGATGGCAAACCCGCGGGCTGGCTGGACGTCCACGCGCTCGACGGGTCTGATTCGATCGGGCAGGCGGCCCTCACCCCGGTGCGCGGCCTGACCGATTCCGACTCGCTGCTCTCGGCGCTCAACGAGACCGTCTCCTCTCCCACCGGGATGGCGGTACGGGTGGACGCGGCGGGCGTGCTGGTCGGGGCTTCCCGAGACGACGTCGTGCACGCCCATCAGCGGAGCCTCGCATGACCATCGAGTGGGGCTGGCTCACCACGCACACCGACGACCTGCTGACACTCACGCTGGACCACCTGGCGACGGCGGTCCCCGCCGTACTGCTCGGCCTGCTGATCGCGCTGCCGCTCGCCGTGGTCGCCCACCGGGTCCGTCCGCTCCGCGGGCTGCTGCTCGGCATCTCCAACATCATGTTCACGGTGCCGTCGCTGGCACTGTTCGTCCTGCTGCTGCCGATCACGGGGCTGACCAGGACGACCGCGATCGCCGGGCTGACCGTCTACACCCTGGTCGTCCTGCTCCGTAACACCGTCGAGGGGCTCGACAGCGTGCCCGCCAAGGTCCGGGAGGCGTCCCTGGCCATGGGCAGGGGCAGTCTGGGCACGCTGGTGAAAGTCGAGTTCCCGCTCGCCCTACCGGTGATCATGGCCGGGGTCAGGGTGGCCAGCGTCATGACCATCTCCCTGGTCAGCGTGGCCAGCTACATCGGATATGGCGGCATCGGCCAGCTGTTCACCGATGGCTTCCAGCGCAGTTTCCCCACCCCCGTACTCGCCGGGGTGGTCCTCACGCTGCTGCTCGCGCTGGTCGCCGATGCGGTGCTCGTCGTTGTGCAATGGCTCTGCACCCCCTGGATCCGCAAGGGAGCGCGCGCATGATGGATCTCCTCTCCAAGCTGGTCGCCTGGCTGACCTCCGCCGGCCAGTGGGCCGGTTCGGAAGGCATCGCCCAGCGGCTGTTCGAGCACATCGAGTATTCCCTGCTCTCCACACTCGTCGCCGCGCTGATCGCCCTGCCCATCGGGTTGTTCATCGGCCACACCGGGCGCGGCGCGTTCCTCGCCATCAACCTCTCGGGCTTCGGTCGTGCCCTCCCGACCGTGGGCATCGTCACCCTGGTCTTCCTGGTCAGCGGCCTGAGCATGACCCCGGTGTACATCTCCCTGGTCGCGCTGGCCATCCCAGCGATCGTGACCAACACCTACGCGGGCATGGCCGCGGTCGAGGCGGACACCAAGGACGCCGCCCGCGGCATGGGGATGACCGGGCTTCAGTCGTTGTGGCGGGTGGAGATCCCTCTCGCCGCCCCGCTGATCATGACAGGGCTGCGGCTGGCGACCGTACAGGTCATCGCTACCGCCACCATCGCGGCCTATGTCAGCTTCGGCGGTCTCGGCCGGTACATCTTCGACGGCCTCGCCCAGCGCGACCTCACCCAGGTCCTGGGCGGCGCCGTCCTCGTCGCGGTCCTCGCCGTGGCCGTGGACCTCATCCTCGCCGGAATCCACCGCGTTCTCTTCCGCCACCGCCTTACTTGATCATCGCTTTGATGGAGACTTCATGAATCGCCGGAACTTCGTCGCGGGCGCGCTCGCGCTCGCCGTACTCCCCGTGCTCGCCGCCTGCGGCGGCGGCACGACCAGCCTGAACACGCCGCCGACCACCGCCGCGTCTGGGAACTCCACGATCGTGATCGGTACGGCCAACTTCTCCGAGAACCAGATCCTCGGCTACCTCTACGCCGACGTCCTCGAAGCCGCGGGCGTGAAGACGACGGTCAAGCCCAACCTCGGCTCGCGGGAGATCGTCGTGCCCGCGCTGCAGAACGGCGACATCGACCTGCTGCCCGAATACCAGGGCAACCTCCTGCTGCACTTCGACCCCAAGGCCACCGCGAGCGACTCCGACGCCCTGCAGCAGGCGCTCGCCGCCAAGCTGCCGAAGGGACTGACGGTTCTGCCGCCGGCGGCCGCCGAGGACGCGGACGTCTTCACCGTCACCAAGGAGACCGCGGCCAAGTACGGCCTCAGCACCCTCGCCGACCTGGCCAAGCACAACGGCAAACTGGTCTTCGGCGGCCCTCCGGAGGACAAGACCCGCCAGGTCGGCGTGGTCGGGCTCAAGGAGGTCTACGGTGTGGAGTTCAAGGAGTTCAAGTCCCTCGACGCCAGCGGACCGCTGGTCAAGGGAGCCTTGAAGAGCGGCGACGTCCAACTGGGGAACCTCTTCAGCACCGACGTGGACATCGCGAAGAACGGCTGGGTCGTACTGGCCGACCCGAAGCACCTCATCCCGGCCCAGCGCATCGTCCCGCTGATCCGCACCGACAAGGCCACCGACACGGTCAAAACCGCCCTGGCCAAGCTGAACACCGCGCTGACCACCGAGGAGCTGAGCAAGCTCGATTCGCTCGTGGACAACGACCACAAGGACCCGGACGGGGTCGCCACCGAGTGGGTCAAGACCCACGGCCTGTCGAGCTGACCCCTCCCACGGCACTTGCGATGGCCGCCTGTCCAGGCGTCAATGGCCGGCGACCACGGTCTTGAGCGCGACGATGGCCAGGCCGAGGGCGAGGTTGGCGATTCCGGAGATGACGACGACTCTTCTGGAAGAGCCGATCTTGACCGCGGCAGTCACAGCCCAGGTGACCTGGCTCGCCACCGCGACACACAACGCCGCCCAAGCCGCGACCGCGTTGGACATGCCCAGCCCCGAGGCCATGGCCGCGGCGATCGACGGCGGGAACGAGGCTTGGGCCAGCGGCCATTCACGCCTGGCGACCGTGCGCAAATTCGCCCAGGTGAGGGGCCTGGCGGGATAACCGGAGCTCACCACCTGGACATAGACATGGGTGATCCAGAACACCACCCCCGTACAGACCAGAAGCGTCACGAGCTCCGGCGGGGACGGCGGTCCGCCCTCCGCGGCGGAGCCGGCGACCACGGAAGCCGCCAGCAGCGAGCCGTACACGGCACCCCCGAACTCCGCCCGCTCCGCCGCCGCACTCGCCTCACGCCCGTCCATGCCAGCAGTGTCCTTGGACGCCCAGCCGATCAGCCGATCGACGGGCCCGGTATGTACAGACTTGGCGCGGGCCTGCCCAGGATCATCGGAAACGGAGACGGCCATCGCGTCGTCCGGATTATTTCCGACGCCGAGAAGCAGCGGATCCGTAGAGGTGCGCGTTCATAGACCATGGACAGCGAAATCTTGCGGCTGGGGGAGCCGGCATCGAAGGTGTCCGCTCCGCCAGCCGCATCCCCTGACGCTGAGCTGGTCGCCTTCTATCGCCAGCATCGGCTCGGTCTTGTACGGCTCGCGGTGCTGCTTCTCGGCGACCAGGAGACGGCCGAAGACGTGGTGCAGGACGTGTTCGCTCGGCTGCATGGCAGGTGGCGGCCGGGAGTCACGACGATCGCTTATGTCAGGACGTGCGTGCTCAATGGTTCCCGGTCGGTCCTTCGCCGCCGGGCGCTCGCGCTGCGACGGGTCGAGCCGGTCGCGGGCCTGGCCGACTCGGCGGAGACCGCCGCGCTGATCGGAGAGTCGCGGCGGGAGGTGCTGCTCGCGCTGGCCCGCCTGCCGCGCCGCCAGCGAGAGGCCCTGGTGCTGCGCTTCTACCTCGACCTGTCCGACGCCGAGATCGCCGAGGCCATGCGCGTCAGGCAGAGCACCGTCAGGTCCATGACCGCCCGAGCCCGGGCCAGGCTCCTTCTCGAGTTGGGAGACAACGCATGAGCAGCATTGAAGAGCGACTCCGCGACGCCATGACGGCTCGCGCGGAGATCGTCCGCGACGACCAACGTCCATTCCCCGCCCCGCGGTCCAGCCGCAGCTCCAGGAAGGGCATGATCAGAGTCGCCGCCGTCACTCTTACTGTCGCAGTGACAGTCTTCGGAGTGGTAGAGCTCACCGCCCCCTCGCTGGAACCGCAGGAAAGCATCGTCGCTATGTCACAGGACAGCACGGTGCCATCTGGAGGGCCCGAGGTCTCGGTCTTCTTCTGCGGTGACAGCGACCCCCGCGATAGTTGCGTGGGAGGCGGGATCACCACGGCAGAACGGCAGAATCTCCAGCTGGCGCTGGAGGCCCGGCCTGAGGTGGAGAGCGTCAGCTTTGAGGACCAACAGCAGGCCTGGGACAACTTCCGTCAGGCGTACAAGGACAAGCCCCTACTCCTGAAGTCGACAGCCCTCACCGACATGCCCGAGTCCTTCCGTGCCCGGATCAGGGCGGGCGCCGACCGTTCGGCCGTGGCCAAGGCCGCGAGTGAACTGCCCGGCGTGTCCATGAGCGTCGACCAGGTTTGCAGCCTCGACAATGCCTCTTTCTGGGGGTACGTCAAGAGGCTCCTGGGAAGAGCTGAGCAGTGCTCCTTCCCCGGCAAGGGGCGGTGACGCACCTCAACTGACAATTCAGCGCGATCTATAACGAGAATGTCAGGTAATTGTCTGAACCCGGGCCGATCTGCGCTACGTACATCGTGGCAATCGACATCCGGAGACAGCGATGAACATTCGCCATTCAGCTCCCGTTCTAGCAATTTTAGTCCTTTCTGGTGTCGCCGCCTGCGGGAGCGGATCCGCTCAGCAACCCCCATGGGCAGTCGGCGGACGCCAGGCACGCGCGACCCCAGCCCAGCAAGGCGTGGTCACCCCGGCTGAGGCCAAGGGCATTCTCGGCCGGTACGAGAAACTGGCCGACCAGGCCGTACTTCAGGGGAAAGGATGGGAGGCCGCGGAGGCGGGGCTCTCCCTGCGGCAGACCAAGGCCGACGAGCGCCTGAACGGGATGATCGGCAACCACAGCACCAATCCGATGGAGATACGCAAGACGCGTTTCACCATTCCCAGGAGCGGCGGCGCTAATGCGCCGTGGTTCCTGGCCGAATTCACGCGGAAAGGGAACAAGTCCTGGACGCAGGCCATCTTCCAGAAGACGGCCCAAGGATGGCGCGTGGTCGCGTCCTCCTTCACGGACTCGACGATGAAGGTGCCCGCCATAGCCAAGGATCGCGACGGACTCGCCACCGCGCTACCGGTGGACGAGCGCGGAACTCTCGCGATCTCGCCCCGGCAGGCGGCCCAGTCGCATGTGCGCCTGATCGCCACCGCGGGCGCCGACCCGCGTGCCCGGCAGACGATCGCTGCGGGCAGGTTCACCACTGAAACCGCCAATGCCGTGCTGGATGAGCGGAAAGGGCTGGGCGGCCAGTGGAATGTGCGCTACCAGCCGAAACTCATGCCGGAGATCTTCGCGCTCAAGACCTCTGCGGGTGGGGCCCTCATCTGGTACGGGGCTCTGCAGGGAGACAGCTTCGTCGCCCGGCCCGGGAGCACGTTCACCGCAAGCTTCCCTGGTCGCGAAACCGCTGCTCTGAGCCACGGCAAGACCTTCAAGAAGCGGCTCAAGCGCAATAGTGTGACCAGTTATCTCGCCGTCATACCACCGTCTCGTGGAAAGGCTCGCGTCATCAATCAGTGGTTCTCGCTGCTCAGCATCACGGGCTCCTGACGTAGGGCATCCCAGGGTGGATCTGCGAATGCGCCTCTTCGACAGAATGTCCCGCCAGGAGCGCCGTGACCCCGCTGGTGAAGTTGGCGCACTCGAAGATGTTCTCGTGTGGGCAGGCCAACCCATGGGCGATGGCGGTGCGGGCCACCTGAGCCTGAGCGATTCGTTGGTCCAGCTCGGCGAGCTTGCGTTCGTACAGCTCCCGCCAGCCGTCGCCGTCCGGCGAGTGAGCTGCGACGAACGCCTTGACCTCCCGCAACGTGAAACCGACACCTCGCAGCAGCAACACCACACCGACCAGCTCGACCGCCGACGGCGGATAACGCCGTTGGCCGGAGACTCGGGCCGGTGCCGGTAGCAGGCCGAGGTCCTCCCAGTAGCGCAGGGCGGAGGTGGCCACACCGGTGCGGTGTGCCAGCTCGCCGATCGTCAGCTGCTCGTCCATGTTGACTTCAAGCGTACTTGAAGCCGTTGACTGACGATCATGCAGACAGCGGGTACATCTCTCAAGCAACGCGTGATCAGATACTTGGTGGGCCAGGCCCATCGCCCCCGGGGCATCGTCGGGTGGGCGAACGGCTGGATGTTCGCCCATCGCCCCTCCAACCGGCAGCGCAACATCTGGGCGGTGCGGTTGCTGGACGTCCAGCCAACCGACCGGGTGCTCGAGATCGGGTTCGGTCCCGGCATCGCCATCGCCGAGTTCGCTGCCCGCGCCACCCAGGGCCATGTCTTCGGCGTCGACCACTCGCAGGCCATGGTCCGGCGGGCCACCCGCCACAACGCCGCCGCTGTCCGCGCTCGCCGTGTGCACCTCACGTGCGCCTCCGTGGAGCGGTTGCCGGGCTTCGGCGGTCCGCTCGATGCCATTCTCGCCGTCAACTCCCTGGGGTTCTGGCCCGACCCGGTGGCGCGGCTTCGCGAGCTGCGCGGCCTGCTCCGCCCCGGAGGACGTATCGCGCTCGTCAGCCAGCCGCGCTGCCCCGGCGCAACCCGGGACACCACGGTCCGAGCCGCCCAAGAGCTACAGGACCTGCTCACCCAGGCCGGCTTCACCCAGCTCCGGGTCGAGACGCTTGAGCTCGACCCGCCGGTCGCCTGTGTACTCGCCAACAACTCATAAGGCCTCAAGGTTCGCGGAGGTACGCGTCCAACTCGGCGGCGCCTCTGAGCATGGCGCGACCCCGAGCGGACAGGCGGGCCTGCCAGTCGCGCAGGGTCGACTCCAGGGGGGCGACGCCTCCGGCGGAACGGACCTGAGCGATCAGCGGGGCGATCTGCTCCAGCAGGTAGCCGCCCCGTCTGAGCTGGTGGGCCAGCCGGACATCCCGTACGTCGGCCGCGCTGTAGATCCGGTAGCCGGTCTGCGGATCGCGGCGCGGCTGGATCAGCCCGGCGTTCTCCCATTTGCGCAGCGTGGCGGGGCGGATGCCGAGCCTGCGCGCCAGGGGGCCGATGAAGGTGTCGCCGCGTTCCTGCGGCACCGGCGCCAGATCGCGGAGCGCGGCTTCGACGGCTTGGAGGGTGCGGCGGTCGTCGAGGAGCTGGCCGTGGCTCTCGTCGATGAGCCGCAGCGCGTCCTCGGTGGCACCCCGGTTGACCGCCTGCATGATGGACGTGGCCGTGTGGTGACCGTGGCCCGGCACGAGGGCGAGGAACGCGCGCAGGGCTTGCGCGTGCAGTGGCGTATAGGTGCGGTAGCCGTGGGCGGTGCGTTCGGCGGCGGGCAGGATGCCGGCGTCCTCGTAGTTTCTGATCGCCTGGGTGGACAGGCCGTGCTCGCGCGCCAGGTCCACTGGCCTCATGGATGCATCACCGATTGAAGGTCCGTCGTGGTGGAAGAGGGTATTTGCGCGGCAAAGTCTACAACGAAAGTTCAACGATACCGTTTAAGGAATGGATATCAAGGACACCGCCCGTCCGCTCGACGGCGCGAGCATCTCGGAGTTCCTCCAGTCACTGCCCGCCAAGCCCCTGCTGCTCGGCCTGGGCGAGGCCCGGCACTTCGTGCAGGAGTTGGGCGAGGCGCGCAACGAGATCTTCCGGCATCTGGTCGAGCACGAGGGCTACCGGTCGTTCGCCATTGAGAGCGACTGCCTCATGGGCCTCGTGGTGAACGACTACATCACGACGGGCACGGGCACGCTCGACGACGTCATGGAGCGCGGCTTCAGCCACAACTTCGGCACGTCCCCGGCCAACCGCGAGCTCGTCCACTGGATGCGTACGTACAACGAGGACCACGACGAAAAGCTCCGGTTCTTCGGCTTCGACGGCCCGCTGGAGTATTGGGCGGCGAGCCCGCGCCAGGCGCTCACCGGCCTCTACGACCTCCTCGACGGCCCGCTCCTCGGCGCCGTAGTGACCAGGGAAGCCCTCGACACGCTGCTCGGCCCGGACGACAGGTGGTCGAACGAGGCCACGGCCATGGATCCGTCCGTGTCGATCGGCCAGTCCGCCGACGCCCAGCGGCTGCGGCTGATCGCCGACGACCTGGTGGCGCTGCTCGACACGCAGGCGCCGGGACTGAGCGCGGCGGACAGGGAGCTGGCGGAGCTGTACGGACGCACCGCCGTCGGCCTGCTCCGCTTCCACTACTGGATGGCCGACGCGTCCCCGGCCCGGTGGACCCGGCTGTCGGCCCTGCGGGACGCGATGATGGCCGCCAACCTGCGGGCCATCGCCGAGCACGGCCCGGCCCTGGTCTTCTCCGCCAACCTCCACCTGCAGCGGCACAAGAGCTTCATGTCGTTCGGCGACCAGACGCTGGAGTGGTGGAGCGCGGGGGCGATCACCGGGACGCAGTTGGGCGACCGGTACGCCTTCCTGGCCTCGGCCTTCGGCACGGTCGGCGAGGACACCCCGTCCCCGGACACCGTCGAGGGCATCCTGTCCGCGCTCCCCTGGGACCACTCGCTCATCGATGCCCGCCAGTTGGCCGAGGCCGTCACGAAGCCCGCCCAGCGCGTCTCCCAAGATTTCGCCTATTTCCCGCTGGACCCGGCCCAGCTCGACCTGATCGACGGCGTCCTCTTCCTCAAGCGGGCCGTCAGGCTGTCAGGCTGGCCCGACAGGGGATGAGCCGGCGGCGGTGGCGAGGCGGGTGGAGAGGGCGCGGACGCGGTCGACGAGTTCGGGCGGCGCGTGCACCTCGAAGTCGATGTCCATCAGCGCGACCCAGACGGCGAGTTCGTCAAGGTGGTTCGCCCCGCTGGACAGCATGCAGGACCGCTCGTCAATCGGCTCAATCGTCCCAGTCGTGGCCGGCATGTGCCCGGCGACGACCTCGGCCGGCGCGTACATCTTGAATCGGCCCTGATACCGATAGGGCGCGCTGGAGATCGACCGGGACATGTAGGCCGCCACGTCGGAGTCGGGCGGGTCGCGGGGGACGTACCGCGGCCCGTTCGGCGTCCGCAGGCTCAGGCGGTCGATCCGGTACGTACGCCAGTCGGCCCGGTCGGTGTCCCACCCCAGCAGGTACCAGTGCCGCCCCGAGTGGACCAGCCGACAGGGCTCGGCGGCGCGGACGCTCTCCTGCCCGTCGTGCGTCCGATAGTCGAACCGCAAGGTCTCGTGGTCGCGGCAGGCGGCGGCGATCGCGGTCAGGGCCGTCGGATCCACCACCGAACCCGCCCGCCCCATCGGCACGGTCATCGACTGCAGCGCGTGCACCTGATGCCGGAGCCGGGACGGCAGCACCCGTTCCAGCTTGGCCAGCGCCCGCACGGAGGTCTCCTCGATCCCCGACACCGAGCCCCCGGCCGCCGTCCGCAGCCCCACCGCGACCGCCACCGCCTCCTCGTCGTCCAACAGCAGCGGCGGCAGGTCCGTACCCGCACCGAGCCGGTAACCGGGCGCGCCCGGGATGGCGTGCACGGGATAGCCGAGCTCGCGTAGCCGCCCGACGTCACGGCGGACGGTACGCACGGTCACGCCGAGCCGCTCGGCCAGCTCCACACCCGACCGCTCCCGATAGGTCTGCAGGAGCGAGAGCAGTCTGAGCAACCGGGCCGATGTCTCCAACATGCTCTCCAGATTGCCGCACTCCTAGGACCGCTCCTGACCTAGCTCGTTCCTAACGTGTTCTGTATGACGTTCACCACGGAGATCAGTCCGTTCCGCATCGATATCCCGCAGTCCGCGCTCGACGACCTGCACGACCGGCTGACGCGCACCCTCTGGCCCGACGAGTTGCCCGGCGTCGGCTGGTCGTACGGCATCCCGGTCTCGTACGTGCGGCGGCTGGCCGAGTACTGGCGCACCGGATACGACTGGCGCAAGCACGAGGCGGCGCTCAACGAGTACCCGCAGTTCACCACCGAGATCGACGGCCAGAACATCCACTTCCTGCATGTGCGCTCCCCCGAGCCGGACGCGCTGCCGCTGGTCCTCACCCACGGCTGGCCCGGCTCGATCGTCGAGTTCATGAAGATCATCGGCCCGCTCACCGACCCCCGCGCCCACGGCGGCGACCCCGCCGACGCCTTCCACGTCGTCGCCCCGTCCATCCCCGGCTTCGCCTTCTCCGGCCCCACCCGCGAGACCGGCTGGGACCTGAGCCGGGTCGCCCGCGCGTGGGCCGAGCTGATGAGCCGCCTCGGCTATGAGCGCTACGGCGCCCAGGGCGGCGACAGCGGCTCGGTCATCTCCCCCGAACTCGGCCGCTTCGCCCCCGACCGGGTGGCCGGCGTACACGTCAACGGCGCGCTCGGCTTCCCGACCTTCGACCCGGCCGAGATGGAGGGCCTCACGGAGGCCGAGCTGGCCCGCATGCAGCAGTACGCCGACAACGACCGTTCCGGCTACGCGATGATCCAGGCCACCCGGCCGCAGACCGTCGCCTTCGGCCTGCACGACTCCCCCGCCGCCCAGCTGGCCTGGATCGTGGAGAAGTTCAAGGAGTGGACCGACCCCGCGCACGACCTGCCCGAGGACGCGGTCGACCTGGACCAGATGCTGACCGACGTGACGATCTACTGGCTGACCCGCACCGCCGCCTCGTCGGCCCGGCTCTACAAGGAGGGCTCGGCACAGTGGGGAACGCCGGTCGAGCGGTCGGAGGTCCCGCACGGGGTCGCGGTCTTCCCCGGCGACGGCGGGATCCGGCGGATCGCGGAGCGCGAGCACAACGTGATCCACTGGTCGGAGTACGACCGGGGCGGCCACTTCGCCGCCATGGAGGCCCCTGACCTGCTGGTCGACGACGTGCGGGCATTCTTCCGGAAGGTCCGCTAGCTCAGGGCTCCGTGGGAGTCGCGGTCTGGCGGGGCAGGAAGGCCGCGGAACATCCGCGGACCGCGGCTCTCCGTTGGCGGATCGGGTCGCTCGCGAAGGATCGATCGGTGACCGTCGATCGGCGATCCTGCGTACGCGCGGCCCGCGAAACAGGGAAAATAGAGTCCGCGAAACAGGGAAAACTCAGCCCGCGAAACAGGGAAAACCGGGCTCTGCGCTGTCTACTTGCAGGTGAGGGCGGTATGGATCTTCTTCCTCGGCTCGCGGCCGACTCTCTCAAGGAGCTTCTCGCAGAGCTCAGGATCGTCATCATCAACGGGCCGCGCCAGTCCGGCAAGACAACGCTGCTCCAGTCCTGCCGACGGTTCGGCGAAGCCACGTTCACCACCCTCGACGATCCTTCAGAGCTCGCCATCGCCAAGGACGATCCGCGCACTTTCGTACGCAGATGCGGAACAAGCTCTGTCTCAGTGTTTGCGCTTCTTGCCGTGGCGACGCCCGCGTGATCCTGGTGCGTTGCCGGGCACGAGGCGTAGCGGGTGGGCACGGGCGGACTGGGCAACGAGTTCGCCCAGTTCCGCCAAGCCGATGACGTCAGGATGCCCAGAGCTCACGGCCGCCTCGATCACTCCCGTCGCGTCCTTTCCCGCCATCTCGGTGACCTGCTCGAGGACGGCCTCTGGTCCTCCGAGTTCGAAGAGGTTGAGCAGCCCTTCCGCCAGTAGCAGCAGTTGTTCGCGATCTTCGATGGACTCCGGCTGGAGGTCTCCGCCGTCGAGGAGCGCGGTCAGGGCGAGGGGGCCGAGGACGGGGTCGGCGCGCAGGCTCCGGAGTATCGACGGGCCGTCGGGCAGTGCTTCCGTCAGGATGCCGAGCGTGGCCGAAGCCCGCGTACGGAATGGACAATCGCGTACGGCCCGCAGCAGCGTCTCGACGTCCTGCCCCGGCACCGCCAGCCAGCCGGACAGCTCGACGGCGGCCGCCTCGGGCGGGTAGTGCTGGGCGAGCAGGCCGAGGAGTTCGGCGGGTGGCGCGGTGGCCAGTTGGCCGATCAGCGGGGCGTCACGGCCTTCCGCGAGCATGCGTTCCCGGGTGGCCCCCAGGCCCAGCGGCGTCAGACGGGCCAGCAGGAGGTCCGGATCGCGCAGGCGGGCCAGCAGCCGGGTGGCCGCCGCCGAATCCAGGGGCTGGTCTTCGTCATCGAGGTCGCTGGAGTACAGTTCGTCGGCCGCCCCATGGCTCAGCTCCACGGCACCGAGCGCGGCCAGCGCCTCGAGTGCGGCCACCAGGTCCACATCGACCTGCCGCCGCCACGCCTCCTCCCGGAATCCCTTGTCATCGACCAGGAAGTACTCCTTGCAGGCCAGCCAAACCGACTCCTGGAGGCGGACCACGGGAACAGGACTCGGCAGGCCGTACATCGAGTTCAGCACGTCCGGCAGGATCTCGTCGAAGGACTCGACGAGCATGGAGGCGGGGTACCAGGACGAAGGCGGCGCCCCGATCGTGCTGCCCATCTCGAAGAACGTCTCGAACGCACGTCTCCAAAGGGCGTCCGGATCGCGCAGGATCGGCGCGGCCTTGGCCACCCGGAACAGCCGTCCCTTGCTCGTACGGATCAGGCGGGCCTTCTTCGCCCAAGCGAGCAGGAGGTTCACCTGGCGCATCTCGGCGACGCGCAGGTTGTCTTCCCCGGTTTCCAGCAGTGCCGCCAGCTCTCGGGCGTCGGGGCGCCGGGGAGCCCCCGCGGCGGTGAGTGGTCGCCCGTCCGCTCCGGCCCACTCCGCCACGGCGGCGAGTCGCCGTACGAGAACGCTCTGAGCCGCCGCCTCGGTGAGCTCTGCCGCGGGCGGGAGGGCGATGGGCGGCTGGGCGTATGCGCGCTCCTGGTCCGGCCCCGGCTCGGTGAGCCGCGCCATCATCAGCTGGTCGAGGACCTCGGCGTCGAACGTCACCCGCCCGGCGTCGACGTCCCGCTGGAACTTCTCCACCGCCCGGCGATCGTCGAAATCGACACCCCTGTCGACGGCGGTCCGCGTCCAGAACTTCGCGACGCTCTGGCGGAGGGGATCGTTCAGCGCGGCGGTGTACTCGGCCTCGGTCACGGCGGACGACAGGTCCGCCACCGCGGTGCCGCGCGGGTCGCGCAGACCTGAGGCGTCGAGGTAGCGCAGGAAGGTCAGCAGGCAGTCCGGCGCGGCCTCGAGGATGTCCCGAGGAGCGACCACGTAGTGCGGGACCCATTCCAGCAGGAAGCGCCGCACCTGTTCCGTGTCCCAGTAGGCCAGACGGCCGTCGCGGCTGCGGTGGCGCGATTCCAGGGCCGCCGCCAGCACCGTGTCGTCGGCGGGCAGGCCGTGTTCGTCCGCCCAGGCGAGGCAGCGGCGGGTCAGCAGACCCACGGCAGCCTCGAACTCGTCGGTCTCGTCGGGTTCGAAGAAGGTTCGAGTCATTGTCGTCCCAGGCTAGCCAGCCGGGTGGTCTGGCACCGGTCGTTCTTCCATGGGAGTGTCCCGGGCGAGAGCTGGACGGCCACCGCGCCCCTTCGCGAAGGATCGATCTCCTGACCGTCGATCGGCGATCCTCTGTACGCGCGGGCCGCGAAACAGGGAAAATAGAGTCCGCGAAACAGGGAAAACTCAGCCCGCGAAACAGGGAAAACCGGGCTCTGCGCTGTCTATTTGCAGGTGAGGGCGGTATGGATCTTCTTCCTCGGCTCGCGGCCGACTCTCTCAAGGAGCTTCTCGCAGAGCTCAGGATCGTCATCATCAACGGGCCGCGCCAGTCCGGCAAGACAACGCTGCTCCAGTCCTGCCGACGGTTCGGCGAAGCCACATTCACCACCCTCGACGATCCTTCAGAGCTCGCCATCGCCAAGGACGATCCGCGCACTTTCGCACGCAGACGGCCCCAACCGGTGATCATCGACGAGATCCAACGAGCCGGCGATCCCCTGATTCTGGCCATCAAGCAGATAGTCGACGAGGACTGGTCTCCAGGCCAGTTCGTGCTGTCAGGATCGACCCGCTTTCTCAGCATCCCCACGTTGTCGGAGTCGCTCGCGGGTCGGGTGGCCTTCGTGGACCTGTGGCCCTTCGCGGTCAGCGAGCGAGTGGGCGACGCGGGCAGATTCTGCGATCAGGCGTTCATCGACCCGGGGGCCTTCACCGGTCGCCAGTCGGCATGGACACGCGAGGACTACATCCACCTCATCAGCCAGGGCAGCTATCCGGAAGTCCTGCGCCTGAACTCACCAGTGGCGATTCGGGCGTGGTTCCGCGGCTACCTGGACACCGTGATCTCGCGCGACATCCGCGAGTTCGCCCATGTCAACAAGGCCCAGGCGATCCCCGATCTGATCGCCCTGGTCGCGGCCCGAGCAGGCGGCCAGGTCGTCCTCGCCCATATCGCCGAAGGTCTAGGGCTGGACGTCGCAACCGTGCGCACATATCTGGCCTACCTGGAAACCGTGTTCCTGGTCGCTCCGGCGCCCGCATGGTCCAACAACCTCAGCTCTCGGGTGACCCACGCGCCCAAGACCTATGTGACCGACAGCGGACTGGCCGCCCATCTCATGGACGTGGACGCGGAGTCGCTCCTTGCCCCTGGTCATCCAGCCCTCGGCGGACTGCTGGAGACCTTCGTCTTCGCGGAGCTTCTCAAGTTGTCGACCTTCGCCCGCCGACATGTCGCCGTACGGCACTATCGGGACAGGGAGAAGCGCGAAGTCGACTTCATCCTCGAACGCCGCGACGGCACTGTGGTCGGCATCGAGGTCAAGGCGTCAGCCACGCCCAAGAGCGAGGACGCCAAGCACCTGCGCTGGCTGAGAGACAAGCTCGGCGACAGGTTCCGTGCCGGGTATGTCCTGCACCTCGGTGCGACGAACCTCCCGTCAGGGGATCGAATCTTCTTCTCGCCACTGTCGATCCTGTGGAATCACCTGGGACCGGACACGGTGACGCCGAGCCTGCCGTCCCGCCGCTAGCCTCACCGGCTCACGCCCCCCAATAGCGAAAAGCGTCGAGTAGCCGGCACCGGTCAAACGGTCACCGCGCCGTCCGAGGCGGACCTGACGGTCGCCGCGTACTTGGCCAGCACCCCTCGCTCGACCGGCCGCTCCGGCCGTACCCAGGCGTCCCGCCGCAGCCTCAGCTCCTCCTCCGCCACGTTCAGGTCCAGCGTCCCCGCCGCGCTGTCGATGACGACCACGTCGCCGTCACGTACCAGCGCGAGCGGGCCGCCGACGTACGCCTCGGGTGCGACGTGCCCGATGACCATGCCATGCGAGACCCCGCTGAAGCGCCCGTCGGTGACCAATGCCACCGAATCCCCCAACCCCGTGCCCACCAGCGCGCCCGTGATCGACAGCATCTCCCGCATGCCAGGGCCGCCGGCCGGGCCCTCGTAGCGGACGACGATCACGTCGCCCGGCAGGATCCGTCCCTCCTGGATCGCCGCGAAACACTCCTCCTCGGAGTCGAACACCCGGGCCGGGCCCTCGAACCGGAAGTCCGCCTTGCCGCTGAGCTTGAGCACGCAGCCGTCAGGGGCGAGCGAGCCGCGCAGGACGGCCAGCGCTCCGCGTGCCTTGGCGGGGTTCTCGACGGTCGTGACCACCTGCTGCCCCGGCGTTTCCGTCGCCGCCGCGGCGACCTCGGCGTACGTACGGGCGTCGACCAGGGCGGCGTCCGCGCGCAGCAGGCCCGCGTCCAGCAGCCGCCGCGCCACCAGCGCGGTGCCGCCCGCGCGCCACAGGTCGGCGGCGGTGTGCGCGCCGCTGGGCATGAGCCTGGTGATGATGGGGACCTGGCGGCAGATGGCGCCGATCTCGTCGACGCGCAGCGGCAGCCCGGCCTCGCGGGCGATGGCGAGCAGGTGGAGTACGGCGTTCGTCGAGCCGCCCATGGCGGCCACCGAGACGATGGCGTTGTGCAGGGCGTCCTCGGTGAGGATGCGCGAGGGCCTGGCGTCGCGGGCCAGCGCGTCCATGACGAGCTCGCCGACGCGCTCGGCCGCGGCGTTCTTCGTCTCGGCGACGGCCGGGATGTCGCCGATGCCGAACGGGGCCAGGCCGAGGAAGTCGGCGACGGAGGCCATGGTGTTGGCGGTGTACTGGGCGGCGCAGGTGCCGGGGCCCGGACACGCGTACTTGGCCAGGTCGTCCACGTCGGCCTGGTCGACCCGGCCGACCGCGCGCTCGCCGAGGGCCTCCCACATGTCCTGGATGGTGACGTCCCGGTCGCGCCAGCGGCCGGGCATCATGCTGCCGCTGTAGAGGACGACAGCGGGTACGTCCAGGCGGGCCAGCGCCATGATGCCCGCCGGTACGGTCTTGTCGCACCCCACGATGCACACCAGCGCGTCGAACCCGTGCGCCCGGCCCATCAGCTCGATCGAGTCGGCGATGATCTCGCGGCTGACCAGCGAGGCGCGCATGCCGGGGGTGCCCATGGTCAGGTTGTCGGAGACGGCGATCGTGTTGAACTCCATCGGCGTGCCACCCGCCCTGCGCACCCCCGTGGCGACGTGCGCGGCCAGTTCACGCTGGGTGAGGTTGCAGGGCATCGTGCCGGTCCAGGTGGAGGCGATGCCGATCATGGGGCGGCGCATCTCCTCCTCCGACAGTCCCATGGCGTACAGGTGAGAGCGGGCGGGTGCGCGGTCCGGATCATCGGCGATGCTCATGCTGCCACCTTACGAACGAGCCGGCCGTACCGATCACTGAGGGTCCCCTGGTCGTTCCTTGACAAAAATAATTGTCGGTGGGAGGCTGCAACCATCCGACAAGGAGACGAATATGGACAAGGTCACTTCCAAAGACGGCACCCAGCTCGCGTACGACCGCATAGGCCAGGGTCCGGCGGTCATCCTCGTCGACGGCGCGATGTGCCACCGCGCGGCCGGCCCGAACCCGGCGCTGGCCAAGGAGCTGGCTCGGCGCTTCACCGTCTACACCTACGACCGCCGGGGGCGCGGCGACAGCGGCGACACCGCGCCGTTCTCCCCCGAGCGCGAGATCGAGGATCTGGCCGCGCTGGTGGAAGAGGCGGGCGGCACTGCCTTCCTGTACGGCATCTCCTCCGGCGCGGCGCTGGCCATGGCGGCCGTCGAGAGTGGCCTGCCGGTGTCGAAGGTGGCCGTCTACGAGGCGCCGTTCGTGGTCGACGACACCCGGCCACCGATCCCGGGCGACTACGTACGGCAGCTCGAAGAGATGGTCGCCACCGGGCGCCGGGGCCAGGCAGTCGCCTACTTCATGCGCAAGGGCGTCAATCTGCCCGGCGCGGTCGTCGCCATGATGCGCTTCATGCCCGCCTGGTCCGGTATGAAGGCCATCGTCCACACGCTGCTCTACGACGTCGCGTTCGTGGCCGACTACGAGCGCGGCAAGCCGCTCCCCGCCGCCCCCTGGGCCTCGGTCAAGATCCCGACCCTGGTGATCTGCGGCGGCAAGAGCCCCGCGTGGATGCGCAACGGCATGCGGGCCTGGGCCGACGTGCTGCCCAACGCCGAGCACCACACGCTCGACGGCCAGACGCACATCGTCAAGGCCGCGGCCCTGGCACCGGTCCTGGAAGGATTCTTCCGATGAGATTCCGCGCCGTCGTCGAACGGGGCGGCAAGACCGCCACGGGCATCGAGGTCCCCAGCGAAGTCGTCGAGGGCCTCGGCGGAAGCAGGCGGCCCGCCGTCAGCGTCACGATCAATGGCTACGGCTACCGCAGCACGGTCGCCTCCATGGGCGGGCGGTACATGCTGCCGCTCAGCGCCGAGAACCGGCAGGGCGCCGGAGTGGCCGCGGGCGACGAGGTGGAGGTGACGCTGGAGCTCGACACCGCGCCCCGGGAGGTGGCGGTGCCGGCCGACCTGGCCGCGGCGCTCGACGACGCTCCCGAGGCCAAGCGCTTCTTCGAAGGGCTGTCGTACTCCCGCAAGCTCCGCTACGTCCTGCAGGTCGAGGGCGCCAAGAAGGCCGAGACCAGGCAGCGGCGCGTCGCCGACACCGTCACCCGGCTCGCCAACCATGAGGGCTGATTTTGCGGACGAAGGGGCGTCTTTGCCAAGCGAGTGGGCATATGGGCGCCATGGCTGAGTTCCTGACCGACATCAAGACCATTCGCGAGCGCGCCCGCGTCGAGATCGACAAGGGCCCGATCACCGACGCCTACGGCGCCGACCTGGAGCGCGTCATCCAGGTGTGCAACGAGGCCCTGGCCACCGAGCTGGTGTGCGTGCTCCGCTACAAGCGGCACCACTACACCGCGTCCGGGCTGCAGTCGGAGTCGGTGGCGGCGGAGTTCCTGGAGCACGCCGGCGAGGAGCAGGAGCACGCCGACAAACTCGCGGCCAGGATCGTACAGCTCGGCGGCGCGCCCGACTTCAACCCCGACACGCTCAGCTCCCGCGCCCACTCCCAGTACGACGAGAGCCGCGGACTGATCGACATGATCAAGGAAGACCTGGTCGCGGAGCGGATCGCGGTGGCCAGCTATACCGAGATCATCCAGTGGCTGGGCGACAAGGACATCACCACCCGCCGGGTGTTCGAGGAGCTCCTGGCCAAGGAGGAGGAGCACGCCGACGACATGCAGAGCCTGCTCGAACGCATTCCCTCCTAAGAAGGGGAAACTTCACCATTTAACCGGCAGCGACACCAGGCCTGCCGTCAGTGAGTCGGCGCGCACGCGCAGCTCCTCGACCGGCACCGCCAGCCGCATCCCCGGAAAACGCGGGATGAGCCGGGCGAACACCGCCTGCAGCTCGATCCGGGCCAGCGGCGCCCCGATGCAGTAGCGGGCACCGTAGCCGAACGAGACGTGAGCCATCGCCTCCCGGGTGATGTCGAACCGCTCCGGGTCCGCGAACATCGTCTCGTCGTGGTTGGCCATGCCGATGTGCAGCAGGACCAGCTCGCCCGCCCGGACCGTGACCTCGCCGATCTCCAGATCGACGCGGGCGTATCGGGGGATGCCGCCGGTGCCGTTCACCATGGGCACCCGGAGGATCTCCTCGATCGCCCCGGTGAGCAGCTCGGGCTCGGCCAGCAGGGCGTCCCACTGCTCCGCGTTCGCCAGCAGGTACAGGGCGCCCATGCCGATCTGCACGACCGTGGTCTCGTGTCCGGCGAACAGCAGGTTCATGGCCCGTCGCGCGATCTCGTCGTCGTTCGTGTCGGGCACCTCGATCATGCGAGAGATCACGTCGTCGCCCGGCGCGTGCCGCTTGCGCTCGACGAGGCTCTTGCCGTACTCGTACAGGTCGATCAGGCCCTGCATCGAGCGGGCGTTGTCGGCGGTGTTGCCCGCCGCCTCCGTCCAGGCGCGGAACTGGTCGCGATCCTCGTACGGCACGCCGAGCAGCTCGCAGATGACCAGGATCGGCAGCGGCAGCGCCAGCGCCTGGTGGAGATCGGCCGGTGAGCCCTTCCGCTCCAGCTCGTCGAGCAGCTGGTCGGTGAGCTCTTCCACGCGCGGACGGAACGCCCGCATGCGCTTCGGCGAGAAGTGCGGCTGGAAGACCGCCCGCATCCTGGTGTGGTCCTCGTGCTCGGTGTCGAAGTCGCCCATCGGGCCACCGAACAGCGCGGACTCGCCGATGCGCGCGGCGGTCTCGGGTTGGGGGTGCGAGCGGCCGAGCCGGTCATCGTCGAGCAGGCGCCGCACGTCCTCGTAGCCGGTCACCAGCCAGGCGTCGTCGCCCGTGCTCGTCTTTACGCGATGCACCGGCCCCTCGGCCTGGAGCGCGCGCAGCAGGGGCGCCGGCCGGAGGAGCTCAGGCTGCTCGAAGGGAAGCTTGTTTACTGGCATGTGAACAACGGTATTTGTAGACTCGAAAGTAAACAAGAGGAGCGCTCATGGAAACCGTCCGGCGGATGCCCCGGGCCGAGCGCCGGGAGCAGATCCTCGACGCCGCGACGCGCGCCTTCGCCGCGGGCGGCTACACGGCCACCGGCCTCGACGACGTGGCCGGCGAGGCGGGCGTCAGCCGGGTGATCCTCTACCGGCACTTCGAGTCGAAGACCGACCTCTATCAGGCGGTGCTCGACCGGGCGTGCTCGCGGCTCGGCGAACGGGTTGGGGAATCGGGCTTCAACGACCAGACGATCCCGGCGCTCATGCGGGCGGCCGATGCTGATCCGGACGGGTTCCGGCTGCTGTTCCGCCATGCGGCCCGCGAGCCGGAGTTCCGCGAGCTCATCGACGACTTCACCCGCGAGTCCGTCCGGATCGCCCGGCATCATCTGGCCGCCAGGATCGTCGATCCGAAGTGGACGGACTGGGCGGCGCGGCTGGTGTTCGCGGTGACCGTCGAAGGGGTCATCGCCTGGCTGGACGCCGGACGGCCCGATCCCGACACGGCGGCCGAGCGCGTCTCCCGGGCCGTCCACGGCGTCATCGAAGCGGCCTCCTGACCACGAACTCCTCGCCAGAGGCCATCTGGTGAGACTGCTGCGCCAGGGATCGAAAATCTGTAGTCGCCGCAGTAGACATTCGTTGCTGTTGTGGCTAGTGTTTCTTCCATCGCAAGGAACGGATCCACGAGGGCGGCGCACGAGATACCCGGCGTCACGACGAGCCGCCCGGACGAGCGTGGATAGCAGGAGTGATCGGCAGAAGGTCGGACGTGAAAGGCCGAGCAGTCGCAAGGGGCCGGACGCGTGGACGCGCTGCCAGAGCGGCCATACGGGTCGCAGCAGTACCGCAGTTGCAAGTGAGCAGTAACCGGCAGAAGGTCGGACGTGAAAGGCCGAGCAGTCGCAAGGGGCCCGACGCGTGGACGCGCTGCCAGAGCGGCCGAAGGTCGTCTCATGACATGGGTTGTAGAAGGTTCACAGATAGCGAAGGGAGTGTTGAACGCCATCAGGATCGCCCGTCGCCGGCGTGTTTTCGCCGCACGGGTACCGCAGCTCCACAGACGGGAAGGTGGTCTACGGTCACGCTTACGCGATCCCCGCACCCCCGCCCACAGCGGGCGGCTGTTGCGGAAACGGCAATTCGGCCTCTTGGCCGGTAGATGGTGTTGAACAACCTAGTTGCGGGCCCCGGCGCATCATGGCGCCGGGGCCCTCGTCCGCGTTCAGGAGGTTACATGGATCGAACATCCCCAGAGTTGGCCACAGGGCCCGATAGCAAGCCCAAGCCCCGCACCACGGCCGCTACTTCCACGCTCGCGTCAAGCGCCGCTTACGGCGACAAAGCCGAGTCCCGCGCCCTACCACCCTCCGATGCGGCGGTGGATGCCAGCGCTGAAGCCAAACTCGACGATGACGACTACCCCGCCTACAGCATGGGCCGGGCCGCGGAAATCTTGGGCGTCAGCGCGGCTTTCCTGCGCAGCCTGGGCGCCGCCAAACTGATCGAGCCGCAACGCTCCAACGGCGGCCACCGCCGCTACTCCCGCTACCAGCTGCGCTTGGCGGCCAGGGCCCGCGAGCTCGTCGACCAGGGCACCGCCCTGGAAGCCGCTTGCCGGATCATCATCTTGGAAGACCAGCTCGCCGAGGCGCTACGCATCAACAACTCCCGCGACCGCCCGGCCAACCCTTAGCGCCGGCGACCTCATCGACCCCGCGGCCTGGTCCCGCAGAGTGCCGACCAGGCCCAGCGATGCCCCGGATGCCGGGACGCCGATGTCGGCCTGACAGCCGCCGGAGCGGAGGCCTTCTGGAGCCGGCCCTGCCAGGACTGCTCCAGCGCCTGCCCGTCGATCTCGGCGTACGTGCGATCGACATCGCCCTCCTGAGCGACGGGACTCGCTCTTGAGAGGGAGGCCGAGGATCGCCCGTCGCGGCGATCCCTTTTGAGCGGCGAACTCCGAGGATGGGCTGCATATCCCGCAGCTTGAAGGAGAACCGGTCATGAAGAATCGCACCGCGCTCATCGCCGCCCCCCTGCTCGTCCTGACCTACGGTCTGCTCAGAATCGTCGACGGCTTCGACGGCGTCCGAGGTCCTGGCTTTGCCTGGACCGCCGGGCACCTCGCCTTTCTCGGGGCTCTGACACTGTTTATCCCGATATTTTGGGAGATGCGGAGGATGCTGGGGCGGTCCGCCCTCGTCACCGCGGCCCTGGTCGCGGGCGTCGTCGGGATCGGCTGCGCGGCTGCCCAGTTCGCGATCGACATCATCGTCGGCTTCCTGGCGGCCGACCATGACGCGATGAGCCCGATGTTCGAGCAGGTGAAGGCGGTGCCGGGGGTGGACCTGGCCGTCTACAGCGCGGGCCCGATCCTGTTCTACGTGGCCCAGCTCGCCTTCGCCGCCCTGCTCGCCGGGCACCGGCTGGTCAAGGTCTGGGTGCCGGTGGCGGTGCTGGGCGAGGTCGTGCTGTCGGCGGTCGACAAGGACCTCATCCCGGTGGGCGCGATCCTGCTGTTCGTCTCCTTCCTGCCGCTGATGGGCCGCCGTACGACGACGGCGAGGCACGCTCCCGTACATGCGTGAGAGCCGGCGTACGGGAAGCATGAGCCAGCATAGGGAAAGATGGGGCGCCGTGTCCGACTTGTCGCTTATCGACATCGTGCGTCGAAGGATCGCGGCGCTCCCTCACCTCTGGGTGGACGCCGCGCTCACCGCGGTGATCCTGATCGCCCAGCTCTGGCCCCTGCTGTCCAGCGACGATCGGACCGGCGAGCCCTGGGACTGGTGGGGGTACGCGGTGGTGATCGTCGCGTCGTTGCCCCTGGTCTGGCGGCGGCGGGCGCCGATCACCGTACTGGTCGTCTGCCTGTGCACGGGTGCCCTCTACGATCTCGCCGACCACGTCGCGCGCCAGCCCGTCTGGTACGGCGGCATGGTCGCGCTCTACACGGTCGCCGCCTACTCCGGCACCTGGCAGCGGATTCTCGTGCTCGCCATGACCGTCACCGGTGGCCTGCTCGTGGTCGGCTCGTCGGAGACCGCGCTGCGCGGGACGGTGCTGTTCGTCGCCGCGTACGCCATCGGCCGGGCCACCGCCACCTCCCGCGCCCACGCCGCCGCGTTGGAGGAACGGGCCGAACGGCTGGAAAGGGAGCGACAGATGGAAGCGGAACGCGCGGCCGAGCACGAGCGCGCCAGGATCGCCCGCGACATGCACGACATCCTCGCCCACGCGGTCAGCCTCATGGTCGTCCAGGCCGAGGCGGGGCCCGTGGTGGTCAGGAGCAACCCGGCGCGGGCGGAGGCCGCCTTCGACGCGATCGCCGCGGCGGGACGGGACGCGATGATGCAGCTGCGCCGGATGTTGGGCGTGCTGAAGGACGAGGAGGCGCCGCGCGCGCCACAGCCCACCATCGACGACCTGCCCGCCCTCGCGGACCAGGTCTCCCACACGGGGCTGCGGGTGGCGTACGCCTCGACCGGAACGCCACGGCCCGTCTCACCCGACTGCGCGGTGGCGGCGTACCGGGTCACGCAGGAAGCACTCACCAACATCGTCAAGCACGCCGGCGCGAACCACGCGGACATCCGGCTCACCTGGGAGGACGACACCCTGATGCTCGACATCACCGACGATGGGCACGGATTGCCGTCAGGCGGGCGCGGACTGCCTTCGGGCGGGCACGGGCTGATCGGCATCCGTGAGCGCGCCGCCGCCTGCGGTGGCAGCGCCGCGGCCCGTCCCCGCACCGACGGGCCGGGCTTCCACGTGTCGGTACGGCTCCCGCTGGCCCGGGCATGACCGGCCAGGACGCGGCCACTCCCGCTGGCATGACCGGCCAGGAGGCGGTCCCGAGCATCCGGGTCGTGGTCGCCGACGATCAGGAGCTGGTCCGCGGCGGGTTCGCGATGATCCTGGACGCGCAGCCGGACATCGACGTGGTGGCCGAGGCGGGCGACGGGCTCCAGGCCGTCGCCGCGGTCCGCGAACACGACGCGGACGTACTCCTGCTCGACATCCGCATGCCCAGGATGGACGGCATCGAGGCGGCCAAGATCGTCTGCGCGGAGACCGGCTGCCGGGTGCTCATGCTCACCACGTTCGACCACGACGACTATGTCTATGACGCGCTGCGGGCGGGGGCCAGCGGGTTCCTGCTGAAGGACGTGCGCCGGGACGATCTGGTCAACGCCGTACGAGTGGTCGCGGAGGGCGAGTCGCTGCTGGCGCCGACGGTGACCAGGAGGCTGATCTCCGAGTTCACCTCCCGGCCCGCCGCCAGGCCCGCCGCCAGGCCCGCCGACGCGCTGGACGTACTGACCGCGAGAGAGCGTGAGACGCTGCAGCTGATCGCGCGCGGACTGTCGAACGCGGAGATCGCCAAGGCCATGGTGGTCAGCGAGCACACCGTGAAAACGCACGTCAGCAACCTGCTCGCCAAGCTCGGGCTGCGCGACAGAGTGCAGGCGGTGATCACCGCCTACGAATCGGGCCTCGCGGTACCGGGTGCGTAACGTGTGGTCAGACGGGGTAAGCGGGGACGTATGCACGACCTCTCGACCGTCGAAACGGGAACGGCCCCAAGAAAAGTGGATGAATCACCCTGCCAAGTGATGCAATGGGCCAACCCGCAATCACCCGAGGAGGCCCGTTGAGAGACAACCTCGACCTCGCCGCGAGCGCCCAGCAGCTGGCCGACGCCGCGCCGGCGGGCTCGCTGGACCGCGCGGCGGCCGCGTCCGTGGCCATCACGCTGGCCACCACCCGCGACGTCGTCCAGGCCAGGGAGACGCTCGACGGCCTCGCACCGCAGGACGTACGTCAGGCGGCGCTCACGCTCTTCGAGGAGCTCTCGGCGAGCTGACCTGGCCTGACCGGACGCCGACTTCGACTTCGACGCGGCGTCCTAAGGCATGCCCAGACGAGCTCGTACGGCCCGGCGCGCCCATACGACGGCCTGCCGGTCGCCGTGCAGCTGCAATGAGTGGTTCAGGGCCATGACCAGGCCGTGCAGCTCGAACACCAGCTGATCGACCTCGGTGCCGCCCGGCAGGTCCCCGGCGGCCACGGCCCGCCGAGTCTCCTTGAGCAGCCGCCCCCGCCAGGCGTCGAACCGGGCAGCCACCGCATCGCGCACCGCCCCCACCCGCCCGTCGAACTCGTGGGCCGCGGCGACGAAGAAGCAGCCCCCGGGGAAGACGCCGCGCTCCAGGTAGGAGATCCACTCCTCGCAGAGCGCCCGCAGCCGGCGTAGCCCCGGCTCGATCCGGATGACCGGCTCCCAGACCTCCGCGCGGAAGACCTCGCCGGCCCGTTCCAGCACCGCCAGCTGCAGCGCCTCTTTCGAGCCGAAATGACCGAGAACGCCGGACTTGCTCATGCCGAGCTCGGTCGCGAGGCGGCCGATGGTCAGCCCTTCCAGCCCTTCGAGGGAGGCGATGGCGACCGAGCGGTCGAGGATGGCGGAGCGGGTACCGAGGGCCTCCGCCACGGATCTCCGTGGACTCATCCAGGCAGTTTAGCGCCAGAAGCGGTTTAGCGTCCGAACGGTCGGTTGCTATAGTCCCGCCCATGAATGGATCAAGACTCGTCGCCACCGGCCACTATCAGCCCGCCAAGGTGCTGACCAACGACGACCTCGCCGCCATGGTCGACACCTCCGACGAGTGGATCACCAAGCGGGTCGGGATCCGTACCAGGCACATGGCCGGGCCAGAGGAGGGCGTGACGGAGCTGGCCGGACATGCGGCGGCCAAGGCGCTGGCGGGCAGCGGGCTGGACGCCGCCGACATCGACCTCGTCCTCGTGGCCACCTGCACCCAGACCGAGCGGGCACCGAACATCGCCTCCCGCGTCGCGGCCAAACTCGGCGTACCGGACGCGGCCGTCATGGACCTGGGCGTCTCGTGCTCCGGCTTCACCCACGCGCTGGCCATGGCCGACCACACGATCAAGGCGGGGGCCGCCACGCACGCCCTGGTCGTGGGGGTGGACAAGATGACGGCCGTGACGGACTGGACCGACCGTACGACGTGCGTACTGACCGGCGACGGCGCCGGGGCGGCGGTGCTCAGCGCGGCGGCGGAGCCGGAGATCGGGCCCGTCGTCTGGGGCTCGGCCCCAGAGCTGGGCAACGCGGTGCGCATCGGCGGCACACCGACCCGGTTCGCCCAGGACGGCCAGACCGTCTACCGCTGGGCCACCACGCGGCTGCCGGAGATCGCCCGGCGCGCGTGCGAGCGTGGCGGCGTCAAGCCGGAGGAACTGGCGGCCGTGGTGCTGCACCAGGCGAACCTGCGGATCATCGAGCCGATCGCGCAGAAGCTCGGCGCGGTCAACGCGATCGTGGCCCGTGACGTGGTCGAATCGGGCAACACCTCGGCCGCGAGCGTCCCGCTGGCGCTGTCGAAGCTGCTGGAGCGGGGTGAGGTGCGGCAGGGGGCGCCGATGCTGCTGTTCGGGTTCGGCGGGAATCTCTCGTACGCGGGGATGATCGTCCGCTGCCCCTGACCGCTCCGACTTTAGTCGCGCAGGTGGTCGGCGAGCCGCTCCAACTGCTCGGCGTAGTAGTCGCCGAACTCGGGTGAGGCCGGGTCGAGCCCGCAGGCGGCCCGGACGAGGTGCGGGAAGACGATGCCCGCTGCGGCCATCCCGAACAGCGCCACCAGCACCGCGGCCGGGTCCAGGTCGGCGGGGAACTCCCCCGCCTCCTGGCGGGCGCGCAGGTGCTCCAGGTCGCGGCGCACTTCGTCGTCGAAGGCGGGATCGGGCGGGGCGTCGTCGGTGAGCCCCTGCCAGACCAGCAACTTGCCGAAGTCGCGGCGGCTGGAATTGGCGCGCGCGTAGCCCGCGATGAGCCGGCCCAACGACGACCCGCGATCGGCGAACACGCTCTCCTCGCTCTGCCAGCGGGTGTTCAGCGCGCGGAAGAGCCCCTCCTTGCCGCCGAAGTAGTAAGAGATCAGCTGCTTGTTGACCCCGGCCCTGGCCGCGATCTCGCCGACCCGCGCCCCGGAGAACCCCTTGGCCGCGAACTCCTCCAGCGCCGCCTGAAGGATGCGGGCCTTGGTGCGCTCCGGGTCGCGCTGCTTCTCCTCCGGCGCTCGTCTCATGCCCGGAACACTATCATCCATCCGGATGGTTGACAGAATCATCCGTGCGGTTGATAGTCATGGACATGACAGAGCACATCGCGATCATCGGCGGCGGGGTCGGCGGCCTCTGCCTCGCTCAGGGGCTCCGCAAGGCCGGAAAGCACGTCACCGTCTACGAGCGGGACCGCACTCCGGCCGACCGGCTGCAGGGCTACCGGGTGCACATCGACCCCAACGGCGCCCGCGCCCTCCACGACTGCCTGCCGGCGGCGCTCTGGCAGGCGTTCCTCGCCACGACCGGGCAGGGCGGCCAGGACTTCGGCTTCCTCACCGAGCGGCTCGGCACGCTCGCGCTGATCGAGACCCCGCCCGCGGCCGACCCGGCCGACGGCCACCACTCCGTGAGCCGCATCACGCTCAGGCAGGTGCTGCTGACCGGGCTGGAGGAGGTGGTGCGGTTCGGCAAGACGTACGAGCGCTACGAACGGCTGACCGACGGGCGGGTCGAGCTGTTCTTCGCCGACGGCTCCAGCGACACGGCCGACGTCGTGGTCGCCGCCGACGGCGGCAACTCGCGGGTGCGCAAGCAGTATCTGCCGCACGCCGAGCGCGTCGAGACCGGCATCACCACGGTGGCGGGCAAGTTCCCGCTCACCGACGAGACCAGGACGCTCATCTCGCGGCGGCTCGTCGAGGGCCCGAACACCATCGTCCCGCCCAAGGGCCTCGGCCTGTTCTGCGCCCCGCACGACCTGAGCGACACCGCGCCGGTCGGCGCCATCGGGGCCACCGAGCAGCAGGGCGCGCTGATGGACAACGCCGGCAGCTACATCCTCTGGGCCGTGGGCGCCGCCAAGGACCGCTTCCCCGCCGACATCGCCGACCTGCCGGGCACGCGGCTCAAGCAGACGGTGGCGAAGATGATCGAGTCCTGGCATCCCGATCTCCACAAGCTGATCGACCTGTCCGATCCCGACACGGTCTCGCTGCTGCCGATCCGTACCTCGATCCCGATCGAGCCATGGCCGGCCACCACCATCACGCTGCTCGGCGACGCCATCCACAGCATGACGCCGATGCGCGGCATCGGCGCCAACACCGCGCTACGCGACGCCCGCCTGCTATGCCTGGCGCTGACCGGCGGACGCGACACGGTCGAGGCCATCGCGGACTACGAGGAGCGGATGCGCGAGTACGGCTTCGCGGCCGTGCGGGACTCGCTCCGCGCGGCCGAGCAGTTCATCGGCGAGAGCCGGGCCGCCAGGATGGGCTTCAAGACGTTCCTGCGTACGGTCCAGCGCTTCCCGTCGCTCAAGGCGAAGGTGTTCTCGTAGTCCGACGCCGTACCTTAGCGTTGGAGGCGAGGAGAGGGGTTCCGTTGTCAGTCGTGAAGATCAACGTCCTGACCGTGCCGGCGGAGATGCGGGAGGAGCTGGAGCGACGCTTCTCCAACCGGGCGGGCATGGTGGAGTCGGCCGACGGGTTCGAGTGGTTCGAGCTGCTCAGGCCGGTCGAGGGCACCGACCAGTACCTTGTCTACACCCGCTGGCGCAGCGAGGACGACTTCCAGACGTGGCAGCAGGGTCAGGCCTTCCAGCGCGGGCACGCGCAAGCCGGGGCCGCCCAGGGGCATGGCCACGGCCAGGGGCCCGCCGCGTCCGGATCGCAGCTCTGGTCGTTCGAGGTCGTCCAGAGCGCCAGCCCCAAGAGCTGAGCGGCCCTTTGTTGGAGGGTGGATGCGGATCGGGATCCTGGGGCCGCTCCAGATCGCGGGGGCCGCGGTCGGCGGCGCGCGGGTGCGGGCGCTGCTGGTCCGCCTGGCGCTCGATCCCGGCCGGGTGGTGACCAACGACCGGCTGATCGACGATCTGTGGCCGGGTGAGCCGCCCGAGCATCCCATGGCCGCGCTGCAGTCGCTGGTGTCCAGGGCGCGCAGGGAGGCTCCCGGGCTGATCTCCTCCCATCCGAGCGGCTACCTGCTCGACGTACCGGCCGATGAGGTGGACGCGCAGGCGTTCGAGCGGCTGGCCCGCACGGGCGACGCGCACGCGGCGCTGGCGCTCTGGCGCGGCCCGGCGCTGGGCGGCATCGATCTGCCCTTCGCGCTGGCCCCGGCCGCCCGGCTGGAGGAGCTGCGGCTGGCGGCGCTGGTCGGCCGGATCGCGGCGGACCTGGCCGCGGGTGGCGATGTCGTGGCGGAGCTGGAGGAGCTGGTGGCCGAGCACCGGCTGCGCGAGCCGTTCCACGCGCTGCTGATGCGGGCCATGGTGGCGGACGGGCGGCGTGGCCAGGCGCTGGAGGTCTTCGAGCGGATCAGGGCGCGGCTGGCGGACGAGCTGGGCGTCGATCCGGGGGCCGAGCTGCGGGAGGCGCACCTCGCGGCGCTGCGCGACGAGGAGCCGGAGCCCAGGAGCAACCTGCCCGCCCGGCTGACCAGCTTCGTCGGCCGGAGCGACGACGTCGCCCGTATCCGGACGCTCTTCGTCGGCCGCGGCGATGACCTCGCTCGCATCCGGACGCTCTCCGTCGGCCGCGGCGATGACGCCGCTCGCATCCGGCCGCTGACGGGCGCCCGGCTGATCACCCTCGTGGGGCCCGGCGGGGCGGGGAAGACTCGGCTGGCCGTCGAGGCGGCCGCGACGCTGCGCGTGCCCGACGGGGTGTGGCTGGTCGAGCTGGCCCCGGCGGCTGGCGTGCGGGTCGCGCTGGAAGCCGTGTTCAAGACGTCCGACCTGGTCAGGACGCTACGTGGCACGTCACCGGTGATCGTGCTGGACAACTGCGAGCACCTGATCGACGAGGCCGCGCGCGTGGCGCAGTGGCTGCTGGGCGAGGTGGCCGGGCTGCGCATCATCGCCACCAGCAGGGAGCCGCTGAACATCCCCGGCGAGACCCTGCACCCCGTACTCCCGCTGGCGGAGGAGCCCGCCGTGGAGCTGCTCCGCGACCGCGCCGCCGCCGCCCGGCCGGACCTGAGCCCGGACCCGGCCGAGGCCGCGCGGATCTGCCGTGAGCTCGACGGCATCCCGCTGGCCATCGAGCTGGCCGCCGCCCGGCTGCGGACGATGCCGGTGTCCATGCTGGTCGAGCAGCTCGGCGACCGGCTGGGCTTTCGCGGCAGCCGTACCTCCGAACCCAGGCACCGGACGCTGCGCGCGGTCATCGACTGGAGCTGGGACCTGCTGTCGCGGGAGGAGCGGGAGCTGCTGCGCGGGCTGTCGGTGTTCTCCGGCGGGGCGACGGCCGAGGCGATCGGGCGGGTCTGCGGCGGCGATCTCGATCTGCTGTCCGCGCTGGTCGACAAGTCGCTGATCGCGCTCTCCGGTGACCGCTACACGATGCTGGAGACGATCAGGCAATACGTCACGGGCGACCTGCCGGAGATCAGGCAGGCGCACGCCCGCTACTACGCCGAGCTGGCCGAGGCCGCCGAGCCGCATCTGCGGACGGGTGAGCAGGTCAAGTGGCTGGCCGTGCTCGACGCCGAGCAGGGCAACCTGGACGCGGCGTTCCGGCACTCCGACGACCCGCTCCGGATCATCCTGCCCAGGCTGTGGCCGTGGATCATGCGCGGGCGGCGGCACGAGGTCATCGCGAACGCGGCCACCGCACTGCGCAGGGTCGGTGACGTCCCGCCCGAGGGGCGGGAGCTGGCCCATGGGCTGTGCATGATGGCCACCATGGGCGCCGAGCCGAGCCGGGCGGTCCGGGAGTCCGACCATCCGGCGGCGCTGCACTCCTGGGCGATGGGCATCGCCATGGGTCCGCCGCGCGACGTGGTGGCCCTCACGGAGGCGAGCGCCCAGCGGCTTCGTGAGCATCCCGACGCGTGGACCAGGTCGACGGCGCTGCTGGTGGCGGGCATCGTGCGGTTCGAGTACGGGGCGGTCCACGGGGCCGAGGCCCTGCTGGAGCCGGCGCTCGACGGTCTGCGCGGGACCGGCGACCGCTGGGGGCAGTGGACCGCCTACTTCTGGCTGTCGCTGGCCGCCGAGAACCGCGGCGACTTCGCCCGCGCGCTGGCCCTGGCCAAGGAGCCGGAGCCGATCGCGACGGAGCTGGCCGGGCTGGGGGCGCCGCTCGGGCCGATGATGTTCCTGCTGCGGCTCAGCCAGCTCATGATGCGCACGGGCGATCACGCGGGCGCCGCCACCACCCTGGAGCGGGCCTGGCAGGCGGCGCTGCGCTCCGAGGACGAGCTGACCATCGCGCGAGTGACGCACGCCAGAGCCGAGCTGGCCCGGCGTTCCGGCGATCCGGGCGCGGCCGCCCGGCTGCTGCGCGGCGCCCTGGCCATGGACATCGACGCTCCTCCCCAGTTCAGGGCGTTCATGAACATCGAACTGGCCCGCGTCTCCGAGCCGGCCGAGCCGTCGCGCAGGGCGCTGGAGCTCATGGCCACCTGCGAGGACAGGACAGCCCGCGCGACCGTGCTCGAAGGCGTGGCCGAGCACCGCGACCCACTGATGGCCGCCGAGCTGCTGGGGGCGGCCCGGGTGCTGCGCGGGATCACCGAGTCGGCCGATCCGTTCGTGGTCGCGCTGGCGGGGCGGTGCCGGGCGGCGCTGGGCGCGGAGCGCTACGCGGACGCCCTGGTCAGGGGCGCGGCGATCCCCAACCCGGAGAGGTACGCGCTGTCGTCCCCGTGAAAGTCTCCGTCAGCCGCCGTCACCACGCCGAGCATGGCTTGGCATGAACCATACTGGGCAGTCTACTGAGCAGGCGCGATGGCGGAGCACTAGCCGTGATCTCTCCTTATCGCGGAGAATGCGCCGGGTGGGGGTAACTTCCACCTCTAAGTAAGGAGACCTGTGGCCGATACAGGCACGCTCGAAACCCGTGGTAGTGACTTCGCCAAACTGGCCCGACAAATCCAGGACGCCGGCCTGCTGGACCGGCGCCCGGTCTACTACGCCGTGCGGCTGACCCTGGTATTGGCCGCTTATGTTGGTCTATGGGCGCTGTTCGTGTGGGTCGGCGACTCATGGTGGCAGCTGCTGGTGGCTGTCGCGCTCGCCGTGGCCTCCGCGCAGATCGGGTTCGTCGCCCACGACCTGGGTCACCGGCAGGTCTTCAGGACCCGCCGGGCAAGCGACATCCTCGGCTTGATCATCGGCGACTTCGGCATCGGCCTGGGCTGGGGCTGGTGGAACACCAAGCACAACCGCCACCACGCCAACCCCAACCACGAGGACGAGGACCCCGACGTCTCGCCCGCCGTGATCGTCTGGTCGACCGACCAGGTGGAGCGGAGCAGCGGGTTGCCGAGGTTCATCGCCAAGTGGCAGGCGTACTGGTTCTTCCCGCTGCTCACCCTGGAGGCGTGGCATCTGCACATCGCCAGTGTCAAGGCGGTGTTCCAGCCGACGACGAAGCACCGCAGGATGGAGGGGGCGCTGCTGCTGGCGCACTTCGCCTGCTACTTCGGCCTGATCTTCGCCGTACTGCCGTTCGGCATGGCGCTGCTCTTCCTGCTGGTGCACCAGGGGCTCTTCGGCGTCTACCTGGGCAGCACGTTCGCGCCGAACCACAAGGGCATGCCGATCCTCACCAAGGAGGACAAGCTCGACTACCTCCGCAAGCAGGTGCTGACCTCGCGCAACGTCAAGGGCGGCGTGTTCGTGGACGTGGCGCTCGGGCAGCTCAACTACCAGATCGAGCACCACCTGTTCCCGAACATGCCGTCGCCGAACCTGCGCAAGGCGCAGCCGATCGTCCGGCAGTACTGCGCCGACTTGGGCGTCAGCTACCTGGAGACGGGACTGATCACCTCGTACGGGCAGGCCCTGCGGCACCTGCACGAAGTGGGCGCGCCCCTGCGCTAGCCGCTGGCGCCCTTGACACGCCGGAGGAGCTCGTCTCGGCGGCCTTCCAGCTCCGCGATCAGCTCTTCCTGCTCGTCCGCCATGCCGATCATCGCGCTGATCTCCACCTGGTCGGTGGCGCCCATGTCGCGGATCTGGTCGCGCAGGTCCTTGGTCTCGGCGCGCAGCCTGGCCAGGTCCTCTTCGACGTGCCGCAGGTCGTCTTCTTCGCTCATGCTCCGGCTCTACCCATTACGGGGCGGTTGGCCACCCGTGGGGGCCTCCGTACAGAATGGGCCCCATGCGTAGGTTGTCGGCCAGCACCATCGTGTCGGTGGCGGTGATCATCGTCACGCTGGCGGGTACGGTCGTCACCTCCCTTTTCCAGCCCGCCTTGACACCGAACGCGCTGGACATCGTGCTGCCGCTCGTGGCCAGTGCCGGAGTATTGGCGCGGCGCCGCTACCCGGTGGTGGCGATGATCGTCGTGCTGGCGACCGTCGCGTTCTACTACCCCTTCGCCCGGCTCGACGGGCCGATCCTGATCATGGCGTTCGTCGTCCTCTACACCGCCGCCGACCTGGGCCACCTGATCGCCGCCATCGCCGCGGGCGCGACCACGATGCTGGCCATGGGCCTGGGCGAGACCGGCGGGACCCGGCATGTGGACGACAGTATGTTCATAATGATCACCGGCTGGGTGGTGGCCGCCGTCGCCGGTGGGGGCGTCACCCGCAACCGGCGCGCCTACCTCCGGGAGGCCGAGCAGCGCGTGCTCGACGCCCTGCACGGCAAGGAAGAGGAGGCCAGGCGGCGGGCGGGCGAGGAGCGGCTGCGCATCGCCAGGGAGCTGCACGACTTGCTGGGGCATAACATCTCGATGATCAACGTGCAGGCCACGGCGGCGCTGCACGGGCTGAAGAAGCGGCCGGAGGACGCGGAGGCCGCGCTCCGGGCGATCAAGGAGGCCAGCAAAGAGACGCTGCGCGAGCTGCGTACCACCCTCGGGGTGTTGCGGCAGGTGGACGAGGACGCGCCGACCGCGCCCGCCGACAGCCTGGCCCGGATGGAGGCGCTGGTCGCGGCATCGGGGCTGGACGTGCGGACCGAGCTGTCAGGGCCGCTGGACGAGGTGCCGGCCGAGGTGGACCTGGCCGCGGCGCGCATCATCAGAGAGGCCCTGACGAACGTCTCCCGGCACTCGGGAACCGATACGGCTCGGCTGACCGTCACCCACGAGTCCGGAAATATCGTTATCCGCGTGGAGGATGATGGGCCGGGCGCGACGTTCACCGGCGGGACCGGGTTCGGACTGCAGGGCATGCGGGAGCGCGCCACCGCGCTGGGCGGCACACTGGAGGCGGGCCCCCGGCCTGATGGCGGCTTCCAGGTCGTCGCCCACTTACCGCTGAACGGAGTTCGATGATCCGCACCGTGCTCGCCGATGACCAGAACCTCGTACGGGCTGGGTTCCGGTCCATCCTGAGCGACGAGGACGGCATCGAGGTGGTCGGCGAAGCGGCCAACGGCGCCGAGGCCGTGGCCAAGGCCCGCGAGCTGCAGCCCGACGTGGTGCTGATGGACATCCGGATGCCCGAGCTGGACGGCCTGGAGGCGACCCGCGTGATCGTCACCGATCCGCGGCTCGACGGCGTCAAGGTGATCATCCTGACCACTTTCGACCTCGACGACTACGTCTACGGCGCGCTCCGGGCGGGCGCCAGCGGGTTCCTGGTCAAGGACACCGAGCCGGCCGAGCTGATCCACGCGGTGCGCGTGGTGGCCAGGGGTGACGCGCTGATCGCGCCCTCGGTGACCCGGCGGCTGATCGCCGAGTTCGCGGGCCGGATCAAGCGCCCGGAGCCGGGGCCCCGGCTCAACGCGCTCACCGAGCGCGAGCGCGAGGTCATGGCGCTGGTCGCGGCCGGGCTGTCCAACGACGAGATCGCGGCCCGGCTGGTGCTCAGCCCGGCCACGGCCAAGACGCACGTCAGCCGCATCATGACCAAGCTCGGCTCGCGCGACCGGGCGCAGCTCGTGGTGCTCGCCTACGAGGCCGGCATGATCACCCCGGGCTGGCTCACTCCCTGACGTGCCGGGCCGCTGTGATGCCGGGGTCGGCTTACACCCTGGGATGTACGGCGGGCGGCCGGTTGGCACCACAGGTGTACGGCAGGTGCCCGCCCCAGCATGACGCGGCGGAGGTGACCTTGGCCGGAACCTCTGACCATGGAGACCGTAGACCTCGCCCGCCTGCAGTTCGCCCTCACCGCGGGGGCGCACTTCCTGTTCGTCGCGCTGACCCTCGGCCTGGCGACGCTGGTGGCCGTCATCCAGACCTGGGCCACCTTGACCCGCAGCCCGGTGCACATGCGGATGACGCGGTTCTGGGGGCAGCTCTACATCATCAACTACGCGATGGGCATCGTCACCGGGCTCGTCATGGAGTTCCAGCTCGGGCTGTCGTGGAGCGGGCTCACCGAGTTCGCCGGGAACGTGTTCGGCTCGTCCCTGGCGATCGAGACGATCGTCGCGTTCTTCATCGAGTCCACCTTCCTGGGCCTGTGGATCTTCGGCTGGAACAAGCTCAACCGCTGGGCGCACCTGGCACTGATCTGGGTCGTCACCCTGACGGCCTACGCCTCGGCGTTCTGGATCCTGATCTCCAACGGCTTCCTGCAGAACCCGGTGGGCTACCAGCTCAAGGACGGCGTCCTGCACCTCACCGACTTCGGCGCGCTGGTGGCCAATCCGGCGGCGCTGGTCGCCTTCTTCCACATCGGCGGCGGCGCGCTGATCGTCGGCGGCTTCCTCATGGCCGGGGTGAGCGCGTACCACCTGGCCAAGCGCACCGCCGAGCAGGACTTCTTCCGCAAGTCGCTGCGCATCGGGATCGGCGTGGCGCTGCCCGCGACGCTGTTCACCGCGACGTTCGGCGGAATCGGCTTCGACACGCTGCAGCCGACCAAGCTGGCCGCCTGGTCGGGTAGCGCGCGGCGGCTGGCCGAGGCGCAGGCGGACATGGTGGCCATGTACGGTCCGGGCGACTACCTGCCGTCGCTGGAGTGGGTGCGTACCTCCGGAATCATCATGATGTCGCTCTTCGCGCTGCTCTTCTTCATCTCCGGAGCGAGCTTCCTGCTGATGCTCTTCCGACCGGTCGTACGGAGCTTCCGGCCGTGGCACTGGCTGCTGACCGCGCTGATCCCGGTCCCGTTCGTGACCATGATCGCGGGCTGGCTGTTCCGGGAGATGGGGCGTCAGCCCTGGGCCGTGTACGGCCTGCTGAAGACCGCCGACGCCATGTCACCGGTGTCGTACGGCCAGATCAGGTTCTCGCTGACCGCGTTCGTCACGGTGTTCGCCGTACTCATCCTGGTCAACTACTGGCTGCTGGCCAGGACCGCCCGCAAGGGGCCGGATGCCGTCGCGCTGGGCGACCGCCCGCTCGAGACCGTCGCCCCCGTACTGACCTTCTGAGGAGCCGTCATGGAGATCCTTGTTCTGGCCTTCTTCGCGATCGGCTACCTCGTGCTGGCCGGGGCCGACATCGGCGTCGGCATGGTGCTGCCGTACCTGGGCCGCACCCTGGGCGAGCGGCGCGAGGCGATCGCCGCGATCGCACCGTTCTTCCTCGGCAACGAGGTGTGGCTGGTGGCCACCGCCGGGGTGCTCGCCGGGCTCTTTCCTGCGCTGGAGGGCACGTTGCTGAGCGGCAACTACTCGCTCGTCGTGGCGTTGCTGCTTTCCTGGGTCATCCGGGACATGGGCCTGTGGCTGCGTGGGCGGCTGGCCGGCGTCCGGTGGCAGGGGTTCTGGGACGGCGCCGTCGTGGCGGGCAGTTGGGGGCTGGCGCTGAGCTGGGGTTCGCTGCTCAGTGACGTGCTGCTCGGCATCCACGGGCCCCTCGCGCTGCTGCCCGCCCTGCTGGTGGCCGCGTTGTTCGCCACGCACGGGCTGTCGTTCGCGGCGCTGCGGCTGCGGGGGGTGCTCCGCGAGCGCGCTGCGGTGCTGTCCGGCGGCACCGGAGAAGGCCGCACGTACGCCCTGACGGCGACGGCTCTGGTGGCGATCGGCGTCCTGGCGGGCTTCCGGCTGCCCCTGGAACCGGGTACCTCGGGCGCGCTACTGGTACCGGTCATCCTCACGCTGATCCCGTTCCTGGTGGCCTCGCAGGCGTGGGTCTGGTGGACGTTCCGGCACCGGGTGACCGGCCCGTCGTACCTGTAACCGGTTTCCCAGCTCTTGCTTAACCTATCGAAACTCGATAGATTTCCATCGCAACTCGATGGAAGGAAGGGTATGGGAAATCTGACAGTGCTCGCGCTGCGCGCCGTGCTCGGGGTGGTGCTCACCGGCACCGTGTTCATACAGGCATTGATGGTGTGGACGTTGGTCAGCGGGAACGACCCGGAGGACGGTTCGCTCCCGCTGACCCCGCTGCGCCTGATCACGATCCTGGGCATGGTGTCGGTCCAGGTCGCCGTGGTCTGCGTATGGCGGCTGGTGACGATGGTGCGACGCGGAACCGTGTTCTCCCACGCCGCCTTCCGGTACGTGGACATCGTGATCGGCGCGATCGTGGCGGCCGCCCTCGTGTGGTTCGCGGTCACGGCAATCAACGCGCCGGGCCAGCGGGACGACCCGGGCGTCAGCGTCATCATGGCCGGGATCGGCGTGGCCATCCTGGGGGTCGCGCTCATCGTGCGCGTGCTGCGGGTGCTGCTCGCCCAGGCCGTCGCGCGCGACGGCCAAGCGGCGCAGATGCAGGCCGAACTGGACGACGTGATCTGATGCCGATCGCCGTCGACATCGACGTGATGCTGGCCAAGCGGAAGATGTCCGTGGGCGAGCTCGCGGACCGCATAGGGATCACGCCCGCCAACCTGGCCGTACTCAAGAACGGCCGCGCCAAGGCGGTGCGCTTCACGACGCTCGCCGCGCTCTGCGAGGTGCTCGAGTGCCAGCCGGGCGACTTACTGCGCTGGGAGACCGAGGACGCCGCGGACGGATGACGTGCCGGGGGCCGAGCGTGAAAACGCCTCGCCCACCGGCCCGTGACACGGCACGTGGAGCGCATAGTGCTGTGACCGCATAGGTTCACAGCGTTGCTTGATCACGCGGCGAGGGCTGGTGCTTTTGCGGCGGTGACGTCTCCATGCACCAGACCGGATGTGTCCGCATCCAATCGGTCCGGAGCGCGTCGCCGCGAAACTCGGCCCCTGTCGGTGCGGTGGTCCTTGCCGCCGGGCAGGACGGGGCAGGTCACCCGGGAAGAGGCTTCACACTCGTCCACGCGCTGAGCCCCGAGTCGGCAGCGCCTTCGGCATCAACGACGTTCTCGACCAGCACCGGCTGGCCGTCGGCATCCCGCTCGAGGACGGCGAACGCGGCGGCCCCGGAGCGGATGTGGCCTAAGCACACGACCTCCGTCGACCCGATGGCCGCCCGATGCCGATGGTGCATGTGGCCGCAGAAATGCCATCGCGGCCGGAGACGCTCGGCCAGGGCACGGAGCTCGGGACGGCCGACCGGACTTCCCCGGTGCGGGCCGGCGACACCGGCCGGCCAGTCGTGGGTCAGCAGGATGTCGACCCGGCCCGCGCGGCGAGCGGCCCGGCTCACCTGCGCAACCTCCTCCCCGGTGTAGTACGTGCGCTCCCTGACCGTGGCGCGGCGCGCTTTGGGAACGTCGGTGATGCGGGGCGAGTGGATGCCCGACAAGAATGCCACCCGAAAGCCCGCCACGTCGCAGACACCAGCACGGCCGAGGAAGTAGGCGCCGTCGCTCCACCAGCCGGGGCCGGCCTCGTCCAGAGCCGGCCAGGGCTCGTGGTTGCCGCCGATGAAGTACAGCGGAGCCCCCAGATCGAGCAGCCCCTCGCGAACCAGCGGAAAGTCGCCGACCTTCCGGTACTTCGCGGGGCCGTGCACCCCGGCCGCGTCCGCCTCGTCACGATTCGGCTCAACGTCACCGACCGCGAGAATCGCATCCAGCGGACCGCGCACCCGACGAACGGCCGCTGCCCATTCGGCGAGCAACTCGAACTCGCCATGGACATCCCCGACCACCAGCACTCGAACGGGCCCAGCGGCCCCGCCACCCCTGCGTCTCACGACCGGGTCCTCCTCCCAAGGCAGCTCGCCCGAAGGTACGCAGACCGAGCCGCCGACCACCACCCGTTTACATCTGCGGCGGTCGGCAGGAGCGCTCGGGCGTGCTCCGCGTAACGGACCGCGGTCTTGGCATCGAGTTCGACTTGGCCGCGACGATCACGGCATCGAGTTCGACTTGGCCGCGGCGATCACGGCGTCGCGGAGAGACTTGCCTCTGCGGCGACGTCCTGGTCCGCGATCCACGCGCAGCCGCTGTCCGGGCTTTCGGTGTTCCGGATGATCGCGTCCAGGCGGTCACGCGTATGGGTCAGCGCGGTGATCTGGGCATCGATGCGATTGCGCTCGGCGGCGAGCTGGGCACGCGACTCCGGAGTGCTGACCTTGGCATCGACGCAGGGCAGCAGTTCGGCGATGGTCCGGCTGGACAGACCGGCCGCGTAAAGCATCTGGATCAGGTGGACACGGTCGGCTGCCGACTCGGGGTAGTGGCGCTGGCCGGAGTCGCTCCGGTACGCGGCGAGCAGTCCCTGTTCTTCGTAGTAGCGCAGGGCCCGCACGCTGACGCCCGACCTTGCCGCCAACTCGCCGATCCGCACCGTGACCTCCATCACAAGACTTGCCTCTGACGTCAACGTCAGGTTTTAGCCTATCCGCATGCAGATCAACGGAGCACATGTGCTGGTGACCGGGGCCAACCGCGGCCTCGGACGGCAATTCGTCCTGTCCCTCCTCGACCGCGGCGCAGGCAAGGTGTACGCCACCGCCCGCCGCCCGGAGCTCATCGACGTACCGGGGGTCGTCCCGCTGCGCCTCGACATCACGGATCCGGCATCGGTCGCCGACGCGGCGGCAGCGGCACCTGATGTCAAGATCGTCATCAACAACGCGGGAATCTCGACCGGGGCGAATCTGGTCACCGGGGACCTGGACACGGTTCGCCGCGAGATGGACACCCACTTCTATGGCACCCTCAACGTGATCCGTGCCTTCGCGCCCCAGCTGGCCGACGGCGCGATCCTCAACGTTCTGTCCGCGATCTCGTGGCTGGCCTTCGACGGTGCGGGCGGATACCACGCGGCGAAGGCCGCCGAATGGGCGCTCACCAACAGCGCACGGTTGGAGCTGGCCCACCAGCGCACTCTGGTGACGGGCCTGCACCTGGGCGCCGCGGACACCGACATGATGGCCTGGTACGAGGGCGACAAGAGCGCCCCCGAGGTGATCGTCGCGGCGGCCCTCGACGGCATCGAGGCGCACCGGTCCGAGGTGCTCGCCGACGACTGGAGCCGCCAGGTGAAGGCATGGCTGTCCGAGGACCCGACTGTCATCTACCGGGAAGCGACGGCCGCCCTCACGACCTGACTCGCTGCCCTTGTAGGTTCGGCCGCGGCTTCAGGCGCGGCCGGTACGGCACTGGGGATGGGCAGGCGCCTGCCCCTCGGTGCCACCGTGACCGTGTGTCGCTCGCTGGGTCCTACTTGTCGGTCGGCGCGTACACCAATTCGAGGATTCCCGACGGGAAGGACGTGCTTTTCACCAAGCGCAGGGTCACAGCCTGATCCAGCTCGGGGAACAGTGGCGCGCCCTTGCCGGTGACAGCGGGCAGCACCCACAGCCGGTACTCGTCGACCACGCCGAGCTTGATCAGGGAGTGCATGAACTCGGTGCCACCGGCGGCGACGAGGTCCTTGCCGGGCTCGGCCTTGAGCTTGGCGATCTCCTCCGCGGTGTCACCGGCGGCGATCCGGGTCTCGGGCCAGTCGTCGGCCGATTTCAGGGTGCGGGAGAACACGACCTTGGGGATCTCGTTCATGGCCTTGGCTGAGGGGTGGTCGGAGGTGGGCCAGTATCCGGCCATGATCTCGTAGGTGTTGCGGCCCATGAGGAAGGCCCCGGCCTCCCACAGCCGGCTGACGAAGTACTCCTCCTGCTTGGGGTCGTCGATGCTCATCATGACGTCCCGGATTCCGTTGTCCCCGTCAGCGCTCTTACCGTCGAGCGAGACGTAAAAACCCAGAATCAGCTTCCGCATCCGGTGCCTCCATTTGTTTCGTCCCGCGCCGGGACGATCCCAACACGGGCCCTTGCACGAGCTCCGATCAGCGCCCACCGCTCGATCAGCTCGTGCTCAGCGGTTGGTCACTCACACACTCAGACCGCCGGCTCCCACAAAACTCATCGCGCGCTGCGCCATCTCGCCCGCGGCAGCAGGAAGCTGCTCCCGCGACGGCACGGTCGCGGCGCGACCGGAGCAGGCTGGGCCGCAGGTCCTGCGCGGTGGCCACGACATAGCCGCAGAGCGTAGCCGGTCGCCGGGACGGTCTGGCAGCAACCAAAGTCGCGTTTCCGAGGTGACCTAAGTGGCCACGGTCCGGCTGCCCGGCAGTAGCGGCCACGCTGGCGGGGGTCAACGCGGTCGTCCGGCTGCGCGGGTGCACAAGAGGCGATCAGGAGCGCACGCACCGCGCGGTCGGTCTTCCCCCACAGCGTGTACGCCTCGGCGATGCCCGTGTAATAGCTGGCGCGGCGCTCCGACGTCGGAATCTCGTCTGGGGCGACTGTATGACGGACACCAGCGCACGGCGCACGGTCAGGAGCCGATTCCCTCTTCCTCTTCCTCTTCCGACCTGAACGGTTCCAACGGATGGACGCCGAGCACCCATCCGGCTGCGACACGCGGAAGGCACGCCTGCACCCCGTTGAGCTCCTCTTGGCCGATCGACCAATCCATGTCCGGCGATTCCTCGCCCATGATGATCGCTTCCATGAAATCGTTCCAGCGCCCGTACGAGCTGAGCAGGACGGCCTCGTCTGGCACGTCCAGGTCGAGCACGACATAGCGGGCGTACTCCTCCGGGGTCTGCGGGCAGAGCAGCATTTCCGCCGTCAGCGCCACGCTGTTGTCGCGGGTGTCCGGCCCGGCCCACGCCCACACCGGCGGCCGGCCCCCACAGTCGATGCCGCGCCGTGCCATCTCCGCCACCATCTCCTCGTAGCAGGCCCGGTAGTTTCCGACCATGATCCGGACCCAGTCCCCGACCAGCTCGCCAGCATCCTCCAGCGACTCGAGAACCGCTCGATGCTGGACCGTCCACAAACGCACCGGGCGATTGTGCCATCGCGGAGACAGAACGATCTACGCAATTCTCCGGGAGCGGCGGTGACGGTCCAGTGGAGCGGACAGGGAGTGCGGCCGTGGCGTCGTCGACCGGCAGTGTCCGTTCACGACGACGCCGCAGGAAGTCCTCGCCGATCTTTCCTGCACCCGATTCTTGCGGGTGGACCCCGACGCCCGCCGGCACGGCCCTCGCGGTTGGCTAACCTGATCAATAGAGGGCGAGGAGGGGGCCGATGACTGTCTCAACGGCGGTAGCAGCTCTGATGCTGCTCACGGTTGCGGCGATCGCTGTCCGTTCGGCGTGGTCACTGCTATTCCGCAAGGCTCCCGTGCCCAGGCGTCGGGCCCAGGGCCGGGGCCGCCACCTGCCGTACCACGGTCCGACGGATCACGCCGGCCTGTACCCCATGCCTGGCGCGGACGGTATCGGCTGTGACTCAGGTAGCTCGGACAGCAGTGGCGGCTGAGACCATGCCCGGCGACCCAGGTGGCAGGGCCCTGACAGCCGTTGTAGAGCGTTGCCGAGGTCACATTGAGTAACGGCCGCGGCGCGACTCCGGGTTTCGGTCCGGGCCGCTCACAGCCACTTTGCGTCTGGTAAGTCGAGCCCGAGCGGAGGGCCTCTCCCGCAAGTCACAGAGAAGGTTCAGAGGCTTACGCCGGAGCGGCGCGCGCGCATTTCAGCCCGGGCCGGGAGTGGGTTCAGCTCAGCATCGATATGGATCCCACGTCGGTGCGCGTGACAGTGACGGATCCTGGACATCCCACCGAATATCCGCAACGGCGCTGCGCAGACTCGCGGGACCTGGACGGACTCGTAGTGGGAGGCAGGGGGCTACAGATCGTTGATCATATTTGCCACGGCGCCTGGGATACGAGCCTGACCGAGAGTCATGAACGCCTGGTTCACGCCCGAATTCCCATAGATCCCCACACCTGACAGGTGCTCCCACCTGGACCGACGCTGGGCGGGGCAGGCGATCATCCGCCGGGCCATCCAACGCGACCGCAGCCACGAAGTACATGAGAGCTCTATCCGGCCGATCAATGAGGCTCGGGCGATCTGGACGGGATTGTTGTCCGGAAGAGCCCGCTAGAACGGGCGTGGCGGCGAAATCTGGAGGGACGGCGCCGTCACGCCTGCTAGTGCCGTGACGGAAGCCGTCTCCGAGTTGCCGGTAGCCTCGGACAAATGATCACGAAGCGCCCCACGGCACGTGTCATCCTCGTCGACCCCGCGGACCGCGTGCTGATGTTCCGCTTCGTCCCGCCGGACCCCTGGCCCCACGAGCCCGCATGGCACATGCCTGGCGGCGGGATCGAGCCAGGCGAATCAGCGGCCGAAGCGGCCTGTCGAGAGGTGTACGAAGAAACCGGCTTCATCATCACGCGCCAAGACCTGGGCGAACCGGTAGCCGTCAACGAGGGAGAGTGGTCCGTTCAGGGAAGCCGCTACTACACCGTGCACACGTACTTCTTCGCCCGAGTCCCAACAGCGGAGGTTTCCGGATCTGGAGATGACGGATTCGGGCACCGATGGTGGACCGCCACCGAACTCGATACGACCACGGAGCGGGTCTTTCCGCCCGGCTTGGCCGTACTACTGAAAGACCTGCTCCAAGGAGTGCGGCACGAACGGCCCGTCACTCTCGACTGGTGAAGTCGTGCATCATGACGGCTCCTGGTGGTTCAGAATCCGATGGCTTCGCGGAGCAGCAGGACGGTGCCGCGCCCTGGGTGGGGTTCCGCGTTGAGGATGAGAACGCGGTTCAGAGCGCTGGGCTGCCCGTACGCCTTCATGGCCCGTTCGTTCTCCAGCGGAAGGCAGTGGGCTTCGACGCGCCGCAGCGCGGTGCCCAGGTCGGGGACCACCTTCTGGGCCCCGACGATCCAGATCGCGCGGGGCGCGGCGCCCGAGTAGCCGGCCAGTTGGCTGCCGCTGGCCGAGGCGGCCACCAGGGATCCGGTTTCGGTCACCGCGGCGACGCTGCCCACGATGACGTCGGGGCAGGCGATCATTCGCCAGATCTCGGCCAATTGGGTAGTGCGGTCCATGGTCGTGCTGCTTGCCTTGACGGACTTGTATCGCCCGCTGGTGTTGATGTCCTCATCGATGCCGGACAGGCGGAGGGTCTCGCTGGCCCCGGTGAACACGCTGGCGCCCTCCGGGATCAGATCCTTTACGCGGGTACGAGCGGCGGCGGCGTCGTCGAGGATTTCCACGGTGAAACCGTGTGCGGTCAGGGCGGCGGCCGTCCGCTCCAGGCGCTGCTCAGATGCCGGGTCGGCGAACGGTGTCGCCGGCGGGTCAACGGGCGCCTCGGCCGTGCCGCGCGCTGAGCCTGCCAGTGGAGCCGAGCCTGCCAGTGGGGTGGTGTCGAGATATCTGACCTCGTAGACCCGCTCGCTGAACTTCCAGCCGTCGCCGGTGCGCTGGTAGCTGTCGTGGTAGACGGCGTAGTTCAGCCCCTCGCGGCCGTCGAGGGTACGTGCGAGCTCTTGCATGTAGGCGCGGCCGGACGCCGTGTCGCCGTCCAACTGGATCGTGCCCGGGTGCGTGTTCTGCACGAAGAAGTCCCACTGACTCTGCAGTTGCTCGCCCACGGAGCGGATCTCCTCCCGGCCGACCATCTCGGCCGGGATATTGGGCATCCGCAGCGCGCCATCGTGGGTGAACAGGGACGCGAGGCGGGCCCGGTCGCGCATCATCGCCGCGTCGGTGAACTCGGCGCGCAGCGCCTCGATCTCGACGCGGTCAGCGATGGCCTGAAAGTCACTCATCGGTTTCCTCCTGGTCGCCCCGAAGCCGATGTACGACGGCTTCGAGGGTGGTGTGTTCGTCTCAGCGGTTCGACAACACAACCCCGCTGAATGTGAGGATGCGCTGAGAGTGCCCGTTCAGCGGGGGTTGTCGGCGCGCCAGGCGACGTAGTCGGCGACCGCCCTGGCGACGTCGAAGGCCGGCGTGAAGCCGGTGTCCTGGGTGAGCCGGGTGGTGTCGAGGTAGGGGTCGTCGCCGGGGCCGTTCCGCCGTCCGGGCACAAGGCCGGGCTGCGGGTCGGGCTGCGGGTCGGGTCGCGGGCCGAGGGTGATCGCCCGTACGGCGTCCACGAGCTCGCGGTTGGTGAACGGCCGGCCGCTAGAGACGTTGTAGGTGGTGTGCCGCAGGGTTTCCGCGGTCATCAGCAGGGCGATGGCGCGCCCGGCGTCGGGTGCGTAGCAGCTGTCGCCGCCGTCGTCGGCGTACAGCGGCTGCGGCTCCTCGCCACGGAGTGCGGCGTTGATGTACGGCGGGATGGGGTTGAACGGTGATTCCGGGTCCATCAGCGGTCCCCAGATGCTCCCGATCCGGAGCACGACCGGCTGGACGCCGCTGCCCTGGAGGCTGTGCGTGGTGAGCGGCTCGACGGCCTTCTTGAAGGCGATGATCAGGTGCGGCAGGTCCGCGGTGGGCAGCGCGAGCTCTTCGTGCCAGCGGGTCTCGGCCGCGCCGATGTACACGCCGAGGCTGCTGGCGACGGCGAACCTGCGCACGCCCCAGGCGCGGGCGGCGTCCAGCGCGTTGAGCAGGCCCATCGTGTCCGTACGGAAGTAGCCGACCGGGTCCTTGTCAGGGATGCCGCCGGCGAGATGGACGATGTCGCTGATGTCGTGGCGATCGGCCAAGGCCAGGAAGGCGTCCCGGTCGGTGACGTCCAAGGATTCCACGGTGACCCGGCCGGCCAGGAACGAGGGGACCTCGGTACGGCGGTGCGCGGTCACGACGACCTCGTGTCCGAGGTCGACGAGGGCGCGGGCGGTGTGGGCGCCGATCATGCCGAGCCCTCCGGTGATGAGGATCATCGGACCACCTCGTAACGCAGGTGGGTCACGCCGGGCGCCGGGATGGCCTCCAACAGACGGAGGTGCAGGTGTTTCGGGAGCTCCTGGAAGAAGGGGCGGCCGGCGCCCAGCAGGATGGGCACCTGGTGGAGGATCACCTCGTCGACGAGGCCCGCTTCCAGTGCGGCGGCCAGCACGCCACCGCCCATGAGGCCGACGTCGTTGCCGTCGGCGAACTGGCGGGCGACCGCGATCGCGTCCTGGATGCCGGTGGTGATCAGGGTCTGCCGCTCGGTGATTTCTGGGGCCGGTCGGTGGCTGAGGAGGATCAGCGGGGCTGCCGGGTGCGGGCTGCCGCCGCCGAAGTGGTCGGAGTCCTCGTAGGTGTTGCGGCCGGCCACGATCGCACCCACGCCTCCTGCAAGAGTGTCGAAGAGGCGGGCGCTGGGCTCGCTTAGGTTGAATCCGTCGAACGTCTGGCTGGGTGTGTCGCCGTTGAAGTACCAGTCGAACAGCATGTTCGCGTCGCCGAGGCCGCGTCCGGCGCCGGGGTCGCGGCCGGTGATGTAGCCGTCGACCGAGACGGCGTGGGCGCTGATGACCTTGCTCATGTCTTTCCTTCCGGATCAGCTGGCTTGGGAAGCCGGCGATTCGGTATCGAGCCTGCCGTTCAGGCAGGGCGGGAGGCATCCGTGCCGACCACGTGCCGGGTACGCGGGCACCACGTGGTGACCACGTACGTCGACACCACGACCTCACATTCCGGTGCGCTGTCTTGTCGAAACTGGTGAGGGCGGATGCGACCAAAGGAGCCGGCTACACCATGACCACCCCACCCGATCCGGGACTGAGCGCGATCATGAGCGAGCGGCGTCAGCTGATCAACGTCGCGTACCGGCTCCTGGGCTCCCTGGCCGAGGCCGAGGATGCCGTCCAAGAGGCCTACACCCGCTGGTACGCCATGACCCGGCAGCAGCAGGACGCCATCGAGTCCCCCGGCGCCTGGCTGACGACGGTCACCAGCCGTATCTGCCTCAACCTGCTCGGCTCGGCCCGGTCACGGCGTGAGACCTACGTGGGCGAATGGATCCCTGAGCCGCTGCCCGAACATACGGAGTGGCGGCCGGGCGACACCGCGGTCGACCCGGCCGACCGGGTCACCCTGGATGAGTCGGTCAACTTGGCCTTCCTGATCGTGCTCGAATCGATGACCCCGGCCGAGCGCGTCGCGTTCATCCTGCACGACGTCTTCTGCCACTCCTTCGCCGAAGTGGCCGAGATCGTCGGCCGTACCCCGGCGGCCTGCCGCCAGCTGGCCTCCTCTGCCCGCCGCCGCATCCGGGCCGCGCGGCCTTCCGCGACTCCGGCGGCCCAGCGCGCCGGCGTCGTCAGGGACTTCAAGCAGGCATGGCAGGCCAAGGACATCGACGCCCTCATCGGCCTGCTCGACCCCGACGCCACGGCGATCGCCGACGGCGGCGGCTCTGCCATCACCTTCCTGCACCCCATCGAAGGCGGCGAGCAGGTCGCGCACGCCTGGATCGAGCTGGCCGGCCGGGTGATGAACAACATGACGTTCCTGGAACGTACGGTCAACGGTCAGCCCGGTCTGGTGGCTCAGGAAGACGGCATCACCGTGACGGTGTTCGCGTTCGAGGTCGTGGATGATCGGATCAAGCGCATCTGGGTGGTCCGCAACCCCGACAAACTGCGTCGCTGGACGATGGGCTGAGACGCATCCGCGCCTCAGCCCATCGGCCCGTACATCAGAAGACCGGCGCGCCGTCACGCGTCAGGCGCCAGTTGGCGGCGGCGAAGTCGGCCGGGTTGATCGTGCCCTTCGCGGTCGCGTAGTCGATCAGCGCCTGGCGGATCTCCACCTGGGCGTTGTACAGGACCGGCGCGCCCGCGACGTGCGGGAACCCGCCGCCACCTGACTGCCGGTAGTTGTTGATCGCGACCACGAACTCCTTGCCCGCCGGCACCGGCGCGCCCTCGTAGGTGAGGTTCGCGATCCGCTGGCCCACCGGCTTGGCGATGTCGATGTCGTACGACACGCCCGACAGCTGGTCGTAGTTGTAGTCCGGCGTGTTGCCGGCGTTCGTGAGCTTGGCGACGTCCACGGGGTCACCGGGCGCCAGCTGGTTGAAGTACTTGGCGGAGTACTCCAGGTAGTCCTTGATCTGGGCGCCCGTCAGCTTCACGGCCAGCAGCGTGTTGTCGTACACGTACAGCCCGGCCACATCACGGACCCGGATGTCGCCGGCGGGGAAGACGGCGGTGCGGCTGAACGGCGCGGCGATCGACAGGACCGGGAGCTGGTTGTCCGGCAGCGCCTGCTTGACGGTCTCGACCTGGACCTGCTGGATGTAGTCGAGGATCGGGGTGTCCTTGTAGGGGGACTCGGCGGCCGAGAGCTGCTCCGACGACTTGGCCACGACCTTGTTGACGTAGCCGACCGTGGCGTCGTGCTGCGGCTTGAGCAGGGCGGTGATCTTCGGGTCCTCGGCGACCGTGTTCGTGTTGAGCGTGGCCGAGGACTTGCCGGTGACCGTCCATCTGCCGCGCTGCTTGGCGAGCTGGAAGTCGATCACGCTGAGGCGCTGGCCCCACTTGCTCGGCTCGGTGAGCAGGACCTGCTTGCCGGTGGCCTGGTTCGTGACGAACCGCTGGGCCACGTCGTTGTGCGCGTGCCCGAACAGCACCGCGTCGATGCCCGGCACCTGCTCGGCGACCATGGCGGAGGCGTTCTCCACGGGCAGGTCGCCGCCGTACGACGACATGCCGTTGTCGCCCGCGTGCGCGGTCACCACGACCACGTCGGCGCCCAGGCCACGGATGATCGGCACCCACTTCTTGGCCGACGCCACCAGGTCGGTGAAGCGGAGTTTGCCTTCGACGTTCGCCTTGTCCCAGATCGCGACACCCGGGTTGGTCAGGCCGAGCACACCCACCTTGACCGGCTTGTCGCCCTTGACGTTCATGGTCTTGATCACGAACGGCAGGTAGGCGGGCCGGCCGGTCTTCGCGCTGACGGCGTTCGCGCCGAGCACCGGGGCCTTCATCTGGTGGATCCAGGTGGCCAGCAGGGGCAGGCCGTAGTTGAACTCGTGGTTCCCCAGGGTGACGGCGTCGTAGCCGATGGCGTTCATGGCCTTGGCCATCGGGTGGACCGGGCCGTTCTTGGTGATCGGCTCGACTTTGGCGTAGTAGTACGCCAGCGGGGTGCCCTGGATGGTGTCACCCGAGTCGAACAGCAGCGTCCGGCCGGCGCCACGCTCCGCTCGCACCTTGTTGACCAGCGTCGACACCTTGGCCAGGCCGACGTTGTTGCCGGCGCTGTCGGCGTAGGCCGCGTCCTTGTAGTAGTCCCAGTTGAGGACGTTGCCGTGGATGTCGGAGGTGCCCATCACGGTGACGGTGACGGTCTTGTCACCGGTCGCGTTCGCGGGTACGCCCATCAGGGCCAGCGCGGTCAGCGCGACGGCCCCAAGCTTCATGGTGTGCATGGCGTGGACAGTAATTGCGGCAAGTAACCCATGGATTACGGCCCCTCGTCACGTCAGTGGGACTTGACCGAAGCGTCCTCGGCGGGGATCTCCTTCGGGGAGGCGCGCAGCCAGCGGCAGCCGTGCGGGTCCATCGTCAGCCGGGCCACACCGTCCTCCGAGACCTCCAGTGTCCCGTCCACCAGGAGGTCCGTGAGCGTGTGCGTCTCCAAGCCCACCAGCTTCAGCTCCACGTCCTGGGCGGTCTCGCCGAGGTTGTGGATCGCCACCACCGTGGCGCCGTCGGCGTCGCAGCGGTGCGCCAGGATCGCCGGATCGGCCGTCTCCAGCACCGTACAGTCGCCCCAGGCCAGCTCGGGGCACTCCCGGTAGCGCTCGATGAGCAGCTGGAACCAGCGCAGCAACGAGTCATTGTTCCGCTTCTGGTCGGCCACGTTGATGCGGGCGGGCGCGAAGGCGGCGTCCGGCATCTCGCGTTCGGGGGTGCCCCGGGTGAAGCCGCCGTCCGGTGACCACTGCATCGGCGTCCGTACGGCCATGCGGCCCTCCGCCTTGAGGTTCTCCCCCATGCCGATCTCTTCGCCGTAGAACATGACCGGGGTGCCTGGGAGGGAGAAGAGCAGGCTGTAGGCCATCTTGATGCGGCGCATGTCCCCGCCCATCATGGTCGGCAGGCGTCTGCGCAGGCCACGGCCGTAGATCTGCATGTCCTCCTCGGGGCCGAACGCCTGGAAAATCTCCTGGCGTTCCTTGTCCGTGAGCTTGTCCAGCGTCAGCTCATCGTGATTGCGGAGGAACATCGCCCACTGGCAGTCCTTGGGCGGTCTGGGGCGAGAGCTGAGCGCGTCGGCGAGCGGCGCGGCCTCGCCGCGCGCCAGCGACAGCCACGCGCGCTGCATGCCGATGAAGTCGAAGCACATGGTGAGCTGGTCGCCGAGCCCGTCGCCGAAGTACGAGAGCAGGCCCTTGTAGGGCAGGTTGACCTCGCCGAGCAGCACCGAGGCGCCCTCGCGGCGGGTCATGAAGGCGCGCAGGTCCGCCAGGAACTCGTGCGGGTCGGCCAGTTGGGGCTGGACGTTCTCGATGAGGAACGGCACGGCGTCGACCCTGAACCCCGACAGCCCGAGCTCCATCCAGAAGCCCAGGATCCGGGCGATCTCATCGCGGACCTCGGGGTTGCTGACGTTCAGGTCGGGCTGGTGGCGGTAGAAGCTGTGCAGGTAGTACTGGCCGGTGGAGGTGTCGAGCTGCCAGATGCTGTCCTCCTTGTCGGGGAAGACCACCTGCTTGGGGTCGTCGGGTTCCGGTTTGTCCGACCAGACGTACCAGTCGCGCTTCGGCGACTTCTTGCTGGAGCGCGACTCGATGAACCAGGGATGCTGGTCGGAGGTGTGGTTCACGACCAGGTCCGCGATCACCCGCAGGCCGCGATCCTTGGCGGTCCGCATGAACTCCACGAAGTCGCCCAGGGTCCCGAGCCTCGGGTCGATGGCGTAGAAGTCGGTGATGTCGTAGCCGTCGTCCCTGTTGGGGGTGGGGAAGAACGGCATCAGCCACAGACAGGTGACCCCGAGCCCCGCCAGGTAGTCGATCTCCTGCGTGAGCCCCCGGAAGTCGCCGACCCCGTCGTCGTTGCCGTCCTTGAAGGTCTCGACGTCGAGACAGTAGACAACGGCATTTTTCCACCACAGATCAGACGTGTAGGTCAGTCGCATGAGGCCACCGCTACCCAGCGGCGGCGCACACATTCAGAGCAGCGTGCCGGAACGCGGCTCTCATCCACATAAGCCGGACAGGTCCCATACACCCGTAGTGGCCATTGAATGTCGCTAAGATCTCCAGCGGCAAGGCTGTAGCGCAGAGGTCGTCGCGCCTTACAGCAGGTTGGAGGACGTCGGTTCGAATCCGACCAGCCTTGCCCTAAATCGTGGGCGTCATCGGTGGGGGTGTGGGTGTCGGTCGTCGATCCTGACTTGACCGGGACACCGCCGCCCGACTCAGGAATCCTCCCCAACCCGGCTGAGGTCGAGACCTGCCTGCGGGTGATGGCCCAGGCACGCGCGGCGGACCCGGCCGATCCTCGATGGGCGGCCGTGCACGAGGCCGCGGCGCACCTGTACCGGGCGGGGAAGAAGACCCGAAAGGCGTCGCGGCACGCCGAGCGCAGGCGACGCGATCACGAGGCCACGGCGGCCACGGCGCGCTATCGAGAGCAGGATCCATCCCCCGCGCTCGTCCCGCCGGCGGCCCCGACGGGTGACGCGCCGACCCGGCGCCCGCTGGTGGGCACGCGACGCTGTTACGTCTGCAAGTCCGCCTACCAGCAGGTGCATCCGGAATACCACCTGCTGTGCCCGGATTGCGCCGAGGAGAACGTGGCCCGTCGGCACGCTCGCTGCGATCTACGTGGCCGCCGGGCGATCGTGACCGGGGGACGGGTGAAGATCGGTTTCCAGCTGACGCTGAAGCTGCTGCGCGACGGCGCGGACGTCCTGGTAACCACCCGCTTCCCACGGGATGCCGCCCGTCGATTCGCGGCCGTGCCCGACGCCGAAGCCTGGCTGGACCGGGTCCACGTCCACGGTGTCGACCTGCTCGACCTGGCGGCCGTCGCGGGTCTGCTGGAGTCCGTTGAGCGGCGGTTCAGTCATCTCGACATCCTCGTCAACAACGCGGCCCAGACGATCCGCCGACCCGGCGCGTACCACCGCGAGGTGCGCGCGGCGGAGCGCGCGCCGCTGAGCGGCCTGGCCGCGCGGATCGACGTGGCGGACGTGTCGGGGACGGTCTCGCCCGCCGTCGCCACGCGGCTGGAACCCGCGCCGGCGGTCGCGGTTCCCTCGGACTCTGGGCAGGCCGTCACGCGGCGGGACACCCTGGAGGAGCTGTTCCCCGCCGGGCAGATGGACGAGACCGGTCAGCCGCTGGACCTGCGCGATCGCAACAGCTGGAGTCTCCGGCTGCACGAGGTGGACCCGGCCGAGTGGCTGGAGGTCCAATTGGTGAACTCCTTCGCGCCGTTCTTGCTGACGTCCCGGCTGCGCGGTCTGCTCGAGGCCTCGCCGTGGCCGGACCGGTACGTCGTACAGGTCTCGGCGATGGAGGGCAGCTTCTCCCGGGAGCAGAAGACCGTCCGCCATCCGCACACCAACATGGCCAAGGCCGCCCTGAACATGCTGACCCGCACCGCCGCCGCGGACTACGCGGCCTCGGGCATCTACATGAACAGCGTCGACACCGGCTGGGTCACCGACGAACGCCCCCATCCGGACAAGATCGCGCAGCGGGCGGCGGGATTCCGCCCGCCGCTGGACGTCATCGACGGCGCCGCCCGGGTCTACGACCCGATCGTGCGCGGTGTGGGCGGGGACCGGGTGTCCGGCCTGTTCTTGAAGGACTACCGACCGGTGGATTGGTGATGATGGAGCCGACGCCCGTACGCTGCCCCGCGATCGAGCACCTTGACGTGCCGCCGGCCGATCCGGCGGACCTGGATCCGCTGGTCGCCCGGCTGGCCGCACCGACCCGGGTGGCGGCCGACGAGACCTTCCCGGTCGGCACCGTACGGCCCGATGGTCGAGTCGATCTGTGCAAGCAGGGCCTCGGCCCGGCTGGTGCGGCGCGGCTGCTCCCGGTCGCGGTGGCCTCGCCGCACGCCGTCCATCTGCTGCTGGGCACCAACGCCATCGGCAACGACGGCGCCCGGACCATCGCCGACGCGCTCGTTCCCGGCCACGGCCTGGAGACCCTCTACCTCGGCTGCAACCGCATCGACGCGGCGGGCGCCGGGGCGCTCGCCGGTCGGCTGGCCACGGACACCACCGTGCGCGCCCTGTGGCTCAAGCGGAACCCGGTGGGCGACGACGGAGTTCTCGCCCTCGCCGCGATGCTCCGCCGGAACACCACGATCCGCACGCTCGACCTGGTCAACACCGGGCTCACGCAGGAGGGGCTGCGGGCGCTGCTGGCTGTGCTCACCGAGCGGTCGCATCCGGTCGAGCGGCTGTTTCTGGGCGGCAACGGGCTGGGCGCGGAGTCCGGCGACTTGCTGGCCGCGCTGATCCGGGACGCCGGGGTACGCGAGCTCTACCTTCCGGCGAACCATCTCGGCGACGCCGGTGCGGCCACGCTCGCCGCGGCGGCCGATCCCGCCCGGCCGGTGCGCCTGGGCCTCGGTGGCAACGGCATCGGGCCGGACGGTGCCCGCGCGCTGGCCGACGCGCTCAGCGGCATCGAGGCACTGGACCTGGGACGTCCGCCATCGGAGCGGAGCCTCGGCGCGCCCGCGAACGTCACCGGAGACACGGGCGCGGCCGTGCTGGCCGCGGCTCTGCCCGGCAGCCCACTGCGCCGGTTGGAGCTGCGCCGGACCGGGATCACCGGCCGTGGCGCCAAGGCTCTGCTGGCCGCCGTACCCGACGACACCCGGCTGGAATACGTCGGGTTCGGCCCCGGCGTGCCCCGCCAGGTGAAGCGCGCGCTGGCGCCACGGCTGCGTCCCGCCGCCCGGACCCATCCGGACCTGCACGCGATCGGGAGCCTCTACCGGTGAGCGCGGCGCCCTCACCGGCCGGTCCGCCACCTCGTACGCCGTCCCGTTCGTATCCGCCACACGAGGCGTCCCGGTTGCGGCGGATACGGCGGTACGCGGTGCCCCCGTGGATGGTCGAGCAGGCGACCGAACGACGGCTCGCGGGCGACTGGCGTGGCGCCTGCGCCGCCGCCAACATCGATGTCACCTTCGACCTGGCCGAGATCGCGAATGAGCACGGCGACGCCGTCGCCACGGCGCTCGAGGACGACCTGCGCAACTTCGCCCCGGACCTGCTGCGCTGGCACCTGCCCCGCCTGGATCGTGGGCGTACGACGATCGTGCCCGACCAGGTGATGGTCCTGGGAAAGCCGGGCGGGGCCGCAGACGCCCCGTACCTGTACCTCCAGACGCCCCGCTGGATGGTCCACGGTCCGCAGCGGCTGCGCCTGCATGTCGGGCCGGTTGACCAGCAGGACACCTATCTGGAGACCGACTGGGCGTACTGCGCGTTCTGGCGCGACATCGTCCAGGACTGGAGCTCGTCGCGTCACCTGTGGGATGTGCGCCATAGCGACGACCTGCGTGAACGCTGCGGTGGTGACAAGGCGCGGGCTCCGTTCTTCCACGGTGACGGCACACCGCGCGGGGCGCAAGAGCTTCCCACGGCCGACCCTGGCCGCGCCGACCCGGCGTCGCTCACCGAGTGGGTCACGCTGCTGCACGAACGTGGCGAGGTCGAAGCGGCGTTCGCAGCCGCCGGCATCGACCTGGACGCCGCGCCGCTCGAGCTCGATCCCTATTACGGGGTGAATCGCGTTGATCCGCTCGACGTTCTCGCGCGGATGCCCCTCGCCTTGACCCGGGTGGAGGCGGAGATCCGTCGCCTCGCCGCCTCGGTGGGAACCGGCCGTTTCTGGCTTCCCTACCGGCAGTACGCGGCGATCCTGTTCGAGACCGACGGATCGGATGCGGGTCTGCGCGTCCGAGTCGTCAAATTCGAGACGGGCACGGAGCCCGCGGACATAGTGCTCCCCGAAGCGTGCTGGCGCCGCCTGCCCGACCTTGACCTGCTGCGGGACGGCTATCCGCCGGAGCGGCTCCATCCGCTCGTACACGAAGCCCTGTTCCCGAGCCGCGCCGTACCCGGCGTTCCTGCGGCCGACCCGGAGCTCCCGAAGCCGACCCGGATCCGCTGCCGCGGCGAGTGGCACGAGGCGTCCTTCCGTGACGGCGTCCTGCACATTCCGCACAGCGCGGAGGAGCAGCAGCGGGAGGACGCCATGCGGGTCTTCGGAGGCGCGATCGCCGGATGCTTCGCCGCACGGCACGCGTGGACGTCCGGAACCGGACGGCTGCCCAAGGCCCTGCGCGACCAGCGAAGGGACCTTTTCGCGCGGGCCCAGCACGGCGACCTCCCGGGAGTCCTACGACTGCTGGACGCCGGCGTGGATCCACGCGTCCGTGATGGCCGACAGCGCACCCTGCTCCACATGCTGCACCTGCTCGATCCCGGCGTCGATCCGAGGGTGCCCAGCCCTCGAAAGGGCGAGCTGACCCACCGGCTGCGACACCTCGACCATGATGGTCTGCTCGGGCGGCTCCTGGCGGCGGGCCTGGACATCGATGCCAGAGATGAGGACCAGCGCACGCCACTGTTCTCCGCGATCTGCGGGGACGGTTCGGTGGCACTCGTCCACGCGCTGCTCACCGCGGGGGCGCGGATCGACCTGACCGGCGAGATCCAGGGCGAGGCCGTCTCGCTCTACAGACTGATCGTCATGCTCGATCGCTATGACCTGGGCTTCATCAAGGATCGGATCGAACGCGAGTATCCGGAACTCACTGAGGAACAGTGAACGCCGTCAGCACGCCAGTCCCCAACCCCGCGCCCGAGGCAGCCCGGCGCCGCACGCCGTCGTACCCACCGGACGAGGCGTCGAGCCGACGGCGGATCCTGCGGTACGCCGTTCCCCGGTGGATGATCGAGCGGGCCACCGAGCGACGTCTCGACGGAGACTGGCGCGGCGCCTGCGCCGCCGCGAACGTCGACGTCGCGTTCGACCTGGCCGGCATCGCCCGGGAGCATGGCGGCGCCGTCGCGGTCGCCGTCGAGGACGACCTCCGCCATTTCGCACCGGACCTGCTGCGCTGGCATCTGCCCCGCGTCCTGGAGGGACGTACGACGATCCGCACCGGCCAGACGGTGACATTGGGCGGTTACCTAGGTGCGGACAAGGCCCTGCATTATCTGGACGTCACCACGCCCTCCATGGTGGACGGGCCGCAGCGGCTACTCCTGTGCTTCGGCCGGATCGACCATGTCTTCAGCTCGGGCGGTCATCGGCGCGTCCACAACTGGACCATGCTGCGGCACCTGTGGGATGTACGGCACAGCGGCGCGCTGCTGGAACGCCATGGTGGCGGAGACCGGCCACCGTTCTTCAACGCGGACGGGACCCGGCGCGCCGCCGAGGAACTGCCCACGGCCGACCCCGGTCCCGCCGACCCGCCGACCCGCGCCGAATGGGTGACCCTGCTGCATGAGCGAGGGGAGGTCGAGGCGGCGTTCGCCGCGGCGGGGCTCGCGCTGGATCCGTCACCGCTCAAGCGCCGCTGGGGCCTGCTCGATCCGCTGCCTGTCCTGGAGAAACTCCCGTTAGCGCTGACCAGGCTCGAGCCGGAGATCCGGCTGCTCATCCGCGAGGGCTTCGGGCGTCGCTTCCAGATTCCGCATTCCTACTACTCCCTGCTGCTCGAAAGCAGCAGGTGGGTCGGCGAACTGCGGATCCGGATCACCGACCCCGAGGAGATCTCCGGTACCCCGGTGCTGCCCGAGGCGTGCTGGCGGCGGCTGCCGGACCTCGACGTACTCCGGCACGGCGACGCGGATCCGGACCGGCTGCATCCGCTGGTCCGGGACGCGCTCTTCCCGCTGCGTGCGGACCCCGCCGATCCGGTCGGACCGCCGGATCTGCGGCTCCCGTCCCGGGTTCGGGTGCGCTGCCGCGGTGAGTGGCACGAGGTGTCCTTCCAGGACGGCGCGCTGCGGGTGCCGCACAGCGCGGACGAGCAGCGGCGCGAGCAGGCGATGCGGGCGTTCGGCGGCGCGGTCGCCGGCTGTTTCGCCGTGGCGCAGGCGGTGTCCTCCGGCAAGGGGCGGCTGCCGAAAGCCTTGCGGGAGCAGCGGCGGGAGCTGTACACGCGCGCCCAGCACGGTGACACGCCGGGAGTGCTCAGGCTTCTCGACGCCGGGGTCGACCCCCGGTTCCGTGACGGCCGGCGCCGCACGCTCCTGCACGCGCTGATCCACCTGGACCACGAGGTTCTGCTGCCGCGCCTGCTGGCGGCCGGGGTCGACCTCGAGGCCGAGGACCACAACCGGCGCACGGCGCTGCACGTGGCGGTCGGGGACAACGGCTCCGTCGCGCTGGTCCGGGCGCTGCTGGCCGCCGGAGCGAACCCCGACGTCACCGACGACGAGGGCCGGTCGCTCCCCCAGCTCATCCGCTCCTACAAGCGCACCGACCTGGACTTCCTGCTGGACCGGGACCGTTAGAACGAGGAACATTGAACGTCACCGATGAGAACCGCACACCGGATCCGCTGGCCGCGGCCGATGAGCTGGTCCGCCGGCTCGGCTCCCAGCGGACGGAGCCGGCCGCGAACCCGCAGTTGGAGGCGCTGGCGCTCGCGGTGTCGGCGAACCTGCCCGTGCTGTTGTGGGGCGAGCCGGGGATCGGCAAGTCCGCCGGCCTCCAGCAGCTGGCCGCCGGGCTCGGCGTCCCGCTGGAGACGGTGATCGCGAGCGTGCACGAGCCCTCCGACTTCGCCGGCCTTCCGATCATCGGTGATGATCCGGCCACCACCGGGGTGCCGATGGCCCCACCGGACTGGGCGGTGCGGCTGGCATCGGCCGGGCGCGGCGTCGTGTTCTTCGACGAGCTGTCTTCCGCTCCCCCTGCCGTACAGGCGGCGCTGCTGCGGGTCGTCCTCGAACGCCGGGTCGGCAGCCTGCCGCTCCCGGAGACGGTCCGGGTGGTCGCCGCCGCCAACCCGCCGTCCAGCGCCGCGGACGGCTGGCACCTCAGCCCGCCACTGGCGAACCGGTTCGTCCACCTGCAGTGGACGCACGACCCGCGAACGGTCGCACGAGGCATGGCCGGCACCTGGCCGGCCGTGCCCCTGCCGCTCATCGACCCGGCCCGGGTGCCCAGCGCGGTCGCCCGCGCCCGTGGGGTGGTCTCCGGGTTCCTCACCGCCCGGCCCGGCCTGGCCCATCATCTGCCCGGCGACGCGGAGAGCCGGGGTCGCGCCTGGCCGTCGCCGCGTACCTGGGAGATGGTGCTGCGCCTGCTGGCGGTCGGGTACGCCGCCGGCTCCGACCAGAAGGCGGTCGCGGCCGCGGTGATCGGCGCGGTGGGCGACGGCGCAGGTCTGGAGCTGCTGGCCTACCTCGAACAGCTCGACCTGCCCGACCCGGACCGCGTTCTGGCCAGTCCGGACGCCTTCGCACTACCGGAGAGAGGCGACCGGCAGCTCGCCTTCCTGACGGCCGTCGTCTCGGCGGTGCAGAGCGACCTCACGCGGCGGCGCTGGGAGGCCGGCTGGGCGGTGCTGGCCAAGGCCGTCGACGCCGGCGTACCCGACGTCGCGGCCCGGGCCGCCGGGGATCTCGCGGCGATGCGCGACACCGACTGGCCGGTGCCGAGCGGCATTGACGCCTTCCTCGATCTGCTCCAGCTGTCCGGCGCGCTGCCGAGCGCCCGCTGACCCGTGGCCGAATTCGACCGGGTCAAGTTGCTCGCCGCGCGCTACCGTGCCGCGAGCGACCGGCCGTACCTCGCCTCCGCGCTCTACTCGCTGACGGTCGTGCCGACCAGCGTCGTTCCGACGATGGCCGTCGACCGGCACTGGCGGTGCTACGTGTCACCGGCGTTCGTCGCGGCGACGCCCGTTCCCGAGCTCGCGGGCGTATGGATCCATGAGGTTTCGCACGTGCTGCGCGACCACCACGGCCGTGCGGACCGGCTGCCGGCCACCGACCAGCGCGACCGGTTGCGCGTGAACGTCGCCCAGGACTGCGAGATCAACGATGACCTGCTCGCCGACGGGCTGGCACTGCCGGAAGGCCGGGTGGAACCCGGCACCTTCGGGCTGACGGCCGGACGGCTGTTCGAGGAGTATCTTCCGCGGCTGCCGCCGTCCGCCGTCTGCTCCGACTGCGGCTCCGGCGCCCACGGCTCACCGGGTGATTGGGAGATCACCGGTGACGGCGGGCCTGGCGGCGTCAGCACGGTCGAGGTCGAGGCTCTGCGCCGGCATACCGCCGAGGCGATGCGCGCCCACCGGCGCAACCGCGGCAGCCTCCCGGCCGGCTGGCAACGCTGGGCGGAGCAGATCCTGGAACCGACGGTCGACTGGCGCCGCGTGCTGGCGGGCGCCGTACGGGAGGCGGTCGCCTGGGCCGCCGGGGCGGTCGACTACACCTACCGCCGCCCGTCCCGCCGCACCGCCGCGCTGCGCGGCGTCGTGCTGCCGAGCCTGCGCCGCCCACTGCCGGCCGTCGCGATCGTCATCGACACCTCGGGGTCCATGGGCGAGGCCGACCTGGCGGCGGCCCTTGCCGAGGTCACCGGGGTACTGCGGGAGGTCGGGGTCGGCGGTAATCGGGTCACGGTGCTCGCCTGTGATGCCGACGTACAGACCGCCGCTCGGGTGACGTCCGCGCAGCAGGTGGATCTCGCCGGTGGGGGTGGCACGGACATGCGGGTCGGCATCAGTGCGGCCCTCGCTCTGCCCGAACGGGTCGGCGTCGTGATCGTGCTGACCGACGGCTTCACTCCGTGGCCCGACGCACCGTCGTCGGCCCGCCTCATCGCCGCGCTCATCGGCACGGATCCGCCGCTCCCGCCCGCCTGGGTCGAGGCCATCCGCATTCCTGCGTGATAAAGCGCGGCGTACACATTCAGAGCACCCGGTCCGCTGTCCCTGTGGGCACGACCCACTGGGTGGGCTGGCCGGTGATCGACGCGACCATATCGAAATCACCGTCGTAGTGGAGCACGGTCGCCCGGTGACGTTCGGCAGTGGCGGCGATAAGGAGATCCGCCATGGACAGGGCACGGTGAAAACCACGCTCCAACGCGACGCCCTGAACCTCGAGCACGCGCTCGAACACCTCGTCGCCGCAGTAGAGAAAGTTGAAGCCGCGCAGCAGGAAGCGGATACGGGCCATGTCCGGCTTGTTGCGAGCGCTGTAGACCATCTCCCATTCCACCGCCGCGCAGGTGGCCAAGACGCCCCGGTCACTGAAATCGTCCAGAACCCGGCCGACGGAGGGATTGCCCCACCGCGCGAGCGCCGATTTGTCAACGAGGTAATCGGTCACGCGGCACCTTGTTGCGTGGAGCGCTGAAGGGTGCCGTCGGCATTGCGGGGACCGGTGTTCTCCACGATCTCGCTGAGGTCGAGCTCCCCGCTCTTGATCGCGTTCGCGAGCTCCTGACGGAGATGGCGCTTGACGGCATCCTCCATGGCCATGCGCACAGCCTTCGCCTTGGTCTTTGTGCCGTAGATGCGCATGGCCTCGGCCACCATCTCGTCATCGAGGTCGATGACAGTTCGGGACATGACAGAACCCTTCCGTTAGCCAGCCTTCCCCAAAACGATACCGCACACGCAGGAAGATAGATATCATTTTAGAGCAGTGTGCCGCCCGTCACCTCGAAACCGGCGAGCGCCTCGTCGACGCGGGCCAGCGTGTCGGGGTGCAGGACGAGGTCGGCGGCGGCCAGGTTCTCCTCGATGTGCGCGGGCGTGCGGCTGCCCGGGATGGCCACCACGTGCTCGTACTGGTGCAGCAGCCAGGCCAGCGCCAGCTGGGCCGGGGTGATGCCCAGGCGGGTGGCCAGGTCCCTGATCGGGGCGTAGCGGTCGTTGTTGCTCGCCAGGTTGTCGGCGGAGAAGCGGGGCGCGTTGTGCCGGAAGTCGCCCTCGCCGAGCCGCTGGACGGTGCCGGTGAGGAAGCCGTTGCCCAGCGGGCTCCAGGCCACGATCCCCACGCCCAGCTCGCGGGCCGCCTTGAGGAGGTCGGGATCGACCGGCCGCCACATCGACCATTCGTTCTGTACGGCCGCCACCGGGTGCACGGCGTGTGCCCTGCGCAGCTCGTCGGCGGTCACGTTCGACAGGCCGAGGTGTTTGACCAGACCGGCCTCGACCAGCTCGGCCATCGCCCCGGCCGTCTCCTCGATCGGTACGCCCGGGTCCACGTAGTGCGCGTAGTAGAGGTCGATCACGTCGGTGTCCAGGTTGCGCAGGCTCCGCTCCGCGTAGCGGCGGACCAGCCTCGGCTCGGCGTTCACCCGCAACTCGCCGAACGCGTAGCCCACGGGGTGCGACCTGCTCGCCTCACCCTCCGGGATGGCCAGGCCGAACTTGGTGGCGACCACCACCTCATCGCGTCGCCCCTTGATCGCCCGGCCGACCAGGCGTTCGTTGTGGCCGTTCACGCCGTAGGCGTCACTGGTGTCGATGTGTACCGCTCCGGCGTCGAGTGCCGCCTTGAGCGCCGTTTCCGCGCGGGTGTCGTCGATGTCGCCGTACACGCCGGGGGACAGCACCATGGCGCCGAAACCGATCGCGGGGACCGTCAGGTTGTTGCCAAGTTCACGGGTCTTCATGTGGTTCATCCTGCTTGCGGTACGGGCGGCGCGTCCAAGTCCTTCTGCTATAACCATCGGTTATGGACGTGCACTTGCGTGACTTGCGCTATTTCGTGGCGGTCGCCGAGGAGCTGAATGTGACCAGGGCCGCCGAGCGGCTGTTCGTCTCGCAGCCCGCGCTGTCCAAGCAGCTGAGAGCGCTGGAACGGCAGCTCGGCTTCGACGTGTTCGAGCGCGTACCCACCGGAGTGGTCCTCACCAGGCAGGGCGAGGCGCTGTTGCCGGTAGCGCGCGAGCTGCTTGACCGGTGGAGCGCCGGGCTGGAGACCGCCAGGGCCGCCGCGCCCACGGGCACCCTGGTCATCGGCATGCAGACGGCCGTCGGGCGGGGGCTGCAGCACGAGGCGCTGCGCCTGTTCCGCGCGGCGATGCCCGGCTGGGAGGTGTCACTGCGGCTGGTCGGCTGGGACGACCCCAGCGGCGGCCTGGCCGACGGCGGCTCCGACGTGGCCTTCATCTGGCTGCCCGTGCCGGAGGGGCTGAGCACGCATGTTCTGGCCACTGAGGGCAGAGGCGTGGCCATGCCGGACGATCACCCCCTCGCCGGACTGGCGGAGATCCCGTTCGAGGCCCTGCGCGACGAGCCGTTCATCGCGCTGCCCGCCTCGGCCGGGCCGCTGCGCGACTACTGGCTCGCCCGCGACCTCCGGGCCGACGAACCGGTCATCGGGTTCACGGCCAACACGCCTGAAGAGGTGTTCGAGGCCGTGACCAGCGGACTGGGCGTCGTACTGGTGGCCGAGGGCAACGCCGCGCTCTACACGCGGCCGGGCCTGGTCTACCGCCCGGTGGCCGGCCTCCCGCCGGGTGAGCTGGCCATCGCCTGGCGCTCCGGCGATAAAAGACGAGAAGTCAGGGCATTCATCGACGCGCTTCGAGAGAGCGCCACTAAGGTCTGACCGATACGGATCCCGCGAAAGGGCTACCCATGAGCGACGACTACACGATCACCTTCGATCTGATCGACGTTGACAATGACGGCCGGATTTCCGCCGAAGAGCTGGTCGGGCTGATGGAGGTGCTCGGTCAGCCGATCACGCTGGAGGCCGCGCACGCCGGGGTGGAGAGGCTCGACAAGGACGGGGACGGCCTGATCGACGTGGAAGAGTTTGGCGCCTTCCTGCAGAGGTAAAACAAGCACTTGCTACACAAACCTCTGCCGCACGGGTAACAATGGCGACAGGAGGGACGATGGCCATCAAGAGTGACACCAGCGAGACCCGGATCTCCGCGGACATCGTGAAGACGCTCAGGGCCGGAATCGGCCGGATCTCCGCCGAGGTGATCGCGGAGATCCAGGTTCGCATCCCCGAGTACGCCAGACCGTCCGACGAGGTCTACATCAAGGTCGTCAGGATGGCCGTCGAGCAGGCCATCGACGGCTTCCTCGACCACATCGAGGACCCCGGCGCCCCCTGGGACCCCGAGCCGTTCCGCATGATCGGCAAGGGCGAGGCGGCGGAGGGACGCAACCTGGAGCCGCTGCAGGCCGCGATGCGGCTGGGCGCCAGGGTCGGCTGGCGGCGGCTCACCGAGATCGCCGACACTCTAGGGCTCTCCCCGCAGTCCCTGTACGACCTGGGCGAGGCCATCTTCGTCTACCTCGACCAGCTCGCCGACGCCGCGGCCGAGGGCTTCGACGAGGCCAGGGCGCACGCGGCGGGCGAGATCGAGCGCCGCCGCAACCGCCTGCTCGACCTGCTGCTGAGCCGGCCGCCCGCCGGCGCGGAGGCCATCTCCGACCTGGCCAAGGCCGCCGGGTGGCGGCTGCCCAAGACCGTGGCCTGCGTCGCCCTCGACGACCAGCACGGCACCTGCCGCTCACCCGCGATGCCGCCCGACGTACTGATGGGCCTGGATCGAGCCACGCCCTGCCTGCTCATACCCGACCCGAACGGCCCCGGCCAGGCGCGCATGCTGGAGACCGCGCTCCGCGGCTACCTGGGCGCCATCGGGCCGCCCGTGCCCCTGACCGCCGCCGCGGCGTCGCTGCGCTGGGCGGCCGAGGCGCTGGAGCTGTCCGGGCGCGGCGTGCTGCCGCGCGGCCTGCTGCACTGCGCGGACCACATGGCGACGCTGGTGGTGTTCAAGGACGAGGAGCTGGTCAACGCGCTGGCGGAGGTACGCCTGGCGCCACTGGCCCACCTGCGGCCCACGCAGCAGGACCGGCTGGCGGAGACACTGCTGGCCTGGCTGCGGTACGGCCGGGGGGCGGGTGAGGTGGCGGCTCGGCTGCACGTACATCCGCAGACGGTCCGCTACCGATTGCGGCAGCTGGAGGAGCTCTACGGCGACCAGCTCGCCGATCCGGACATCCGCTTCGAGCTGGAGATCGTGCTCCGTGCCCGCCGGGCCTCGATCATGAACTTTGGGCCCGGAAAAGCCTGAGCCGATCCTCTCCGACGCGCTCGCGGAGACGGCCGTCCTCGATGCCGAGGTCCTGCTCGGGGGCCAGCGCGAGCACGCCGACCTTGCCGACGTGCTGGTTCAGTTGTACGGCGCGCGCCGCGTCCGCCGCCTCTTCCAGCGGGTACACCCGGGAGAGCGTGGGATGGACCATGCCGAGCGAGATGAGGCGGTTGGTCTCGTGGCATTCCTGGTAGTTCGCGCCGTGTGAGCCGATGATCTGCTTGAGCCGCATCCACAGGTGGCGGTTGTCGTAGGTGTGGTCGTACCCGCTGGACGAGCCACACGTGACCACCTTTCCACCCTTTTTCGCGACATATACCGAAGCGCCGAAAGTGTCCTTTCCGGTGTGCTCGAAGACGATGGCCGGGTCCTCACCCACCAACCGCCTGACCTCCGCCCCCAGCCCGCGCCAGCCCTTCTCATCGGTCAGGTCGTCGAAGCGCGATCGGTCGACGACGTGCTCGCAGCCCATCTCGCGCAGCAGCGCGGCCTTCTCCGGTGAGCTCACCACGCCGACGGGGATGCCGCCGCCGTTCCTGACAAGCTGCACGCCGTACGCGCCGAGGCCGCCCGTCGCTCCCCACAGCAGCACCACGTCGCCCTGCTTCATCCGCGCGCCGCGCTCGCCCACCAGCATCCGGTACGCCGTGGACGCGCACAGCATGTTGCACGCCGCCTCCTCCCAGCTCAGATGCCTCGGCTTGGGCAGCAACTGGGTCGCCTTGACCACCGCGAACTCCGCCAGCCCCCCGAAGTTCGTCTCGAACCCCCACGCGCGCAGGTCCGCGGCCAGCATCCCGTCGTGCTGCACCATCGGGTCCTGGCTGTCGAGGTAGGCGGGGCTGGTGACGACGCGATCCCCGGGACGCCAGTGCCGTACCGCCTGACCCGCCCTGACGACCACCCCGGCCGCGTCGGAGCCGAGCACGTGGGTGGGCAGGTCGTGCCGGGGATCCGTACGGCCGAACCGCTCCAGGAAGGCGAACGTCGGGATCGGCTCGAACATCGCCGACCAGACCGTGTTGAAGTTGATCGCACTGGCCATGACCGCGACGAGCACCTCATCGGGGGCCAGCTCCGGCATCGGCACCTCGCCTACATGGAGCGACCTCCGCACGTCCTTGTCCGGGCCGTCCTTGTCCGGGCGGTCTTTGTTCGGGCGGTCTTTGCCCAGGTCGTCTTTGCCCGGGCTCTCGAACATGCCGACCTCGTCCTTGCGGAGGTGTACGGCGCGGTAGCGCGTGGGCACCTCCAGGCTCGCCAGCTCGGCAGGCGCCGCGCCCGCCACCACGGCCTCTGCCAGCGTCATGCGAGCCTCCTCTTCAGGTCGGCGGCGATGCCTTCGACATGGGGTGGATCGAGCAGGTTGAGGTGATGCGCGCCGGGGACCTCGATGATCTCCAGGCACGGGCAGTACGGGCGGAAGCCACGTGCCGGATCGTCCTCGTGGGCGTACCGGACGTCCTCGACCGCCCAGGGCGTCCGCTCCGTGGACCGGTAGAGGAGCACGTCGCCCAGGTACGGTCCGGCCTCGTAGCGGTCGATGGCCCTGGTGTCCTCGTGCGAGGTGATCTGGTGACGCAGGATGGCCGGGCTGAGCAGCTCCGGCACGCCGGACTCCACGATCCGCTCCTCGGCCAGCGCGAGCTGCCCGCGCTCGTCGAGCGCCAGGAGCTCTCGTGGGTCGAGGCGGACCCGGACGCCGTAGGTATCGCGCAGATAGGCCGCGAAGTCCACGTACCGCCGGGCCTGGATCTCCCGCCGCCGCTCCTCGGGCACCCGCTCGGGCAGCCCCGAGTCGACCATCACGACCAGCTCGACGTCGTCGCCCAGCCGTCTGGCGATCTCGAACGCCAGGATGCCCCCGAACGACCAGCCACCCAGCCGGTACGGTCCCGGACAGGTCCGTTTGACGGCCTCGGTGTAACGGGCGGCCCGCTCTGGGATACCCAGCTCAGCCGCGTCGTCCAGCCGCTCCAGGCCGATGACCGGGAGGTCTAGGTGGGCGGCCAGCAGGGCGTACACACCTGTGGTGCCACCGGCGGGGTGGGCCAGGAACAGCGGCCTGCCGCCGGTCCGCTCAGTGCGGTCGGTCCGTTTGGTCCCGGTTCGTTCGGTGAAGGGTCTGACGGTGGCGAGCCCGGCTTCGGCTGCCTCGCCCTGGCGTACGGCATCGGCGACCTCGGCCACCCGCACACTCTCCCGCGCTCTCTCCTGTCCGCCACCTGTCGCGACCGGTCTACCGAGTTCGAGGCGGAGAAGGTCGAGGGCCTTCGCCAGCATGTCCGGCGCGATGGTCTCGGTGACCGAGGGTTCGCGTCCCAGCAGACCGGTCAGCACCCGAACCACCTGCCGCTCCGCCGCGTCCCTCGGCCCAACCACCGCACGCCCGTTGACGGCACCCGACGGTCCGGCTGTGCCGCGCGGCGGTCCCGTCACCGCGTCCTGATCCGCCGTGGCAGGCGCCGGATCTGTCGCCGCGTCCGCCCGACCTGCTGAGGCGGGTGGCGGTTTGGGTTGCGGGGGGCCCAGTTCGGCGGTGACGGCCAGGGCCAGTTCGCCCAATGTCCCGCCGTTGAGCAGCGGTGTCGTCGAGATCGTGACGCCGAAGTCGTACTCGATCAGGCCACGCAGCCGGGTGGCGGCCAGTGAGTCGAGCCCTCGGCCGGTGAGCACGGCGCCCTCGTCGAGCCACACCGGCTCCACCCCGAGCACGGCCGAGACCCGCTCTCTGACAGTGGCCAGCACTCCCTCAGGCCCGAGGTCGCGCCGCACCTCTGGAGCGAGGTCGGCGACATCAGAGAAGTACGGAAGGCGACCAATCCCAGGAAACACCGACAAGGCCGCAGCTGGGGCGATCCTGACCACTCCCGCACACCGGTCCCGCTGGATCAACGCCTCAAACGCCTCGACACCCTCCTCGGCGGTCAGCGGCTCGACGCCTGGCATTGTGACGGCGCCGGCCCACGTACCCCAGCCGATGGCGATGGCGGGCAGCCCCCGGGCGCGGCGCAGTCGGCAGAGGGCCTCCAGCCAGGCGTTGGCCGTGGCGTAAGCGGCCTGCCCAGGAGACCCGAGCAGCGCGGCGGCGGAGGAGAAGGCCACCCACCAGTCGAGGTCCAGGTGTTCGGTGGCTCGGTGCAGGTTGAGCGCGCCGTCCACCTTGGCGGCCCAGACCCGTTCGAGGCTGCTGGGGTCAAGGTCGGCGACCAGACGGTCGTCCAGGACTCCGGCCGCGTGTACGACTCCGCGCAGCCGTACCCCTCCCTCGGTCGCGGCCGCCACAAGCCGCTCGGCCGTACCCTGAGCGGCCAGATCGCCCGCCACCACCTGGGCGACACCCGCGAGGTCGCTGGGCACGGGGGTGGCGGACCGGCCATTCAGCACGATGCGGGTGGCGCCAAGGCGGGCCAGCCGACGCGCGACGACCAGCCCGAGCCTCCCGTACCCACCGGTGATCACATACCCCCCGGGCCCCGCGACCGCCGTGGCCGAATGCAAGGTCGCCGAACGCGGCGTCGCCGGGTCGGGGACCGCCGGGCGAGGGGGCGCTGGGGCGGGGGCCGTCGAGCCAAGGGTCGCGGAGGCGGAGGCCGCCGAGCGGGAGGTCGCCGGGCCCGGGGGCAGGGTGGCGCGGCGTAGTCGGGCCGCGTAGCGGACGCCGTCGCGCCAGGCCACCTCGTCGTCTCCGGTCGGGGTGGCGAGTTCCCGTGGCAGCACGCCGGGGTCGTCGATGTCCACCAGCCTGACGCGGGCTTCGGGACGCTCCAGCGCCAGCACTCTGACCAGCCCGCTCAGCGAGGCGGGACCAGGATCGGCGGCTTCTCCGTCCCGTATGGCCTGAGCGCGTTCGGTGACGATCGTGAGCTGTGTCCCCTGGTCGGCGAGGCGGGCCAGGTCCAGGATCAGCCGCCGAGCCGCCGACGGCTCCAGCAGCCGCGGAACTCGCACAACAACGCCCGACCCTTCCGCCACCTCTTGGACCTCGCCCGCCGGAGCCGTCGGCAAGGGGGCGGGGGCCCAGACGCGTTCGATGAGCTTGGCGTCGAGGGGCACCGGGATGCTCGACGCCGGAAGTTCCCGGCTCTCGACCCCGTGGAGCGTGCCGTCCGCCGCCACCCGCCGTACCCTCTCCAGGGCCTCGGGCGGCTCAGCCGACTGTGTGTCCAGAGCCTTGGGCGGCGCGGTCGGCTGCGTGAGGCTGGCTGAGCCGTAGACGGTCCAGGAGCCCGCCGCGTTCTTGGCGGTCACCTCGACCCGCGCACCCGCCAGGGTGACCGTCACCTGCGCGGGCAGGGGAAGCAGCGCGTGCAGGGCCACCTCGTACAGCTCCACACCGTGCGACTCCGCTGAGCCGTGCAGCTCCCCTGAGCCGTGCGGCTCCGCTGAGCCGTACACCTCCACGGCCGCGGCGTGCGCCAGTCTGGCCACGGCGGTGAGCGGGAGCACAGGGTGGCCATGGCGGTGCCAGTCGGACGGGTCCAGGTGCCAGGGCGCGTCGGCGAGGTCGTCGAGCGCGGTGGTCCACGCGTGTCCGGCCGGGGTCTCGACGTGCGCGCCGAGCAGGCGGTGTCCTGGCGGGCGGCGGTACGGGGTGACCCAGTTGCGGGTGTGCCGCCACGGCGCTCCAGGCACGTCCACCACCCGGCCGCGCGTCCTGGGCGTGATGGCGGTGGCCACGGTGGCGAGTTGGGAGTGGAAGGCGTGGTCGTGGTGGCGCTCGAGGGAGTGGGTGATCATCGTCGCGGCCGGGAGCGTGTCCTGGAGCGCCTGGCTCAGCACGGGGTGCGGGCTGAGCTCGGTGAAGACGGTGAATCCGTCCTCCGCGGCGGCCCGTACGGCCTGGAGGAGGCGAACCGGCCGACGCACGCCCGCGGCCCAGTACGCGGCCTCGAACGTGGGAGTCTCGCGAGGGTCGTCCAAGACCGTGGAGTAGAACGGCAGGCGCGGCTTGGCGGGGGTGATGGCGGCTAGCTCGTTCCTGATCTTCGGTAGCAGAGGGGCGACCTGGGGTGAGTGTCCGGCGCCTTCGGTGGTGAGTGTTCTGGCGAACAGCCCTCGTGCCTCGACCTCCGCCACGAACCGGGCGACCCGCTCGGGAGCGCCGGTGACAACGGTCTGGTGCGGGGCGGAATGAACCGCCACATACAGGTCACCGGGCACCTCATCGGCAGCCACCCCGACCACGGCCATCGCCCCACCACCACCGCGACCGCCATCGCCATCTCGACCGCCGCCCCCGCCATCGGGACTGCGACCGCCATCGTGACCGCGACCACCACCGTGACGGCGACCACCACCGCCGCCGATGCCACCGATGCCGCCGAGGCTGGCGAGGAGGCGGGCGCGGCGGCAGATCACGCGTACCGCGTCGTGCTGGTCGAGGCCGCCCGCCACCACGGCAGCCGCCACCTCGCCCATCGAGTGGCCGATCACGGCGGCGGGCTCGATGCCGTACGCCTGCCACAGGCGGGCCAGGGCGAGCTGGACGGCGAAGATCATGGGCTGGACGGTGGCCACGCCCCGGGCCTCCGTGGTGTGGAGGTCGATGCCGGCCTCAGCTCGGAGCAGCGGCGCGAGCTCGTCGATGGCCTGCTTGTAGGGCGGCTCCGTTTCGTACAGGTGGTGGCCCATGGCCGGCCACTGTGAGCCGTACCCGCTGAAGACCCACACCGGGCCGACCGGCGCCAGGGGGACGGGCCGGGGCGTGACGGCGGCGAGGCGATCACGCAGCTCGGCCGTGTCGGCGGCGGTCACAACGGCGGCCGCGCGAGCGCCACTGGCTCGCCTGGCCAGGGTGTGGGCCATGTCGCCGAGGTCGGCCGAGGGCTGCCATGCGGCCAGGGTCTCGGCGTACTGCCGCACGCGATCGGGCGTAGCACCGGTGAGGACGAAGACGTGCTGGGCAGGCGCGGGCTGCGGAGGCTGGGTGAGGACGGAGTGGGCGGCGACGGGCTGGGTGAGGGCGGGCTGGGCGGCCGATGAGGCGGTCGAGCGGGCGGAAGCCGCCTCCCCCACCGCCCGATAGGCGGCCAGAGCGATGTGCGCGTTGGTGCCGCCGAAGCCGAACGACGACACCCCCGCGCGTGCGTCCACCCGTGGCCACGGCGTCGGCGAGGTGACGACCCGTAGCCTTTCCCACGGGATGTGCGGGTTCGGCTGCCGGAAGTGGAGGCTGGGTGGGATCACGCCGTGCCACAGCGCCAGGACCGTCTTGATGAGCCCCGCGACCCCGGCCGCCGCCTCCAGGTGGCCGAGGTTCGTCTTGGCCGAGCCGAGCAGAATCTGCCCGGGAAAGACCCCGGCGATGGCCCGCGCCTCGATGGGGTCGCCGAGGAACGTGCCCGTTCCGTGTGCCTCCACGTAGTCGGGCCCCCGGTCCAGCCCTGCGTACACCTCACGCAGCAGGGCCTCCTGCGCTTCGGGGTTGGGGGCGACGAGGCCGTTGGAGCGGCCGTCCTGGTTGACGCCGGTCTCCCTGATCACCGCCAGCACCCGGTCGCCGTCGCGTTCGGCGTCCGTCAGGCGTTTGAGTACGACGACGCCACAGCCCTCGGCCCGCACCATGCCGTCCGCCGACGCGTCGAACGTCTTGCACCGCCCGTCCGCCGCCGTACCGCCGCCCTGGTCGAAGGCCACCGTGACCAGGGGCGACAGCAAAAGGTTCACCCCGGCGGCCAGGGCCAGGTCGCACTCCCCCGATCTCAGGGCTCCTACCGCGAGGTGGGTGGCGACGAGTGAGGACGAGCAGGCCGTGTCCACCGCCATCGAGGGGCCGCGCAGGTCGAGCAGGTAGGACAGGCGGTTCGCGGCGATGCTGAGGGCCGCGCCGGTGGCCGTCCACGCGCCGACGCCGCTCAGGTCCGCGCTGGTCAGGTAGGCGTACTCGGCGCCGGAGATGCCGACGTACGTCCCGGTACGGCTGCCGCCCAGCGACCTCGGCGCGATGCCCGCGTGCCCCAGCGCCTCCCAGGCCGTCTCCAGGAGCAGCCGCTGCTGCGGATCCATGAGCGCCGCCTCGCCCGGCGCGATCCCGAAGAACTCCGCGTCGAACCCGGCCACGTCCTCCAGGAACCCGCCGTGCCTGGTCGTACCGGCCAGTACCTCCTCCGTACGCGCCGATCCGTCGTCGAACGCCTCCCACCGCCCCGCGGGCACCTCGCCGACCGCGTCCCGCCCGTCGAGCAGCAGTTCCCAGTACGCCTCGGGGCCGTGCACGCCCGGCAACCGGCACCCCACCCCGACCACCGCCACCGGCTCACCCAGGTCGCCGGGGATCTCCGTCCTGTCCTCCTGAGGCGGTTCCGCGAGTGCGCGGGCCAGGCGGTTGATCGTCGGATGCTCCCAGGCCAGGGTCGGGCTCAGCTGCCTGCCGAGCAGCTCGGCAAGCTCGCCCGCGATCGCCACCGCGTCACGTGACGACAGGCCGTACTCCTCCAGCGGCCGTTCCGGATCGACCCGCTCGACTCCGCGTGACGCGATCCGCTCGGTGAGGAAGCGGCGGATGTCGGCTTCGCCCAGTACGTTCACGAGGGCTCCCATGCTGCCGGGTGATCGGCCAACATACCCACACGCCGTGGCACCGGGGCAGGCCCGTACCGAACATTCCTCGGGTCCGATTTGTCACGCCAGTGATAACCCTCGGTTTTGTCCGGCAGAGCGCACCCTACGGCGATATTTCGTTGCGTTGGGGCATAGCTGGGCCGGTACCCGGGCCCCTAGCCTCGCCTCCGGTCTCACTTGCGAAGGGGAGCCCTCATGCGATCCCGCGCCCTACTGGCACTGGCGACGACGGTGCTCCTCGTCGGCTCGAACGCCACCCCCGTACTCGCCGATCCGGGCTGGTCGCTTGTGCCCGACGGAAAATCGACCACCACGGGCACGGACGCTCAACAGGCCAAGGGCGGGCGCCCCACGGCGGCCCCCAAGACCGCGACGAACTACATGCCCGGCCAGAAAGCCCTCCCCGGCAGTGCCCGCGTCGTGCGGGAGAGGTGGCTGAGCCCTCGCATGCTCGACCTCCTCATCTCCTCACCGTCGATCGGCCTGATGACGCCGGTCCGACTGCTGCTCCCCAAGGGCTGGTCCAAGCAGGCGAACCGTACCTGGCCCGTCCTGTACCTCCTCCATGGCGGCGCCGACAACTACACCTCCTGGACCCGCATGACCGACATAGCCGGCTTCACCGAGAACCTGGACGCCATGGTCGTCATGCCGGAAGCAGGCCGAGCCGGTAACTACTCCGACTGGTACAACGGCGGCAAGGGCGGCACACCGGCGTGGGCCACGTTCCACACCTACGAGGTGCGGCGGCTGCTGGAGATCGGCTACCGTGCGGGCACCCGGCGGGCCGTGGCCGGCCTGTCGATGGGCGCGTACGGGGCGATGAAGTACGCGGCGCGCTATCCGGGGATGTTCCGCTTCGTCGGCGCGTACAGCGGCATCATGGCCACCGAGATCCCCGGCATCCCGGCGATCATCATGAACGCCCAGGCCAGTGAGAAGCAGGACCCCAAGGCCCTGTGGGGCGACCCCGTCCGCGACAGGCGGATCTGGGCGGCCAACGACCCCGTGGCCCTGGCCCCGAGGCTGAGGGGCGTCTCCATCTACATGTCGAGCGGCACGAACAGCTTCATGGGCCCCCTGGACCCGCCCGGCTCCCCCTGGCACCCGGCCCACCTGGGCGAACCCATCTCCGCCTACACGGTCAAAGCCCTGAGCAAGCGCCTGAACAGCCTGGGCATCCAGCACACCCTCAACCTGTACGGCAACGGCACCCACACCTGGCCGTACTGGATCAGGGAGTTCAAGAACTCGTACCCCATGATCTTGGCCGCGCTGGGCCTGCCGGGCGGCGGCCCGCCCAAGCTGGACACGACGGACCGCCAGGGCGACTGGCAGTTGGCCAATCCCCGACCCTGAGCGGTGACGACCCCCTGTCCGCGGCTTTCCGGACGCCAATAAAACGGGCATAAGGCCGATGTTCCTGGGTATTCACGCCCGAAAACCGAACCACTGCGGCGAATGTGGCGTTCTAAGATCTCGCGGTGGCGCATACTGGAGTAGATGAAGCCACCCAGCGCCGCGACCCGGCGCCACCTGCCCACCAGCCCCTTCAAACCCCCGCCTCCGGCGCCGCCGGTCGAGCAGTTCAGCATGCACGACCAGGTGTCCCACGACCGCTACGGTCTCGGTCGGGTCATCGGTGTCGAGGACGAGGCCGTCCTCATCGACTTCGGATCACGACAGGAACGCATCACGACCCCATACGCCAAGCTGATCAAACTCTGAAACCGCCTGGCACCATCTGAAGCGGGCAGCGTTCGCCAGAGGGCGCTGTCGGCGTGTGTTGACGCGTGTTATCGGGCCCGGCCCTGTAAGTATGGTCACCGCCTTCAGGCGCTCCGCGCCGATGGAGCTCGGGCGGTGACAGTGGGGACATGTCCCCACACCTCCGGCGAGGTTACCTTCCGGCCCTCGTGCTCCCCGGGCCCAAGCCGTCTGGTCAGTTCGTGCTATCGGAAATCCAGCCTGCGGCGTGTGCCCCAGGGCGGCGAGCCACGACCATCTCCTCATCGTGCGACTTGCCTTTGACGTATGGGTCAAGGGTTAGGGTCGCGACGCCATATGGGCCCCCTGCCCACCGCTGAGGAGCGTCGATGCCCGCCCTATCCCGCATGTCCCGCGAAGCCTTGCCCCGTACGTCCCGCGAAGTCCGGCTCGCCAGCCTGCCTGACGGCCTGCCGAGGCCGGAGCACTTCGAGGTCGTCGAGACGCCATTGCCCGTGCCTGAAGAAGGCCAGGTACTGGTCCGCAATCGCTTCTTCCACGTCTTCGCGGCACTCCGCACCCTGATCGGCGGGTCGGTGAAGGGCGCGCCGTTTCCCCCGCTCCTCCCCGGTGACACCCTGTTCGGGGCGGCGATCGGTGAGGTCGTGTCAGCGCCCGCGGACAGCGGGCTGCGCCCCGGTGAGCTGGTCTCACACTGGCTCGGGTGGCGCGAGTACGCGGCCGTGGCCGCGGCCCAATGCACCCCACTGGGTGACGCACTGCCCAACCCTGTCGCGCATCTGGCACAGGGCTGGACCGCGTACGCCGCGTTGACCCTGGGCGCCGAGGTACGGCCGGGCGACACGGTGTTCGTCTCCGGCGGCGCCGGCGCGGTCGGCTCGCTGGCCGGGCAGATCGCCCGCCTGCTCGGCGCGGGCCAGGTCATCGGCAGCACCGGCTCACCGGAGAAGGCTGAGCGGCTGGTGTCCGAGCTGGGGTACGACGCCGCCGTGATCCGCGGCGCGGAGCCGATCGGCGAGCAGCTGGCCAAGATCGCGCCAGACGGCATCGACGTCCTCCTGGACAACGTCGGCGGCGAACAGCTCCAGGCGGCGCTGGCCGTGGCCCGGCCCGGGGCACGGTTCGTCCTGGTCGGTGCACTGTCCGGCCAGATGTCGGCGCACGGCACCGGTACGACGGCGCCGGTCGAACTGGACACCTACCAGCTCATCCTCAAGGGCGTCACCATGCGTGGCTTCAGCGCCCCGGACGACGCGCGGGCACGAGCGCAGTGGATCGAGCGCTTCGGCGGCTGGCTGCGTTCCGGAGAGATCACGTTTCCGCACGTACGAGTGCCGGGCATCGAGCAGGCTCCCCAGGCGTTGCACGAGATGATCGGCGGCCGGCACCTCGGAGCCGTCGTCGTAGAGCTGTAGTTACCTTTGGAGGGCTGATGCGGATCGGCGACGCGGCGGCAGCGGCGGGCACGACACCTCGGGCACTGCGTTTCTATGAGCAGCGCGGGCTGCTGCCCCCGGCGCCGCGCACGATGACCGGGCAGCGGGAGTACGGGCCCCGTGACGTGACGCTGGTGCGGATCATCCGCGAGCTGCTGTCGCTGGGGCTGACCGTCGAGGACGTACGCAGCTGCGCCGAACGCCTCCACCTTCTGGAGGGCGACGCGTTGCCGCCGTACGACAGCACTGGCTGCACCCAGGGCACCGGAGTCGTCCAGCGCCGGCTCACCGCCCTGGATGAGGAGATCTCCCGCCTGACGGCGCTGCGCGAGCGCCTCGCCGCCAGGGTCGGGACGGCGAGCTGATCAGGCGGTGTGCAGATAGACCTGCCCGAACACCTCGGACAGCTTCTTGAGGTCCGTGGCCGAGTCGACTTCCGGCGCCGACGGGTCGTAGATCGTGGCCAGCCGGGGACGGATCGAGGTCAGCTTCTTCAGCTGGTCCCAGGTGGCGTTCTCGGCCCACTTCTCGCCGTACAGCCTGCTGACCTGGCCCTGGTCGTTCTGCCAGCGGGACCAGAGGTTGATCGTCTCGGCGGCGTCGGCCTGGAGCGGCGTGGCGATGCGGTCGGTGATCGACTTGGTGGCCTGCTCGGCGGTGAGCTGCGGCGAGCCCACGGCGGCGAAGCCCGCGTCTTCCGCGGCGATCTGACCGTAGGCGTCCCAGGCGCGGGCCCTGACCTGGATCCACTGGTTGCGCTGGGCCTCGGTGGCGTCGATCTTCCAGGTGGCGTACTCGGTCGCCAGGTGCCCGCCGTCCAGGGCGAGCTGGTCGACGAGGCCCTTGGTGAGCCAGGCGCCGATCCGCTCGGGGTCGAGCAGCGGGTACTTCTTGGTCACCTCGGCCTTGCACGTGTCGTTGGCACCGCAGCCGAGCACCGGCACCACCGTGTGCACGGCCAGCTTCTTGCCCGGCGCGAGGTTGCGGAGCGTGGTCGTGGCCTCCGTGACGAACTTGTCCATCTCGTCAGCCGTCTCGAACGTCTTGTTGAAGCCGAGCTGCGAGCTGAACCTGATCCCCACGGCGCCCTGCTGCGCCGCGACCGCGGCGACCTTCTTGGCCGCCTCGGCGAGCTTGCCCGCCTTCCAGTCGTCGGCCAGCTCCGCGTCGATCCAGACGCGCATCCCGGCCGCGGCGGCGGCCTTGACGGCCTGGCCACCGGCGGACTTCTCGGCAGCCTGGATCTCGGCCTTGGACAGGCCCTCGGGGTTGACGAAGCAGTCCTCGGCGGACTGGCACTCGGGCGAGCCGCCGTCCTCGGCGCCCTCGACATCGGGCGAGTCGACGTCGTGCAGCTCGCCGTCGCCCTCGGAGTCGTTGGCGCACTCGTTGCCGGCTTCGGTGCAGTCGACGGTGATCGGGCTCATCGGGCCGGCTTCCTGCATGTGCTCGCCGTCGTTGGAGAGCCAGAAGTTGGCGATGTCCCGTGCCTCGTCGGGCGTGGCCATCCAGCGGCAGACGACGTACGCCGGGGTGTCGCCGGACATCAGGTCGTTGCAGCTGCGCGGATCGTCCTCCGACCAGGCTGGAACGCCTATGCCCAGCAGTGAGAGTGCCAATCCGATGACGAAAATCTTCCTCAGTCGCATGGCGCCTTACTCCAGGGGGTGATCACGGACATATCGCACAATATCTGGATGATCAGCTACCTTCAATGAGATCCACTGCGTTCTTCACCCCGTGTTCCACCCGCAGTAGCCCCCCAAGTTGCGCCGCGTTCTCGCGATATTCCGGTACGGCCAGCAATCGCGCCGCCAATGACCGCCCGCTCAGCGCCCGAATAGGCAACGGCGGCGGCCCCGCTCCCAATGCCGCCACCCGGCGACCCCAGAATGGTTGGTCGGAGAAAAAGGGGCAGACCACGTTCGGCACCCCGGCCGCCAACCCCGCCGCCGTGGTCCCCGCCCCACCGTGGTGCACGACGGCTGTCATCCTCGGGAACAGCACCTCGTGCGCCACCTCCCCCACCGGACAGACGTCCGCCGAGGCGGCCACGGGCAGCCCCTGGACCACCGCCCGTACCCCGGCCAACCGCAGCGCCGCGACCACCTGCTCGGCGACCGCCTCCGGCTCATCGGGCACCATGCTCCCGAACCCGACGAACACGGGCGGCGGTCCAGCATCCAGAAAGGCGGCGACGTCTGGGGGCAGCGGGATGGCGGTCGGCTCTGGGTTGGGCGGGAGGCGCCAGTAGCCGGTCAGGTGGACGTAGTCGGGCCAGTCGCGCGGCCTGGGCACCACCAGCGGGCTCACCCCGCACAACACCGGCACCCGATCCCGCCGGTCGGCTGCGAACGGGCTCCCCCGCAACGGTCGCAGCCCCAGCACTTGCTCGCGCAGCCGGTTCATCATGCGGCCCAGCATCAGCCAGCCAAGCCGCTCGACCACGGCGAAGCTGGCCCGGTTGCCGACCCTGCCCAGGGTCCGGCACGGGATCAGCGGGTTCGGGAACTCGCCGGTCGGCTCGCTGGGCTGGAACTGCAGGATCCCGTACGGCATGCCGTACCTCTCGTGCAGGTGCCTGCCCATGGCGCCGAGCGCGGGCGCCAGGACCAGTTCGGCGTCGGCGCAGGCGTCGTCCACCTGGGCGACGAGCTCCGCGGCGAGCGGTTCGAGAACGGCCCTGAAGCCCCGCACGAACCCCAGCGGCCCGCTGCGCAACCACGCCTGCCCTTCGTCACTCTCGACGATCGCCACCGGATCCACCCCCAGTGGCACAAACCACAGGCCCGATAAACGCTCACCTGCGGCCAGATGCCCGAAGCGTTCGGACGCCACGAGCGTGGCCTCGTGCCCACGCGCGGCCAACCCTTGGGCCAGCGCCACGCACGGCTGAGTGTCCCCCCGCGACCCCAGAGCCAGCACCGCAACCCTCACACCCAGCCTGCCTTCTCGGCTCTGCCCGCCGTCACGCCCAGCCCGCCCTTACGCGCGGGTCACCATCACGCCCAACCTGCCTTCTCGTCCCGCTCGCTCTCACACGCGACCCGCCTTCACCAGCGGGTCCTCGGCCGGCCCTCAGGCGCGGGTCACCGTCTTGGCCGACCATCTCACGGCCGATCTGCTCACGGCAGTGTCAGCAAGGCGATCAACGCGCCCAGTAGTACGAGGGCCGCCGCGACCAGCAGTCCGAGCGCGTACCCCTGGGAGAAGCTTCCGGCCTCGTGGACGATCACCCCGATGGCCGCGATCCCGAAGAGGCCGGAAATTTCACGACTCACGGAGAAGATGCCACCCGCCACCCCGGCCCGAGACTCAGGCACCGCCCCCAGCACGGCCGACCCCAGCGGCATGGTCAGCGCCGACCCCACCCCGATCGCGCAGACAGCGGGCACCAATCGCCCCCATCCGTCCCCCGCCTCCAGGAACGCCGCCCCCACCATCCCACCCGCCACCAGCACCAACCCGCAGGCGACCGTCCTCCCGCTCCCCAGCCGCCGCTCGACCACCGGCACCAGCGGCGTGACGACCACCACGAGCAACGCCAACGGCACGAACGCCATCCCGGAGGCTGTAGGCGTGAACCCGAGCACCCCCTGCAGGAACAGCGCGGTATAGAAGAACACTCCGTTGACCCCGAGCCCCCACAGCACCTGAGCCAGCACCCCACCCGTGAAGCTCCGGCCCGCGAACGGCCCCAACTCCACCATCGGCGCCCGCGCCCCACGCTCCAGGACCAGGAACAGCAGCCCCCCACCCACGCACCCGGCCACCGCTATCAGGATCGGCGGCGACCCCCAGCCGTACTCGCCCCCGTGGATCAGCGCGAACGTCCCAGAAGCCAAAAACACCACTGACGCCAACAACCCAGGCACATCCACCTGACCCCGCTGCCCGGCGGGAGGCTCGGCGCGTGTTTCCGGTATTGCGAAGGTGGCCAGCGCGATGACGGCCGCTCCCATGGGGACGTTGATCAGGAACACCCAGCTCCAATGGGTGTGCTCGCTCAGGTACCCGCCCAGCACCGGTCCCAACGCGAGGGCACCGGCGCCGGACGCCATCCAGATGGCCACCCCGAGCGAGCGGTCGGGCCGCCCTGCCAAGACGGCCAGCGTCGCGGGCAGGATGAGTGCCGCCCCCACCCCCTGGGCCAGGCGCGCGGCGACCAAGGGCTCGATCGACGTGGCCAGACCGGCGCCGAGCGATGCCCCGGTGAAGATGGTGAGCCCGATGAGCAGCACCTTGCGTCGTCCATAGACGTCGGCCAGGCGGCCGCCGGCGATCATGAGGCCGGCGAACGTCAGGATGTATCCGGTGGCGACCCATTCGAGCGCGCTCAGGCGGGTGTGGAGATCGCGCTGGATGCTGGGCAGGGCGACCGTGACCACGGTGTTGTCCAGCGTCGTCACGAACCCGGCCAAGCCGACGACCGTCAGGAGCAGCCGGGACCGGGTGGCGGGCTGGACAGGGGCGACGGTCAAGGTCACGTGTCCACCTCCGCCCAGGTCCAGCCGGGTCCGTTGGGGTTCGCCCTGACGACCCTGGTACGACCGGTGGTGACCTTCTCCCAGGTCGGGCGCCGCGTACCAGCGGCACGCCTGGAGCCAGGGGCACCCGGGTCGTCGGGACCAGATGCGGTGTCGGCGGTATCGGCGCCGACCGGGCTTGGGGGGGTCGGGCGGGCGGTGACCTGCGGTCGTTTGGAGATTGCGGGCTCGGCGGCGCTGTAGGGGCGCTTTCTGACGGGTGGTGCGGCGGGGCGCGGGACGGGGAGGGCGGCAGGGGGGTCGTGTTCGGCGGATACCGGTATGGGGTCGGTGTCCACGCCGAAGATGGCTGGGCGGCCGTTGACGGTCACCGGCGCCGCTGTCCCAGGGCCATCTTCCGCCCAGCACCAGCCGGGGCCGTCCGGATTGGGCTTGATCGCCCTCCCGGGACGCGGGCCGCTCGCCGTCTCAGGGCGCCGACTCCCGCCGCCGTCCGCACTCGCCGACGCGGCGCCCGGGGACGGCGCTGGCGGGGAAAGCGCGTCCGGGAGAAGCCCAGCAGGCAACTGAGCCGAAGAGGGCCCTCCCGAAGACGGAGGCCCCTCGCGGAACTCGATCCGCCGATGCACCCCCCGTAACACCCCCGGCAGCCACCAGTTGGCCCCGCCCAACAGCCGCATCGTCGCCGGCACCAGCAGCGCCCGCACCAGCGTCGCGTCCACCACGATCGCCACGAACATGCCCACCCCGAGCAGCTTCACGATCGTGATCCCAGCCGTCGAGAACGCCCCGATCACCACCAGCAGCAACAGTGCCGCGCTGGTGATGACGCCGCCGGTCCGCTGCAACCCTGTCGCCACCGCGGCCGTGTTGTCGCCCGTTCGCAGCCACTCCGCCCGTACGCGCGACAGCAAGAACAGCTCGTAGTCCATCGACAGCCCGAACACCACCGCCAGGATCAATACCGTCACCGTGGCCTCGATGGTCCCCGTCGACGTGAAGTGCAGCCAAGCAGCCAGGTGGCCGTCCTGGAAGGCCCAGACGATCACGCCGAACGAGGCGCCGATCGACAGGACGTTCATGAGCAGGGCCTTGAGCGGCAGCACGATGGAGCCGAAGGCGGCGAACAGCAGCAGGAACGTCACCCCGCCCACCACCAGCGCCATCCACGGCAACCTGGACAGCAGGCTCGACAGGAGGTCCATCTGGGCGGCCGTCGGGCCGCCTACGACGAGCCGCCGGATGTTCGGCTCCGGGGTCATGGATCTGATCAGGGTCACCAGGTTCTGGGCCTGGGCCGACATGGGGTCGTAGGAGTAGCGGACCGCCAGCCGTACCGCGCCGTTGGGCTGGGAGAGGCCGGCCAGGTCGACGCCCGTGACGCCGGGCAGTTTGCGCAGGCGGTCGGCGAGGGGTTTGGCGTCGGTGGGGTCGATCGGGGTGACGGCGCTGATCGGGGTGTAGCCCTGGCCGAGGGGGCCGACGGCGGCGGGGCGGGTGGTGAAGGAGCGTTCGATGAGGGCGTGGACGTCGATCGTGGCCATCGAGTTCTTGGCGAAGTCGCGGTCGACGGTCTCGGCGACGCGGCGGCTCTCGGCGGCGGCGGGCAGGACCCGGTGGTCGACGTTGCCGAACCGTACGTGGGCGAACGGCCCGGCCAGCGCGAGCAGTACGGAGGTGACCGCGACCAGGTAGAGCACGGGCCGTTTCATCACGCTGGAGGCGATCGCGTGCCACAGGCCGGCACCCACGCGGGCCGAGCCGAAGTCGGGGGTGATGCGGATGGCGTCCACGCGGGGACCCAGGACGGACAGCGCGGCGGGCAGGACGACCAGCGCCGCGACCATGGCCACCAGCACCACGGCCGCCGCGCCCAGCCCGATCGAGCGAAGGAACATCTGCGGGAACAGCAGCAGCCCCAACAGCGAGGTCGCCACCGTCAAACCGGAGAAGGCGACGGTACGCCCGGCGGTCGCCATGGTGCGCACCACGGCCTCCTGGGTCGGGGCACCGGACCTGATCTGCTCCCGGAAAGAGTTCAGCACGAAGAGCGAGTAGTCGACGGCCAGGCCGAGACCGAGCATGGTGACGACGTTCAGCGAGAAGACCGAGACCTCGGTCACCTCGGTCAGCAGCCTGAGCAGCACGAGCGCGCCGAGCACCGCGAAGAGCCCGACGAGCAGCGGGAGCCCGGCCGCCACCACGCTGCCGAACACCACCACGAGCAGCACCAGCAGCACCGGCATCGAGATCGCCTCGGCGCGCGCCAGGTCGGCGGCCGTCTGGTCGTTCAGCTCCTTCAGGAGCGGCACCGAGCCGCCCACCTGGACCTGGAGGTTCGCGACGGGCAGCCGGTCCTTGATCGCCGCGTACGCCTGCTGCTTGGCGCCTTTCAGGGTGATCAGGGCGTAGGTGGCGTGTTCGTCGGTGGACATCAGCTCCTTGGCGCCGGTGGTCCAGTAGGTGGCCAGCTTGCGTACGTACTGGACGGGCAGGGCGCGCAGGGAGTCGTGTACGGCCTTCTTGAAGCGCGCGTCGCGCACCTTGACCTGCGGGTGCCGGTAGAGGACGACCACGTCGGGGGCGTTGCCGCTGTACCAGACGTCGTTCCAGCGGGCGGCGGTGGTCGAGTCGGCGGCCGGGTCGGCGAAGCCGCCGTCGGCCATCCGGCCGAACAGCTGCAGCCCGAAGGGCGCGACCAGGACGGCCGCCACCAGGCTCAGGACCAGCAGCGTCCACCGGCCGCGGTGGATCAGGCGCCCCGCCGACTCAAACAAGGGCGCCCTCCAGGTACGCCCGCAGGCAGGCCCGCCGGGCGATCTTGCCGCTGGTCGTCCGGGGTACGGCTCCGGTGCCGGTCAGCACGAAGTCGTGCACGGATAAATCGTGAAATTTCCGGACCGCTGCCCGTACCCGAGCCGCCACCTCCGCCGGATCGGCCGAAGCACCACCGCGCGACCGCTCGGCCACCACCACGAGCCGCTCGGTCTCCTGCCCCGGCACCGAGAAGGCCGCCACATGGTCGCGCCGCACGGCCCGGTGCGCCTCCTGGACGGTGACCTCGATGTCCTGGGGATAGTGGTTGCGCCCGTCGACGATGATCAGGTCCTTGATCCGGCCCGTGACGTACAGCAGCCCGCCGTACACCACCCCGAGATCCCCCGTCCGCAGCCAGGCGCCGTCCGCGCCGTCCAGTACCGCGCCGAACACCTCGGCCGTACGGAGCGGATCGCGCCAGTAGGCGCGCGCCACGTTCGGGCCCTGGACCCAGATCTCCCCCACGCGCCCGTCCGGCGACTCCTGCCCGCCCGAGCCGACGACGCGCACCCGCTGACCACTGGGCCGGCCGCACGCCACCAGCGTGGTCAGCGCCCCCGACGACCCGCCGTACGGCACGGCGCGTCCGTCGCGGAGGGCGTCGCGGTCGAAGTCCGTGGCCACCACCGCCTCGTCGGGTCCCATGGCGGAGACGAAGACCGTGGCCTCGGCCAGCCCGTACGCCGGGGTGTGCGCCTCCGGCCGCAGCCCGCACCCGCCGAACGCGGCGTTGAACGCCTCGACGGTGCCGGGCCGTACCGGCTCCGCGCCGTTCAGCATGACCCGCACCCCGGACAGGTCCAGCCCCTCTTTGTCGGCCGCGCCGACCCTGGCCGCCGTGTACTCGAAGGCGAAGTTGGGCCCGCCGGTATAGACGTCGTCGAACTCGCTGAGCAGCCGCAGCCATCGCACCGGATGCATGACGAACGCCACCGGATCCATGAACGCCACCTGATTGCCCGCCACCATCGGCAGCGCGATCGTCGCGACCAGCCCCATGTCGTGGAAGAGCGGCAGCCACAGAGCCGCGACCGAGGTACGCGGCTTGGCCCGGAACAACTCCCACAGCTGCGCGGCGTTGGCCTCAAGGTTGCCGTGCGTGATCTCCACGCCGGCGGGCGCCCGGGTGGAGCCGGAGGTGTACTGCAGGTAGGCGAGCTCGCCGGGCTCGATCGCCACCGGCTCCCACTCGTCGGCGAGCAGGTCCGAGACCGTGTCGACGGCGATCACCGGAACTTCGGCGGCGAAGGCCCGCACGCCGGGCAGCGCGGCCGTGGTCGTGAGCACGGCGACCGGCTCGGCGTCGGCGTAGGCGCGGGTCAGCCGCTCGGCGTGCCCCGGCAGATCGGGCGCGAACAACGGCACCGCCACGATCCCGGCGTACAGGGCGCCGAGCATCGCCACCACGTACGGCAGCCCCTGGGGAGCGAGGATCGCCACCCGGTCACCGGGGCCCGCGACCTCGCGCAGCCGTACGGCCAGCGCCCGCGCTTTGAGGTCGGCCCGCGCCCAGGTCAGGGTCTCGCGGGAGCCGTCGCCCAGGTAATCGACGAAGGTGTAGGCGGGCGCGTCCGGGATCTCCCGCGCCCATCGCGCCACGCGCTCGATCAGTGCCTCGGGCATGCCCGGGTCCCCTCGCCGACTACAGGGACCTAGAAAATTACGGCAGAAAGAGCTTCGATTCTTGCCAAACGCCTGCACATTCCGCTTCCGGTCTTGTCAGCGGCGTGACAAGCACGGAGATATTCAGACGACAGCAGATGCGAAGAACCATCACAATAGTGAGCATTTGGGGGATTAGGGGGCTTACCACGTGCACGGCTATCTTCGCGATCTCGGGCTGCTCCGGGATCGGCGGTTCACGCTGCTGCTGACCGCGCGGACCATCTCAGTGCTGGGCACCTCCTTCGCCCCCGTGGCGCTCGCCTTCGGCATCCTCGCCCTGCCCGGCGCGAACGCCACCACGCTGTCCGTGGTGCTCACCGCCGAGGCGCTGCCGATGATCGTGTTCATGCTGTTCGCCGGGGTGATCGCGGACCGGTTCCCCCGGCACAAGGTGATGATGGTCAGCGAGTTCATGAGCGCGCTGGCCTTCTTCTCCCTGGCCGCGATGATGCTGTCGGGCTGGACCCCGCTGCCCGCGATGGCGAGCGCCGCGGCGGCCAGTGGCGTGGCGATAGCGATGCTGTTCCCCTCGCTGACCGGCATCATCCCCGAGGTCGTGCCCGCCGATCAGTTACAGACCGGCAACGCGCTGCTCGGCCTGGGGGCCAACAGCTCGCGGGTGGCGGGCGCGGTGCTGGGCGGCGGCGCGGTCGTGCTGTTCGGCAGCGGGTGGGCGCTGGCCGTGAGCGGGCTGATGTTCACGGTGGCCGGGGTGCTGATCGCGGCACTGCGGCTCACGCCCGCCGAGCGCGACGCGGCGGCCGAGCATTCGATGCTGGCCGACCTGCGGGACGGGTGGCGCGAGTTCAGCACCCGGCAGTGGATCTGGGTGGTGGTCGCGCAGTTCTCCGTGCTCGTGATGGGACTGCAGGCGGGTCACGGGGTGCTCGGGCCGCTGATCGCCAAGGAGAGCCTGGGTGGGCCCGCGGCCTGGTCGGCGTTCCTGGCTGGCGAGGCGGCCGGCACGATCGTGGGAGTGATCGTCTCGCTGCGGGTCCGGCCCAGGCGGCCGATCCTGGTCGGGACGCTGCTCTGCCTGCCGACCGCGCTGCCGTACGTGCTGCTGGGCACCGGCGCGCCACTGTGGGCGATCGTGGCGGGCGCGTTCGTGCTGGGCGTCTGTTTCGACGTGTTCGGTGTGCTCTGGCAGACGACCATGCAGCGTGAGGTGCCGCCGGAGTCGCTGTCGCGGGTCAGCTCGTACGACGCGCTGGGCTCGCTGATGTTCGGCCCGATCGGGCTCATGCTGGCCGGGCCGGTGGCGAGCCTGGTCGGCACCCGGACGGCGCTGCTGGGCTGCGCGGCGCTCGTCGTGCTGTCCACACTCGCCGCGCTGCTGTCTCCGGGGGTGCGGCAACTACGCGCTCCGGATCCGGTCGCCGAAAGCGTAGCCAGCTGAAATTCAGACGACGATCAGCGTCACCACGACGCCCGCGCAGTTGCCCGCCACACAGATGCGGACGGACACCTCGGACACCCCCGCGGCCTCCGGAATGCCGCCGATGTGCCCGTCAGGGCCGATCGTGACACCCGCCGGGAGCTTGCCGTGGTCGGTCACGGAGAACGTGGGCGGCACGCCGGTGGGCCCGCCCGAGATCCCGATCTGGTCGTCGTAGCGGTTGCCCACCTTGCCGGGGAAGGCCAGCTCACTCGGCTGCCAGGGCACGTTCCGCAGCACGACGACCGTGACCTGCTGATCGACGCAGTCCTGGCCACGGCACAGGCGGACCGGCGTGGCGAAGGTGCCGGGACGCTGGGGAACACCGTGCAGCCGGCCCGCGTCGTCCAAGGTCACGCCCGGCGCCAGAGCGCCGCCGCGGATGGTCAGGCCGTCCTGGAACGGCAGCAGGCGATTGGTCACCTCGATGCCCTGCGTGACGTAGAAGACGTCCTCGACGAGCCGCTTGGTCGGCGGATCCACGTGCTGGGCGGGCAGATCCCTCGACATGGCCACGGTGTGGAAGTCGGCCGGGGGCAGCATGGGGAGCAACGCGCACAGACTCAACCCGGCAACGACAAATGCCCATCTTTGCCGCATCCCACCCCCTGTTCGTCTCCTCGATACGTACCCCACCAGCGCGTAGCGTTACTCCTGGCTCACGCATAGATAATCGGTTCATGGCCGCTGAATCCGCCCAGACCCTGGAACGCGGGCTGCGCCTGCTCAGGCTGCTCGCCGACGGCAAGGGCGGGCGGACGCCCACCGAGCTGAGCACCGAGCTGTCGCTGTCGCGCCCGGTGGTCTACCGGCTGGTGACCACACTGCTGAGCGAGGGGTTCGTCCGCCGTGACGCCGAGGGGCGAGTGCACCTCGGGTTCGGCGTGCTCGTGCTGGCCCAGGCCGTACAACCGCTGCTTCGGGCGGCGGCGCTGCCCACGCTGCGGCGGCTGGCCGAGGACGTGGGCGCGACCGCGCACCTGACCGTGGCCGAGGGCGACGACGGCCTGGCCGTGGCGGTGGTGGAGCCGTCGTGGACGGACATGCACGTGGCCTATCGGGAGGGGTCGCGCCACTCCCTGTCGCTCGGCGCCGCCGGACGGGCGATCCTGGCGCTGCGCGAGGGGCGGGCCGACTATCTGGTGACGGAGGGGCAGTTGCAGGAGGGCGCGCGGGGGATCGCCGCGCCGGTGTCCGGGCTGCCGTGGCTGGAGGCGTCGGTCGGGGTGGTGACGTTCGGGCCGCTCAGCGAGTCGGCCGGGCCGCGCGTGGTCGAGGCGGCCGCCGAGCTGTCCGGCGCGCTGGGTTGACATCGCTTGGTCGATGGCGGACGGTAGTTGCATATAGAGGACACGTACGTCCGATAATCGGACGCTCCGGAGGCGAAGATGCCTTACTACCGCGTCGTTGGCGAGGTGCCCAGAAAGCGGCACACGCAGTTCAGGCGGCCCGACGGCGGCCTCTACGCCGAGGAGCTGATGGGCGAGGAAGGCTTCTCGTCGGACTCCTCGCTGCTCTACCACCGCTATCTGCCGACCGCGATCGTCAAGGCCGAGGCCGTCACGCCGCTGACCGACACGCGCCTGGAGCCGAACCTGCCGCTGTCGCCGCGCCACTTCCGCACCCATGACCTGCGCGGCGCGGGCGACCTGGTGACGGGCCGGATGCAGCTGGCGGGCAACGCCGACGTCCGATTGTCGTACGCCACCAGCGACCAGCCCAGCGAGCTCTACCGCAACTCCATGGGCGACGAGTGCGTGTACGTCCAGGACGGCCGCGCCCGCTTCGAGTCGACGTATGGAGTCATCGAAGCCGGCGCGGGCGACTACATCGTCATCCCGACCGGCACGATCCACCGCTGGGTGCCCGACGGGCCGGTCAACGTGCTGGCCATCGAGGCGTCCGGGCACATCAGGCCGCCCAAGCGCTACCTGTCGCAGTACGGGCAGTTCCTGGAGCACGCGCCCTACTGCGAGCGCGACCTGCGCAGCCCGGCGGAGCCGTTCGTCGTCGAGGGCGAGGAGGTCCCGGTGCTGGTCCGCACCCGGGGCGGGCTGACCCGGCTGGTCTACCGCAACCACCCGTTCGACGTGGTCGGCTGGGACGGCTACCTGTATCCGTTCGCGTTCAACATCAATGACTTCGAACCGATCGTGAAGAAGACGCACGCGCCGCCGCCGGTACACCAGACGTTCGAGGGGCCGGGGTTCGTGGTCTGCTCGTTCTGTCCTCGGCCGCTGGACTTCCACCCCGAGTCCGTACCGATCCCCTACAACCACCACAACGTCGACTCCGACGAGTTCATGTTCTACGTGGGCGGCGACTACTCGGCCCGCAAGGGCTCCGGCATCGACGTCGGCTCGATCTCGCTGCACCCGGCCGGCTTCACGCACGGCCCGCAGCCCGGGGCGGTGGAGGCGGTCATCGACGCGGTCAGCCGCGGCATCACGACCACCAGCGAGATGGCCGTGATGATCGACACCTTCCGCCCGCTCGACCTCGGCCAGGCCGCGCTAAGCTGCGAGGACCCCGGCTACGCCTGGACCTGGGCCCGATGAACCTCTACCTCGCGCTGATCGACGACGCGGGCCTGTTCCCGCCGACGTCCCTGCACATGTCGCAGGCTCTGGCCCGCCACCAGCGCGACCTGGAGCGGGGCTCCCAAGTGCTCACCCACCGCTTCCTCTGCTCCGCCAGCCGCCTCGACGGGCTGCGCCGCGAACAGGCCCCGCCGCGCCGGATCGGGCTGATCGTGGACACGCCGGAGATCCCGCCGTTCGACGACCTGCCCGTGGACTCGGTCGAGCTGCGCGCGGACGCCCTCGCCCTGCTGCCCGGCGGCGGCCTGCCACCGGGCGTGCGGCTGTTCGTCGAGGTGCCCGCCGGGAAGTATGTCGCCGACGTGCCCAAGGGCGCCGCGCTCAAGGTGCGCTGCGGCGGCCTGACCGCCGACGCCTTCCCGTCGGTCGAGCATCTCGCGGCGTTCATCCGGTTCTGCGCCGAGCACGACCTCCCGTTCAAGGCCACCGCCGGGCTGCACCACGCCGTACGCCACTTCGACCCCACGCTCGGCGTCGACCGGCACGGCTTCCTCAACCTGCTGCTGGCCGTCTGTGAGGTGGTGGACCAGCGCGACCCCGCGCCCGTGCTGCGCAGCACCGACGTGGGCCACCTCGTACGGCTGGCCCACGCCGTGTCCGAGGAGACGGCGAAGCGGGCCAGGGCGCTGCTGGTGAGCTACGGCTCGTGCAGCACCAGCGCCCCGCTGGACGACCTGCGCGCACTGGGACTGATCGAGGAGGACGCGTGAGCTGGGGAGTGGACAATCTGCCCTACGGGGTGTTCTCCCGGCGCGGCGAGCGGCCACGCGTCGGCGTGCGCTACGGCGACCGGGTGCTCGACCTGGCCGCCGCGCTGCACGACGAGGTGTTCGCGGCGCCCAGCCTGAACCCCTTCATGGCCAGGGGCCGCACCGCCTGGCACGACACCAGGACGCTGATCGCCAACAAGCTCACCTCCGACCTCGCGATCACCGAGCCGCACCTGATCCCGCTCGACCAGGTGCGGCTGCACATGCCGTTCGAGGTGGCCGACTACGTCGACTTCTACTGCTCGCTGGAGCACGCCACCAATCTCGGCAAGATGTTCCGGCCCGGCACCGAGGGGCTGCTGCCCAACTGGCGGCACCTGCCGGTCGGCTACCACGGCAGGTCGGGCACGATCGTGGTCTCGGGCACCCCGATCGACCGGCCGCACGGCCAGCTCGGGGCCGGGCGGTTCGGGCCGTCCGCCAAGCTCGACCTCGAGGCCGAGCTGGGCTTCGTGATCGGCGTGCCGTCCGAGCTCGGCTCGCCCGCCGGGGCCTTCGAGGATCACGTGTTCGGGGTGACGCTGGTCAACGACTGGAGCGCGCGCGACATCCAGGCGTGGGAGTACGTGCCGCTCGGGCCGTTCCTGGGCAAGTCGTTCGCCACCTCGATCTCGCCGTGGATCACGCCGCTGGAGGCGCTGCCCCGGCTGGCCGGGCGCGTACAGGATCCCGAACCGCTCGACTACCTGCGCAGGACGGACGACTGGGGGCTGGACGTCTCGGTCGAGGTGTCGCTCAACGGCGAGGTCGTGTCCCGGCCGCCGTACTCGGGCATGTACTGGACGCCGGACCAGATGCTCGCCCACATGACGGCGAACGGCGCGTCCCTGCGGACCGGCGACCTGTTCGCGAGCGGCACGATCTCCGGCGAGCAGCGCGACGAGCGCGGCTCGCTCATCGAGCTGACCTGGAACGGCAGTGATCCGATCAAGCTCGCCGGCGGCGAGACCAGGACATTCCTGGAGGACGGCGACACCGTGACGATCCGCGCCACGGCCGGCGGCCGGTCATTGGGGGAGGTTTCCGGAACAGTCCGATAGGTGACTTGGCGTGCTCATTCAGTGACCCTCCGCTAACCTGGATATCCCCTTCCCGGAAAGCAGGATCGAGATGCGGCGCGCCGCGGCCATCTTTCTCGTGGCCCTACTCCTGACCGCGGGCTGCTGCCCGGTGACCGCCGACCGCCCGGCGCCCAAACCGCCCGTCGTCCAGGTCTCCCCCGCCTTCGACACGCGGCGCGCCCGGACGGACCAGGGTCTGGTCGTCCAGGCGCAGGGTGGCAAGCTCAGCCAGGTGATCGCCTACGTGGCGGGGGCGCTGGTGCCGGGCAGGCTCGACGCGTCGCGCACGACCTGGCGCTCCTCCTGGACGCTGGCCCCCGGCGCCGAATACACGGTGACCGCCACCGCGGCGGGTTCGGCCGGCCCGTCGACGGTGGCCATGGGCCGCTTCCGCACCCGCGCCGCCAACCGGTCGTTCCAGATCGCCTCCATCGTGCCGCTGCCCGGCGAGACCGTCGGCGTCGGCATGCCGATCATCATGGACTTCGACACCCCGATCCAGGACAAGGCGGCCGTGGAGCGGGCGCTGGAGATCAAGCCGGCCGTCGAGGGCGCGTGGCGCTGGGTGAGCGACACCCGGGCGATCTACCGCACCCGCGCGTTCTGGGCGCCGAAGCAGCAGGTCACGGTCACGGCCCACCTGACCGGCGTACGCATGGCGCCGGGCGTCTACGGCCTGACCGACCGCACGTTCGCCTTCAAGGTGGGCCGCGAGCAGACGACCTCGATCGACACCCGGACCCACCAGATGGTCGTCAGGCGCGGCGGCCGGGTCGCGCAGCGCATGGCCATCAGCGCGGGCATGGCCACCACCCGCGAATACACCACGACCAGCGGCGTCCACCTGACCATGGACAAGGGCGACCCGGTCCGCATGATCTCCCCCGGCCGCAAGAAGGGCGAGCCCGGCTTCTACGACGTGATGATCGACCACGCCGTGCGCATCTCCAACAGCGGCGAATACGTCCACGCCAAGAACAACCTCTGGGCCCAGGGCCACGCGAACGTCAGCCACGGCTGCGTCAACGCCCGCCCCGACCAGGCGGCCTGGTTCTTCGACACCTCGCTGCGCGGCGACCCGGTGACGATCACCGGCACCTCCCGCGAGCTTTCCTGGGACAACGGCTGGGGGTTCTGGCAACTGCCGTGGGACAAGTGGCGCCAGGGCAGTGCCTTGTACGACCCCGCGGCCCTGCCACAGCAATGATTCCGGCATTACGGTAGGAGGGGGGAACCAGGCGAGCACACAGGCCCGTTATTCCGTTAGGAGGGCCGGAGCATGGATGAATGGATCATCTGGATAATCCTGGCAGTCGTCCTCGGCGTGGCGGAGATCTTCACCGTCACCGCGGCGCTCGGACTGCTCGGCGCGGCCGCCCTCCTCACCGCGGCGACCGCCGCCATCGGGCTGCCCGTCCCCCTGCAACTGCTGGTCTTCGCCCTGTCTTCCACGGCCGGCCTGATCGTGATCCGGCCGATCGCCATGCGCCACATCCGGCAGCCACAACTGCAACGCTTCGGCGTGGAAGCACTGGTCGGCAGGCAGGCGTACGTATTGTCGGAGGTCACCGGCAGGGACGGCAGAGTACGCATCGGCGGCGAGGAGTGGTCCGCGCGCGCCTATGACGAAACCCTGGTGATCCCCACGGGGGCGACCGTCGATGTCATCGAGATCGAGGGCGCCACAGCCCTCGTATATCCCCGGGAGTGACCATGGATCCGCTGTTGGTGGTCGGACTGCTCGTCATCCTCTTCGCGGTGTTCACGGTGCTCAAGGCCGTGCGGATCGTGCCCCAGGCACGCGCCCGCAACGTCGAGCGCCTGGGCCGCTACAACCGTACGCTCAAGCCCGGACTCAACTTCGTCATCCCGTACATCGACCGCGTCTACCCGATGATCGACCTGCGCGAGCAGGTCGTGACCTTCCGCCCGCAACCGGTCATCACCGAGGACAACCTGGTCGTCGAGATCGACAACGTCATCTACTTCCAGGTCACCGACCCCCGGGCGGCGGCCTACGAAATCGCCAACTACCTCCAGGCGATAGAGCAGCTCACCGTCACCACCATGCGTAACGTCATCGGCGCCATGGACCTGGAGAAGACGCTCACCTCCCGCGACCACATCAACAGCCAGCTGCGCGGCGTACTCGACGAGGCCACCGGCAAGTGGGGCATCCGCGTCAACCGCGTGGAGGTCAAGGCGATCGACCCGCCGAAGACCATCAAGGACGCGATGGAGAAGCAGATGCGGGCCGAACGGGACAAGCGGGCGGCCGTCCTCAACGCCGAGGGCCAGCGCCAGTCGCAGATCCTCACCGCCGAGGGCGACAAGCAGAGCGCCATCCTGCGCGCCGAGGGCCAGCGCACCGCCGCCATCCTGCAGGCCGAGGGCCAGTCACGGGCCATCGACCAGGTCTTCCAGGCGGTCCACCGCAATGACCCCGACCCCCAGCTGCTCGCCTACCAGTATCTGCAGATGCTGCCGCAGCTCGCGCAGAGCCCCGGCAACACGTTCTGGGTGATCCCCAGCGAGGTCACCTCGGCACTGCAGGGCGTGTCTAAGGCGTTCACCGAAGCGCTGCCCCGGTCGGCGGCGACGCGCGAGGAGGAGCCGGGCAGCTCGGCGGCGGACGAGGAGGTCGCCAGGGCTTCGGAGGCGGCTGCGGAGGCCGTGGCCGACGCCCAGGAGGCCGAGAGTCCCAACGGGCCGCGCCAGCTCACGCAGGGGGTGGAGGACCCGGCGGCCGCGTTCACGGACCTGGAGAAGGAGCGCCAGGAGCGCTGACCGGCCAGGACGCCCACCCGCTGGTGGGACGTGACGGCCAGGATGTCCACCTGACCAAGACGCCCACCCGCTGGCGGGGGCACGGCGGCCGACCGGCCGACCGGCCAAGACACTCGCCCGGCAGAGTGCCCGCCCGACCAAGACGCCCGCCTGTGTGTCCGCCTGGCCAAAGGCGCCTTGCCACGCCAGAGGTGCCCGCCACGCTCACCCCAGCGGGCACCGGCCAGGCGACCCTGGCCGCGGACCTGGTGCCCACCCCGGGCGGGCACCGGTCAGGCAACTCTGACCTCGGACTTGGCGCCGGATTTGGCCTCGGGCTTGCGTTCGGGCTCAGGCTTGGGTTCGGGCTTGGCCTCGGTCCGGAGGGGGCGGCAGGCCATTTCCAGCAGGTCCCGCACCTGGGAATCCCGGTGCAGGGCCCCTGCTCGGCAGGCCAGCCTGACCGTGGCGTCAGCCAGGATGACGTCCGCGTTCGCCTGCGGGACATCGTCGCCCAGCTCGGTTCGTAGCCACTCGGAGATCTCCGCCCAGGAGTAGACGCTGACGTTGTCGGCCTCAATGAGCGGTGCCGGGAAGCCACCGGGCCCGCGCTGTCCGCTCGCCAACTGGCGGAAGCTGGCCTGCGTGCGGCCACCGTGCCGCCTGGCCGCGTCGCCGAGCGTCACCGCGTCATCGTGTCCCACGCCAACGGCCCACAGCTTGTCGACCGTGCTCATCTGGATGAGCACGGACATGATGGCCTCCAGCAGGCTGTCCGCCTCACGATCACACATGAAGTAGGGCTGTGTGCCCCCTACCAGCGCGCAGTCATCCATGCCCGCCTCGTGGAGCCGGTCGAACTCGGCAGCGTCCGGCTCGCGGTTGAGCATGACCTGGAAATCCCAGCTAGTCATGATGTCCCCTCTTGATCGTCGCTTTTGCACTCGAGGTGCCGAGTGAGCCAATGGCGGATCTGCTTGGCATGGACCCCTGGATTTCGGGGTGTGCAGTTGATCGTGAACGGTTTGTCTCCGCATTGGCAGGTGATCCAGCCCCAGCGATGGCCGTTGTGGTCCTCCTCGACGGTGAGAGCGCTATTGATCTTGCGGATTGCCTTGAGCACCGCGTTGATCTCGTTGTGCTGATGTCTTCCTCGCCCAACCATGTTCTAACTGTGCAACAGTGTTGCACAGTTAGAACGGCTTTTCCAAGCCAGGCACCCCAACTCCGCACGGCGCAGCCTGGGAGTGGCGGGTCCACCCTGGCTTTCCGACCAGCGCCTAACCTCGAAAGATGGACAGCGCCAACCGTCTGGGTGAGTTTCTGCGAGCGCGGCGGGAGCTGGCCCGGCCCGAATCGCACGGGATGCCCGCGGCCGGGCTCCGCCGTACACCGGGGATGCGTCGGGAAGAGGTCGCGATGCTCGCCGGCGTCAGCACCGACTACTACATCCGTCTGGAGCAGGGCCGGGACAAGCATCCGTCGGCGCAGGTGCTCGACGCGCTGGCGGCCGCGCTGACCCTGGAGGAGGACGCCGTCGCGCACCTGCACGAACTGGCCCGCCCGCAGCCGCGGCGCAGGCGGCGGGCCGGGCGTCCCGAGCGGGTCGGCCCGGGTCTGGTCCGGCTGATGGAGCGCTGGCCGGACACTCCGGCTCTGGTGCTCGGCCGGTACATGGACGTGCTGGCCGGCAACGCGCTCGGCGTGGCGCTGTTCGGCTGGCTGAGCGATCGGAGCCTGGTCCGGGCGGTGTTCCTGGATCCGCGGGCGCGTGACTTCTATCGCGACTGGCAGAAGGTCACGCGGGACTGCGTCGCGTCCCTGCGGGCCACCGCAGGCGCGGATCTGGATGATCCCCGCCTGACCGACCTGGTCGGTGAGCTGTCGCTTAAGAGCGCCGACTTCGCCCGCCTGTGGGCACGCCATGACGTACGCGGCAAGACGGCGGAGAGCAAGCGGCTGCGCCACCCGGTCGTCGGCGAGCTGACCCTCAGCTACGAGGCCCTGACCGTCAACAGCGCGCCCGGTCAGCAACTCGTGGTCTACCAGGCCGAGCCCGGCAGCCCGTCCGAACAGGCGCTCGCCCTCCTGGGCAGCGTCCTCGCGACGCCGGTGATGCGCGACATCGCCATGACTGAGCACATACCTGGGCGAGAGAAGTGATCATGTCCGGCTGATTCAGCACCGGATGCCCCGAATGACCGCGTACGGCAGGCGCCCCCGTCCAGGCCGCCTGCCGGCCCCGTGGGCTCAGTGCGAGAGTGGCGCGTCCGTCGTGTCGACCAGCGTGCAGTCGGCGACCGGGCCCTCGGCGACGCGCGCCCAGATGCCCGCCACGACAGAACCCTGGACATCACCGACGCTGAACTCCAGCACTCCGGTCTGTCCCTCCTTGATGACGCTCGGGTCGATGGTGAAGCCCTCCTGTTTCGAGGGCCAGACCGCGAGCTGCACGTCCTTTGGCAGGAAGTGCGCGGCCCGGGGCTGCGGGCTGCACTTCTTGCCCCGGGGGATGTAGTTCACCACCACGTTGATCCCCTTGTCCCGCAGGTCCGCCTGGAGCTTGTCGGCGTCCTTCACCTCGTTGATCTGGATGTGGACGGTGCCGTCGGGATTGTCGGATATGGCGTACGCGGGGGTGCCGCCGAACAGCAGCGGGATCGCCACGGCCGCCGCCGCGGCCAGGCCCAGCGCGGGCGCCAAGACGATGGGCCGCAGCAGTCGGCGCTTCGGCTTGTCGATCTCGGTCATCACGAACTCCTTGAGCAGTCGGTGACGGCCCTCGGGAAGATCGCGGTCGTATGGCCAGCTCATCGGATCTCCTTCTTTGTAGGGCCTTGGTCACCTATTACCTGTCGGGGCGCGGGTGGCGGTTCCGCGAGTTGGCCGAGTTTCTGGCGCGCTCGCGACAGCCGGGATCGTACGGTGCCCACGGGGACGCCGAGCGCCTCGGCCGCCTCCGCGTAGCCGAGCCCGGACCAGACGCAGAGCGCGAACACGTCCTGCTCCTGGCGGCGCAGCGAGTCATAGGCCGCGCGGACGGCGGCCAGCCGCCCCGCGTCGTCGATCCGGCCCACGATCTCGTCGGCGAAGTCCGGCACGCTCTCGCCTCTGGGCATCCTGGCCAGCGCGTCGCCGTGCCTGCGAGCGGCCCGGCGGGCGTTGCGGGCCACGTTGGTGGCGATGCCGAGCAGCCATGGCCGCAGCGAGCCGCCCTCGGGGTCGATCCGGCCGCGTAACCTCCAGGCTTCGAGAAAGGTCAGCGCCATCACGTCCTCGGCCGCGGACCAGTTCGCGGTCAGGCGGAAGGCATGGTTGTAAACGGCCTTCGCGTAGTCGTCGAAGAGCTGCGCGAAGGCCGCCTTGTCCCCGGCGCGTATCAGGGCGCGTGTCGACATATCCACATAGAGGGACTGTCCGCCCGCGGGTCAGAGTTCCAGCTGTCCCCGGTCGAAGTACGCCGCCAGGTCCGGGGCGAGCGGCGGGACGTCGTACGGCATGCCGCCGTCGCGCAGCGACATCGTGGCCATGTAGCCGGCGGCGACGCTCATCCGCGCGGCCACCGGAGAGGTGTCGGTAACCCCGCCGTCCCGGACGAACCCGCAGAACTCCCGCATGATGTCCGCGTCGGCGCCACCGTGCGAGCCGGTGGCGTCGGGCACCCGGTACGCGATGTCGCCGTCCTCCCGGTAGTCCGATGGCCCGGTGTTCCAGACCTTGACCGTGTCGCCAGGGCCGTCGCCGAAGTTCTCCAGCCGGCCCTCGGTGCCGATGACCGTGTAGTTGCGTACGTAGTCGGGGGTGAAGTGGCACTGCTGGTAGGCGGCGATGACGCCGTTGTCGAGGCGCATGTTCATCACCGACACGTCCTCGACGTCGACGACGTGGTTGAGGTCGACACGGCTGGTGGGCGGCCACTCGTACTCGCTCAGCCAGCCCTCCGGCCTGGGCGTGCCCGGCTCGCGGCGCGGCAGGTCGCCGTAGAGCATGAGGTCGCCGAGGGCGTTCACCCTGGTCGTGTAGCCGCCGGCCAGCCAGTGGATCACGTCGAGGTCGTGCGCGGCCTTCTGCAGGAGCAGGCCCGTGGTACGGCTGCGGTCGGCGTGCCAGTCCTTGAAGTAGTAGTCGCCGCCGTACGACACGAAGTGGCGCACCCAGACCGTCTTCGGCTCGCCGATGACGCCCCGTTGGATGATGTCGCGCATCAGCCGGACCACGCCCATGTGGCGCATGTTGTGCCCGACGTACAGCCGGGTCCCGGTACGCCGCGCCGCGCGCAGGACGTTGTCGCAGCCCTCCACGGTGATGGCCAGCGGCTTCTCCAGGTAGACGGCCTTGCCGGCCTCCAGGCAGTCGATCGCGACGCGCTCGTGCGTGTCGTCGGGGGTCAGGACGATGACCGCGTCGAGGTCGTCGCGGTCGAGCAGCCGGCGGTAGTCCTCGGTCAGGAACGCCGCGTCGAAGCGCCCGGCCTGGCTCTTGAGCACCGCGGGGTCGGTGTCGCAGAGCGCGGTCACGACCGAGCCCTGGCCCGGCCGGTGAGCGTAGCGGGCCAGGTTCGCGCGCAGGCCGAGGCCGATGACTCCGATGCGCAGGTCTTCCACTCCAGTGACGATGTCCACGTCTTGAGAGGTTAGCGCTCGTTTATGCAGAAAACCACCGCGAACAGCGCGCAATCGGGCACGTCCTCTGTGGTGCGAAAGCGGGCAGAAGGTGGGCGTGAGAGCGGGCGTGAAGGCAGGCGTGAGAGCGGGCGTGAAGGCAGGCGTGAGAGCGGGCGTGAGGGCGGGCGTGAAGGGGAGCTGTGGGGGCACTTAAGAATCCCTCGATGGACACCTCCCTCAGAGAGCGGGCACAGTGCGTTAGGTTCGGGGACACAGGGGAGAGTTGGAGCCATGAAAGCGCTGGTCAAGGATCGAGCCGAGCCCGGATTGCGGCTGGCCGACGTGCCGGAGCCCACACCGGGGCCGGGCGAGGTGCTGATCCGGGTGCTGCGTACCGGCATCTGCGGCACCGACCTTCACATCCGGAAATATGACGATTGGGCGCGGCAAACTCTGAAGCTTCCGCTGATCGTGGGGCATGAGTTCTCCGGCCACGTGGTCGAGGTCGCGCCCGGCGTCGAGGACATCTCCGTCGGCGACCTGGTGAGCGGCGAGGGGCACATCGTCTGCGGCAAGTGCCGCAACTGCATGGCCGGGCGCCGCCATCTGTGCCGCAACACCATCGGGCTCGGCGTCAACAGGGACGGCGCCTTCGCCGAATACGTCACGCTGCCCGCCACCAACGTGTGGGTGCACCGGGTGCCGGTCCACCCCGATGTGGCGGCCATCTTCGATCCGTTCGGCAACGCCGTACACACCGCGCTGTCATTCCCGCTGGTCGGCGAGGACGTGCTGATCACGGGCGCGGGCCCGATCGGGCTGATGGCGGCGGCGGTGGCCACGCACGTGGGCGCCCGCAACGTGGTGATCACCGACGTCAGCGAGGAACGGCTGAACCTGGCCGGCAAGGTCGGCGTCTCGCTGGCCCTGAACGTCGCGCGGACCTCGATCGCCGACGGCATCACGCGACTGGGCATGCGGGAGGGCTTCGACGTCGGGCTGGAGATGTCCGGCAACCCGCGGGCCGTCCGCGACATGATCGCGAACATGACGCACGGCGGGAAGATCGCGATGCTCGGGCTGCCCGCCGAGGAGTTCGCCATCGACTGGGCCACGGTGGTGACCTCGATGCTCACCATCAAGGGCATCTACGGCCGGGAGATGTTCGAGACCTGGTACAACATGTCGGTTTTGCTGGAGAAGGGCCTCGACCTGTCTCCGGTGATCACCGATCGCTACCCGTACGCCGAGTTCGACGCCGCCTTCGACACGGCCGCCAGCGGCCGCACGGGCAAGGTCATCCTGGATTGGAGCGCTTGATGTTCACGAACGTACGCGATCAGCTGCGTGCGACGCTCGACGAGATCACCGAGGCGGGGCTGCACAAGCCCGAGCGGGTGATCACCACGCCGCAGAGCTCGCAGGTGGGCGTGGCCGGGCGACAGGTGCTGAACTTCTGCGCCAACAACTACCTCGGCCTGGCCGACCACCCCGAGGTGATCGCGGCCGCCAAGGAGGCGCTCGACCGCTGGGGTTTCGGGATGGCCTCGGTACGGTTCATCTGCGGCACCCAGGAAGTGCACAAGGAGCTCGAAAGCCGCCTTTCACACTTCCTCGGCCAGGAGGACACCGTCCTCTACAGCTCGTGCTTCGACGCGAACGGCGGCGTCTTCGAGACGCTGCTCGACGCCGAGGACGCGGTGATCTCCGACGCCCTGAACCACGCGAGCATCATCGACGGCATCCGGCTGTCGAAGGCCCGGCGCTACCGCTACGCCAACCGCGACATGGCCGAGCTGGAGGCCAGGCTGAAGGAGGCGTCCGACGCGCGGCGGCGGCTGATCGTGACCGACGGCGTGTTCTCCATGGACGGCTACCTGGCGCCGCTGGCCGACATCTGCGACCTGGCCGAACGCTACGACGCGATGGTCATGGTCGACGACTCCCACGCCGTGGGCTTCGTCGGGCCGACCGGACGCGGCACGCCCGAGCTGCACGGCGTCACCGACCGGGTGGACATCATCACCGGCACCCTGGGCAAGGCGCTCGGCGGCGCCAGCGGCGGCTACGTCGCGGCGCGCAAGGAGATCTGCGAGCTGCTGCGCCAGCGCTCCCGCCCGTACCTGTTCTCCAACTCGCTCGCCCCGGTCATCGCCTCGGCCTCGCTGCGCATCCTCGACCTGCTGGAGACCTCCAGCGAGGCACGCGAGCAACTGCGTGCCAACACCGCCCGCTTCCGCGCCAAGATGGCCGAGGCCGGGTTCGACATCCTGCCCGGCGACCATCCGATCACCCCGGTGATGATCGGCGACGCCGCCGAGGCCGGAGCCATGGCCGAGCGGCTGCTGGAGCTCGGCGTGTACGTGATCGGCTTCTCCTACCCGGTCGTACCCCACGGAAAGGCCCGGATCCGGGTCCAGCTGTCAGCGGCCCACTCGGCCGAGGACGTGGACCGCGCGGTCGACGCCTTCATCAAGGCCCGCGCTCCCCACCCGGTATAGGCGCTGAGTATTCTCGCTGCGTGATAGACACGCGGCGACTGCGTACGCTGCGCGCGGTGGCCGACCACGGCACGGTCACCGCCGCGGCCGCCGCCCTGCACCTCACCCCGTCGGCCGTGTCCCAGCAGCTGCTGGCGTTGGAGCACGAGGTGGGCCATCGGCTGTTCACCCGCGACGCGCGCGGCGTGCGCCTGACCGCCGTCGGCCAGATCATGCTGGCCCACGCCAACGAGGTGCTCGCCCAGCTCGAACGCGCCGAGGCCGAGGTCGCCGCCTACACCACGGGCGCGGCGGGCGAGGTGACGGTCGCCTGCTTCGCCACCGCGATCAGCGCCGTGCTCTCCCCCGCCATCACGGCCCTGCGCGCCGGCTCCCCGGGGCTGCGCGTACGGGTGCTCGACGCCGAGGGCGACCACAGCCTGTCCATGCTGCTCGACGACCGGGCCGACCTGGCCATCGCGGTCGAATACCGAGGCGCCCCCGACGCGGCCGACCCCCGCCTGCACCGGTCCGCCCTGTACGCGGAGCCGTTCGACCTGGTCCTCCCGCAGGACCACCCCCTGGCAAGCTCCGGCGGCGCCTCGGTCCGGCTGGGTGATCTCGTCGGGGAGACGTGGATCGGCCCCTACCCCGGCAATCCGGTCCACGACGTGATCACGTTCGCCTGCGAGCAGGCCGGCTTCTCCCCGGACTTCGCGCACTGCTCCGACGACTTCCGCGCCGTGGTGGCGCTGGTCGGAGCGGGTGCGGGGGTGGCGCTCGTGCCCAGGCTGGCGCTGCGTGACATGGTGCTGCCCGGGGTGGCGGTACGCCGTACGCCGGGTCCTGAGCGACGCGTCTTCGCGGCCGTACGCCGTGGCGCCGAGACCCACCCGCTTCTCCGGCCGTTGCTCGACACCCTGCACACCATCGCCGGCTCCCTCGGAAACGGGTGACACTGTGGGACCAGGCGTGCCCTACCGGAAGTTATTCGGCCTGCCGGGGGTGACGGCGCAGGCCGTGCTCGGGTTCCTGGCCCAGCTCACCCAGCAGGTCGCGCCGGCGGGGATCGTGCTGGTGGTGCAGGCGTCGAGCGGCTCGCTCGTACTGGCGGGGCTGGCCGCGGCGGCGTTCGGCATCGGCGCGGGGATGGCCCGGCCGGTCCAGGGGCGCCTCATCGACCGGCGCGGGCCGGGCGGGGTCTTGGCGGTCAGCGCGTCAGCGCACGTCACGGCCTTGATCGCGCTGGTGATCGGCGCCGGGTCCGGCTGGCCGGGGTGGACGATCGTGGCGCTGGCCTGGACGGCGGGGGCCGGGCTGCCGCCGATCTCGGTGACGATGCGCATCGAGTGGGGCGGCCGGATGGCCGCGGAGGGCCGTACCGCCGCCTACAGCCTGGTGTACCTGGTGCAGCAGCTGGCCATCCTCACCGGCCCGCTGCTGTTCGGGCTGCTGATCGCGCTGGTGTCGGCGTCAGTGGGGCTGGGTGTGGTGGCCGCCGCCGCGGGCGCGGGCACGCTGGCTTTCTCGCGGGTGCTGCGGGTCACCGGTCCCTCGCTGTCGGCGGGCCGGGGCCGGGTGTTCCGGCATGTCGGCATGCGCGTGCTGCTCGGCGTGGTCGTCCTGCTCGGCGGGGCCATCGGCGTGCTGGACGTCGGGGTGCCCGCTCTCGCGGTGGCTCGGGGCATTCCGGCCGCGACGGGCCCGCTGGTGGCGGCGCTGGCGCTGGGCGGCGTCGCCGGAGCGGCCGTCTACGGCGCCCGACAGTGGACCGCCGCGCCCGCCCTCAGGCTGAGCGGGCTGCTCCTGGTATTCGGTCTCGCGTTGGCGCCGCTGGTGCTGGTGTCCTCGCTGCCCTTGTTCTGGGTGGTGCTCTTCGCCGGAGGGCTCATGGTCAACCCCGCGCTGACGACCACGTCCCTGCTGGTGGACGAGTTCGCGCCGGGGGCGCAGGCGGAGGCGTTCGGGTGGGTGTCGACGGCGGCGAGCATGGGGGCCGCGGCGGGGGCGGGGGTGGCGGGGGTGGTGGCGCAGCAGTTCGGGCCGTCGTTGCCGTTCCTGGTGGCCGCCGGTTTCGCCGGTCTGGCCGCGATCCTGTCGAGCCTCCTTCTCGGGCCCGTCGGCCGCGTCTGACCGGTTCGCGGTTTGGTGGCCGTGTACGGGCAGGCGCGGGTCCGGGTGATCGCCTCGGTGATAAGCGGTTCGCGTTTTGGTGAGCGCGTACGGGGCGTCAGGCGCGGGCTCGGGTGATCGCCTCGGTGAAGCGGGCGTGCCTGGCCAGTTCGCCCTCCACCGGATCTAGTACGTAGTCGGCGCCCACCTGGGCGATGGCCGCCCGCAGCGCCTTCGCCACGCGCCGCGCCCGGCGGTGCCCACCCGCCCAGGCCGCCAGCCGGGACAGCAGCGCGATGACCACCCCGGCCAGCGCACCCCCGCCCAGCAGCACCGTGGGCCACGGCACCACACCCACCGTCGGCAGAGGCGGCTGGGGCAGGCGCAGATAGTCCATGCCGAACAGCACCCCCAGCCAGAGCCCCCCGGCCACCATGACGGCGAACACCAGCCACTGCAGCACCCCCACCGCCCGCCACCACCTCGGCCGCCGGGTCGCCCCGAGCGAGGTCGTCGCCACCGCCCGGTCCACGGCGTCGGCCAGATCCCCGGCCCGCGACCGCGCCGCCTGCCGCACCGCCGCCGCCCACACCCCCGCCAGGTCACTCGCCGCCGCCTCGCCGACGTCCCTGAGAGCGGTCTCTACCTGCGCCTTCTGTACGGCCGAAGCAGCCGGTACGGACGTGCGGCCGACGATCTCCCGGTCGGCCGACTTGGCCGCGCTGCTCGTACCGATACGCAGCCTGCGCAACGGATCGGGCCGGAAACGCCGGACCCACTTGGTGACGGGCCAGCCGGTGGCGACCACAGCCCGATGCCGGTGCCCCTTGCTGACGGCCGCCACGACCAGCGGCACCCCGGCGGCCTCGGACAACGCGTCAGTGAGCGGCGTCCCCAGGCCTGCCACCGCACCACCCGGCCTACCCAGCCTCGCCACCCCACCACCCGTACCCGGCCCCGCCACCGCACCACTCGGCGTACCGGAGCCAGGGGACGGGTCGGCCAGTCGGTCGGCGGCGGCGGACACGTCGGCGGCCAGGCGGGCGGACCAGGAGCGGCGCTCGGCCACCCGCTTGGCCAGCAGCTCGCGCAACTCGGCCAGGCCCGCGCCGGTGCGCGCGGAGACGCCGAGGATGGGCACGCCCGTCAGCCCGTCGTCGTCCAGGAGGCGGCGCAGGTCGCGCAGGCACCGGTCCACCGCGTGGGGCGGCAGGCGGTCGATCTGGTTGAGGACCACCACCATCACGTCCCGGTGGCCGGACAGCGGGCGCAGGTAGCGCTCGTGCACCGCCGCGTCGGCGTACTTCTGCGGGTCCAGCACCCACACCAGCAGATCCACCAGCTCCACCAGCCGGTCGACCTCCAGGCGGTGCGCCAGCCTGATGGAGTCATGGTCGGGGAGGTCCAGCAGGATAAGTCCGGAAAAATCAGCATCGGCAGCCGGAGCCGCCTGGCCGTAAGCCGTGGGCGCGGCATCGGCAGCCGGGGGCAGCCGGCCAGACGCGGCGGGCTCAACCGTGGTCTGTGGGGTGTGCCGTTGGGGGATCTCCAGCCAGTCGAGCAGCGGACCCGCGCCCGTCCCGTCCCACAGCGCCGCCTGCGCGGTCGACGTGGTCGGCCGGGTGACGCCCACGGCCGCCAGCTCATCCCCGGCCAGCGCGTTGAACAGCGACGACTTCCCGCTCCCCGTGGCCCCGGCCAGCGCCGCCACCGTGTGGTCGACCGACAGGCTCCGGCGCGTCCCGGCCCGCTCCGCCACCGCCCGCGCGTTGGACACCACGTCGGCCGGCAGCCGCCCCTCGGCCAGCTCGGCCGCCTCCAGCAGCGCGGCCAGCCGGGAGTCCAGCGAGGGCCCCTCCTTACGGCGCAGCAGCTTCACGGCCCCTCACTTTCGGCGATACCTCCACCGATACCTTCGGCAGCGCCTTTACCGACACCGTCGGTGACGCCTTCACCGCCGTCGATCGGAGCCGGACCCGACGGCAGCTCGGCGCGATGCGCACGGACCGATTGAGCGGCCTCCCGCAGGGCGTCCGCCGCTCCGGCAGGTGGCTCGACCTCCGAAAGCAGCGCGGTGAACCGCCCGGCTTCCTCCTCCAGCAGCACCCGCACCCGCTCCCGCAGATCGTCCCGCGCCTGCACGGTCAGCGTCCGCACCGCCTGATCGCCGAACACCGCCTCCAGCAGCTTCTGTGACAGCACGCTCGTACCGCCCGCGATCCCCACCTCGATCCCCGTCAGCCCACCCGTGGAGGCGAAAACGGCCAGCATCAACAGCAGCCCGGCCCCGTTCACCCCGAAGGAGGCGATCCTGGCGGTGGTCCGCTTCTCGGCGCCCTCTTGGCGTACGAGGTCGAGAACGTACTCCTGCCACCCCCGCACCGCCGCCGAGGCCCGCTTGCCCAGGTCGGGCGAGGTCCGGCCGAGCCGGGCCGCGTCCACCGCACCGACGCGGGCGATGATCCCTGGCCCGCCGGGAGCGGCCGACCAGCCTTCCAGGCTGCGTTCGGCGGCCCCGTCGGCGGCGCCTCTGATCAGCGTCTCGACGCCGCTCTCCAGCGCGTCCCGCAGCGACGCGGCGGGCGCCCGTCCGGTGAAGAACCCGGCGATCCGGTCACGCAGCCACCCGACCCGGCTCTCCAGCGACCGCATCAGGTCGCCGGTGCCGATGAAGTCCTGCCAGCGGGCCAGCACCTCACCGCGCAGCAGCGACCCGTCGCGCATGCCCTCGTCGAAGTCGGCCAGCCCGCCCGCGTAGGCCCCCGACACGATGGACCGCAGCCCGTCGAACCCGGTCTGCTGCCGCGTGACGGCGTCGGCCAGCAGCGGCACCCGCGTGACCAGGCTGTCGAGCGCCCCGGACAACGTCTGCCGGACGACCCGGGACCGTTCGGCCGCGTTGGCGGCCAGCTCGGACAGCCAGGCGGAGATGGGCGAGACCAGTTCGGCGGGCAGCCGGGCCTTCTCCGACGGCAGCGCCGCCTCGGGCACGGTGAACAGCCGGGTGCCGTCGAGGCCGTTCTCGACCAGCAGGCGTTCGAGATCGCGGGTGACGGGCTCGACGGCCTCGGCGGGCACGCGGTCGAGCACGAGGGCCAGGGCCGTACTGCGTTCGCGCGCGGAGCGCAGGAAGCTCCACGGCACCTCGTCGGCGTAGCGGGCGGCGGTGGTGACGAACAGCCACAGGTCGGCGGCGGCCAGCAGTTGGGCGGCCAGCTCGCGGTTCGCGGTCACCACCGAGTCGATGTCGGGCGCGTCCAGCAACGCCAGCCCGGCGCCGAGCGACGAGGAGGTGACCACCCGCAGGGCACCCGCGGCCGATCCGGTGGCGCGCGACAGCCCGGGGAGCACGTTCTGGCCCATGAACCAGTCGCGGTCGGCCGGGCTCACCACCAGCGTCGGCACCAGCGTGGTGGGCCGCAGCACGCCCGGCTCGGCGACGTCGGCCCCGACCAGCGAGTTGACCAGGGTCGACTTGCCCGCCCCGGTGGAGCCGCCGACGACGGCCAGCAGCGGCGCGTCAATGGCCCGCAGCCGGGGCAGCAGGTAGTCGTCGAGCTGGCCGGTCAGCTCCTTGAGCGCGCGACGGTCGTCGGCGGCCGGGCCGATCTCGAGCGGGAACAGCTCGCGATCGAGCCGGTGGCGCAACCCCTCCAACGCGCCCAGCAGATCCATAGGACCACGCTAGCCCGCCGGGGGCTCCCGCAGCACATATCCGACGCTCCGCAGCGTGTGGATCAGCCTGGGCTCGACGTCGTCGACCTTGCGCCGCAGGTAGGAGACGTATGACTCGACCACGCCGGCGTCGCCGCCGAAGTCGTAGTTCCACACGTGGTCGAGGATCTGCGCCTTGGACAGCACCCGCCCGGCGTTGGACATGAAGTAGTGCAGCAGCTTGAACTCGGTCGGCGACAGCCGTACCTGCCGCCCGTTGCGCCAGACCTCGCGGGCCTCCTCGTCCAGCTCCAGGTCGGCGACCTGGAGGCGGCTCGCGGGGGTGTTCTCCCCTCGGGTACGGCGGAGCACCGCGCGGATCCTGGCCTGGACCTCCTCCAGGCTGAACGGCTTGGTCACGTAGTCGTCGCCCACGCCCAGCCCGACGATCTTGTCCTCGGTGTTGTCGCGGGCGGTCAGGAAGAGCACCGGTACGCCGATCCGCCTGGCCACCTCGAACCCATCGAGATCGGGCAGCATGACGTCGAGCACGACCAGGTCAGGAGTGGTCCGCTCGGCCACCTCCACGGCCTCGTAGCCGTCGGCGGCGGTCAGCACCTCGAAGCCGGAGAAGCGCAGACTCGCGGACAGCAGGTCTCGGATGCTGGGCTCATCGTCCACCACCATGATCAGCGCCTCGGGTCTAGTCACCTACTCAGAGTGACCCAGGAGGCTGAGGAATAGCTGAACGCTCACTCCAAGGCGAGTGGGAGTTCGACGCGGAAGGTCGAGCCTGACCCCGGTGCGCTGTCCAGCAGCACCGTGCCGCCGTGCGCCTGTACCAGCGCCTGCACGATGGCCAGACCGAGCCCGCTGCCCCGGTCCTCGCCCGAGCGGTGCCGCGATCTGGCCGAGTCGGCGCGATAGAACCGCTCGAAGACCCGCTCGACCTGCTCGGGCGTGAGGCCAGGCCCTTTGTCGCCCACTTCGAAGAACGCCGTGTCGGCCCCTGCCCCCACTCGCACCGTCACCGGAGTGCCCGGCTCTGTGTGGGTCAGGGCGTTGGTCATGAGGTTGGTGACCACCTGGCGCAGTCGTACCTCGTCGCCGGAGACGATCAGGGCCGCGCCGCCGACGACGTCCAGGCTGATCACCCGGTCGGGCGCCAGGATGCGCGCCTCGTGCACCGCGTCGGCGGCCAGCGCCAGCATGTCGACCGGCCGCATGCGCAGCGGGCGCTGCTGGTCGACGCGGGCGAGCAGCAGCAGGTCGTCCACGAGCAGGCTCATTCTGCCCGCGGCCTTCTCCACGCGCTGCATCAGCTCGGCGGGGTCGGCCTTCTGGTTCTGCCTGGCGTACTCGGCGAAGCCGCGGATCGAGGTGAGCGGGGTGCGCAGCTCGTGCGAGGCGTCGCCGATGAACTGGCGCATCCGGTCCTCGGAGCGGCGGGCCGCCGCCTCGGACGCGGACCGGGCGGTGAACGCGGCCTCGATCTGCGCGAGCATCCCGTTGAGGGACAGGGCCAGGCGGCCCACCTCCGTACGCGGGTCGCCGGCCGGCACCCGGCGGCCGAGCTCGCCCCCGGCGATGGCCTCGGCCGTGCTCTCGATCTCGGCCAGCGGACGCATGCTCCGCCGGACCATCGCGACGCCCACGACGGCGAGGATGAGCAGGATGCCGCCGCCGCCCAGCAGCTCGATGAGGCCGAGCCGCCGGGTGATGTCCCTGACCTCCTCCAGGTCCGCGGCGATCACGTAGTCGCCCACCACCGTCGAGGTCTGCAGCACCCGCCACTCGCCGTCGCCTCTGACCGCCCGCGTCGTGTAGGGGTTCGCACCCGGCGCGGTCGACAGCAGGGGCCGCGGCCGCGCGTCGACGTCGCGGTCGCCGAACACCGGCGCGAGCGCCCCGCCCGGCGGCTTCACCAGCACGATCGTGTCGGACTCGATCAGCGCCATCTTGTCGTTGGTCTCTTTGCCCCGGTTGCGCTTCTCCTGGTCGTGCTTGAGCTTGTTCTCCACGCGTACGGCCAGGAGCTGGATCTGGCTGTCGACCCGGTTCATCAGGTAGCCGTGCAGCACGGAGACGCTCACCACGCCGATGAAGGTCAGCCCGACGCCGAGCAGCGCCAGCATCGCGGCGATGAGCTTGATCCTGAGCGGCAGGCCGCGCATCACGGACTCGGCGGCAGCCGCAGGACGTATCCGACACCGCGCAGCGTGTGAATGAGCCGCGGGTTGCGGTTGTCGATCTTACGGCGGAGCACCGACACGTAGGACTCGACGATCCCGACCTCGCCTCTGAAGTCGTAGTCCCAGACGTGGTCGAGGATCTGCGGCTTCGACAGCACCCGGCCCGCGTTCGTCATGAAGTAGCGCAGCAGCTTGAACTCGGTCGGCGACAGCGACACGGCGTTGCCGCCGCGCCACACCTCGTGGCTCTCCTCGTCTAGCTCGATGTCGGCGAACGTCAGCCTGGGCGGCGGTGCCGGCGACTCCCCACTGGTACGGCGGAGCACCGCGTGGATCCTGGCGACCACCTCTTCGAGGCTGAACGGCTTGGTGACGTAGTCGTCGCCGCCGATCGTCAGCCCGCGGATCTTGTCCTCGGTCTCGTCGCGCGCGGTCAGGAAGACCACGGGCACGTGCACACCCCCGCCGCGCAGCCGCCGGACGATCTCGAAGCCGTCGAGGTCGGGCAGCATGACGTCAAGGACGACCAGGTCAGGACGGTGCCGTTGGACGGCGGTGACGGCGTCCAGGCCGCTCTTAGCCGTACACACGTCGAAACCCGCGAACCTCAGGCTCGCGGCGAGGAGTTCGAGGATGTTGGGGTCGTCCTCGACGATCAGCAGTCGCGCTTCCATCATCTCCAAGGATGCCCTCACCGAACGAGTGCTGGGACAATTCCGGAGATGTGCCGAGCAATCGCCAGGCTGGAGGTGGCCGCGGGGGACGGCGCGTTGCGTACCAGCACGACCCTGCCTTCCACGTCCACGGCGAAGTCGTCGACCAGCCGGCCGTCCTTGGCCACGGCCTGGGCGCGTACCCCGCCCTCGGTTCGCCGCAGGTCGGAGGCGGTGAGCTCGGGCACGTAGCGGCGCGCGGCCCGGACGAAGGCCCCCTTGACCAACGAGCCGTGCACCTCCTTGAGCCCGGTGCGCCAGTGCTGCCGGGCCATGCGCAGCGTGCCCGGCCAGCGCAGAATCTGCCAGGAATTACGGAGGTTGTAACCCCGGTAGCCCTCATAGGCGAGCGCGAGCACCGCGTTCGGCCCGACCAGGACCTCGCCGTCGATGTGCCTGGTCAGATGGACGCCGAGGAACGGGTAACGGGGATCGGGCACCGGGTAGATCAGACCGCGCACCAGGTCCCTGGCCGCGCCGTCGAGCGCGTAGTACTCGCCTCTGAACGGCACGATCCTGATGTCGCCTCGCCGTCCGGCCATCCGGGCCACCGCGTCGGTGCCCAGTCCGGCGCAGATCACCAGCCGGTCGAAGGCGAAGCGCCGCCCGGCGGCCAGCATCTCGACGCTCCCGGCGGTCTCCCTGATCGCCCTGACCGGGTGTGCCAGCCGTACCGAACCGCCCAGCTCGGCCACGTCGAGCGCCAGCCGGCGCGCGACGGCGGGGAAGTCGGCGATCGCGGTGTGCGGCGAGTGAACCGCGCCGACGCCGACGGCGTGCGGCTCGATCTCGCGCAGGCCGAGCGCGTCCAGCTCGGTGATGCCGGGCACGCCGTTCGCCCTGGCCCGCTCCGCCAGCGCCGCGAGCCGTGGCCGCTCCGCGCTGGTGGAGGCCACGACCAGCTTCCCGACCTCCTCGTACGGCAGGTGGTGGTGAGCGCAGTACTCCTTGAGCAGCGCCACGCCCTCACGGCAGAGCCTGGCCTTGAGCGAGCCCGGCGGGTAGTAGATGCCCGCGTGGACGACGCCGCTGTTGTGGCCGGTCTGGTGCGCGCCGACGCGGTCCTCCTTCTCGAGGACCGTCACCTCGGCACCTCTCGTGGTGGCGAGCTCGCGAGCGACCGCCAAGCCGACGATGCCGGCCCCGATGACACCGATCTTCTCTGTCACAGCGCCAGTTTGCCGATTCTGGCGGCATCCAGGTGGCCTTCAGCGGTCAACCACCGCAATGTATCCGAAACGGTGTCTTCCACCGGGCGCAGAGTAAGGCCGAGGTCCTTGAGCGCGGGGCCGTCGTCGGTGGGGACCAGGGTGAGCATGAAGTCGGCCGCGTCACGGGTGAGGGGGTAGTCGATGGGCGCCAGCCGCTTGAGCCCGTCGAGCGTCGCGGCCATCCCGCGCAGCAGGCCACCGGGCATCCGGTAGGTCAGGCCAGCCCGCCCCGTCGCCTCCGCACATATGGCGGCCAACTGCCTCCAGGTCAGGAAATGTCCCCCAAGCAGGTAGCGGCGGCCCCGGCGGCCGGGCGTGAAACAGCGGGCCAATGCGACGGCCAGATCCCGAACATCGAGCACGCCCACCCCGCCCGGCACGATCGGCCAGCCCCACCGCAGGCCCGCGCGGAGCCCCTCGTTGAGCGCGTCGAGCGTCGGCTGGCCCGGCCCGGTGATGCCGCCCGGATAGACGATGGTCACGCCGCCGAGCTCCCTGGCGTACCGCTCGCCCTCGACCTTGGACCGGCCGTAGGCGTTCCTGGGGCTGGCCAGCGGGCTGTCGGCGGCGATGAGCGGCCCGGCGGGCGGCACGAACACCGCGATCGTGGAGACGTGCACGATCGGATCAAGCCCAAGCTCGGCGGCCTGTCCGAGCACGTTGCGCAGCCCGACGACATTGGACCCGCGCAGGTCCGCCCCGTGGCCGGTGACCCCCATGTCGGCGGCGGCATGCAGCACCGCGTCACACCCCTCCAGAGCGGCCCGTACGGCCGGCGCGTCACGAATGTCCCCCTGGCGGATCACCCACTCCCCGGCCCCCAGGACCCGACGCACTTTCTCCGGATTTCTCGCCAGAAGGCATGGCTCATGACCGGCCGCGATCAGGGCCGTGACCGCGTGCGAGCCGACGAACCCCGAGGCACCGCTGACCAGGACGCGCATGCCAAGGAAGCTAGCGCTTACTTGGGCGATCCATCAACCGTCTGATCCCTGGGCAGCGGCGTCCCCGGCCTCCGTCCGGGCTCAGCGGCCCGGGAGGCGGGTGGTGACCTCCTGGAGTATCCAGCCGTTGCCGTCAGGGTCACTGAAGGAGGTGTAGGAGCCGTAGCTCTGGCGGTCCGGGTCCGGACCCGGCACCCGTCCCTCGGTCCCGGCCCGGTGGAACACCCCGCCCGCGTCGTGGAACACCTCAGCCACGTCGACCCCGCGCTCGGCGAGCTCGGCCCGTGCCGCCTCGATGTCGTCGACGATCAGATGCAGCCCCTGCGTCGAACCCGGCGCGGCCGAGGTGACGCCGGTGCCGAAGATGATCGAGCACGGCGAGCCGGGCGGGGTCAGCTGCACCACCCGGAAGTCCACGCCGACGGCGACGTCGGCGTCCTCCCGCCACCCGAGCGCCTTGTAGAAGTCCTTGGTGCGGTCGACATCGGCGACCGGCACCACCACGACCTCAAGCTTCATGTCCACAGCGGCGGATCCTCCCCGTTGGCTGCTGTCATGGCATGGGGGGTCGTTCTCTCCACATTCGCGCACCTCACGGGCTAAGTCCAGGAACGGTAGCTTCAACGATCGGCAGGCTTTTGGCCAGGTCCGCGTAGCGGCCCGGTGGTTGCTTCTGACCCTGCCGGAACGGCTCAGCCCAGGTAGAAGTCCCTGCGCGCGGCCACGAACGCCTCGATCGTCTGGGCGGCTACGCCTGTGAGGCGTTCGACGTCATCGGAGGCGCGGTCATAGCGGTTCTCGCGGTGCAGCCGGGCCATGGTGGCGATGTGCTGCTCGGTGTGCGGCGGCAGGCCCGCCTTCGCGAGCACCTCGGCCCGCCACCGGTCCAGGGGCACGTCCACATAGGCCACCGGACGCCCCAATGCCCGTGAGAACTCCTCCGCCATCTCCGTCATGTCGACCGTACGTGGCCCGGTCAGCTCATAGACGTGCCCGACGTGCGGATCCGGGTCGCGGAGCACGGTGGCGACCACCCGGGCGACGTCGGCCACGGCGATCGGCGACGTACGCCCGGTGCCGAACGGCAGCTCGATCGTGCCGCGCTCCCGGATCGAACGCGCCGCCAGCGTGGTGAACAGCGGGTTGTCCAGGAACGCCGTCGGCCGGATGTGCACCACCGGCAGGCCCGACCAGTTCAGCACCTGCTCCGCCAGCCAGTGCAGCCGCTGCTGGTGCGACTGGGCGGTGCTGATGGCGGTCATCTGCGACACCGTCATCTGCGACATGTCGACCAGTCCGGTCAGGTCCCCGTACTCCCGCGCCACGGTGGCCACCACGGTCGCCGCCAGCAGATGGTCCGGCGACACGGGCATCCCGAAGTACATCCGTCCGGCACTCTCCAGCGCGGCCGCGACGGTCTCGGGCCGGGTCAGATCGCCTATGACCACCTCCGCGCCGAGCGCACGCAACTCAGCCGCCCGATCGTCGTCGCGACGGACCATCGCTCGCACCGGTACGTCCTGCGCGCGCAGCTGCTCAAGGACCGTGCGGCCCACCCCACCGACCCCGGCGACGAGAACAAGATCACTAGCGACCATCGGCCGATCTCCTTTGCGTTACCCCAGGTAAAGACACCACTACACCGACAAATCGAACGTGAGTACGATGGCGTTATGTATCTCCCGCCAGAGTGGCCGCCCGAGGTCCGCCCGCCCAGCGTCCCCGACTGGGAGACCTCGGCGGTGGCCTGGCTGCTCGACGCGGTGCCGCCCGACTACCGCGCCTACGAGGTGCTCCGCCGCCACCCGATCGCGCTGGCCAGGATGGCGAGCCACCACGTCGGCGCGGCGATCGAGGCGGCCCGCGCCGGCTACCGGGGCGCCGCGGTCGACCTCAAGGGCCACCTGCCGCCCCACGCGATCGAGGCGGTCCTGGACGCCTACCGCGAGGAGGGGCCCCGGCTCGTGCGCCTGTCCCGCTCGATCGCGGTGGTCGAACGCGCCCTCCGCGGCGACCTCTTCACGGCCACGATGCGCCGTCCATGACGCGCGCCCACCGGGCGACCACCGACCACGCCTACCGGATGCGACCGCCGACCGTGCCTACCGAGTGCGACGGGCGACCGTGCCTACCGACTGCGGCGGGCGATCGCCGCGATGATGCCGCTGGCGCCCGCGGCGGCGGCCAGCCAGATCAGGACGTCACGCGCGCTGAGCCCCTTGGCCGCCGCCACCGGCCGGGCGGACGGCGACGCGGTCGTCTTCGGCCGGTGGGACGGCGAGCCGGACGGAGTGGCGACCGGTAACGCGGCCGCGGGCAGCGCCACCTGGTAGACCGGGCTGCGCACGCCCTCCGAGCCGGTCAGCAGGCTCCTGCCATCGCGGGTGTAGGTGATGGACTCGGCCTGCTTCAGCTCCGGCATCGACACCCTGGCGATCGACTCACCCGAGGGCCGGAAGACCGTGGCCGAGAAGTACGTACGGATCACGTACGAGTTGCCGTCCGGCGCGTACGCGGCGTCCGTCGCCATGATCGGGGCCGTGCCCACCTTGCGGAGCACGTTGACCCGGTCGCTCCTGAGCTTCTTGGGCGCCTGGTACACCGACCCGGAGAACTCCTTCGACACAACGAAGAGCCGCCCGGTCACCGGGTTGACCATGATGCCCTCGGCGTTCCTAGCGCCGTCCGCGTAGCGGAACCGGTAGCGGACCGCCGGAAGGGTGGCGTCCCGCAGCGTCTCCGGCTCCATGACCTTGTAGATGGAGACGTTCGGCCAAGCCCCGTCCAGGTTGTCGCCGATGTCGGCGAACCACAGCACCCCACGTCCCGTGGCGGGGTCCTTGCTCGCGGCCATCGCCTCCCAGTCACGAGCCTGCGCCCCCTGGAGCCGGTACGTCGCCCGCGTCCGCCCATCGGAACCCACCGCGTAGAACCTCGGTGCCGCCGAGCTGTCATTGTGCGTGTAGAAGACGCCTTCCTTCGTCGGCGACACGGCCAGCCCGCTCGACTCGGTGATCCGCGCGTCCTTGAACGTGAACAGTTTCTTCTCGCCGTCATCGGCGAAGGCCGCATTCGCCGGAACGAACACCACGAAGACCGCGATAACCCCGGCGGCCGTACGAATCACAACATCCCCCACCCCGCCATCATGCCCCAACGGACGCCGCGCCGACGGTAGCGCTGTGCCGATGAAATCCGGTGCCCTGCAGCACGACCAGCACTCCGTTGGTCACCGCCATGAGCCACCACAGCCCGACGAGCCCCCAGGTCGCGGCCACGGGTGCGGCCACGGCCACCATCACCCCGTAACCGACGGCGAAGTAGATCAGACTCGCCCCCGACCGCTTGAGCGCGGTGAGCCCGATCCCCTGAACCGCCTGCGCCCCGTCGGCCGTCGAGGCCAGCAGCATCAGCGGCAGCAGCGCCGCGACCCGCTCTCGTACGCTCGCGTCATCGCTGAACAGCACCAGCGCCGAGTCGCCGAACCCGAGCAGCACGGCCGCCGCGACGGCCGTCCCCGCCAGGGCGAGCAGGGCCGCGGCCCGGTTGGCCCGGCGCGCCTCCGCCACGTCCCGGGCCCTGGCCACCTCGGGCACCGACGCCTGCGCCACGGAGATCGAGGCCAGCATGATGAACCCGGTGAGCGTACTCAGCACCGCGTGGGCGGCCACGTCACGGGTGCCGGTCGCGCTCGCGGCGAAGGTGACGACCCCGAGACCGCCGAACTTGATCAGAACCGTCCCGGCCAGCGGGATGCTCACCCGGCCGAGCCGGACGATCTCCCTGATCCGCGGCCGGCCCTGGCCGACGCGCGTCCCGAGGGCGCGGCGCAGGCAGAGGTTCGAGACGAGCACACCCGCGACGCCCGACAGCAGCCAGGCGACGCCCACGCCGGTCAGACCGAGCGGCGGCACCAGAGCGACCGTGCCGCCGACCATCGCGGCACTGGCCGCCAGACTGGACCAGAGGACCTGGCGGCTGCGGCCGAGCGCCACGAGCACGGTATTGGCCCCACCACCCGAAGCGAACACCAGTAGATAGAGCGACAGCAGCCAGGGCAGCGGCCCCAGCTCGGCCACGACCTCGGCGGGCGCCCCGGTGGCGCGGGCGAGCAGCGGCACGCACAGCACCGCGAGCGCACCGACCGTACCTACCAGCAGGGTGAGCCAGCGCGCGTCACGCAGGATCGGCACGGCCGCCGCGGGCGAGTCCTTGTACGGCGCCACGAACGGCGCGAGCCCGCGAAGAGCGCCCACGACAGCGGCGGAGGCGGGGTTCAGTACGGCCGACATGACCGCGAAGGCGGCCAGCGTGACGGTGGCGTGCCTGCCGAGCACGGAAGTGACCACCAACGTGCCGACCGTAGTGGTGACCATGGAGAGGAACAGGGGAACCGCCGCACGAAGGAGGCCCGAGTTCACCCGGCCGATCTTAGTAGGCTGGAGCGAACGCCAGGCATTCCGGTGGCTGGAGCGGACTCCAGGCATTCCCGCCACCCCTACTAGCCTGGAGTGCACTCCAGGTATTTAGGGTGGAGTTCATGGATTATGTGAACCTCGGACGCAGTGGCCTCCGGGTCAGTCCACTCTGCCTGGGCACCATGAACTTCGGCCCGCTGACCACGGAGGAAGACTCCTTCGCGATCATGGACAGGGCCCATGAGCTGGGGATCAACTTCTTCGACACGGCCAACGTGTACGGCTGGAAGCAGGGCGAGGGGATCACCGAGCAGATCGTCGGCCGTTGGTTCGCCAAGGGCGAAGGTCGCCGGGAGAAGACGGTCATCGCGACCAAGCTCTACGGCGCGATGGGCGACTGGCCCAACGAGAACCTGCTGTCCGCGCTGAACATCCGCCGGGCCTGCGACGCCTCGCTCAAGCGCATGCAGACCGACTACATCGACATCTACCAGGCTCACCACGTCGACCGGAACACGCCGTTCGACGAGTTCTGGGAGGCCATGGACGTCCTGAAGCAGCAGGGCAAGATCCTCTATGTGGGATCGTCCAACTTCGCGGGCTGGCACATCGCCAAGGCCCAGGAGTCCGCGGCCCGCCGCAACTCGATCGGGCTCGTCAGCGAGCAGAGCCACTACAACCTGCTCACCCGCGCGGTCGAGCTGGAGGTGCTGCCCGCCAGCCAGGAATACGGCCTCGGCGTGATCCCGTGGAGCCCGCTGGCCGGCGGCCTGCTGGGCGGCGTGCTGCGCAAGATCGACAAGGGCCGGTCGGCCGCCGACCGCATGGTCACGGAGCTCGAGAAGCACCGCGACAAGATCGAGCAGTACGAGAAGTTCTGCGACGAACTCGGCGAGGACCCCGCCTACGTGGCGCTGGCCTGGCTCCTGAAGCAGCCCGCGGTCACCGCCCCGATCATCGGCCCGCGCACGCAGGAGCAGCTCAACGGCAGCCTGCGCACGCTGGAGATCGAGCTGGACGAGCAGGCGCTGGCCCGCCTCGACGAGATCTTCCCCGGACACCGTCCGGCGCCGGAGGACTACGCCTGGTAACTCAGGCCAGCAGGGCGCCGATCACGACGATCAGCAGCAGGAGGCCGAGCACGACGGGCAGCAGCCAAGGGCGAGGACGGTCCACATTGTGGAGCCTAATCGCGCCCGATGGGTGCCAGATCCCATTGTGCGAGTGACTCGTACCTCATCTGCGCCCCTTGATGGCTGCGTACGAGATGGACGGCTTTCGCCCGCCATGTCGAGCCGCTGAATTCCGACAGCGACTCGACGAGCGGGCGGAGGTCCATCTCCGTCTTCGCCCGCGCGAGCGTCAGATGCGGGTGGAAGTGCTTGTCGTCGGTCTGTACGGCCCCCGCCCGGCGGGCGCCCGCTCTGACCGACTCTGACAGCCGGACCATCGAGTCACCGGAGAGCCCGGCCCAGAACACCCTGGCCCGGCGGGCGGACGAGAACGCCCCGAACCCGGTGAAGGCCAGGTCCAGGCTGGCATGCCGAGCCACGGCGCGGGCCAGCCGCACCTGCAGCTCCGGCAGGACGTGCTCGGGCACCTCGCCGAAGAAGCCCAGCGTGATGTGCCAGGTGGCGCGGTCCGGCCAGCGCAGGCCCGGCACCTGCCCGACGTGCGGCGCGATGGCACGCTCGATCTCGTCGAGCACCTCATCGGGCGGCATCAGTGCCGCGAATAACCTCATGCCACCCGATTCTCCAACGTGCTCAGGCGATCGCCAGCACCGGCTCGCCCACAACACGGGCGCTGATCAGCCTCGTCAGCATCACCGCGACGCCCGTGCCGACCAGCACCAGCAGCCCGGAGAGCATGACGCCCGTCCTGGGTCCGCCCAGCTCCGACAGCCAGCCGACCAGCGGGGCGCCGACGGGCGCGCCACCGGTGAAGACGAGCATGTAGATGCCCATGACGCGGCCGCGCATGTCCGGCGCGGTGGCGAGCTGGACGCTCGCGTTCGCGGCCGTGTTGATCGTGATCAGCGCGATGCCGGTGGGGATCAGCAGCAGCAGGTACACCGGGTAGACCGGGGCCAGCCCGGTGGCGATCTGGAACAGCCCGAACCCGATGGCTCCGGCGATCAGCATGCGGCGTGACGGCCGGGCCCGGCGGGCGGCGAGCAGCGCCCCGCCCAGCGCGCCGACGGCGAACATGCTGGAGGCCAGGCCGAACGACGAGGCGCCGGCCTTGAAGACCTCGCGGGCCATGAGCGCGATCGACATCGAGAACGACTGGGAGAACATCGACACGAACCCGATCAGCAGCACCGGCATCAGCAGCTCTTCGCGATGCAGCACATAGCTCAGCCCTTCGCGCAGCTGGCCCTTGGCTCTCGGCACCGGTACGGAGAGGTTCAGCTCCGACTTCCGCATGAAGATCAGGCTGGAGATCACGCCGGCGAACGTCACCGCGTTGATCAGGAAGAGCGGTCCCGTGCCCCCGAACAGGAAGATCAGCACACCGGCGATCGCCGGTCCCACAACGCGGGCCAGGTTGAAGATGGAGCTGTTGAGCGCGATCGCGTTGGACAGATCCCGGCGGCCCACCATCTCGACCACGAACGCCTGCCTGGTCGGCACCTCGACGCAGGAGATCACACCCAGCGTGAACGCCATCACGTAGACGTGCCACACCTGGGCACTGCCCGTCATCGTCAGTACGCCGATGACCAGGGCGAGCACGGCCATGAGCGACTGCGCCACGATGAGGATCGGCCGTTTGGGGTAGCGGTCGGCCAGCACGCCGCCGAAGAGCCCGAACAGCAGCATCGGCAGGAACTGCAGCGCGGTCGCCGTGCCTAGGGCCGCCGCGCTGCCATGGGTCAGATCGAGCACCAGCCAGTCTTGGGCGGTGCGTTGCAGCCAGCCGCCGACGTTGGACACCGCGCCACCGGCTGCGAACATGCGGTAGTTACGTACCTTGAGAGACCGGAACATCCCGGTCTTGGGTTCTTCAGGCTCTAGATCCTGCTGAGTTTCTCCAGAATCGGCGCCGCCTGCCTGAGGATCGCCCGCTCCTCCGCGGTCAGATCCCTCAAGCGCTGGCTCAGCCACGCTTCCTTGAGACGTCGTTCCTCCTTCAGCAGTTTCTGGGCGGCCTCGGTCACGGTCACGGTCACCTGTCGCCGGTCGGTCGGGTGCGGTGTGCGCGACACCAGACCGCGTTCCTCTAGCGCGGCGATCACGCGAGTCATCGAGGGGGGTTGCACCTTCTCGAGCTCGGCCAATTCGCCGGGGGTTATCGCGGAATGCCGTTCTACCGCGGCGAGGGTCGCGAACTGCGTGGGAGTCAGCGAGTGCGCTGCCGCTTGTCGTCGTAGCCGCCTGGTCAGCCGCGCCAGCGACACGCGCAGGGCTGTGGCCAGGCCTGCGTCGCTGCGCAGGTTTATCTGGGACTGGTTCTTGGTTAGCATGAGTCATTACCTTTGCTAACTATACGGCACTCCACGTTATTTCCCTACCTCATTTCTCGTCTCACTCTTTGATACCCCGAGGCCGCCTCCCATGCGAAGACGGCCTCACCAGGCATCAGACCCCGAAAAGTACCCTGATCGGGCCGAGCGCGAAGTAGATCACGAACAGGCCCATGACCACCCACAGCAGCGGGTGGATCTCCCGTACCTTGCCACGAACGATCTTGATCAGCACGTAGCTGATGAAGCCGGCGCCGATGCCGTTCGAGATCGAGTACGTGAACGGCATGACCACGATGGTGAGGAACGCCGGGATGGCGATCTCGTAGTCCGTGAAATCGATCTCACGGATCGAGGTCATCATCAGGAAGCCCACCACGACCAGCGCGGGCGCGGCCGCCTCATACGGCACGACCGTGACCAGCGGCGCGAAGAAGATCGCCACCAGGAAGAGCAGGCCGGTGACCACGCTGGCCAGGCCGGTCCGCGCGCCCTCGCCGACCCCCGCGGCCGACTCGATGTAGGTGGTGTTCGACGAGACCGAGCCCGCGCCGCCGGCCGCCGCGCCGAGCGAGTCGACGAGCAGGATCTCCCGGGTACGCGGCAGCATCCCGTTGGCGTCGACCAGACCGGCTTGGCGGCCGACCCCGACGACGGTGCCCATCGTGTCGAAGAAGTCGGTGATGAGCAGCGTGAAGACGAACAGCACCGCCAGGATCACCGAGACCCGGCTGAACGCGCCGAACGGGTCGAACTCCTTGAACAGCACCAGCGGGTTGTGGAAGCCGATGATCTGATCCGGCAGGCTGGGCACGTTCAGCATCCAGCCGCCGGGGTTCTTGTCGGAGACCTGGCCGGCCTTCGCGATCGCCTCCACGATGATCGCCAGCACGGTGGTGCCGATGATGCCGATCAGGATCGCGCCCTTGACCTTGCGGGCCACCAGCGCAGCCGTCACGAGCAGCCCGACGACGAAGACGAAGATCGGCCAGGAGGTCAGGGTGTTGTGGATGCCCATCTCCAGCGGCGGCCCTGCGGGCACCCGGCGCACGAAGCCGGCGTCCACGAAGCCGATCAGCGCGATGAACAACCCGATGCCGACGCTGATGGCGGTCTTGAGCTGGGCCGGGATGGCGTTGAACACCGCCACCCGGAAACCGGTCAACACCAGGATGCCGATGATGACGCCCTCCAGGAAGACCAGCCCCATGGCCTCTTCCCAGCTCATCACAGAGGCGATGTTGAAGGTCACGAAGGCGTTGAGCCCCAACCCGGCCGCCATGGCGAAGGGCACCCGGCCGATCACCCCCATGAGGATGGTCAGCACGCCCGCCACGAACGCCGTGCCCGCCGCCACGAGGGGCAGGTTGGGCGAGGAGCCGTCACCGATGAACTGCTCCTGGACATCCTTGCCGTTGGCGATGATGATCGGGTTCAGCACGACGATGTAGGCCATCGTGAAGAACGTGGCCAGCCCGCCGCGGATCTCACGGGAGATCGTCGAGCCTCGTGCGGAGATTGCGAAGAACCTGTCGATACCACTACTTGTGTCACTCACGGGCGAACAGTGACAGTTTGCGTCACCTGCGAAAAGTGGCGGTGATCGGATCGAGACCCGATTGGAAGCTAGGCTGGATCCCGTGAAGCAGGAATGGCGTCCCGACCCGGAGCCGATCGAGACCAACGACGTCGCGGCGGTCGCCGTGGGCACGGTCGCGTGGGCGCTCGCGCTGGTCGCGCTACTGATCTTCCGCCCGGCCGCCGAGCAGTCGTGGTGGATCTGGACCTGCGTCGCCGGGGTCGGCCTCGGGCTCCTCGGCCTCTGGTACGTGCACAGGCGGGCGTCCCGGAGCTGACATTAGTCACCTCCAGTCGATCCCCGAAGTCACCGGAAAGTGCTGTTTTACCCCACTACCTGGGAAAAAGCCGGTTGATCATGCTGGAGGCATGAAGAAGACGTCATTTCCCTCGCTCCTGTGCGCGGTGACCCTCGCGAGCGCCACCCTCGTGGGCTGCTCCGCCGCCAAGCCCACCAGCGGGCCGGCGGAGCAGCCCACGACGAGCACCGCCACGGAACCTGCCCGGACGGCGCCGGACCAGGCGAGCACCGCCGCCACGAAGCCTGCCCAGACGGCGAAGGGCTCCGGCAGCGTCGCCTGGAGCACGTGCACCGGCCTGCCCGGCCCCGACGGCAAACCCGCCGCGCCCGATCCGGCCATCGAATGCGGCAAGCTCGCGGTACCGCTCGACTACACCAAACAGGACGGCGAGCAGATCGACCTGGCGCTGATCCGCGTCAAGGCCTCCGGCGACCGGCTCGGCTCGCTGGTGTTCAACTTCGGCGGCCCCGGCGGCTCGGGGGTCGACCTGCTGTCCATGACCGCCAAGGTCTTCGCCGGCATGGGCGCGAGGTATGACCTGGTCAGCTTCGACCCGCGCGGCGTCGAGCGCAGCGCACCCGTCAAGTGCGGCAGCGTCGAGAAGTGGATCTCCCTGGACCCCGCGGGCGACGAAGTGGACAAGGTCGCCAAGAAGTTCGCGGCCACCTGCGCCAAGATCTCCGGCAAGCTCCTGCCCCACGTCGGCACCGTGAACGCCGCGCGGGACCTCGACCGCATTCGCGCCGCGCTGGGCGACGAGCGGCTCAACTACTTCGGCATGTCGTACGGCACCCACCTCGGCGCCGTGTACGCCACCCAGTACCCGAAGAACGTCGGCCGGTTCGTCCTCGACGGCGCCCTCGACCCGACCGTCACCTTCGCCGAGCGCGCGAAGACGCAGACGGCCGGCTTCAGGCAGGCGTTCGAGGCGTTCGCCGCCGACTGCGTGAAGCAGGGCTGCGACCTCGGCGCCGACCCCGCCGCCGTGCGGAAGAGCGTCGAGACACTACTGTCCGGCCTGCGGGACAAGCCGCTCAAGGTGGCCGACCGGGAGCTCACCAAGGGCCTGGCGAGCACCGGCGTCCTGGCCGCTCTCTACGCCAAGCTCAGCTGGCCGATGCTGGAGCAGGCGGCCGCCGCAGCCGTCAAGGGGGACGGCACGCAGCTGCTCGCCCTGGCCGACTCCTACAACGGCCGTAAGGCCGACGGGACGTACTCGTCGCTGATGACCAGCGTCCTGGCGATCGACTGCGTGGACAGCGCCGAACGGCCGAGCGCCGCCGAGATCGACCAGGTCGAACGGGAGACCGCCAAGATCTTCCCGCTCATGCGCAACGGAGGGCTCGGCTCGATCTGCGCGCACTGGCCGGCGCCCGGCAGCGACGAGTCCAAGAAGATCGACGCCACCGGCTCCGCCCCCATCCTCGTGATCGGCGGCAAGGGCGACCCCGCCACGCCGTACGCGTGGGCGCCCAAGCTCGCCGCCCAGCTCAAGACCGGGGTCCTGGTCACGTACGAGGGCGAGGGGCACGGCGCCTACCTGAGCGGCAGCAGCTGCGTCAGCCGCCTGGTCGACGCCTACTTCCTCACCGGCAAGTCCCCCGGCACGAACGCCACCTGCCCGGCGGCGTGAACCCTCACGACGCTACGGGCCGGTCGGCGCTACGGACCGGTCAGCGCTACGGACCGGTCAGCGCTACGGACCGGTCAGCGCTACGGACCGGTCAGCGCTACGACAGGTCGGCTTCGGCCAGCAGGAGCGGCACGGCCGTCGGGTCGTGCAGCAGTGCGGCCACGGCGAGCCGGTCGTTCCACTGCCCCGTCGCCCAGGCCAGGCCGCGTGCCAGGCCGTCGAGCCCGGTGCAGTGCACGGAGCCCTCGAAGAAGCGCCACGTGCAGGCGACGCCGTCGACCAGCAGCTTCTCGTGCTCGACGTAGGTCTCGGGAGCCGTCGGGAGCAGGGAGCGCACCTCTGGCGGCACGGGGCGGGTCTCACCCTCGGACGTGACCTCGCCCTGGGCCAGCTCGCCGGCCAGCGGCAGGTCGAGCAACTCGGACAGCGACTCGGCCAGGTCGTAAGGGGCCAGCACCAGCGGCCGGTCGGTGACGAGCTGGAGCAGGTCAGGGGCCTCCACCACGACGGCGTCGTCGGCCGCGGCCACCACGATGTCGCCACCGAGCACGGCCCGCACCCGCGAGGGCGGCGCCACCCGCGCGGGCTCGACGGCCGCCAGCGCGATCCACAGGGCCCGCAACTGGGCCCGGTCGACCTCGATGGACTCATCGGCCATCAGGTCGAGCAGCTCTTCGGGACCGCCGTGGCCGGCCAGCAGCTCGGCCAGCGTGGTGCGTACGCCGAGCATCCCCAGCGCCACCGGGTCGAGCCCGCCGGGCGCGTCACCATAGAGGCCCTGGAGCAGCGGGTCGGCACCGGGCAGCCGCAGCTCCCGGGGCCGTCGCCCGTCCAGCACGGCGTGGTTGGCCAGCCACCACGCCGTGTAGGACGGCACTTCGACGCCCTCGACCCGCAGCGGGTGCAGTGCGGCACGCAGCGGCGGTCTGGTCAGCAGCGCCAGCGCGGCGGGCCAGTCGGCGACCAGCTCCAGGTCGCGCACCGCGGCGAAGTCCGGCACCACAGGCGGGAGTTCCAGCTCGGGCAGCAGGTCGAGCACGTGGTCGAGCCAGTCCTCCTCACCGTCGAGGTCGTGGTCGCAGTCGTCATGGTCGAGCAGCACGTCGGAGTCGTGCGCCACGGCGAACCCGTCGAGCACGCCCGCGGCTTCGAGCACCCGGGAGCCGTAGGTCTCCACCAGCTCCGGCGCGACCACGCCGAGGTGCGTGTCGGGCTCCAGCAGGCCGGCCAGCGCGCCGTCGGCCAGCATCAGCTCGCCCGCCGCGTAAAGATCGCCGTCGCTGCCGCGCAGCGCCAGCTCGGCCAGCCACGGCGCCTCGCCCGGCACCAGCGAGGCGGCCTCCACCAGGGAGAGCACGGCCTGCGCCACGGGCTCGGAGTCCGCGCTGTCGAGGGACTGGGCGACGGCGGCCTTGGTGATGGGGTCTTCGAGGATCGTCCGCGGTGTGGCCTCGGCGGCACCGAGCCGCAGCAGCGCCGCGTGCGCCGCGTCCGGGTGCACGATCCGCAGCCCCAGAGGCGTCAGATCGAGCCCGTCGCGGGCCGAGGCCAGGCGGGTGCCGCCCAGGTCGAGGATGAGGGTGCCGCGCGGGCCACGGACCAGCCGGCCGTCGGCCAGCGGCACCGGCAGCGCGCCCAGCGACTCGGGGTCGTCGGCCGGCAGCACCTCATACAGCGAGCGCCACCACGACGGCTCCCGCGCCTCGACCGCCTCACCGGACAGCAGGTCGACGACCTCGGCCAGCTCGACCCGGCGCACCCCGAGCGAGGCCATCGCCGGGTGCCGGGCGGGCCACCCGGCGGGCAGCAGGCCGGGGACGAAGTCGGCGATCGCGGCCAGCAGGTCTCCCGACCCGGCGACCACGGCCGCCTCCTGGCCGGCGACGATCCAGCCGTCCTCGTGCGGCTCCCTGGCCGGGTGCTCGACCTGCCACTCGGCGTCGGGCTCATAGACCTCGGCCTCGGCGAACGACGGCGTCTGCACGGCCGGCGCGGGCGCGGACAGGGCCGGGAGCAGCGGGATGGCGGGCAGGCGCTGCAGGATGGCCCGCCGGATCCGGGCGTCGAGCTCGCCCTTGCCCATCAGGGCGGGGACGAGATCGAGGAGCTTGGGCGTGCGCGGCAGCTCGCCGAGCAGCCTGACGTAGGCGTCGGCGGCCCGCTCGACCAGGAAGTCGGTCAGCGGCCCCTTGGCCACGTGCCGCCGGTCGGTGGCCATCGGGAACGAGGCGATGAGCAGGGCCGGCAGGTCGAGCGGCTCGTCGCTGGGCGTCGGCGCGTGCACCACCGGCGGCACCCCTGAGGGCAGCGGGGCCGGCTCCGTGTCGGCGACGCGCACGGCCCAGCGCAGCGACCAGTAAGGGCGGGCACGTTCTTCGGTGGGCCGGTCAGCGAACAGGGCCGCCACCTCGTCGGGAGCGAACTCGCCCGACTCCGACACCAGCTGCCACCCATCGGCCGACACCCGGCGCTCCGAGCCGTCGAGGTCGATCTCGATGCTCGTCAGCGCGGGCATGCCGAGCAGCAGCGCCGGGCTGGTCTCGGTCAGCATGCGCCGGACCGCCGCGACCGAGGCGGCGTCGCGCAGCGGCAGGCGTACGAGGGTGTCGAAGCCCTCCGGCACGTCGAGCGGCTCGGCCTCGAACGGCAGGCGCAGCAGCGGGACGTGGCCGCCGCGCGAGCCCAGCTCGGCGGCGAGCTCCGGCACCGAGGCCACCACGGCGGCCGTCTCAGCCCGCGACCAGCGGGCGGCGCCCGTCTCACGCGAGCCGATCGACGGCTCATCACAGACCGACACGACCGCGGCGAACCCGACGCCGAACCGGCCGGCGGCGCCCGCTTCGTCCCGCTTGCCGGAGACACGCAGCGTCGACAGACCCTCGACGCCGGTCGCGTCCAGCGGGGCGCCGGTGTTGGCGGCGGTCAGGACGTCGTCACGCAACGTCAGCCGGAGCACCCCTGGCACGCCCGCGCGCAGCGCCGCGTCGGCGGCGTTCTGGGCGAGCTCCACAATGAGCCGGTCGCGGTAGCCGCCGAGGGCGAAGTCTTCCTCGGCGTTGGCGTCCTCGCGGAATCGGGCGGTCGAGGCCGTCCACGCGGCGAGCACTGCGGCCCGCGTCCGGTCGGTGCCAAAGGTGTCGGTCATCTGTCACGATCCTGGTCGCTGGTGGGGCGGGCTCCGGCACGTGTCCGGGGTCCGCCGATGGGGGGCCACCGTAGGCTAGCGGCCCTCACCGACATTCGCGTTCAGGAGTGGCCGAGCTCCTCGGTGGCCGTTCCGTCGACGGATCCGGCCTCCTCTTCCATCAGGTCGAAGCCCATGTCGTCGAGGATGGGCATGGCCTGCTCGACGGACGGCGGCATGACCGCGGCCTCCGAGTGAGCCCCGCAGCCGTGGTCGGCGGCGACCACCTTGCCGTCGTCGGGGGCGTACTCATTGGCGCAGACCCCGAACACCTGCCGGAGCCCACCCGCGAGTGGCCAGTAGAAACCACAGGTGGAGCACTGCGCGGGAGCGGCGTGTGCGATCGGCGTATGCGGCCCGTGCTCGCCCGAGTGCCAGCGTCTGGCAGCGCGGTCCTTGCCGATGGCCGAGAGCACACGGGCCCGGCCCAGGCCGTACTCGAAAATCGTCTGATGGTCGGTCTCGTCGTCGGTCTTGACGAAACCTGGCTCCAGCCGGTCGTCGTCCTCCGAGGTCGGCAGCAGGTCACCGACGCCCAGGTCGCCGGGGCGCAGACGCTCGCTCCAGGGCAGCCACTCGGGCGCGAGCAACGCCCCCGAGCCGGGCAACAGGACGGCTTCGCTCACCGTGACGTTCTTGGCCCGCGAGGCGCGGGTCACGGTGACGGCCCAGCGCCAGCCGCGGTAGGCCCGGTCGAGACAGGCGAAGTAATGGGTGACGATGCGGTCGCCCTCGCCCTCGTAACCAAGGTGCTCACCCGGCTCGCCCGGCCGCGCGAGCTCCTCCGCGGCGGCGCGCGCCAAGTCCACCGCGGCGACGCACGCCTGGTCGGGCGGGGAGACGCGGGTCCGGGTGCGGGTCATCTGTCCGCCTCCGCCGCAAGGTGCTGTTCGCTCACACTTCATTCTCACCCATGACCGGACCTGAAGGTGCCCACACCGCCCATCCCGGACCCACTGACACCGAACCTGGAGGTGCGCACACCGCCTATCCCCGATCAACTGGCGGCACATCGGTGGGCCCGTCCCTGGGCGATCCGTCGCCGTTTGGGAGCGGCGATCGGGTAAGACTGGTAAGCGTGCAAGGAGGCTGGGACACGGCTCGTGAGGTCACGCGGCGCGTGGGGCGAGGCGTCGCCGACGCGGGCCGCGCCACCGCGCGCGCGGGCCGGGCCACCCTGCGGGCGGGAAAGGCGACCGCCGGCGGCACCGCGCGGGCGGGCAAGGCCACGGCCAGAGGGGCGCAGAAGGTCGGCAGGGGCGCGCAGAAGGTCGGGAAGGCGACCCGCCGTCTCACCCACGCCAACGGCGCCGACCGCACCGGGCTGGGCCGGCTGATCGAGCTCACCGCCGGTCACAGCGGCGGCGACGCGCTGGTCACGGTCGCGCTGGCGAGCACCGTCTTCTTCGGTGTGCCCGTCGGCGAGGCTCGTGGGCCCGTGGCGCTCTACCTGGTCATCACGATGCTGCCGTTCGCCCTGCTGGCGCCGTTCGTGGGGCCGATCCTCGACCGGTTCAGGTCGGGCCGCCGCTACGTCATGGCGGGCACGCTGTTCGGCCGCGGCCTGCTGTGCTTCGCGATGGCCGCCGCCGTGGGGCCCGGCGACCTGCCGACGCTGTTCGTCGGGGCGCTGGGCGTACTGGTGCTGTCCAAGGCGTACAACGTGTCACGCGCGGCGATCATGCCGAGCGTGCTGCCCGCCGATATCACGCTGGTCTCGGCCAACGCGAGGGTGGCGCTGTTCTCGCTGATCTCGGCGGGCGTGATGGTGCCGGTCGCCGCGGGGCTGACCGCGTGGCTGGGCAGCGCCGCGGTGCTGCGTACCGCGATGGTCGCCTTCCTCCTGATCGGCGTCCTCGCCGTACGACTGCCGCGACACGTCGACTCACCCGAGCTGGAAGAGGAGGAGGGCAGGCCGCTCCGCTGGCGGACCCTCCTGAACGTGGGCCCGGCGGTGGCCGAGGCGGTCTGGGCGAACGTGGCCATCCGCCTGTTCTCCGGCTTCCTGCTGTTCTTCATGCTGTTCCTGGTGCAGGACAAGGGCGTGCCGTGGCTGGCCGCACCCGACCCGTTCTTCGACATCCCGAAGACGATCGCGTTGCTCGCGGCCGCGGCCGGGCTGGGCGGCCTGGTCGGCGCGGTGGTCGCGAACTGGACCCGCAACCACTCGCCGCACCTCATCACGCTGCTGACGCTGGCCGTGACCGGCGCGACCACGATCGCCACCGCGGTGTTCTTCGGCCTCTGGACCGCGGTCGCGATCTCGCTGGTCACCGCGTTCGCGCAGGAGCTCGGCAAGCTCGCCCTCGACGCGATCGTGCAGCGGGAGATCGGTGAGGAGGTGCGCTCGTCCACGTTCGGGGTGGTCGAGGCGGTGTTGCAGCTCGCCTGGGTGTTCGGCGGGCTGATCGGGCTGCTGCTGTCGCTGGCCGAGAGCAGCGCGGCGGGGCTGGTCACGCTGGCCGTGGCGCTGACCGGCACGTTCGGCTGGCTGATCGTACGCCGCCGCAAGCGGATCCGCGCCGCCACACGTGGCCCCAAGGCCGCGACCCAAACGGACCAGGAAGACCAAACAGACCAAGGTGCGTGGGACGACGAGGATCGACGCGCCGATCGGCGAGATCAGCGCGTCGACACCACTCTCGACACGACCAAGCCGCTGACGAACCCCAACAGCTAGGCGTCGAGGTCGTCCGCCACCGCTCTGAGCACCTGCGCGATCTTCTTCGCGTGCGCCGCGTCAGGGTGCTTGCCCCGCTGGTAAGAGGTCGAGACGTCGTCGAGGAGCTTGATCAGGTCCTCCACGATGACGACGAGTTCGTCCGGCTTCTTGCGCTTGGCCTTGGGCTTCACCTTGGCCAGCGTCGGCGGCTGCTCAAGGATCCGCACCGACAGGGCCTGCTGGCCGCGTCGTCCCTCGGCCACGCCGAACTCGACCTTCTGGCCGGGCTTGAGCGGGCCGGCACCTGTGGGTAGCGCGGAGGAATGCACGAAGACCTCACCACCGTCGTCGCGGGTGAGGAAGCCGAAACCCTTGTCGGCGTCGTACCACTTGACCTTGCCACTCGGCACAGGAGGAACCTCGTTCAAACAGTCGTAAAAGGCGAATGGATGTAGGTTATGCCCCGCGAGGCTCCGGGGCGACCAGGAAAATTCCCGGCATTTACCGGAGTAGCCCACTCGAACGCCATCCGGCGAACCAGTCGGCGAATTCCGTCAGGTCCCCAAGTGCCACATCGGCTCCGTGATCACGTAGTTCGCCCAGCGTGTACGGGCCGGTCGCGACCGTCACGCTGACGGCTCCCCCGGCCCGCGCGGCCTCGATGTCCGCCACATGGTCACCAACATAGGCGGCGGCACCGAAACGCGCGAGGGCCGTACCCTTGGCCGCTCCGAAGACCGACCCGACCACCTCGTCCACGGCGAGCCCGAGCGCCTTCACGGTGCTGGTCGCGTCGCGCGGGTTCTTGCCGGTCACGACGATGATCCTGCCCCCTTGCGCGCGTACGGCCTCGACGGCCTCCATCGCTCCGGCCATGGCCGTGTGCACGGGCACACCCAGCTCCGGATAGATCTCCCTGAACAGGATCACGGCTTCCGGGATCGCCTCCAGCGGCAGCCAGTTCGCCAACTCCTGTTCGAGTGGCGGGCCGAGCCTGGTGATGATCGCCTTGCTGTCGATGACGACGCCGAGGCGCGTCGAAAGCTCGTCGTAGACGGCCGCGATGCCCGACCGCGTGTCCGCCAATGTCATGTCCAGGTCGAAACCCACCGATGTCCGCACAAGGTGAAGGATGCCAAACGCGTCCGCATTACGGGTAACGGCCCTTGTTGTGGGACCGTGGGAGTGGGAAGAAAGGAATTACTTATCGGGAGGAGTGGCCGTGACCGAGCCCCCCAAACCGCCGGAAGCGGGAGACCGGCTGGTCGCCGCCGACCGGCCCAGCCCACCCGACCGGCCCAGCCCACCCGACCGGTTCAGCCCACCCGAACAGCCAGTCCGGAACGTCTCGCCCCGGCCGCACCGGCCCGCGCTGCCCCAGCCCGTGACCGGACCGGTCAGGGTGTGGCAAGGCGTGGTGGCGTTCCTGGCCGCCGCCGTCCGGCTGGCGTCCCGGCTGGCCGCCCTGATCCTGGTGCTGTACGCGATCTTCACGGTGTTCCGGGCCAACCCGGCCAACATTTGGTACCAGTTCGTCGAATCGCTCGCCTCGCCGTTGTCGGTGGGCCTGGCCAACCTGTTCCAGCTCGCCGACGTACGGTGGACGACGCTGGTCAACTACGGGCTCGCGGCGCTGGTCTGGCTGATCGTCGGCTCGGTCGTCGCGGGGTTGATCCGGCGCGCCGCGCCGTGACCGCTACGCTCCATCAGGGAGGTATCAGGAAAAGAATGACCAGATCGACGCGTGAGCGGATCATCGACGAGGCCCTGCGGCTCTTCGCGGAGCGGGGCTACTCCGCCACTTCGGTGGCCGAGATCGAGGCCGCCTCAGGGCTCTCCCCGGGCGCCGGAGGACTCTACCGGCACTTCAAGTCGAAGTACGAGGTGCTCGCCGCGGCGATCAACGAGCATGCCGCCCGTACCCGTACGCAGGTGGCCGAGAGCCTGGCCCAGCTGGGCGACATGGAGACCTCGGCCGACCTGGAGATGCGGCTGTCGCACCTGTGCCGCGCCGGGCTGGCCAAGGTGCGGGAGGAGTCGGAGCTGACCCGGGTGTTCTTCCGGGACCTGAGCCAGTTCCCCGAGCTGGTGGCGGTGGTGCGCGAAGGGCTGCTGCAGCCCATGTTCGACGCCATCACGACCTGGTTCCGCGCGCAGCCCGAATACGAGGACGCCGAGGTCGACTGGAACGGCATCGCGGCGGTGCTCGGCGGCTCCGTGGTGCACTACCGCTTGTTCCAGGAGACGGTCGGCGAGTCGCCGGGACACGCGGAGAAGGACCAGTTCGTCACCGCCTGGGTACGCCTGGCCGTGGGCCTCCTGCCAAGCCCCGCCCCGGTCGGCTGACCTCCAGCAGGCCGCAGTCCCACCCCGGTCGGCTGACCCCCAGCCCCGCCTCGGTCAGTTGACCTCCACCAACCGGTAACCCAGCCAGACCACGCCCAGCGCCGTGCCGATCATGAACATCACACCGCTGACGTCGAAGAACTGCACCACGAACGCCTGCACCCCCGGCTCCGCGCCCACCCGCAGACCGCCGACGAGCGCGCCACCGAGCGTGTAGCCGACCAGGGGCGCACCGATCCCGATCAGCCGGTCACGCAGCACCCAGCCTTCCGAGAACGCCACCAGCAGCGCCCCCAACGCCCACACCAGCACCGGCACCCGGAAGATCGCGACGGCCGGCAGGCCGACCGGGACCAGCAGCGCGGCCAGCACCAGGACCACCATCGCCGCGGTCTCGCGCGGGTACTCCTTGACGATGGTGCCGGCGTCCCGTCCACGGGTGGCCATCGGGTTCGCACTGGACATGGCCGCCTGCCGCAGCCGCGCGAACGGCAGCCCGCGCAGGGGCCGCGGGGCCAGCCGGTCGAGCCGGTCCAGCTGGGCTCCTGCGGGCGGCGCCACGTCGTCGACGATCTTGGGGAAGAACGGCGTCGCCCCGCCCGCCCCCGCGACCCGTTCCGCCTTGGCCACGGCACCCGGCGTCACGGTTCCCCGTGCGGCCCCGGGCGCGGCCGTGGGCGCCGTTCCGGGCCGGGTTCCGGCCGGGGCACCGGGCGCGCCGTCCGGCCCCGCCTCGGCCAGCCTGCGGGCCTCACGTTCGACCAGCGCCACCGGGTCGCCGAACCGGGCGAGCACCTTGACCACCTGGCGTGGGTTCTGGCTGCCCTGCCGTTCGACCTCGATCCTGGCCCGCAGCCGCTTGGCGAAGTCGAGCCGCTGGTCGGATCTGAGCACGCCATGAGCCGCGTCGGCGGCCGCGCTGACGTAGTTGAGTATGAGCTGGTCCGCTCGCTCAATCACGTGAGCCATGCTGCCCCAATCAGGGTGGACATACCATGGCAACGATGGAGTTCACGGAGTGGATCAGGGGGCGCACCGACGAACAGCTGCGGGCGCTCGTCTCGGCGCGCCCCGAGCTGATCACTCCGGTGCCCGCGCATCTGGAGGGCCTCGCCGTACGCGCGGGCAGCCCTTCGGCGATCGGCCGCGCGCTCGACCGGCTCGACCGCTTCACGCTCGCCGTCCTCGAAACGCTGGCCGTCGTTGAGACGTCGGCCGTCCTCGAAGCGCCGACCGCCGCCAGAACGCCGGCCGACAAGCCGGACGTACGTCCGAAGTCCGTCACGAAGGCGGCCCTGCGCACGCTCGTCGGCGGGGCGCTGGCGGCGGGCAAGCCGGAGCCCGCGCTGACGGCGGCGATCGACCACCTGCGCGGCCTGGCCCTCGTCTACGGCCCCGACAGCTCGCTCGCCCTGGCCCCCGGCGTGCGAAAGGTGCTCGACGATCCGGCGGGGCTCGGTCCCCCGGCGGTGGAGGCGTTCCGGCACCACGCGCCCGAGCAGCTGGCCGAGATGGCCGACGACATCGCGCCGGGCACCACGGGCTCGGGCAAGGAACGCCTGGCCGCCGCCCTGGCCCGGCCCGGGAAGCTGATCGAGGAGGTCTCGCCCGAGGCCAGGGCGGCGCTCGACCAGCTCACCTGGGGGCCCGCGACGGGCCGGGTGCCCAACGCCAGACGTGAGGTGCGGGTCGCCTCCGCCCGCTCGCCCATCGATCAGCTGCTCGCCCGCGGCCTGCTGGCGGCGACGGGTGAGGAGAGTGTGGCCCTGCCTCGGGAGGTGGGCCTCTATCTGCGTAATGGCCTCGTACACCGGGATCTGTACGCCGTACCCCCCGCTCTGGAGGGCGCCGCGCGGGACCAGAAGCTGGCCGACCGGACGGCGGCGGGGCAGGCGTTCACGTTCGTGCGGACGGTCGAGGACCTGTGCGAGCGGTGGAGCGCCGAACCACCGGGCGTGCTGCGTACCGGCGGGCTGGGCGTACGGGATCTGAAGCGCACCGCGACCGAGCTGGACGTGCCCGAGTGGGCCGCCGCGCTGACCGTGGAGGTGGCGCACGCGGCCGGGCTGATCGCGGCGGGCGGCAACGTCGACGGCGAGTGGCTGCCGACCACCGGCTACGACCTGTGGCGGGTGCGGCCGACCGCCGACCGGTGGGCCGCGCTGGCGATCACCTGGCTGCACACCGACCGCGTCCCCGGCCTGGTCGGCGAGCGTGATGACCGGGACCGGCCGCTCAACGCGCTGCACACCGAGCTACGTCGCTCGTCCGCGCCGGGTGTGCGGTCGGCGGCGCTGGGCGTGCTCGCGTCGGCGCCCGGCCTGGCACCGACGCGCGAGTCCGTGTTCGACCGGCTGGCGTGGGAGCAGCCGCGCCGCCGTGGGCCGCTGCGGGAGCAGCTGACGGAGTTCGCGCTGCGGGAGGCCGAGCAGGTCGGCGTCACCGGGCTCGGCGTGCTGTCGGGACACGGCCGGGCGCTGCTGTCCGGCGAGGACACCGCCTCGGTGCTGGCCCCGCTGCTGCCCGAGCCGGTCGATCATGTGCTGCTCCAGGCCGACCTGACCGCCGTCGCGCCAGGACCGCTCACCAGCGAGCTGAACCGCTGGATGACGCTGGCCGCCGACATCGAGTCCAAGGGGGGCGCGACCGTCTACCGGTTCGGCGAGGGCTCGGTCCGCCGCGCGCTCGACGCGGGCCAGGGGGCCGAGGAGCTGCTGGCCATGCTGGAGCGCCACTCGGCGACGCCGGTCCCGCAGGCGCTGTCCTATCTGATCGCCGACGTGGCCCGCCGGCACGGGCGCATCAGGGTCGGCACCGCCAGTGCCTACATCCGCTGCGACGATCCGGCCCTGCTCGACCAGATCACCGCCGACCGGCGTTCCGCCGCGCTCCGTCTGCGCCGGCTGGCTCCCACGGTCATCGCCTCCCGCTCCTCGCGGGCCGCGCTGGTCGACGCGCTGCGTGCGATGGGGTACGCCCCGGTGGCCGAGTCGCTCGACGGCGACGTGATCATCTCCGAGCTCGACAGGAAGCGCACCGAGGGCCTGCCGCCGGCCCGGTCCGTACCCTCGCCCAACGGCCTCGACGCCGAGGTCACGGCCGCCGCCGTACGCGCGCTGCGGGCGGGCGACGCGGCCCACCTGACACGGCGTGAGCCCACTGACGCCCCCAGCGGGCAGATCCCGCGCGGCCCGGCGACCGCCACGATCTCCGCGTTGCAGGAGGCCATCAGGCAGGGCGTACGCGTGTGGATCGGCTATCTCGACTCCCAGGGCAACGCCACCTCGCGCATCCTGGAGCCGGCGCGGATGGAGGGCGGTTACCTCACCGCGTACGACGAGACCAGGGCCGCCGTCCACCGCTTCGCGCTCCATCGCATCACCGGGGTCTCCGACCTGTCTTGACGCCCGGCGATGATCAGGCGAGGTTGGGACCGTGAGCGAGCTGACGTTGGGCCGGTTGGCCGAGGAGTCTTGGAGCAGGTTCGACGACTTCGACGCGGTCCATTACGAGGGGGTCTGGCACCGCGCCCACGCACTGGCCGAGCGGGCCCGCAAGGTCTGCGGCGGGCTGGTCGAGGCGGGGGTACGCCCCGGCGACCGGGTCGTGGTGATGATGGCGAACTCACCCGAGGTCGGCCTGATCTATGAGGCGATCTGGGCGGCCGGCGCGGTGGTGACGCCCGTGGTGTTCCTGGTGGGACCGGCGGAGTTGCGGCACATCCTGGACGACAGCGGCGCCACCGCCCTCATCACCTCGCCCGAGCTGATGGAGACGGTCCAGGCCGCCGAACCCAGGATCCCGATACTTGTGGACACGGGGGAGCTGGAGCGGGCAGCCGAGCGGGGCCCGGTCGAGCGGGACGCCACCGATCTGGCGGCTCTCATGTACACCGGAGGCACGACCGGCATGGCCAAGGGCGTCATGCTGAGCCATCGCGGGCTCTGGCAGGTGGCCAAGGACGCCTACGAAATGTCCCACCAAGCGGGGAAAAATCGCGCAATAGTGCCGGTGCCCCTCTCCCACTCGTACGGGCTGATCATCACGGTCGCCGGGATGCACGCCACGGAGCCGCAGCAGGCGGTGCTGATGCGCTGGTTCGACCCGAAGACCTTCCTTGAGCTGGCCGCCGCGCAGCGCGTCCAGTACGGAACGGTCGTGCCCGCCATGCTGCAGATGCTCCTGGCCGAGCCGCTGGAGTCTCATCCCCTGCCCGATCTGGCCTTCCTCACCTGCGGCGCGGCGCCGCTCGGCCGGGAGACGCTGGAGGAGTTCGAGCGCCGGATGCCCGGCGTCCAGGTCCTCGAAGGTTATGGGATGACCGAGACCAGCGCCGTGACCACGTTCAACCCGCCGGGGCGGCGCCGGATCGGCAGCGTGGGCCTGCCGCTGGCCGGCTACACGATCACGATCCGCGACTCCTCCGGCGACCAGGCCGAGCCGGGGGACGTCGGGGAGGTCTGCGTCAGCGGCGACTCGCTGATGCTCGGCTACTGGGGCGAGCACCCCACGGACCCCACGGGCACCGCGCTGGTCGAAGGTGAGCTGCGTACCGGCGACATCGGCTGCGTGGACGACGACGGCTACCTGTACATCGTCGACCGGAAGAAGGACCTCATCATCCGCGGCGGGTTCAACGTCTTCCCGCGCGACGTCGAGGACGCGCTCAACGAGCACCCCGACGTGGTGATGTCCGGCGTCGTGGGCCGCCCGGACCCGCGGGTGGGCGAGGAGGTCGTGGCCTTCGTCCAGCTCAGGCCGGGCGGCACGGCCACCGCCGAGGAGCTGATGACCTGGGCTCGTGACCGGGTCGGCCGGGTGAAGTATCCCCGGGAGGTGCTGTTCGTCGACTCGATCCCGGTCACGAGCGTGCTCAAGCTCGACCGCAAGGCGCTGCGGTCGAGGCTCGGCTAGTCGTCCGCGTCGATGGTTCCCGTCGAACCCCACGCGATGCCCTTGACCTCGCCCAGCGCCCGCCCGCCTGAGCCATAGGCGGTCACCTTGCTCAGCACGGCCGGGCGGTAGGCACCCTTCTTGTCGGGATACACCCGCGTCCGGCCGATGTAGAAGCCGTTCTGGACGTTGGCCGTCATCATCCGCCCGTCCGCCCACTCGACCTCCACCCGGGTCGCCTGCGGAACGACCCTCCCTGCCACCACCAGGAAGTACGGATCTCCGTCCCGGCCCGGGTTGATCTCCGACTGCATCTGGCCGTCGTAGGCGTCGATGCTGATTGCCCCGCGCAGGGCCAGCTTGCCGGGTGGGTCATCGCCCCAGTAGGAGAAGATCGGATCCGTCGGATAGCTGACCAGCCGGACGCCCGGTGTGCACAGCACGAACCCCTTGCGGCTGCCGACCAGCCGCGTCACGCCCAGCTTGTCCTTGGCCTCCACGAGCCAGCGGTAGTCCTTGACGGTCCCGTACTGGGGCAGCAGCCTCTCCCCGTCCATGCTGTGCACCGGGCTGCCCTTGGGCATGCAGTCCTCCACGGTCGCGAACTGCGCGATCGTGTTGCGCGGCAGGCCGGGGATGTCCCGGACGTACGCGGTGGCGGGCGGGTCCGTCGTGGACCGCGTCGAACTTGCCGTGGGCACCATGTCGGCCGTGGGTTCCGTGCTCGCCGTCGGTGGGCTCGCGGGGGAGATCGCCAGCTGTTCGCGCGCTTGCAGCGCCACCACCCCGATGGCCACCACACAGGCCGCCGCCGCCAGGGCCAGCCCCCATCTCGGCCACTTCAGCCGTGCCCGCCTCCGTAGGGCACGTGACAGAAGCAGCTCGGGATCCACGGGCCGTGCCCGGTCGGCCAGCCTGCTCAGGGCCTCGGTGACCGCGCGTTCGTCGACTGTCATCTCAGGCCTCCAGACGGACTGTCTCGCCCACCAGTTCGCGCAGCCGCTTCACTGCCTGGTGGGTCTGGCTGCGTACGGTGCCGATCGAGCACCCCATGATCCTGGCGACGTCGGACTCCGGCAGATCCTCGAAGTAGCGCAGGACCAGCACGGCCCGCTTCTTGACGGGCAGCCGGCGCAGGGCCTGTTCGAGCGTGAGCCGGTCGTCGACCCGCGCGGTGCCGTCGCCCGCGATCCGCTCGGGCAGCGTCTCGACCACGCGCTCGCGCCCCCAGCGCGGGCTCCGCCATCGGCCGACCTGCTCGTGGTACATGACCCGGCGGACGTACGCCTCCGGATCGCCCCTGATGCTCCGCCATCGGTCCGCGGTTCTGGCCAGCGCGCTCTGGAGTAGATCCTCCGCGGCGTGCTGGTCGCCGGTGAGCACGAACGACAGGCGCATGAGGCTGTCCGATCGCGTCGTGACGAACGCCGTGAAGACTCGTAGGTCGTCCGGGTGCAACTCGCCTCCCTGCTCTGGGTCTCGATCTCTAAAGACGTGTGAGAGGGTCCAGATCTATGGCGAGGCAGCGGACCCGGCAGGGCGCGTGGCCATTCCGTGATAAATGTTGACCTGTCAGGAGGTGGCATGAGCCAAGAAGGCCCATCGGGCGAATATCCGTACCAGCCCTACGGCGCACCATACGGCCAGCAACCCCCGCCACAGTACGGTTATGGCTATCCCCCGCCACCCCGGCCGTCCGAGGGACCGAAGGCCACCGCCATCGTCGCGCTGGTGCTCAATCTGCTCTCGATCGTCGGCTGTTGCAACATCTTCGCGATCCCTGGCGCCATTCTGGCGGGCATGGCGCTCGGCCGGTCGAGCACGCAGCCGGCCAGTGCCAAGGGCCTGCTCGTATGGTGCTGGGCACTGTTCGGGGTGGGCCTCGCGCTGAACCTCGGCATCTTCCTCTTCCTCGGCCTCAACGGCTACCTCGACGACTGATTACCTGTTCGGGGACTGTTCTTGCCGTCTGATGTGTTGGATAGGCGTCAACCGTAGAAGGGATGTCCGTGAACGACGGCCCGCTCATCGTCCAGTCGGACAAGACGCTGCTCCTCGAAGTCGACCATGAGAACGCCGGCGAGTGCCGCAAGGCCATCGCGCCGTTCGCCGAGCTCGAGCGCGCCCCCGAACACGTGCACACCTACCGCGTCACCCCGCTGGCGCTGTGGAACGCGCGCGCGGCCGGGCACGACGCCGAGCAGGTCATCGACGCGCTGATCAGTTTCAGCCGCTATCCGGTGCCCCACGCGCTGCTCGTGGACATCGCCGAGACCATGGCCAGATACGGCCGGCTCAAGCTGGAGAAGGACCCGACCAACGGGCTGATCCTGACCTCCACCGACCGGGCCGTGCTCGAAGAGGTGCTGCGGTCCAAGAAGATCCAGCCCATGCTGGGCGAACGGCTCAGCGGCGACTCCGTGGCCGTGCACCCGAGCGACCGCGGCAACGTCAAGCAGGCGCTGCTCAAGCTGGGCTGGCCCGCCGAAGACCTCGCAGGCTACGTCGACGGCGAGCACCACAAGATCGAGTTGCTGCAGGACGGCTGGAGCCTGCGGCCCTACCAGCAGGACGCGGCCGACGCCTTCTGGCACGGCGGCTCCGGCGTGGTCGTGCTGCCCTGTGGCGCCGGCAAGACCATCGTCGGCGCGGCCGCGATGGCGCACGCCCAGGCCACCACGCTGATCCTGGTCACCAACACGGTGAGCGCGCACCAGTGGAAGCAGGAGCTGCTCAAGCGCACCACGCTGACCGAGGACGAGATCGGCGAATACTCCGGCAGCAAGAAGGAGATCCGCCCGGTCACCATCGCCACCTACCAGGTGATGACCACCCGGCGGAAGGGCGTCTACAGCCACCTGGAGCTTTTCGACGCGCGCGACTGGGGCCTGGTCGTCTATGACGAGGTGCACCTGCTGCCCGCGCCGATCTTCCGGATGACCGCCGACCTGCAGGCCCGCAGGCGCGTCGGGCTGACCGCGACGCTGGTGCGCGAGGACGGCCGCGAGGGCGACGTGTTCTCGCTGATCGGTCCCAAGCGCTACGACGCGCCCTGGAAGGAGATGGAGAACCAGGGCTGGATCGCCCCCGCCGACTGCGTGGAGGTCCGGGTCACGCTGACGGACGAGGAGCGGCTGGCGTACGCGATGGCCGAGTCCGAGGAGCGCTACCGCTTCTGCGCCACCACGCCGTCCAAGACCCACGTGACAGAGGCGCTGGTCCGCCGGCACCTGGGCGAGCAGGTGCTGGTCATCGGCCAGTACATCGACCAGCTGGACGAGCTGGGCGAGCATCTCAACGCTCCGGTGATCAAGGGCGAGACCAGGGTCAAGGAGCGCGAGCGGCTCTACCAGGCCTTCCGCGACAAGGAGATCCAGGTCCTGGTCGTGTCCAAGGTGGCGAACTTCTCCATCGACCTGCCCGAGGCGGCCGTGGCCATCCAGGTGTCCGGCACGTTCGGGTCACGTCAGGAGGAGGCGCAGCGGCTCGGCCGGGTGCTGCGGCCCAAGGCCGACGGCGGCGGCGCCCGCTTCTACACGGTGGTCAGCAGGGACACGGTCGACCAGGAGTTCGCGGCGCACCGCCAGCGGTTCCTGGCCGAGCAGGGTTACGCGTATCAGATCATCGACGCCGACGACGTGCACGGCGGGGTGTAGCACCAGGAGGCGAGGCCCGGCCGCTCACCCTCCGAGCGGCCAGGCATCGACGTCGTTACGTCCACGAGACTCCGCGGGCTGTCGACAATCGAACCACCCCCCTCACCAGCGTGCTACGCCGCTGCGCGCCTCAACCAGCCAGCGACATACCCCCATGATCCGGCAAATGCACCTGATATGCCCGAATTCTCGGTTATTGGCAGGTTGTCGTTATCTGGCTAGCAGGCCGCCCAGGAAGAGCACCCCTTCGGCGGCGATCCAGGCGGCCACGCTCACGCCCATGAACCGGCTGAACACGCGTGGGTCGCTCCTGGCGGAAGGGACCAGCCAGGCACCGGCCGTGCAGCAGGCGGCGGCCACGGCGAACAACCCCGACAGCGTCGAGACCGAGCCGAGCCGCTGCGAGCAGCCCGCCGCGGACTCACCCCCCGTGCAGAACGCCTCCAGCCCCCAGCCCGCGAACACCGACAACGCCCACAACGCCGCCAGCAGGAAACTCGCCACTGTCGGGATGATCGGGGAGAAAACAAACCGTACGCGGGCCACTGTCCCTCTCTACCCCGGCTAAATGCTTTGGAAGCCTGCCGGACACACCACTAAGCTGGTCGATTCGCTGCCTATACCACCTCCGTTACTTCGACCAGGGAGGCACTTTCGCATGCCCGCACACCAGCTGGCCCCCGACATACCCGCCGACGTACTCGCGGCCGAGCAGTCCCATCTGGCCGAGTCGAGAGCCGCGCTCCAGGCCATGCGGCTGCACGCCCAATCGCTGTCGGCCGACGCGGCCGGCGACTGGGTGTCCCAGCAGATCCTGCAGTCGCTGCTCGACAAGCGGGTGGCGGCGCTGGCCGACCATCCCGACACCCCGCTGTTCTTCGGCCGCCTCGACCGCTCGGCGGACGACGACCTGCCCTCCACGATCTACGTCGGCCGCCGTCATGTGCACGACGGCAGCAGCCGTCCGCTGGTGATCGACTGGCGCGCGCCGGTGTCCCGGGCGTTCTACCAGGCCAGCCCCGCCGATCCGATGAGCGTCGCGCGGCGGCGCCGGTTCGGCTACCACGGCGGCATGCTGACCGCGTTCGAGGACGAGCCGCTCGGCGAGGGCGGCGACATCGGGCCGTCGAAGATCCTGACCGAGGAGATCGAGCGGCCGCGCACCGGCCCGATGCGGGACATCGTCGCCACGATCCAGCCGGACCAGGACGAGATCGTCCGCGCCACGCTCACCCAGACCGTCTGCGTACAGGGTGCGCCGGGCACCGGGAAGACCGCCGTCGGCCTGCACCGGGCCGCGTACCTGCTGTTCACCCACCGCGAGCGGCTGGCCAGGTCGGGCGTCATGATCGTCGGCCCCAACCGCGCCTTCCTGTCTTACATCTCCTCCGTGCTCCCCGCGCTCGGCGAGGTCAAGGTCGACCAGACCACGGTGGCGGGCCTGCTCGGCGAGCACGCCGCGCCGGAGGATCCGATGGTCTCGGCGCTGAAGGGCGACGCCCGCATGGCCGCCGTGCTGGAGCGGGCGCTGTGGCTGCACATCGTGAAGCCGGAGGAGGGCGTCGTCTACAGCAAGGGCGCCTACCGCTTCCGGGTGGCCGACTACGAGGTACGCGAGATCGTCGCCTCGCTGCGCGGCACCACCCGCTACGGGCCCGGCCGGGCGGCGCTGGCGCAGCGGCTCGCGCACATGGTGCTGGTACGCATGGAGCAGCGCGGGGAGTCGCCCGACGACCGGGTGCAGGACGCCGTGGCCAGGTCCAAGCCGGTCAAGCAGCTCGTCGACGCGGTCTGGCCCAAACTGGTGCCGCAGCAGGTCCTCTTCAAGCTCCTCTCGGACCCCGAATTCCTCGCCAAAGCCGCCAAAACCGATTTGTCGCCTGACGAGCAGCAGATGTTGCTGTGGCAGAAACCGTACCGAGGCTGGAAGTCCGCCAAGTGGTCGGCGGCCGACGCGGCGCTGCTCGACGAGCTCGGCGACCTGATCGAACGCACGCCCTCGCTCGGCCACCTGGTCGTCGACGAGGCGCAGGACCTGTCGGAGATGCAGCTGCGCGCGCTCGGCCGGCGCTGCCGCAACGGCTCGGCCACCGTGCTCGGCGACCTCGCCCAGGGCACCACGCCGTGGTCCACCAGCTCGTGGGAGACCGTGCTCAAGCACCTGGGCCAGGACGAGGGCGAGGTCACCGAGCTGACGCTGGGCTTCCGCGTGCCGCGCGAGGTGCTCGACTACGCCGCCCGCCTGCTGCCGTCGATCGCCCCGGCGCTGGCCCCGCCGCGGTCGCTGCGTCCCGGTGTGGGCTCGCTGAGCGTACGCCCCGGCGGCGCGGTCGCCGACGCCGCGCGCGAGGCCATGGCCCGGGAGGGCTCGATCGGCGTGATCGTGCCCGACGCCCTGGTTGCGGAGGTGTCAGGGCAGCTCGACGGGCTGGCCCACGCCGTGCTCGACCCCGACACGACCGAAGAGCACCGGCTGCTGATCGTCCCCGCGACGCTGGCCAAGGGCCTGGAGTACGACCACGTGATCGTCGTCGAGCCGGCCGACATCGTGGCGGCCGAGCCCCGCGGCCTGGCCAGGCTGTACGTGGTGCTCACCCGTGCGGTCACCTCGCTCACCGTCCTGCACGGAAAGGCCCTGCCGGCCCAGTTGGCCCCTCAACCGGCCGTCTGACGCGCGAGCGGGCACGTCGCCTCCCGAGACCGACGCACTCCTAGACGCACTCCTAGGATGGCTGGAGTAGTGGAGGATCTCTACCAAGGAGGACGCCGTGCCCGCACCGCTGCCACACGAACACCTGCCGTCGGTCCCCGCACTCACGGTCCAGAGCGACGACATCGCGGACGGGGAGAGGCTGGGGGACCTGCACGTCTTCAACGACTGGGGCATGACCGGCCAGAACCTGTCACCCCACCTCCGGTGGTCCGGCGCCCCGGCCGAGACGCAGAGCTACGCCGTGACCTGCTACGACCCCGACGCGCCCACGGGCAGCGGGTTCTGGCACCTGGGTGCTCTTCGACCTCCCGGCCTCCGTCTCCGAGCTGCCCACGGGCGCCGGCACCGCCCCCGAGTTCAAGGGCCTGCCCGCGGGGGCCACGCACGCGCGCAACGACTACAACAGCAAGGACTACGGCGGCGCCGCTCCCCCGCCCGGCGACCCGCACCGCTACGTCTTCACGGTGCACGCGCTGGGCGTGGCCGAGCTGGGCGTCGGCAGTGACGCCAGCCCGGCGGTGGTCGGCTTCAACATCACCGCCAACACGCTCGCGCGCGGCCACATCGTCGCCCACTTCGGCGTCTGATGGCGGCCGACGCAGGAGCCGCCTCGGGGGTGAAGGTACGACATGGCGGGCTCGGCGACGTGCCCGCCGTGCTCGACTTCTGGCTCCTGGCCGCTGAGGGCACCGACCGGCGCGACTCGCCCGACAAGGTGGTGGCGCTGATCGAGCGCGACCCGGAGGCCCTGCTCCTCGCCGAGCTCGACGGGGAACTGGCGGGCACGCTCATCGCGGGCTGGGACGGCTGGCGAGCGCACCTCTATCGCCTCGCCGTACACCCGTCCCACCGCCGTAAGGGCATCGCCACCACGCTCCTGGCCGCGGCCGAGTCCCGCTTCGCCGCCTTCGGCGCCTTCCGCGCCGACGCCATGGTGCTGGACGACAACGTCTCCGCCCATGGGGCGTGGTCCGCCGCCGGCTACGCGCTCCAGCCCATGTGGTCGCGCTGGGTCAAGTCCCTTAAATGATCATATGTACGGCTCTTCGCCACAAAAAACAGACCGGCCCGGACAACGTGCGTCCGAGCCGGTCTGTTTCGTGCGAAGAGACCTGGAAGTCTCTGGTGAGGAGACCTAGAAGTCCATGTCTCCGCCGCCGGGCATGCCAGCGGGGGCGGCAGGGGTCTTCTCGGGCTTCTCGGCGATGACCGCCTCGGTGGTGAGGAAGAGCGCCGCGATGGAAGCGGCGTTCTGCAGCGCCGAGCGCGTCACCTTGGCCGGGTCGATGATGCCCGCCTCGAACATGTTGACGTACTCGCCCGTAGCGGCGTTGAGGCCCTCACCCGGGGTCAGGTTGCGGACCTTCTCCACCACGACGCCGCCCTCGAGGCCGGCGTTGACGGCGATCTGCTTCAGCGGCTCCTCGAGCGCCTTCTTCACGATCGCGGCACCGGTGGCCTCGTCGCCGGTGAGCTCGAGCTTGTCGAACGCCTTGGCGCCCGCCTGCAGCAGCGCCACGCCACCGCCGGGGACGATGCCCTCCTCGACGGCCGCCTTCGCGTTGCGAACGGCGTCCTCGATGCGGTGCTTGCGCTCCTTCAGCTCGACCTCGGTCGCCGCGCCGGCCTTGATGACCGCCACGCCGCCGGCCAGCTTGGCCAGCCGCTCCTGAAGCTTCTCACGGTCGTAGTCGGAGTCGGTCCGGTCGATCTCGGCGCGGATCTCGTTGACCCGGCCGGCGATCTGCTCGGGGTCACCGGCACCGTCGACGATGGTGGTCTCGTCCTTGGTCACCACGACCTTGCGGGCGCGGCCCAGCTGGTCGAGGGTGGCGTTCTCCAGCTTGAGGCCGATCTCCTCGGAGATCACCTGGCCGCCGGCCAGCGTGGCGATGTCGCCCAGCATGGCCTTGCGGCGGTCGCCGAAGCCCGGAGCCTTGACCGCGACCGAGCGGAACAGGCCACGGATCTTGTTGACCACCAGGGTGGCCAGGGCCTCGCCCTCGATGTCCTCGGAGATGATCAGGAGCGGCTTGCCGGACTGCACGACCTTGTCGAGCAGCGGCAGCAGGTCCTTGTTGGCCGAGATCTTCGAGTTGACGATCAGGATGTACGGGTCCTCGAGCACGGCCTCCATGCGCTCGGAGTCCGTCACGAAGTACATCGACGTCATGCCCTTGTCGAAGCGCATGCCCTCGGTGAGCTCAAGCTCGAGGCCGAAGGTGTTGCTCTCCTCGACGGTGATGACGCCTTCCTTGCCGACCTTGTCCATCGCCTCGGCGATGAGCGAGCCGATCTCGGGGTCGGCGGCGGAGATGG